>NZ_JBELMJ010000001.1:0-36175 GCF_042095875.1 Sphingomonas sp.
ATCGAGCCCGACCTGACGATCCAGGGGCTGGCGATCATGTGGCAACGCGCCCATATAAACTGACGAAATCGGCGCCGGGGCCGCTACCCGGAAGACAGCGAACATCGCGCTTTTACAGCTACCGTCCGACCATGCGTCGCGGCGGAGCGGCGCGTGAAGGACGAGAATGACACCGAAGAACAACGAACTACTTTTCTGCGCGCTCGGCGGATCGGGCGAAATCGGGATGAACGTCAACCTGTACGGCCATGCCGGCAAATGGGTGATGGTCGACTGCGGCGTGACCTTCGCCGACGCGGGCTTCCCGGGTATCGACGTGATCCTGCCCGACCTGCGCTTCATTGAGGAACAGATCGACAATCTGGTCGGCTTGGTGCTGACGCACGGGCACGAGGACCACATCGGCGCACTGCCGTATCTGGCCGAGGATTTGGGTGTGCCGCTCTACGCGACGCCGTTCACCGCCGGGCTGATCCGCGGCAAGCTGGAAGAGGAGCGGATCGAGGACCGCGTCAAGATCAAGCTGGTCGACGCGAAGAAGCCGTTCGATGTCGGCCCCTTCAAGATCACGATGGTGCCGCTCGCGCACTCGATCCCCGAGGCGAACGGCTTGGTGATCGAGACCAAGGCGGCGCGGGTGTTCCACACCGGTGATTGGAAGATCGACGCCAAGCCGCTGATCGGCAAGCCGTCGACACCCGAGGAGCTGTCCGCGATCGGTGACAAGGGCATCGACGTGTTGGTGTGCGATTCGACCAACGTGTTCAACGCCGAGGCATCGGGCAGCGAGGCGGACGTGCGCCGTGGCATTGCCGAGACGGTGGCGAAGGCGAAGGGACGCGTCCTCGTCACCTCATTCGCGTCGAATGCTGCGCGTATTGCGACGCTCGGCAAGGTGGCGGAGGAGACCGGGCGCAAGCTGGCGGTGGCTGGCCGCTCGCTCGACCGAATCATCCGTGTGGCGCAGGCGACGGGGTACCTGAAGGACCTGCCTAACCTGATCGACGCGGAAACCGCGATGCGGCTGCCGCGCAACAAGGTGCTGGTGATCGCGACGGGCGGGCAGGGTGAGCCGCGCGCGGCGTTGGCGCGCGTCGCGGAGGGCACGCACCCGATCAAGCTCGACGAGGGCGACACGGTGATCTTCTCGTCGAAGCAGATCCCCGGCAACGAGGTGGCGATCGGCCGCATCCAGAACCAGCTCGCCGCCAAGGGCGTTGAGATGGTGACCGAGAAGCAGGCGCACGTCCACGTGTCCGGTCACCCCGGCCGGCCCGAGCTCAAGTCGATGTACGAGTGGATGCGGCCGCAAGCGCTGATCCCGGTGCACGGTGAGATGCGTCACCTGAAGGAGCAGGCGCGCTTCGGCCTGTCGAACGGTATTTCGCGCGCGCTGGTGCAGACCGATGGCGATATCGTGCGACTGGCGCCGAACGGGCCGGAGAAGATCGGCAACGCGCCGGTCGGGCGGCTGGTGCTCGACGGCGACGTGATCCTGCCGTCGAACGGCAGCACGATCAACGAGCGTCGCCGTATCGCGGTCAACGGCCAGATCTCGGTCGGGATCGCGGTCGACCGCAATGGTAGGGCGGGCGGCGTGCCCGACGTGCGCGTGCAGGGCGTGCCGGTCGAGGAGGAGCGCGAGGCGTTCCTGGAGGACGCGGTCGCCGCGGCGAGCGAAGCGATGCGCGGGAGCCCGCGTGACCGCGAGAAGCTGCGCGAGCAGGTGCGTCTCGCGGTGCGCCGCGTCGCAACGCGCTGGACCGGCAAGAAGCCGGTCATCGACGTGGTCGTCGTGCAGGTCTGACGCATCATGCGCTGGACCTCGATGCTGGCGATCTACATCCTGTTCTGGTCGTTCTCGGTCTTCCTCGTCCTCCCGTTCGGTGTCGAAACCTCGGCGGAGGCGGGGGCCGAGCACGTGCCGGGCACCGCCGAGAGCTCACCGCACGAATTCTCGCTGAAGAAGGTGGTCGTGCGCACGACGATCGTCGCGACGTTGCTGTTCGCGCTGTTCATGGCCAACTTCGAGTTCGGCTGGGTGACCACCCAGTCGCTCGACTACGCGGACGCGGCCAACGCGGTTTGAGGCGCGGAAGGTGAGGCTAAGGTCACACCAACGCGCGGTGCTGCGTGGGGCTGAGTCTGCTCGCGCGCGGGCGGAAGGTCACGCGAAGGTCACACCAACGAGCGTTGCTGCGGTCGGGGCGCTTTGGCTGGCACGTTCACGATCGAATGAAGGTGCGGCCATTCCGGACTTGATATGGAATCCCGCTGCCTTCTCCTGCCCGCGCCGATAAGCGGGACTCCGGACTGAGCCCTGGGGGACGGAGGTGTTTGTGGCTTGTCACGAGCCTCCTTCAACGATGCCGTTTACTCGTCTCAGGCGAAGTCCGGCATCGATGGGCGCGATGTCAAAGAGCGCTCGCCTCCTACCCTGACGCTCGCCTGTAGGACAGCGTCAGCGCAGCCGCTCGATCGCCTGCGCCAGCGCGACGTAGAGCTTGCCCATGTCGGACGACAGCAGCGTCACGCCGAGCGGCGATGAGTCGCGCTGGGTTAGGATGGTGCGCAGCATCGCCTCGAAATCGTGGATGTAGCGGTTGACCTGCTCGCGGAAGGCGGGCTCGTCGTCGTAGAGGCGCGCGATGTCGCGCTGCTCGGCGGCGTCGAGGAGGCGCACCGCGCGGCGGGTGAAGACGCCGCGGTCGCCCTTCAGATAGGCTGCCCACGCACTGTCCGACACGTCGGGCGCGAGCGTGCGGGTAAGGTCTATCGAGGCGGAGTTTAGCTGCTCGATGAGCAATGACGCGCGGCGCGCGAAGCTGTCCTGCTCGACGCGGTCGCGGTGCTGCTGCTCCTCGGCGAGGCGCGTGTCGACGCGCGCGGCGGCGGCGTCGATGATCGCGATCTGCTGTTCCAGTCGCTGCGTCGCGCGCGCGGCGGCCTCGACCGCGGTCTCGGCGACGGCGGAGACTTGCGCAATCTGTGCCTCGACGCCGTTGGTGACGGAGCGGTGGAGCGCGTCGTTGCTCGCCGCCTGGAGCGCCTCGGCCGCCTCGGGAATGACGTTCGCCAGCGTGTCGCGCGCGTGATCGGCGGCGGCGGCGGCGGTGTCGCGCACGCGCATCAGTGCCTCGATCAGCCGTGGTGCGGCGTCCTCGGCCAAGCGGTGCGCACGCTCGGTCGCCTCGTCGACGGTGTGGCCGATCGCATCGGCCTTGGCGCGCCCGGTGGTGAGCGCGTCGAGCAGGGTGCCGGTCAGCGCGTCAACGGTACGCCGCTGCTCAGCGATGACCTGCGCGATCGCCTCAATCGCGTCGTGCGTGCTCTCCGCCGCGGTAACGAGCGCGAGCAGTTCGGGGCGCGCGGCGACCACCACCGACTGGCTGGCAACGATGCGCGCGTCGAGCCGGTCGATCGCCTCGGGCAGGGTCTCGTCGATCTCGCGCGTGGCAGCGTCGAGCGCAGTCAGCAGCGTCTCGGTGGTCGCGATGGTGCGCGTGGCGAGCTGGTCGCCGGCCTGGAGCGCGCCGCCCATCGCCTCGGCCGAGCTGGTCAGCGCGCTGATCGAGGCGGCGAGTTGCTGCGACCGCTCGGTACCGCTCAGGTGCAGCGCCTCGATCCGGCGCTCGTTGCGGCCGAGACTGTCCTCCAGCGCGGTGAACAATTCCTCGCCGACGCCGCGCTGCGCGTCGAGGCGGCGCGCGATCCGTTCGATTACCATCTCGACCAGCTCGATCCGCTGGGTGAGCGCTTCCGCGCTCTCGCGCGCGGCCTGGTCGAGCGCGACCTGGCTGGTGCCGATCAGCGCGAGCATCGCCTCGCCCTGCGCGGCGATCCCCTTGCGCGATTCGTCGATCGCGCTGGCGGTTCGGTCGAGCAGCGCGTCGACCGCGCCGGCGGCGTCGGAGGTGACCGATTCGAGCCGCGCGCCGGCGGTTTCGCTGGTCGCCTCCATGCGGCGGATGTGCGCGGCGAGCTTCTCCGCGGCGCCGCCCGCGACCGTCTCCGCCTCGCGCCCGCGCGCGGTGAGCGCGGCGATCTGCGCGTCGAGCGCGGCGGCGCGCTCGCCCGCGGACAGCCCGGCGCGGTCGATCGATTCGGTCAGCGCGAGCGTCTCGGCCTGCGCGTGCGGCAGGCTGTTGAGCAGCGTCGACAGGCTCGACTGCGCGTTGCCCGCGGCGTCGGCGAGCGCGCGGGCGTGGACGTCGGCCTGGTCGATCTCCTCCGACAGCCCGCGCCCGATCGCCGCGAGCCGCGCGGTCGCGGCGTCGCCGGTGGTGGCGAGCATCCGAACCTGCTCGGCGAGCTGCGCGCGCTGCTGGTCGATCACCGCGCCGAGCGCGCCGACGGTCGATTCGAGCGCCTCCGCCTCCAGCCGCATCGCGCGCGCGCTGGCGCCGAAGCGCTGCGCCTCCGCGCGGCTGGTGCGCAGCGCGAGCAGCCAGACGATGCCGGCGAACATCGGCCCGACGAGCGCGGCGGCGGCGATCTGCGCGATCTCGACCGGCGCGGAGACGCGGCCCCAGGCGAGCGCGACCAGCGCCGCAACCCACAGCAGCGCCGCGCCGACGAGCACCCACAGCAGCGCGGCGCGCCACGCGGGCGCCGGCTCGGCGAGCGGCTCGGCCGGCGCGGCGTCGTGCGTGTCCCAGCGCTCCGGCGGCGCGGCGACGGGCGCGTCGTGCTCATGGTCGAGCCCCGCGCGCTGCTGCATGCCCTCGGACACACGAATACCGATGATCGACGGCCCCCCGTTCATGGCATCGGCTTACCACGTTTGGCGCCACGCGAAAGCGGTTCGCGACGGGGCGTGCGCACGCGCGCCAACGCGGCGTTAACCAGACGGTGTTAACCAAGCCGCCATGGCCTATGATCCCGGAGCGATCGATCAAGCATTGTCGGCGGCGGTGGGCGACGATCCCGCGCTGATCGCCGAATTGCGCGCGGCGTTCAGCCACAGCGCGCGCACCGCGCTCGACGCAATCGCGCTGGCGCGCGACGCCGAGCAGTGGAGCGAGCGGTTGCTCAAGCTGCGCGGGCTGGCGGCGAGTTTCGGCGCGGTGCGGCTGGCGGCGCTCGCCGGAGAAGCGCTGGACGCGCCGGTCGGCGACGCGCGCGCGCTGCGGCTGCTCCGGCGCAACGTCGAGCGATTGTAGCACCGCGCGCGCCGAGCCCGCGTTGCGGGCCGGGTTGCGGCGACCATGACGCCGCCCTAACAGCCACGGATGCTGGCTGGCCTGCTTTTCGCGACACGTGAGGCGCATGATCGCCCGGGCACGCTGACGGCGACGCTGCCGTTCGCGGCGGCGACCCTGATCGAGTATCAGGCGCGGACCGCAATCGCAGCGGGGGCGTCGCAGATCGTCGTGATCGTGTCGCGGCTGACGCCCGAGCTGATCGGGGCGCTGGCGCGGATCGGCAAGCGCGGGGTCGCGGTCGATGCGGTGCGCAGCGCGGGCGACGCGCTGGGCAAGCTGCATCCGCTCGCGCGCGTGCTGGTGATCGCGGACGGGCTGGTCACCACCGAATCGGTCGTGAGCGCGCTGGCCGAGGAGCGCGATGACACATTGCTGGTGGTGCCCGAGCAGGCCGCGAACGGCGAGTTCGAGCGGATCGGCGGGGGCGTCGCCTGGGCCGGGCTGGCACGGATGGACGCGCGGCGGCTCGGCGAGGCGGCGGCGATGCCGGCCGACTACGACCTGCAATCGACGCTGCTCCACGTGCTGGCGCAGGCGCGCGCCGAGCGGGTCGAGCTGGCGCCCGAGCAGACGCGGCAGGGCCACGGGATCGAGCACCGCGCTGCCTTGCTGGAGCAGCGCGGGCGCGCGGTGCTGGCGGCGTCGATGGCGGCGCGGCCGAGCTGGTTCGATCGCACGGTGCTGCGTCCGATTGCGCGGCTGGCGGTGCCCGAGATAGCGCGGCGCGGCGTGGCGACGCTGGCGGTGGCGGGCGCGGGCGGCGCGGTCGGCGTGGTCGGGCTCGCCGCGCTCTATTCGGGGTGGCGGGTGTCGGGATTGCTCGCGGTGCTGCTCGCGGTGATCGTCGCCGAGCTGGCGGGTGCGCTGGCGATGTTCCGCGACGAGGCGGCGGTCGAGCGCGGGGTGCGCGTCGCGGTGCTGGGCGCTCCGGCAGTCGCGGCGCTGTTGCTGGGGCAGGGGCTGGGCAGCGCGGCGCTGCTGCTGGCGGTGCAGCTGCTGGTCGCGGGCGCGATCGCGGAGCGGGCGACCCGCCCGGGCGCGCGGCGGACGTGGTGGGGCAGCGCGCCCGCCTATCTGCTGGTGCTGACGATCGGTGTCGTGCTGGGCGTGCCGGTGGCGGCGCTGGCGGCGGGCGCGGCCTACGCGAGCGCCACGCTGGCCGCGGCGGTCGAGGCGCTGCGGCAGCAGGCTTAGCGTCGCTTTAACGAAGGCTGGCTACACGCAGGCACCATGTCGCCTCCTTCCCCGTCCACGCCCGCCGATGCCGAGGCCGCGCTGGCCATGCGCGCCGCGGCGGCCGAGCGGCGCGCCAGCCGGCGGCTAGCCGCCGCGATCGAGGATTTCTTCCGCGACGAGCACGACCGATTGGACGACCGCGCGCGCGCGCTGATCGGCGCGCTGATCGAAGCGAGCGTTACCGCGTTCGAGCGCGATGTCGGCGAGGCGGCGGCGCGCCTGCTTGCCAGCCGCGGCGAGGCGCAGGCGGCCAAGGCGGTGGTGACGGGCAATTCCGGCGTCTTCGCGCGGTTGATCGATTCGGGGCTGCTGCGCGAGCGCGCGCTGATGGACGAGGTCGTCGCGCAGGCGCGGGTCGACCTGATCGACGAGGCGCTGGTCGCCAATCGCGCGCCGGGCGTGGCGACCGGGCTGCTCGCGCGGCTGCGCGACGCGGAGGACGCGATGGTGCGCGATGCCGCGATCGAGTATCTGCTCGCCGACAGCCGGCGCCGCGCGCCGGCCGAGGAGCGCCGCGCCGAGCTGCCCGCGGAACTGCACCACCAGCTCGTCTGGTGGGTGGCGGCGGCGCTGCGCGAGCGGTTGAGCGGCGTGTCCGCGACGGCCGATCGCGCGCTGGTCGACGCGGCGATGCAGCGGATCGCGCATTTCGACGGCGCGGCGGGGACGATGGTCGCGGCGCACCGGCTGGCGGCCGCGATCGACGCCGATGTCGATCGGCTGCCGGGATTGCTGCTGGAAGCGTTGACCGAGGGGCGGCTGGCGCTGTTCGCCGGGTTGCTGGCGCACGCGCTGGGGATCGAGATGGACGAAGCGCGCGCGCTGACGCTGGAACCCGATGGCGAGCGGTTGTGGATCGCGCTGCGGGCGCTGGGCATGGAGCGCGACGTGCTGGCGCGGATCGGCTGGGCACTTGGCGAGGCGGACCGGACGCGCGACGTGGAAGCGCTGCCCGACGCGATCGACGCCGCCGCGGTGGTCGCGCCCGACAAGGCCGGCGCGGTGATCGCGCCGCTGATGCTGACGCGCGACTTTCGCCAGGCGGTGCGTGCGCTGTCGATGGGTAGCGCCGCCGTGGATCACCGCGCGTGAGCGAGCAGTTGATCCTGCACGCGCGGCTCGACCGCGAGGACCGGTTGATCGACGCCGACGAGGGTTTCTCCGCGATCAACGAGCGCGCGGGCGGCAGCCGCGGGCACGTGCTGGCGGTGCCGCAGTTCAACACGCTGGTGCGGCTGGCGCGGCGGTTGCGCATCCTGATCTCGCGCGGGGTGACGATCGCCGACGGCGAGATCGACCTCGACTGCTGGATCAAGGCGACGCCGGGCGACGGCGGGACCTCGCTCGCCGTATCGGTGCTGCGCGAGCGGCCGGCGTGGCGCACGCCGACCAGCCCCAACACGGTGGCCGCACTGCCGCCGCCGCCGGGCGCCGACTGGCAGTGGGAGGTCGACTCGGAGCTGCGCGTGACGCGGATCGACGAGCAGGCGGGCGCGCGCCACGGCTTCGACGCGGTGGCGGCATTGTCGCGCCCGCTGACGCGGCTGTTCGCGATGGAGCCCGACGCGGACGGCAATGTCGCGATCCTCGACGCGGTGGCGGAGCGGGTCGACTTCGACCGGCAGGGCGCGACGATCCGTGAATCGGGGGTGCGCGTCACGCTGGCGGCATCGGTCCGCCGCGACGCGCTGGGCGGGTTCGACGGCTTCGTCGGCGGCACCTACCTGGTCGACGAGCCGGCGGTGGAGCCGGTGGCTGAGACGTTCAACGCGCGGCTCGATCAGGTGCTGCGCGGGCCGCTCGGGCGGATCGTCGCCAATGCCGACACGATCAACGCCGGGCAGGACGGCGTGCTCGACCCGCATTACGTCGATTACGCCGCCGACATCGCGAGCGCGGGGCGGCATCTGCTGGGGCTGGTCGACGACCTGGTCGACCTGGAAGCGATCGAGCGCGACGATTTCACGGTCGAGGACGACGCGATCGACCTGGCCGACGTGGTCCGGCGCGCGGCGGGACTGTTGCAGGTGCGCGCGGCGAATGCGGGCGTGACGATCGATCGCGAGGGGTTGAACGAAGCGCTGCCCGCGCGCGGCGAGTTCCGGCGCACGTTGCAGATCCTGGTCAATCTGCTCGGCAACGCGGTGCGCTACTCGCCCGAGGGCGCGACGATCTGGCTGCGCGCGCAGCGGGAGGGCGACCGCGCGGTGGTGATCGTTGCCGACCAGGGCAAGGGCATCGCCGAGGCCGACCAGGCGCGCATCTTCGAGAAGTTCGAGCGCGTCGACGCGAGTGAGGCGGGAGGCAGCGGCCTCGGGCTGTACATCGCGCGGCGGCTGGCGCGCGCGATGGGCGGCGACCTGACGGTCGACAGCGCGGAGGGCGCGGGCGCGCGGTTCCTGCTGTGGTTGCCGGCGGGGACGTAACAGAAATGGCGGTGCCAACGTTGTACAACTGAAGGCCCTAGTTCGTTACGCAGCAGCTTAGCGATCGTCACTCTGGCCGTTCATGCTTCGAAAGCTCGACTAGCTATCTGACGCTCGACGGTTTCCTCATCGCCGCGACGGCGTAAACGTAGGTCAGTGCGGCGGCACCAGCGATGGCTGCCGCGCGTAGCTCATGCGGAACGAACAGGTAGGCTGCGTAACAGAGAATTGCACGCATCACGAAGTGAGTGAATCCAGCAGGATCATCCGCTCCCCACCCATGAGGCACCCACACCATCCCAGCCAGGATGGCCAGACCAAGGATCAGAAGGTCGAGGTTGCCGGCTGCTTGAGCCGCGATGATGACGAACGATATGAGCAACGCGACCACGGTGACAAACCGCATGAACAATTGAGTCACGGAATTACGTCGACTGTCTGCTTGTATACCCAACTGTCCTCGAACCTTGTCGATCAACAGGGAAAGCGGAAACGGGATGGCTGCGGCGATGAAGGGCGCGAAGCTCGGCAAGCGGTCGCCGAGAGAAAGGCGGCGATTGCGAGCGCGCTCCACGCGATGAAGCCCGCGATCGGCATGCCGGTGGTAATGGTAGCGAGATAGTCACGCCGCGCGTCGGCCAGCGATATTGTCGCATAATCCCGCATGTGTCCCCCCGGACTGACGTTTGCGGGCTGAAGGTGCAGCATGTGCGGGAGCGCGACAAGACCGCTCAACACGCAGACTTTTCCAATGTTCGTCAGTTGAGAACTGGCGGCGGGCGGTGTCGGCTAAATGCGATGGTGCGATGACGACGTGCGAGCCTTGACCGGCGCTACCGCCGCAGTCGTCGCGCCAGCAGGATCATCAGCAGCCCGGCGACCGCGAGGGCGGCGCCGTAGTCGGCCCAGACCTGCTGGTCGATCATGAAGCTCGATGCGGGCCAGTGAATGAGGCCGCGGCCCTGGCCGATCCACAGCGCGCCCATCAGCGTGCAGAACACGCCGAGGACGAGGAGGACCGGCCGGAGCCGTCGCATCCGGCTCAGCGCTCGCCGACGGGCGCGTAGCTGCGCTGCGTGGGACCGGTGTAGAGCTGGCGCGGGCGGCCGATCTTCTGGTCGGGATCGGTGATCATCTCGTTCCACTGCGCGACCCAGCCGACGGTGCGCGCCAGCGCGAACAGCACGGTGAACATGCTGGTCGGGAAACCGATCGCCGACAGGATGACGCCCGAGTAGAAGTCGACGTTCGGGAACAGCTTCTTCTCGACGAAGTAATCGTCGGAGAGCGCGAGCTCCTCCAGCCGCAGCGCGGTCTCGAACACGGGGTCGGACACGTTGAGCGCCTCGAACACCTCGCGCACGGTCTTCTGCATCACGGTCGCGCGCGGGTCGTAGTTCTTGTACACGCGGTGGCCGAAGCCCATCAGGCGGAACGGGTCGTTCTTGTCCTTGGCGCGCGCGATGAACTCGGGAATGCGGTCGGGCGTGCCGATCTCGTGCAGCATGTTGAGCGCGGCCTCGTTCGCGCCGCCGTGCGCCGGACCCCACAGGCAGGCGATGCCCGCTGCCATGCACGCGAACGGATTCGCGCCCGACGAACCCGCGAGGCGGACGGTCGAAGTCGAGGCGTTCTGCTCGTGGTCGGCGTGGAGGATGAAGATGCGGTCCATCGCACGCTCGACCGCCGGGTTCACCTCATAAGGCTCCGCCGGCACGCCGAAGGTCATGCGCAGGAAGTTGCCGGTGTAGGACAGCGAGTTGTCGGGGTAGAGGAACGGCTGCCCCACGCTGTACTTGTACGCCATCGCCGCGATCGTCGGGATCTTGGCGATGAGGCGGTGCGACGCGATGACGCGCTGCTGCGGATCGTGAATGTCGGTCGAATCGTGGTAGAAGGCCGACAGCGCGCCGACGACGCCGCACATGATCGCCATCGGGTGCGCGTCGCGGCGGAAACCGCGGAAGAAGGTCGCCAGCTGCTCGTGCACCATGGTGTGGCGGCTGATCGTGCGGGTGAAGCCGTCAAGCTCGTCGGCCGAAGGCAGCTCGCCGTTCAGCAGGAGGTAGGCGACCTCCATGAAGCTCGACTGCTCGGCCAGCTCGCCGATCGGGTAGCCGCGGTGGAGCAGCACGCCCTCGTCACCGTCGATATAGGTGATCTCCGACCGGCACGACGCGGTCGAGGTGAAGCCGGGATCGTAGGTGAAGGCGCCGGTCTGGCCGTAGAGCTTGCGGATGTCGACCACGTCGGGGCCGACCGAGCCGGAGAGCACGGGATAGTCGAAGTTCTTGCCCGCCAGATCGAAGGTGGCTTTGTCGGTCATGATCGTCTCCTGTCAGGCCCCGTTGGCGGGTGTGTGATCCGCGATCCGCGCTAGGCTCTCGTCACGTCCTAGAAGGACGAGTACGTCGAAGATGCCCGGCGACGTCTTGCGTCCGGTTAGTGCGACGCGCAGCGGCTGGGCCACCTGCCCGAGCTTGACGCCCGCGTCCTCGGCGACCTGCCGCACCGCGGCCTCGGCGCTCTCCGTATCCCAGTTGTGCAGCGCGTCAAGCGCCGCGTGGAGCCGCGCGAGCAGCGCGGGCGCGTCGCCGGCGAGGAGCGGGGCGGCGGCCTCGTCGACGGCGAGCGGGCGCTGGGCGAAGAGGAAGGCGGCGCCGTCGGCGAGCTCGTTGACGTTGGCGGCGCGCGGCTTCAGCGCGGGCATTGCTGTTTCGAGTTTGGCGCGGCCGGGGTCGCCGGGTGCGAGGTCGAGCTTGTCCGCCACCAGGCCGGCGAGCCGCGCGTCGTCGGCGGCGCGGATGTAATGGCCGTTCAGGTTCTCGAGCTTCTTCAGGTCGAATCGCGACGGGCTCTTGCCGACGCCCGACAGGTCGAACCAGCGGATCGCGTCGTCGCGGGCGATGATCTCGTCGTCGCCGTGGCCCCAGCCGAGCCGGAGCAGGTAGTTGTCGAGCGCCTCTGGCAGGATGCCGAGTTCGTCGCGGTACGCCTCGATCCCGACCGCGCCGTGGCGCTTCGACAGCTTGGCACCATCGGCGCCGTGGATCAGTGGAATGTGCGCGTAGACCGGATCGGGCCAGCCGCCCTCGATCGCGTCCATCGCGCGGTAGATCGGCAGTTGGCGGAACGCGTTGTTGAGGTGATCGTCGCCGCGGATAACGTGAGTCACGCCCATGTCGTGATCGTCAACGACGACCGCGAGCATGTAGGTCGGCGTGCCGTCGGAGCGGAGCAGGACCATGTCGTCGAGCTCGGCGTTCTGGACGGTGACCGCGCCCTGCACCTGGTCGTTGATCGTGACCGCACCCTCAGTCGGAGCTTTTAGGCGAACCACGAAGGGCTGGTCGGCGGGGCCGTCGGTGCGCCCCGAATGTTCGCGCCACGGCGAGCGGATGCGCAGCGGCTTCTTCGCCGCCTGCGCCTCGGCGCGCATCGCGTCGATCTCGGCTTGCGTCATGTAGCAGCGATAGGCGTGGCCGTGCTCGATCATCTGGTGCGCGACGGCGGCGTGGCGATCGGCGCGGGCGAACTGATAGATCTCGTCGCCGTCCCAATCGAGGCCGAGCCAGCGCATGCCGTTCAGAATCGCCCGGATCGCCGGCTCGGTCGAGCGCGCGCGGTCGGTATCCTCGATCCGCAGCCTGAACGTGCCGCCGTGGTGGCGCGCGTAGAGGAGGTTGAACAGCGCGGTGCGCGCGCCGCCCAGGTGGAGGAAACCGGTCGGCGACGGGGCGAAACGAGTGACTACTGTTCGCGCAGGCGCGGTGTCGGAGTTGGTGGTTGCGCTCAAGCGCGCTTGCTCCCAGGCTGTGGATGAAGTGATGGCCAGTTCAGCCGCGACCGCCCCTAGCAAAGCACGAGCGTCGCTTCAAATCGCGGCGGGGTGGCCAAGCGCGTTGGAGGGCTGGCTAGAGGCGGAGCGGCACCAGCTGGTGCTATGGCTGCCGGCAATGCTGGGGGCGGGGGTGGCGACGTGGTTCGTGCTGCCCGACCCGCGCGGGTGGACGATCGCGCTGCTGCTGAGCGGCGCGGTGGCGGGTGGCGCGATGGCCGGCGCGCGCGGCGGGCGCCTCGCGGCGGTGCTGGCGACCGCGGCGATCAGCTTCGCGATCGGGCTGGCGCTGATGTGGTGGCGGGCGGAAGCGGTGCGCGCGCCGGTGCTCGCCCGGCCCGCGATGGTGCGGATCGAGGGACAGGTCAGGCGCGTGCAGCCACTGCCCGCGCGCGATCTTACGCGGTTGTGGATCGAGGTCGCGACGTGGGACGGCGTGGCGCGCGCCGATGCGCCGGCGCGCGTGCGGGTCAACGTGTCGGCCGACGAGATGCCGTCGCGCGTGATCGCGGGGACGCGCGTGCGGTTAAAGGCGCGACTGATGCCGCCCGCGCCGCCCGCGGTGCCCGGCGCGTACGACTTCGCGCGGGTCGCCTGGTTCGAGCGGTTGGGCGCGACCGGGCGCGCGATCGGTGGGGTAGAGGTGATCGCTCAGCCGGCGACGCGCGGGGAGGGCGTGCGGACCCGGTTGACCCGCCACGTCGAGCAGCGGCTGTCGGGGAGCGTCGGTGGGATCGCGGCGGCGCTGGCGACGGGCGACGTCGGCGCGATCTCGGAGGACGATGCCGAGGCGATGCGGCGCGCGGGGCTCGCGCATCTGCTGTCGGTCAGCGGACTGCACATCACCGCGGTGGTCGGGCTGGTCATGTGGCTGGCAATGCGCGTCCTCGCCGCGTCGCCGCGCCTCGCGCTGACCGGGCGGGTGCCGCTACTGGCAGGCGGGGCGGCGGCGCTGGCGGCGATCGGCTATACCTGGCTGACGGGCGCGGAGGTGCCAACGATCCGCAGCTGCGTCGCCGCGCTGATGGTGCTGGCGGCGCTGGCGCTGGGGCGCGAGGCGGTCACGCTGCGGCTGGTGGCGGTCGGTGCGCTGGTGGTGGTGCTCGCCTGGCCCGAGGCGCTGGCGGGCGCGAGCTTCCAGCTGTCGTTCGCCGCGGTGACCGCGATCGTGGCGCTGCACGAGCATCCGCGCGCGCGGACGTTGTTCCTGAAGCGCGAGGAGACGTGGTGGCGGCGCGTGCTGCGCGAGGGCGCGTCGCTGCTGGCGACCGGCGTGCTGGTCGAATTGGCGCTGATGCCGATCGCGGTGTTCCACTTCCACAAGGCGGGGCTGTACGGAGCGCTCGCCAACATCGTCGCGATCCCGCTGACGACCTTTGTGGTCATGCCGCTGGAGGCGCTGGCGCTGCTGCTCGACGCGGTTGGGCTGGGGGCGCCTTTGTGGTGGGTCGCGGCCCGGGCGATCGCGCTGCTGCTGTCGATCGCGCACGTCGTCGCGGCCGCGCCGGGGTCGGTCACCGCGATCCCGGCGATGTCGCGGGCCGCGTTCGCGCTGATGGTGGGCGGGGGATTGTGGCTCGCGCTGTGGCGCACGCGCGCGCGCTGGATCGGCGCGATGCCGATCGTCGCGGGTGCCGCGTGGAGTCTGGCGACGCCCGCGCCCGACCTGCTGGTGACCGGCGACGGGCGGCATCTGGCGTGGCGCGGCGACGATGGGAGCTTGTCGCTGCTGCGCGAGCGGGCGGGGGGTTATACGCGGGACATGTTGGCGGAGAATGCGGGATTGGACGGGGAGCCGCGCGCGATGGCGGAGGTAGCGGGAGTGCGGTGCAACGCAGATTTGTGCTGGGCCGAGCGGACGGCGGGCGACAGGCGCGTCCGGTTGCTCGCGACGCGCAGCGGCTATCTGGTGCCCGCGGGGGCGCTGATCGAGCTGTGCCGACGCGCCGACATCGTGGTGAGCGAGCGTCGCGTGCCGCGCCGCTGCCACGCGCGCTGGCTGACGCTCGACCGCGCCGAACTGTCGCGGACCGGCGGCGTGGCGGTGACGTTCGCGGGTCGAAAGGTTGTGACGGTGCAAGCGCCGGGCGACGCGCACCCGTGGATCACGCGTAGCGGCGGAGAATACCGGCCAGCTTACCCTGAACGCGGACCTGCGCGGGGGCGTAACGCTGCGGATCATAGGCGCGATTGGCGGGATCGAGCCGCACCATCGCACCCTCGTGGCGGAAATACTTGAGCGTCGCCTCACTGTCGTCGATCAGCGCCACCACGATTTCGCCGTCGCGAGCGACCTCCTGCTTGCGGATCAGCGCGTAGTCGCCGTCGAGGATGCCGGCCTCGACCATCGAGTCGCCCGACACCTCCAGCGCGTAATGCTCACCGACGCCGAGCAGCGCGGCGGGCACGGGCAGGCTGGTCGACCCCTCGAATGCCTCGATCGGGACACCGGCGGCGATGCGGCCGTGGAGCGGGATCTCGACCACGTCGTTCGCGGGTTCGGGCATGTCGCGCTTCGGCTCGTCGGGCGAGGGCGCGCGACCGTCCGACCGCTCGGCAGTGCGCAGCACCTCGAGCGCGCGGGCGCGATTGGGGAGGCGGCGGATGTAGCCGCGTTCCTCGAGCGCGCTGATCAGGCGATGGACGCCCGACTTCGACTTCAGGTCGAGCGCTTCCTTCATTTCCTCGAACGACGGCGACACGCCGGTGGTAGCCAGCCGATCTTCGATGAAGCAAATCAGCTCATGCTGCTTGCGGGTGAGCATCGCGCGGCTCCTTTGGTGAACAGATAAAGAACCAATAAGGAACGCTCGATGTTCCGTCAAGCGAACCGGTCACGCGATCACGAGGATTTCCGCCGAGTCGCCGGCCTGAGCCGCGGGGGCGTGCGGCGGGCGCACGATGAGGCAGGTCGAGCGCGCGAGCGTGCGCAGCATCGAGCTGTCCTGGATCGTCGAGGCATAGGCGCGGCCGCCGCGCAGCTCGGCGCGCAGATAGTCGGTACGGTTGCCGTTGGCGGCGAGCGGCTCGCCCAGGATCGCGCTGGTCGCGGCGGGGAACGGGTCGGCCGCGCCCGACAGATGCGCGATGAGCGGGCGGACGAACAGGAGCGCGGTGACGAAGGCGGATACCGGATTGCCGGGCAGGCCGACCACGGCGGTGGCGTCGCGGCGCCCGGCGAGCATCGGCTTGCCCGGGCGGAGCGCGATGCGCCAGAAATCGAGCGCGTAGCCGGCAGCCTCCAGCGCGGGGCGGACTAGGTCGTGGTCGCCGACCGACGCGCCGCCGGTGGTGACCAGGATGTCAGCCTCGAAGCGCGCGAACGCGTTGGTCAGGACGTCGAGCCGATCGGGCAGGATGCCGAGATCGACGAAAGTAACGGGCAGGTCGGCGAGCAGCGCGCGCAGCAGCAGGCGGTTGGACTCGGGCAGCGCGTCCGCGTCGGCGGCGTGACCGGGTTCGACCAGTTCGTCGCCGGTCGCGGCGAGCGCGACGCGGATCGGACGCGCGACGGTGACGCGCGCGACGCCGCCGGTGGCGCACACCGCGAGGCGCGCGGGGGTCAGGCGCTGGCCGGCGTCGACCAGCACGTCGCCCGCGGCGAAGTCGAGGCCGCGGCGGCGGACGTTGCGCGACAGGTGCGGCGGGCCTTCGCCGGCGAGCAGCAGACGGTCGCCGTCACGCGTCGCTTCTTCCTGCACCAGCACGGTGTCGCTGCCCTCCGGCATCGCCGCGCCGGTGAAGATGCGCGTCGCCTCGCCCGCGCCGACGGAGCTTGGGAAGGGCTTGCCGGCCGCGCTCTCGCCGACGACGCGCCAGGGGCCGGGCAGGTCGGCGAAGCGGATCGCGTAGCCGTCCATCGCCGACAGGTCGCGCGCGGGTTGCGTCCGCGCGGCGACGACGGGGCGCACCGCCCAGCGGCCGAGCGCGTCGCCGATACCGACCTCCTCGTGCTCGGCCGGGGTGCCGAGCGCGAGGACGCGCGCCTGTGCCTCGTCGATCGGGAGCAGGCTCATGCGGAGATCCAGCGGTCGAGGCGGCCGAGCACGATCGCGAGCGCGGCGACGTGGACAGCCTGCTGTATGTCCCCCGCCATCGCGCGGCGGACGACCTCGGCGACGGGCATCCATTGTCGGCGAACGCGCTCGCTCGGCTCGTCGTGCGGGTCGGCGACGCGGCGGGTGCCGCGCGCGAGCACCGCGTGGCAGCGATTGGTGTGGAGCGCAGGGTTGGGGCTGAGCGAGGCGACCAGCTCCCATTGTTCGGCGACGCAGCCGGTCTCCTCCAGCAGTTCGCGGCGGGCGCCGGCGAGCAGGTCGGCGTCGTCCGCATCCACGCCGCCGCCGGGCAGCTCGAGCGAGACGATGCCGCGCGCGTGGCGGTATTGCTCGATCGTCAGGATGTTGTCGGCGTCGTCGAGTGCGACGATCAGCGCCCAATCGGGATAGTCGGTGACGTAGTAAGGCGCGATCGTCGCGCCGTCGGCGGTCACGCAGGTGTCGGCGTGGAGCGTGAGCCAGCGGTCGGCGATCAGCGTCTCGCGCGCGGTCGTCCGCCACGGCACGATCGCCGGGTCACCGAAGCCGCTCACCGTTGCCAGTCGCCCGAGCGGCCGCCGCTCTTCGCGACCACCTGGATATCGTGCAGGATCATCGCCTTGTCGATCGCCTTTGCCATGTCGTACACGGTGAGCAGCGCGACCGAGACCGCGGTGAGCGCTTCCATCTCGACACCGGTCTTGCCGTCGGTGCGGACGGTCGCGGTGGCGATGACGCCGGCGTCGGTGACGTCGAGGTCGAGCGACACGCGGGTGATCGGCAGCGGATGGCACAGCGGCACGAGGTCGCTGGTACGCTTCGCCGCCATGATGCCCGCGACGCGCGCGACCGCGATCACGTCGCCCTTCTTCAGCGCGCCGGCGCGGATCGCGGCGACCGCCTCGGCCGACATCGCGACGCGGCCGGTCGCGGTCGCCTCCCGCCTGGTCACGTCCTTGTCGCCGACGTCGACCATGTGCGCGGCGCCGTCGGCGTCGAGGTGGGTGAGGTCGCTCATCCGACCAGCGCGCGGGTCGCGGCCTCGACGTCCGGCTGGCGCATCAATGCCTCGCCGATCAGGAAGCAGCGAATGTCGTGCTCGGCCATCGCGTCGAGGTCGGCGCGGGTGGTGAGCCCGCTCTCCGCGACGAAGGTGCAGCCGGCGGGGGCGTGCGCGACAAGGTCGTAGGTGCGGCGATAGTCGACGGTGAAGTCGCGCAGGTCGCGGTTGTTGACGCCTATGAGGCGCGAGCGCAGCCGCGCGGCGCGCGCCATCTCGTGCGCGTCGTGAACCTCGACCAGCACGTCGAGCCCGACTTCGATCGCGGCGGCCTCGCACTCGGCGAGCAGCACGTCGTCGAGCGCGGCCGCGATCAGCAGGATCGCGTCGGCGCCGAGGCTGCGCGCCTCGATCGCCTGCCACGGGTCGATCGTGAAGTCCTTGCGGATCACGGGCAGGTCGCAGGCGGCGCGTGCGGCCTGGAGGTAGGCGTCCGAGCCCTGAAAATAGCGCTCGTCGGTCAGCACCGACAGGCAGGTCGCGCCGCCCGCGGCATAGGCGCGCGCGTGCGCGGGCGGATCGAAGTCGGGGCGGATCAGGCCCCTGGACGGGCTGGCCTTCTTGATCTCGGCGATCAACGCGTGTCGGCCCGCGGCGGCGGTGCGGTCGAGCGCGGCGCGGAAGCCCCGCGGCGGCGACTGGTCGGCGATGCGCGCGTCGAGATCGGCGCGAGTCGACGATGCCTTGCGCGCGGCGACTTCCTCGCGCTTGGTGGCGATGATCTGGTCGAGGATGGTCATGAATAGGCGATCCAGCGGTCGAGCAGCGCGTTCGCGTCGCCGCGGTCGATCGCCTCGGCCGCGCGCGCGGCGGCGTCGGGGAGCGCGGTCTGTGTGCCCGAGAGCACGAGCGCGGCGGCGGCGTTCAACAGCACCGCGTCGCGGTAGGGGCCGTGCTCGCCGAGGAGCAGGCGGCGCAGCGCGACCGCGTTGAACGCCGCGTCGCCGCCGCGGATCGCGCTGGTCGGATGGCGGGGCACGCCCGCGTCCTCCGGCACGATCCGAGCGGGCAGGGCGGCGGCACCGACGCTGACGACGACGGTCGCACCCGCGCCGGAGATCTCGTCCAATCCCTCCTCGCCGGAGACGACGAATGCGCGCTCGCTGCCGAGCTGCGCCAGCGCCTCGGCGTAGACGGGCGCGTAGTCGGGGCGGGCGATGCCGATCAGTTGGCGCGTGACGTGCGCAGGATTGGCGAGCGGGCCCATCAGGTTGAAGATCGTGCGGCGCCCGATGCGGCGGCGGATCGGGGTAATGCGCTTCATCGCCGGGTGGTGATTGGCGGCGAACAGGAAGCAGATGCCGAGGTCGGCGAGCGTCGCCTCCGCCTGCGCGCCGGCGCGGTCCATGTCGAGCCCGAGCGATTCGAGCGTATCGGCGGCGCCCGCCTTCGACGAGGCGGCGCGGTTGCCGTGCTTGGCGACGGGCACGCCGCAAGCGGCGACGACCAGGCTGACCGCGGTGGAGACGTTCAAGGTGTGCTGCCCGTCGCCGCCGGTGCCGCAGACGTCGATCGCGCCCGGCGGCGCGGTGATCGGGATCAGGCGTTCGCGCAAGGCACGCGCGGCCTCGGCGATCTCCAGGCTGGTCTCGCCGCGGATCGAGAGCGCGACGAGGAACTCGGCGATCGCCTCTTCGCTCGCGTGGCCGTCGAGGATGTCGGAGAAAGCCTGGCCCGCGCTCTGCCGGCTGAGCGGCGAACTGGGGTCGGGCAGTTGCGCGAAGCTGGTCATGCGCGCGCCGTGGTGGGTACGCCGGCGATGCGGAGGAAATTGGCGAGCAGGTCGTGGCCGTGCTCGGTCGCGATGCTCTCCGGGTGGAATTGCACGCCGTGGATCGGCAGCTCGCGGTGGCGCAGCCCCATGACCGACGCGTCGGCGGCGGTCGCGTTGACGACGAGGCTGTCGGGTACGTCGGTGACGATCAGCGAATGGTAGCGCGTGGCGGTGAAGGGCGAGGGGAGCGCCGAGAACAGCCCGGTGCCGTCGTGCTCGACCGGGCAGGTCTTGCCGTGCATCAACCCGCCGCGCCGCACGGTGCCGCCGAAATGCTGGCCGATCGCCTGATGCCCCAGGCACACGCCGAGCAAGGGACGCCGCGCCTCCGCGCAGGCGGCGACGAGGTCGAGGCTGATCCCGGCTTCGTTGGGGGTGCAGGGGCCCGGAGAGATCAGGAAACCGGTGGCGTTGCTGGCGAGCGCGTCGGCGGCGGAGAGCGCGTCGTTGCGCACCACCTGCACCTGAGCGCCCAGTTCCATCAGGTAATGGACCAGGTTCCAGGTGAAGCTGTCGTAATTGTCGACCACGAGGATCATGCGCGCCGCCATAGCCGATGGGCGGACGCGCGCAACGTGTTGCGGCCCCGTGACGCGCGCGAAATCGTGCGGACACACGATTAGCGTGCACGGGTAAGGAGATATTCAGCAGCGTGCGCGTTTGTAGATGTGCCCCGAGGAGCCCAGTCGCATGTTGCGTTTCACCACCGCCGTTTCCCTGATCCTGCTGCCCGTGGCCGCCGCCGCGCAGACGGTGCCGCCGGTCGGTACCAGCACAGGCGCGCCGGTCAGCTCCACCGCGCAGGCGCAGGCCGAGACGGGCCGCGCCCCCACCCGCATCCGCAACGTGCAGCTGACCGGCAACGACAAATGCCCGGTCGCGCAGGGCGACGAGGTTGTGGTGTGCAGCCGCATCAACCCCGACGAGCAGTATCGCATCCCCAAGCAGTTGCGGAACACGGCCGAGCCCGCCGCGCAGAACCAGAGCTGGGTCAACCGCACCGCGTCGGCGGACGAGGTCGGGCGCGTCGCGGGCGGGTTGCCCGACACCTGCTCGCCGGTCGGAACGGGTGGTCAGACCGGCTGCACGCAGATGTGGGCGCGCGCCTACGCCGCGGAGAAGCGCGCGGCGGAGAAGAATGACGCGATGATGCCTGGCGCGACGCCCCGGTAAGAGGCGCGCGTCGGGGCGGGTCTTCGCCTAGCGAGGTGCGGCGCGCTTCTTCGCCGCGCCGTTACTGGCCGAAGTCGCTGAGGCTGGCCTGACGGATCGCCTCGCGCGCGGCGGCGACGAGCGCGCCCGCCTTGGCCTCGCACTCGCGCTGCTCGTAGGCGGGGTCGCTGTCGGCGACGATGCCCGCGCCGGCCTGCACGTGCATGACGCCGTCCTTCACCAGCGCGGTGCGCAGCACGATGCACGAATCCATGCTGCCGTCGGGCGAGAAATAGCCGACGCCGCCGGCGTAGGCGCCGCGCTTCTCCGACTCGAGTTCGGCGATGATCTGGCACGCGCGGACCTTGGGCGCGCCGCTGACGGTGCCGGCGGGGAAGCCCGCCAGGATCGCGTCGATCGCGTCGTGCGCGGGGTCGAGCCGGCCGACGACGTTCGAGACGATATGCATGACGTGGCTGTAGAATTCGACCGTGTAGCTGTCGGTGACGGTGACCGAGCCGGGTTCGGCGACGCGGCCGACGTCGTTGCGGCCGAGGTCGAGCAGCATCAGATGTTCGGCGCGCTCCTTCGGATCGTCGAGCAGCGCGGCGCGGTTGGCGGCATCCTCCGCCGCGGTCAGGCCGCGCGGGCGCGTGCCCGCGATCGGGCGGATCGTCACCTCACCATCGCGCGCGCGCACGAGGATCTCGGGGCTCGACCCCGTCAGCGAGAAGCCGGGCAGGTCGAGGTGGTAGAGGAACGGTGACGGGTTGATCCGCCGCAGCGCGCGGTAGAGCTCGAACGCGGGCAGCGCGAATGGCGCGGTGAAGCGCTGCGCCAGCACGACCTGGAAGATGTCGCCGGCGTGAATATAGTCCTTCGCCGCCGCGACCATCTCGGCGTAGCGGCCCTCGGGCAGCGTCGGGGTGAGCGCGAGGTCGCTCGCCTCGGCGCGCACGCGCGGCGGCAGCGCGGCGGTGGCGAGCCGCGCCTCGACCGCGTCGAGCCGTTCCTCGGCGGCGGCGACCAGCGCGTCGGGCGTGCGCGCGTCGTCGGGCCAGACGGGGGCGACGAGGAACAGCGCGTCGGCGAGGCGATCGAACACAAGGATCACGGTCGGGCGCACGAACATCATGTCGGGCACGCCCAGCGCGTCGTCGGCGGGCGGGGGTAGCTGATCGACCAGCCGGATCGTGTCGTAGCCGAAATAACCGACCAGGCAGGCGAGCGCGCGCGGCAGCTCGGGCGCGACCTCCATCCGGCACGACGCGACCAGCGTGCGCAGCGCGGCGAGCGTCGGCTCCGCGCACGGCTCGAACGCGTCGCGCATCTCCAGCCAGCGCGGGTTGATCGCGGCGCGCTCGCCTTCGGCGCGGAAGACGAGGTCGGGGGCGAGGCCGAGCAGGCTGTAGCGACCGCGAACCGCGCCGCCCTCGACCGATTCGAGCAGGAAGTCGCCGCGCCCGGGTTCGAGCAGCTTGAGCGCGGCGGCGACCGGCGTCTCCGTGTCGGCGATGCGCCGGCGCCAGACGAGCGCGGGGCGTCCGGCGGCGACGTCGTCGAGCGCGCTCACGTCAGCGATCGCCCCTTGATCACTGGTTGCCGCCCTGACCCAAGAGTTCGCGCTTGAGGTCGGCGACCGCCTCGGGCTTGCGCTTGACGCCGACCGCGTCGACCGCGGCGCGGGTGAACTGCTGCGCATATTCCTGACCGATCACGCGACCGAGATCGGCGCGGGTCGCGGCGACGACGCCGGGCTTGGTGCTGGCGTCGCCCGGCGTGACGCGGTTGAGTTTAACCAGCAGCCAGCCCTGGTTGTTCGGCGCCTGCAACATGCGCGCGCTGCCCTGCGGCATCGAGAACAGCAATGCGAGCGTCGGGTCGACGCCGCGGCGGTTGGCGTTGAGCGCCGCGCGCGTGGTGTCGATCGGTTGCGGCGCCGGGCCGCGCACGCCGGTCTGACCCAGCACGGTGGCGAGATCGGTGCCCTTGTTGAGCTTGGCGAGCGCCTGCGTCGCGATCTGCTTCGCGGCGCGCTGCTGACGCTGTGCCACCACGTCCTTGACCACCTGCGCGCGAACCTGCGCGAGTGGACGCGGGGCGGCGCGCACGATGCGGTCGAGCCCGACGACCGCGAAGCCGCCGTCGGTGCCGAGCGCGACGATCGTCGGCGTGTCGCCTTCCTCCGCCGCGAAGCCCGCCTGCATGATGGGCGCGAGGCGCGGGTCGGGCTGGCGCGCGGCGTCGTCGGGGTCGATCCCCGAGGCGAGCAGCGGCTTCGTCGTGGTGACCGCCAGCTTCTGATCGGTCGCGACCTCGTTGATGTTGGCGTTGTCCGACAGTGCGTCGTCGATCTTGTTCTGCAGCTGCGACAAGGCGTCGGTCGTCTTGCTGCGCGTCAGCGTCTGCGCGATCTCGTCGCGCGCCTGTGCCAGCGTGCGGCCGGGCACCTGCGTCACGGCATCGACCTGAGCGACGACGAAGCCGATCGTGCCTTTGATCGGGCCGACGACCGCGCCCTTCTGCGCGGCGAACAGTGCGTCGGCGACCGGCGCCGAGGTCTGGCCGGCGAGCGCGGGCTTGTCCGCCTTGTCGATCGTGCGCGGCTCCAGGCCGGCGGCGCGCGCGGCGGCGGCGAGCGCGGTGCCGTTCTTCACGCGCGCGGCGAGCGCGTCGGCGGCCTTCTGGTCGAGCACGGTGACGAGGCTGACGGTGCGCTGCTCGCGCGCACGGTAAGCGGCGGCGTTGGCGTTGTACGCCTGCTGGATCTCCGCGTCGGTCGGCGTCGCCTGTGCCGCGACGCTGTCGGGCGTGACGATCGCGTAGCGCACCACGCGGCGCTCGGGCACGGTGTAGCGCGGCAGGTGGCCGGCGTAGAACTTCTGCACCTCGGCATCGGTCGGCGCGGGGCCGGCGGAGACCGCGGCGGCGGGGATCAGCGCGATCTGACCCTGGCGGCGTTCGAGCAGCAGCGAGGCGTAGGGGAGCGCGAGCTTCTGCGCCACCTGGCTCGCGCCGACCGTGGGGGTGACGAGGAACTGCGCCATGGTGCTGCGCGCGATCTCGGTCTGCACCTGCGCGTCGGTCAGGCCGCGCTGCGCGATCAGCCGCTCGTAGGTCGTCTGGTCGAACTGGCCGGTCGGACCCTGGAACGCCTGAATGTTCTTGATCTCGCTGCCGATCAGCGCGCGGCTGACGCGTAGGCCCTGATCCTCGCCGAACTTGTCGAGCCCGATCGCGTTGGCGAGGCGGTCGACGATCGACTCGATGCCGCCGAGCTGAACGAGCTGAGCCATGTCGAAGCCGGGCTGCTGCGTCTGCGCGAAGCGGACCTCGTCCTCCGCGCGTTTGCGCACGTCGCTCGCGGTGACGCTGGTACCGCCGACCGTCACGACCGGATTGCCCAGCAGGCCGCCGCTGGCCGACGATAGCCCGGTCACGTCACCGGCCGCGAACGACAGCGCGATGAAGCCGAGCAGCGCGAGCGTGACGTACACGCCGGCCTTTGAATTGACGATGCGGCGGAAGAAGCTGAGCATGAACCGGGAAGCCGTGAAGCGAGGAAACCGGGCGGCTTTAGGCACCGCTCCGCCGAGTGGCAATGGTAGGCGGGGGTACGGCCGCGGGGCGGCGGGCGCATACGCGGGCGTAGCGGCACGGGGCGGGGCTCGCTATCGCGTCGGGCGATATCAACGAAAACGTGGAGGGGACGGCGATGACGCGGCGCAAACTGGTGTCGGGAAACTGGAAGATGAACGGCAGCCTGGGGGCGCTGTCGGAACTGGACGCGATCGCAGAGGCGGCCGAAGCGCACGCCGGCGTCGATGTTGCGGTCGCGGTGCCGGCGACGCTGATCGCGCCCGCGGTCGCGCGCGTGGCGACGCTGTCGATCGGGGCGCAGGACGTGCACGCGGCGGACAAAGGCGCGCATACCGGCTGCATCTCCGCTGCGATGGCGAAGGAGGCGGGCGCGCGCTTCTCGATCGTCGGCCATTCGGAGCGGCGCGCCGACCAGGGCGAGACGGACGCCGACGTCAAGGCCAAGGCGGAGACGCTGCACGCCCGGGCCATGCAGGCGATCGTCTGCGTCGGCGAGACGCTCGACCAGCGCGAGGCGGGCGAGGCCGAGGCGGTGGTGACCGCGCAGATCGCGGCGTCGCTGCCCGAGGGGGCAACGGGCGCGTGGTGCGCGATCGCCTACGAGCCGGTCTGGGCGATCGGGACCGGGCGCACCCCGACCGCGGGGGACGTCGCCGCGATGCACGGCGCGATCCGCGCGAAGCTGCGCGCGATGATCGGTGCGGAAGCGGAGAAGGTCCGCATTCTCTACGGCGGATCGGTGACGCCCGACAATGCGCGCGAGCTGCTGCACGTCGCCGACGTCGACGGCGCCCTGGTCGGCGGCGCGAGCCTGACCGCGGCGAAATTCGTACCGATCATCGCCGCCGCCGATTGACCGCTCAGGCGGGATAGCGGCGGCGCAGCAGCTCGAAGGCGGCGCGCAGGCCGTACGCCTCGCCGCCCTTGGGCCGTCCGGGCCGGGCGGCGGGGTGCCACGCGAAGGTGTCGAGGTGCGCCCATGGCGTGCCCGGCGCGACGAAGCGGCGCAGGAACAAGGCGGCGGTGACCGCGCCGGCGAACCCGCCATCGGGGGCGTTGACCATGTCGGCGACGTCGGACTTGAGCATGTCGTCGTAGCCGTCCCATAGCGGCAATCGCCACAGCGGGTCCTTGACCGCGTCGGCGGCGGCGAACAGCTCGTCCGCGAGCGCGTCGTCGTTGACGAAGGTCGCGGGCAGGTCGGGGCCGAGCGCGACGCGCGCGGCGCCGGTGAGCGTCGCGAAGTCGATGATGAGCGCAGGGTCGTCTTCCCCCGCCTTGGTCAGCGCGTCGGCGAGGATCAGGCGTCCTTCGGCATCGGTGTTGGTGTTCTCCACGCTCACGCCCTTGCGCGTCGTCAGCACGTCGCCGGGACGGAAGGCGTCGGCGGAGATCGCGTTCTCGACCGCGGGGATCAGCAGGTGGAGGCGGACCGGGAGGCCGGCCTGCATGACGAGGCCGGCGAGTGCCAGCGCGTGCGCGGCGCCGCCCATGTCCTTCTTCATCAGCCGCATGCCCGCCGCCGGCTTGATGTCGAGCCCGCCCGAATCGAAGCACACGCCCTTGCCGACGATCGCGACGCGGGGGTGGGCGGTGTCGCCCCATTCGAGCTCGATCAGGCGGGACGCGCGATGCTCGGCGGCGGCGCGGCCGACCGCGTGAATCATCGGATAGCCGGTTCGCAGCGCATCGCCGCTGGTGACCGCGAGCGTGGCCGAATGACGGTCCGCGAGCGCGGCGGCCTCGGCCTGCAACTCGGCGGGACCCATGTCGCCGGCGCCGGTGTCGACGAGGTCGCGCACCAGCGCGGTGGCGCGCGCGAGGCGGACAGTCTGCTCGATCCCGGCGTGGTCGTCGGTCAGCAGTACGCGGTGCGGCGCGGGCTCGCCGGTGCGGTAGCGCGTGAAGCGGTGCTGCGCGAGCAGCCAGCCGAGCCCGGCCGCACCGACCGGAGCGTTGCCGGCGAGGCGATAGGTGCCCTCGGGCAGACCGTCGCCGAGCGAGGCGATGCGCCACGGCGAGTCGAGCCCCTCGTTGCAGACCAGCAGCATCGACCAGTCGTCGGCGTCGTCGCCGGGCAGCACCGCGCGGTTGCCGGGCTTGCCGACGACGCGGTTGGCGGCGAGCGCGGCGCGGATGCGCGGCGTCTGCCCGGCGGCCCACGCGTCGTAATGGTCGGGGTGGACGACGTGGATGTCGCGCGCGGGCTGGCCGCGGTCGGGTTGGAGCAGAAAGGTGAAATCGGTCATGCGCGTGACCAAAGCAGGACTTGGGAGTGGGCGCAACGAAGCTGTCGCGCCGCGCAGTTTCCAAGCCGGCTTGCGCGTCCTACATCGCGGGGCATGACGACACATTCGACTCGCATGCTCGTGCTCGGCTCGGGCCCGGCCGGGCTGACCGCCGCCATCTACGCCGCGCGCGCCGGCATGAAGCCGATCGTGGTACAGGGCATACAGCCCGGCGGGCAGCTGACCACCACCACCGACGTCGAGAATTACCCCGGCTTCGCCGACGTGATCCAGGGTCCGTGGCTGATGGAGCAGATGCAACGCCAAGCCGAGCACGTCGGCACGCGGATGATGTGGGACACGATCGTGAAGGTCGACCTGGACAGCCGGCCGTTCCGCCTGACCGGCGATGGCGGCGACGTGTACGAGGGCGAGGTGCTGGTGATCGCGACCGGCGCGCAGGCGAAGTGGCTCGGGCTCGACAGCGAGGACGCGATGAAGGGCAAGGGCGTCAGCGCGTGCGCGACGTGCGACGGCTTCTTCTACCGCGGCAAGAAGGTGGCGGTGATCGGCGGCGGCAACACCGCGGTCGAGGAGGCTTTGTACCTGACCAACCATTCCGACGACGTGACGCTGATCCACCGCCGCGACACGCTGCGCGCCGAGCGCATCCTGCAGGAGCGGCTGCACGCGCATCCGTCGATCAAGGTGCTGTGGAACAAGGAAGTGCGCGCGTTCGTCGACGGCGGTGGCAACGCGGGGCTGGTCGCGCTGGAGCTGGAGGACACGCAGACGGGCGAGCATTCGCGCATCGCGGTCGACGGCGGGTTCGTCGCGATCGGGCACCATCCCGCGACCGAGCTGTTCCGCGGGCACCTGACGCTCGACGACGACGGCTATATCGCGGTCGAGACCGGCACCACCAAGACGAGCGTGCCCGGCGTGTTCGCGTGCGGCGACGTGATGGACAAGTCGTACCGCCAGGCGGTGACTGCGGCGGGAACCGGCTGCATGGCCGCGCTCGATGCCGAGCGGTTCCTGGCGGCGGTCGAGTTCGAGGAGTTCAAGGAGGCGGCGGAGTAACGCCGCCGCTCACTCGTCCAGCCAGCGGGTGACGACGTCGGCGAGCGCCTGCTTGTCGGCGGCGCGCGCGAAGCTGTGCGAGGACGTGTCGATCGTGTGAGTGCGGAACGCGTTCGCCCGCGCGGCGTCGGCGAAGGCGCGGGCGGTGTTGTCGTCGCGGGCGAGCAGCACGGTTGCGTCGTCGCCCCATCCCGCGATCGCCTGTGTCACGCGGGTGGCGAGCGTGCCCGGTCGCGCCGGCGCGCGCGCGATCTTTAGCGCGCCCCTGATCGCCTTGCCGATGTCGATCCCGCCACTGAGCAGGCGGCGCCACTCGGCCGGGTCGCGCAGCTGCCGCGCGTAGCCGGCGCGGATCGCGGCGGCGGGGGGCAAGTCGTCGGCCTGCTCGATCGTCCAAGGGTTGGCGAGCAGCACCCGCGCGATGCCGGCGCTGCGCCCCTCCAGCGCGAGCAGGGTCGCGGCGTCGCAATTGCCGAAGCCGCAGAGGCGGGTGACGTGCGGCGCCGCGTGACGAAACGCGGCGGCGGCGGCGCGCAGGTCGTCGCCGGCGTGCGCGAAGCCGCGGTTCTGGCCGTCCGAATCGCCGACGCCGCGTCGATCGTAGCGGAACACCGGGGTGCCCCCTTCGGCGAGCGTCTGCGCGAGCGTGGCCGAGCCGCGATGGGCGCCGTGGCGCACTTCGTTGCCGCCGGAGACGATCAGCAACCCTGTGCTGCCTGGCGCCTCGTCGAGCGTGGCGGCGAGCGTCGCGCCATCGCAGGGAAAGGTGATCAGCCGGCGCACGCCGCGATCCAGTCGTGGATGTCGTCGGCGATCCGCTCGACGAGCGCGGGATCGGTGCCGGGTTCGCTCGCGCGCCACGGGGCGGCGCCCGGCAGCTTCACGTCGGCGGGGCGTGGATCGCTCTCCATCCGGGCGATGCGCGGGGCTGGGGTCAGGGTCGGCTCGGCGCCGCCCAGTTGTGCGAGCAGGGCGTCGGACAGCAGGTTGCCGGCATAATCCTCGCCGTCGCCGAGGTCGCGCAGTCGGGTGAGTTCGCGCCGTTGCTCCTGTCCGGTGAGCGGAGACCAGTACCAGCGGCTCGCGGCGGGAACGTCGGCATCGACCAGCGCGCCGGCACGGACTGCGATGACGTGGACGGGTCGCGGCAGGCTGTCGGCGGCGGCGACCGCGGCCTGGCGCCAGGCGATCAGGTCGACCGCCTCGACCGGCGTCAGGCTCTCGCCCTGGCCCGGCAGGTCGGGCAGCGCGACCGAGTGGCCGCGGGCGGCCAAGCGACGCAGGACGCCGACCAGGATCGCGCGGGTGCGGTTGGCTTCCTCGAACAGGGCGGGAAAGGCGAGGATCGTCGGGCCGCTGTCCGGCCCCATGCGCAGCATCGCCTCGCGGCCGCCGCGCCAGTGGTAATCGACGTAGCGCAGGTCGCTCAGTTGAGGACCTTGGTTGCGGCGAAGGTGGTCAGCGCACCGAAGGTTTCCAGCATCTCGCCGTCGACCTCGTCGTCCTCGATCACGATGCCGAGCCGGTCTTCAAGCTCGGTCAGCACGCCCGCGACCGCCATCGAGTCGAGTTCCGGCAGCGAGCCGAACAGGCCAGTCTCGGGCGTGAAGGCGGCGACGCGCTCGGGCGAGAGGCTCAGCACGTCGGCCAGCACCGCGCGCAAGGTCTTCTCGATCTCGTTGGTGCCTTCCGGAATCACGCGCTTCTCCCCTCGATGCTGTCGCGTTCTTGCTGCGGTGCGATAGGCGCGGGGGGTGAAATGCGCAACGGGGGCGCTATGGAGGTGGAATGGTGCCGCTCGACCGCCACGCCCGACCGATCGACCACGTGCTGCGCGGCGCGGCAGATGCACCCGCGCTGATCGACCGCGCGGGCACGATGACGTTCGCGGAGGTCGAGGCGGCGGTGGCGCGGCTGGCGGGGTGGCTGGCGCGCGAGGTGGCCGAGCCGGGCGCGCGGGTGGCGACGTGGTTGCCCAAGACGCGCGAGGCGTGCCTGATGCCGCTCGCCGCCTCGCGCGCCGGGCTGGTGCACGTGCCGATCAACCCGGCGCTGAAGCGCGCGCAGGTGGCGCATATTCTGAATGACAGCGGCGCGGCGATGCTGCTGACGCAGGAGGCGCGCGCGGCGACGCTGGAGGCGGGCGACTTGCCCGAGGGCGTCGCGGTGCACGTCGCAGTGGGTGAGGGTGAGGCGTTGCCGCCATCCGAAGCCAGCCCGGATACGCTGGCGGCGATCCTCTACACGTCGGGATCGACCGGGCGGCCGAAGGGGGTGATGCTCAGCCACGCGAACCTGTGGCTCGGCGCGGTGTCGGTGGCGCATTACCTCGGAATCGAACCCGCCGACCGCGTGCTCGGTGTGCTGCCGCTGTCGTTCGATTACGGGCAGAACCAATTGTTCTCGACCTGGATCGCGGGGGCGGCGGTGGCGCCGCTCGACTATCTGACGCCACGCGACGTGGTGAAGGCGGTCGAGCGGGTTGGGGCGACGACGCTCGCGGGGGTGCCGCCGCTGTGGACGCAATTGCTCGAGGCAGAGTGGCCCGCTGAGACGGCAGCGCGGCTGGGGCGGCTGACCAACTCGGGCGGCGCGCTGACCCCGGCGATGGTGCGTGCGCTCAGGACGCGGTTCCCGAACGCCGACCTGTACCCGATGTACGGGCTGACCGAGGCGTTCCGTTCGACCTATCTGCCGCCGGCGCTGGTCGACGCAAACCCCGACTCGATCGGGCGCGCGATCCCGTTCGCCGAGGTCATGGTGGTGCGCGGCGACGGCGGCGCGGCGGCAGCGGGGGAGCCGGGCGAGCTGGTCCATGCCGGGCCGCTGGTGGGGCAGGGTTACTGGCACGATGCCGAGCGGACGGCGGCGCGGTTCCGGCCGGCGCCGGCCTTCTCGCGCGCGGGTGGTACGGCGGTATGGTCGGGCGACACGGTGGTCGCGGACGCGCAAGGCCTGCTGCGCTTCGTCGGGCGCGACGACGAGATGATCAAGACCTCGGGCAACCGCGTCAGCCCGCAGGAGGTGGAGGAAGCGGTGACCGCGGAAGACGAGGTGCGCGAGGCGGTGGCGATCGGTGTCGCGGACGAGCGGCTGGGTCAGCGCATCGTGGTGGTGGCGCGCGGGGAGGCGGGAGCGGAAACGGCGCTGCGCGCGCGGCTGAAGCGCGAGCTGCCGACCTATATGCAACCGGCCGAGATCGTGTGGCGCGACGCGCTGCCGCGCAACGCCAACGGCAAGCTCGACCGCGCCGCGATCGCGGCCGAGGTCAGGAGCATGACCGCGTGAAGCCGATCGGACCGATCCCGCCCGCCTTCGCCGACCAAGAGGGCACGCTGATGATCGCGGGCCGCGCGGCCGAGGCGTGGGTGGCGGCGCATGGCTCGCCCGTATTCGTGTATGATTTCGCGCTGGTGCGCGCGCAGGTGGAGCGGTTCCGCGCCGCAATGCCGGCGGGTGTGCGGCTCCACTACGCGGTCAAGGCGAACCCGTACGCGCCGCTGGTGCGGGCGACGGCGCCGCTGGTCGATGGGCTCGACGTCGCGTCGGCGGGTGAGCTCGCCGAGGTGCTGGCGTACAAGCACGGCGCTGCGATCAGCTTCGCGGGGCCGGGCAAGCGCGACGCCGAGCTCGAGGCGGCGGTGCGCGCGGGCGTGACGCTGAACGTCGAATCGGAGGGTGAGGCGCGGCGCGCGGTGGCGATCGGCGAGCGGACAGGCATCGCGCCCCGGCTGGCGGTGCGGGTGAACCCCGATCTGGAGCTGCGCGGGTCGGGGATGAAGATGGGCGGGCGCGCGTCGCCGTTCGGGGTCGATGCGGAGCGCGTGCCCGCACTGGTGCGCGAGATCGTCGCGAGCGGGGCCGAGTGGCGCGGGCTCCACATCTTCGCGGGCTCGCAAGCGCTCGACAGCGACGCGCTGATCGAGACGCAGGCGGCGACGGTCGCGCTCGCCGCGCGGTTGGCCGAGGAGAGCGGACGAGTGCCGCCGATGGTCAATCTGGGCGGCGGCTTCGGCATCCCGCATTTCGCGGGCGACACGCCGGTCGACGTGGCGCGGATCGGCAGCGCGCTGAGCGGGGTGCTGGACGCGCGCGGTGCGCTTCTGGGCGACACGGTGTTCGCGATCGAGCTCGGGCGCTGGCTGGTCGGCGAGGCGGGCGTGTACCTGACGCGCGTCGTGGATCGCAAGGAGAGCCGGGGCGAGACCTTCCTGGTGGTCGACGGCGGGTTGCACCATCAACTCGCCGCGAGCGGCAATTTCGGCACGGTGGTGCGGCGCAACTACCCGGTCGCGGTCGCGGGGCAAATGGGGGCGCCGGCGAACGACGCCGTGTCGGTGGTCGGGTGCCTGTGCACGCCGCTCGACCGGCTGGCCGACCGGGTCGTGCTGCCGCGCGCCGAGGTGGGCGACGTCGTCGCGATCTTCATCGCGGGTGCGTACGGGCTGACCGCCAGCCCCAGTGCCTTTTTGGGACACCCGGCCCCGGCAGAGGTGCTCGCGGGCGCGTCCTAAACGCTATCTTCACCTCTACGACGCATAGCTGCGTGCAGGCGCAACCAGTCGGTGGGACGTGATTCCCAACCGGCGGGACACGGGCGCGCACGGAGGTTTGCATGCGTTTCGCGAAGGTTTCCCAAGGTCTGACCGCAGCGTTGATGGCGTCAACGACGCTGACTGCCTGCGCCGGCGGCGGGGCGACGCGCCCCGAGCTGCCGCCCGCGACCTTCGTCGCCAGCAAGGAACAGCCGGGCGAGGAATATGTCATCGGCCCGCTCGATTCGCTCAGCATCTTCGTGTGGCGCAATCCCGAGCTGTCGGCGAAGGTGCAGGTCCGCCCCGACGGTCGCATCACGACGCCGCTGATCAGCGACATGCCCGCGGTCGGCAAGACGCCCTCGATGCTGGCGGCCGACATGAAGCTGGCGCTGGGCGAGTATATCAAGGAGCCGATCGTCTCGGTGATCGTGGACAGCTTCTCCGGCACGTTCAGCCAGCAGGTGCGTATCGTCGGTGCGACGCAGAAGCCCGCGAGCCTGCCCTACCGCGCCAACATGACGCTGCTCGACGCGATGATCGCGGTCGGCGGGCTGGGTGAATATGCCGCCGGCAACAAGGCGCGGCTGATCCGCTACGACCGAGAGACCGGCAAGCAGACCGAGTACGGGCTGCGCATCAACCGCCTGCTGAAGGACGGCGACGCCAGCGCCAACGTGAAGCTGGAGCCGGGCGACGTCATCATCATCCCCGAGAGCATGTTCTGAGGTAGAGCGGGTGGGCGGTCTCTTCGAGGAAGCGCGGATCGCGGTGCACGCGATCTGGACGCGGCGCTGGATCGCGCTGGCGGTGGCCTGGGCGGTATGCATCGCCGGGTGGCTGGTCGTCAGCCAGATCCCGAGCCGCTACGATTCCAAGGCGCGCGTGTTCGTGCAGATGCGATCGGTGCTGCCCGCGGGTGCGGACTCGCTGCAGGCCGCCAACGATGACGCGCGCGACATCGACACGGTGCGCCAGACGCTGACCAGCGCGGTGAGCCTGGAGAAGGTCGTGCGCGGCACCGACCTGGCCAAGACCGTGTCGAGCGACCGCGACATCGCCGACCGCGTCGCCGGATTGCAGAACGCGATCAAGATCGTCGCGCAGCAGGACAATCTGTTCGAGATCACCACCACCTCGTCGAGCCCCAAGCTCGCGTCCTCGATCACGCAGAAGCTGATCGACATCTTCGTCGAAACCAACCTGTCGTCGGATCGGTCGCAGAACACGCAGACGCTCTCCTTCCTCGACAACCAGCTCCAGACCCTGGGACAGAAGTTGCAGGATGCCGAGGCGAAGCGCGCGGCGTTCCAGAACAATTACCTCGGCGCGCTGCCCGGCACCGGCTCGGTCGCCGACCGGATCGGTGCGACGCGCGCGCAGCTGAGCCAGATCGACGGCGACCTGGGTGCGGCGCAGTCGAGCATGGCGGCGGTGTCGGGGCAGATGGCGGCGACGCCGCGCACCGTACCCGGCGCGGGGATCGCGCCCGGTGTCGGGCCGGCGCGCGCGCGGCTGGCGGCGATACAGGGCCAGCTCGCCGACGCGCGCGGGCGCGGCTATACCGAGAGCCACCCCGACGTGATCGCGCTCAAGCAGCAGCTGGCCACAGCGCAGGCGGCGGCGCGCGGCGAACCGCTGACCGGTGGCGCGGGCGACGGCATCGCCAACCCGGCCTATTCCTCGCTCCAGGCGATGATGGCGGACAAGCAGGCGACCGTCGCCGCGCTGCAGATGCGGCGGCGACAGTTGCAGGGCGACCTCGATCAGCTCAATTCCAAACTGGCGGGCGATCCCGCGGTCGCGGCCGAGCAGGGCGAGATCGATCGCAACTACAATGTGCTGAAAGGCCAGTACGATCAGCTGCTGGCGCAGCGCGAGCAGGTCAATCTGCGCAGCCAGGCGCAGTCGCAGACCGACGCGGTGAAGTTCAGCGTGATCGATCCGCCGACAGTGCCGCGCACGCCCACCGCGCCCAATCGCCCGTTGCTGCTGACCGGCGTGCTGGTCGCGGGCTTGATCGCGGGGATCGGTGCCGCGTTCGCGCTCGGGCAATTGCAGGGGACGTTCCCGACCGCGCAGAAGCTGGAAAAGGTCACCGGCATGGCGGTGATCGGCTCGATTGGCGAGATGGTGACGCGCCAGCAGACCGAGCTGCGCCGCCGCCGGCTGACGTGGCTGGCGGGCGGTTTCGCCGCGCTGGGCGTCGCCTACGTGGCGCTGCTCGGCGTCGAGATGCTCCAGCGGGGACTTGCCGCATGAACCGTTACGCGAAACCCGCGGCCGAGGACTCGCTGATCGAGCGCGCGGCCAAGGTGTACGACTTCGGCGCGCACCTGCGCGGACGCGCGGTGCCGGCGTTTCCGCCGGCGGACGAGCCGACGCCGCCGCAGACCGAACCGGTCGCGGCTGAGCCGATCGAGGCCGACCCGGTCGTGGTCGAGCCTGTCGCGGTCGCGCCGGTCGCGGTCGAGCCGGTCGCGGTCGAGGCAGTCGTCGGCGAACAGGACGCGCCGGCGAGCGCCGAGCCGACGGCGGCCGTGCCGCTCCCACCCACCTTGTCGGCGATCCCGGCGGAGTTCCTGTCGGCGACCGACGACGACGGGATGGACGAGTGGGAGGCGCCCGAGAGCGACCTGGCGCAGATCGATCGCACGATGCTGGCGGAGGCGGGGATGCTCGTCCCCGGTGCGCCGGTCGGTGCGCTCGCCGAGGAGTTCCGGCTGGTCAAGCGGCAGCTGCTGCTGACCGCGCGCGAGATCGCGGGCGGGCCGATCGGGCAGCGCGCGCGCACGATCATCGTCGGGTCGGGCAAGCCCGGCGAGGGCAAGACCTTCTGCGCGATCAATTTGGCGATCAGCCTGGCGGCCGAGCGCGACGTCGAGATCCTGCTGGTCGACGGCGATTTCGCCAAGCCCGACATCATGAAGCGTCTGGGGCTGGAGGACAGCCTGGGGCTGCTCGACATCTTGGCGGACCAGCGGCTCGATCCCGAGAGCTGCGTCGTGCGCACCGACGTGCCGCAGCTGTCGCTGCTGCCGGCGGGCAAGCGCAGCCACGCCGATACCGAGTTGCTCGCGTCGCACCGTACCGAGGCGGTGCTCGACCGGCTGCTCGCCGCCAATCCGCGCCGCATCATCGTGTTCGATACGCCGCCGGCACTCGCCGCGTCGCCCGCCTCCACGCTCGCGCTGCTGGTCGGGCAGGTCATGCTGGTGGTGCGCGCCGATCGCACCACGGAGGCCGACGTGCGCGAGGCGGTGCAACTGCTCGACGGGTGCGAGCACATCCACCTCGTCATTAATTCGGTCTCGTTCGAGCCGGGGCGTGGACGCTTCGGTAGCTATTACGGTCAGGAGAAATAGTCGTGGCCCGGTTTACGAAGCCCCTGGGGTGCGCGCTGCTGGCGACCACGGCGGTGGCGGCCTCACCCGCTGCCGCGCAGTCGCACTATGTCGCGCCCTACATCGAGGCCGCGCAGGGCGTCGCCGCCGATCTGTCGAACGGCGACGACGTGGTGACCTACACCTCGCTCGCCGCCGGTATCGACGCCGGCGTCAGCACCGGGCGCACCGACGGGCAGATCAGCTACCGTTACGAGCGGCGCTTCACCTGGGAGGACGGCAGCGACGACCTGAGCGTCCACTCCGGCCTCGCGCGTGTCACGACGCAGGTAGCACCGTGGCTGTCGCTCGATGCGGGCGCGCTGGCGACGCGGCAGCGCAGCGACATTCGCGGTGCGGCGCCGATCAATTTCGCGGGTACGACCGACAACCTGACGCAGGTCTACTCGCTGTTCGCCGGCCCGAGCGTGCAGAAGCGTGCCGGGCCGTTCGACGTCGTCGGCAGCTACCGCTTCGGCTACACCAAGGTCGAGGGCGACACCGACATTACGCTGGCGCCCGGCGCACCCCGGCTGGACGCGTACGATTCGTCGACCAGCCACGTCGCGCAGGCGAGCATCGGTGTGCCCGCCAACCGGATCGCGCCGTTCGGCGTCAC
>NZ_JBELMJ010000001.1:36275-38807 GCF_042095875.1 Sphingomonas sp.
TCGGGGCTGCAGGTCGTCGTCTACGACGCGATCGAGACGTTCGGGCGCCAGCTGCGCGACGGGATCGCGGGCCTGCCGACGAGTTTCCAGACGCAGAACGATCCGTTCGGCCAGGTGTTCGGCGGTTGCGTGTTCGCGCGGCAGGGCGGCAGCCAGCAGAGCGGCGCGGGCGGGTGTCTGAACGACGTGTTCCAGTCGATCTCGACCGCCAGCTACCGCGCGCGCGGCATCGATGGTGCGTGGACGATCTCGCGCGGGCGCACCAGCTGGGGCGTGGGTGCGGGTTACGCCAACCGCCGGCTCTACGCGCCGCGCGTCGCGGTCGGCACGCAGGTGCTGGGGCTGGAGGATCAGAGCGCCTACGCGCAATTGTTCTACTCGCGCGCGCTCAGCCGTGTGTCGGGGTTCGATGCCAATCTGTACGGCAACTGGTTCTCGAGCGATCTGCCCGGCGCGCAGGACGTGTACGGCGGCGGGCTGAACGGCACCTACAGCCGCAGCTTCGGTCGGCTCGGCGCGTCGCTGTCGGGCGGGCTCTACGCGTTCGACCAGGGCGACTTCGACACGCAGGTGTCGGCGCAGGCGCTGCTCGGCGCGCGGTACAATTTCTGAACGGATACGGTTATGTACGAGACGTTCTTCGGATTTCACGACCGCCCGTTCCAGTTGACGCCCGACCCGCGTTTCTGGTTCGATACCGCCACGCACAAGAAGGCGATGGCGTACCTCGGCTACGGCCTGGCGCAGGGTGAGGGGTTCATCGTCATCACCGGCGACATCGGCGCGGGCAAGACCACGCTGGTCGGTCACCTGATGGACAGGATCGACCCCGCCAACATGACGGTGATCAAGATCGTGTCGACCGCGATCGAGGCGGACGACCTGTTGCGGATCGTGGCTGGCGGGTTGAACATCGACCATGCGGGGAAGAACAAGGCAGAGCTGCTGCTGCTGATCGAGCGCGGGCTGCACGCCGTCGCGCGTACCGGTCGGCGTACCCTGCTGATCGTCGACGAGAGCCAGGCGCTGCCGACCTCCGCGCTGGAAGAGCTCAGGATGCTGTCCAACTTCCAGGCGGGCGGGCACGCGCTGGTGCAGATCTTCCTGCTCGGCCAGCCCGAGTTCCGCGAGCGGTTGAACGGCTCCGCGCGGCTGGAGCAGTTGCGCCAGCGGGTGATCGCGGTGCATCACCTCGATCCGATGGAGCCCGACGAGGTCGCCGATTACGTCGGGCACCGCCTGCAGATCGCGGGCTGGACCGGGCGTCCGAACTTCACCGAGGACGCTTTCCCCGTGCTGTACCGCGCGAGCGAGGGCGTACCGCGGCGCTTGAACCAGTTGATGAGCCGCGTGCTGCTCCATGCCGCGGTGGGCGAGATCGAGATGATCGACGCCAAGGTGGTGCGCGCGGTGGTGAGCGACCAGCGGCGCGAGATGCCTGCGGTCCCTGCGCCCGAGCGGCCGGCAGCGGCGAACACCAACGACGCGGAGGCGGCGGCGCCGACACCCGCGCCGGCCTCTCCGTTCGACGATGACCGGTTCGCCGCGCTGGAAGCGCGGATCGCGGAGCAGGATGCGGCGCTGCGCCGCGTGCTGACGCTATTGATCGACTGGGTCGAGCGCGACGAGCTGCGCGACGCGCCGCTGCGCGGGGTCGCCTAGCTCATGGCGAACGCGCGTGTTCTCAACGGCATGTCGGTCGACGTGGAGGAATGGTTTCAGGTCGGCGCGTTCGAGAACACGATCGACAAGGGTGACTGGAACACGCTGGAGAGCCGCGTCTCAGATAATACCGCGCGCGTGCTCGACCTGTTCGCCGAGACAGGTACCAAGGCGACCTTCTTCACGCTCGGCTGGGTCGCGGCGCGGCACGGCGCGCTGATGCGGCGCGTGGTGGACGAGGGGCACGAGATCGCGAGCCACGGCTGGGATCACCAGCGCGTGTTCACGATGGATGCGGCGGCATTCCGTGCCGACCTGCGCCGTGCGCGCGTCGCGCTGGAGAATGCAACGGGCGCGCGTGTCAGCGGTTACCGTGCGCCGAGCTTCTCGATCGACGCGCGCACGCCCTGGGCGCACCCGGTGCTGGCGGAGGAGGGCTATCGTTATTCCTCCAGCGTCGCGCCGGTGCGGCACGACCATTACGGCTGGCGCGAGAGCCCGCGCTACGCGTGGCGCCCGCTCGGCGACGCGAGCCTGGTGGAGGTGCCGGTGACGGTGGGTGAGGCGATCGGCCGGCGTTTCGCGACCGGGGGCGGGTTCTTTCGCCTGCTGCCCGCGGTGGTGACCGATTTCGCGCTGCGGCAGGTCAATGCGGCGGCGCAGCCGGGCATGTTCTACTTTCACCCGTGGGAAGTCGATCCGGGCCAGCCGCGCGTCCACGCGGCGCCGCTGCGGTCTAAACTCAGGCACTACAGCCGACAGGGTGCGATGGCGGGCAAGCTGCGCGGGCTGCTGCGGCGGCACGCCTGGGGGCGGGTCGACGCGGTGGTGGAACGGCTGGCGTCGTGACGATGCCGCTGCTCGCCAGGC
>NZ_JBELMJ010000001.1:38907-204792 GCF_042095875.1 Sphingomonas sp.
GGTCGACGCGGTGGTGGAACGGCTGGCGTCGTGACGATGCCGCTGCTCGCCAGGCCGATCGGGGTGCGTCCGGCGGTTGCGTCGGATCGCGCGCGCGTCGCCGAATTCGTGCGCGCGCACGCGAACGCGACGCCGTTTCACCAGCTCGAATGGAGCGAGGCGATTGCGGCGGCGTGCGGTCAGCGCGCGCATCTGCTGCTGGCCGAGTACGGCGACAATACGCTCGCGGGCGTGCTGCCGCTGACCGAGATGCGCTCGCCCCTGTTCGGGCGCGCGCTGGTGTCGTGCGGATTCGCGGTGGATGGCGGTATCTTGGGTGATGCGGAAACGGTCGAGCCGCTGGCGTCGGCGGCGCGCGCGTTGGCGGGGCGGCTCGGCTGCCCATCGGTCGAGCTGCGCGGGGGCGCGCACCCGACGGGCTGGGCAGTGGACGAGGGCAGCTACCTCGGCTTCGCGCGCGGTCTGGCAGCGAGTGACGAGGCGGAACTGCTCGCGATCCCGCGCAAGCAGCGTGCCGAGGTGCGCAAGGCGCTGGCGAACGACCTCACGGTCGAGATCGGGCGCGATGCGGCGGCGCTCGCCGCTCACTACCGCGTCTACGCCCAATCGGTGCGCAATCTGGGCACGCCGGTGTTCCCGCGCGCGCTGTTCCGCGAGGTGATCGCGCGTATGGACGCCGACGTGCTGACGGTGAGGCACAGGGACGAGCCGGTCGCGAGCGTGCTGAGCCTCTACTGGCGCGGCACGGTCTATCCCTATTGGGGCGGCGGAACCGAGGCTGCGCGCGCGCTGCGTGCCAATGACCGGATGTACTTCGCGCTGATGGCGCACGCGCGCGGGCGCGGGTGCACGCGGTTCGATTTCGGGCGCTCGAAGGTCGGCACCGGTCCTGCGGCGTTCAAGAAGAATTGGGGCTTCGAGGGACGACCGCTGTCCTACGCCTCGTGGAGCGAGGGCGGGCGGCGCGAGGTCAATCCGCTCAATCCCAAATACGCGCTGATGGTGCGGACGTGGGCCAAGCTGCCGCTGCCGCTCGCCAATGCGGTGGGTCCCTGGATCAGTCGCGGACTGGGTTGAGCGATGGACATCCTGTTCCTCGCGCACCGCGTGCCGTTCCCGCCCGATCGCGGCGACAAGATCAGGAGCTTCCACGTCCTGCGCCACCTGGCGGCGCGCGCGCGGGTGCATCTGGTCGCGTTCGCGGACGACCCGCGCGACCTCGTACCGCCATCCGAGTTCCGCGACATGCTGGGCGAGTGCGTGGTGGTGGCGAGGACCAAGCCGCGCTGGCGGGCAGGCGTCGAGGCGCTGGCGAGCGGGCGGCCGCTGTCACTGGCGGCGTTCGACGATGCCCGGGTGCGAGGGGCGGTCGCGCGTATCGTGCGCGAGCGGGCGATCGATCGCGTTTACGCCTTCTCCGGGCAGATGGCGCAGTACCTGCCGGACGACGTGCCCGCGGTGATGGACTTCGTCGACGCCGATTCTGCCAAGTTCGCCGCCTTCGCCGAGGATGCGCGCGGGCTATCGCGCTGGATGTACCGGCGCGAGGCGCGGCTGCTCGGCGCGTACGAGCGCGCGGTGACAGCGCGGGTGGAGGCGAGCCTCTTCGTCAGCGCGGAGGAAGCCGCGCTGGTGCCGGGCGCGCGCGCGGTGTCGAATGGGATCCACACGACCTTCTTCGACCCCGCAGCACGCTTCGTGTCGGTGGTCGGGCAGGGACGGATGATCGTGTTCACCGGGCAGATGGACTATAAGCCCAACGTCGACGCGGTGGTCAGTTTCGCGCGCGACGTGCTGCCACGCGTGCGCGCGACGCACCCCGAGGTGCGCTTCGCGATCGTCGGGCGTGCGCCGACACGCGAGGTGCGCGCGCTCGCGGACGAAGCGGTGATCGTGACCGGGGAGGTGCCCGACGTACGCGGCTGGCTCGCCGCCGCCGAGGTGGTGGTCGCGCCGCTCGGGCTTGCGCGCGGGATCCAGAACAAGGTGCTGGAGGCGATGGCGATGGCGCGCGCCGTCGTTGCCTCACCCGCAGCAGCGGAAGGCATCGATCATGCCGGCACGATCTGGGTCGCAGAGGGAAGCGGCATGGTGGATGCCGTCACCACGCTGCTCGACGAACCCGACCGCGCACGCACGTCCGGGCAAGCGGCGCGGGCGCGGGTGCAGGCCCGCTACGCCTGGGACGCGTGCCTCGCGCCGCTCGATGCGATGATGGGATTGACCGGGCCTGCGCGGGTCGCGGCGTGACGATTGCGCTGTCCAGAGGCGCGTTCGCGCTCGGCGCGTGGACGAAGGCCCTCGTCGTGCTGGCGCTCGCTGCGGCGGCGTTGCTGCTGATTTTCCACGGTGACGTGCGCGACGTGGTGCATCTGTGGTGGACCAGCACGACGTTCGGCCACTGCCTGTTCATCGCGCCGGTCGTCGCGTGGCTGGTGTGGGCGCGGCGCGGCGAGCTCGCGCAGTTGAAGCCGGTTGCCTGGGCACCGGGGCTGCTCGTCGTCGCGGCTGGCGGGGCGGGGTGGCTGCTGGGCGAGGTGGCGGGCGTGGCGCTGGCGCGGCAGCTCGGGCTGGTGCTGATGCTGGAAGGCGCGGTCGTTGCGACGCTGGGGCCGAATGTCGCGCGCGGATTGCTGTTTCCGCTCGGCTACGCCTTCTTCGCGGTGCCGTTCGGACAGGAGCTCGAACCGCCGCTCCAGGACGTGACGGTGGCGATCACGATGCCGCTGCTCCACCTGTTCGGTGTGCCGGCCGAGGTCGACGGCGTGCTGATCCACGCCGGGCGCTATTATTTCGAGGTCGCGGAGGCGTGTTCGGGCGCGAAGTTCGTCATCTCGATGGTCGCGTTCGGCGTGCTGGTGGCGAACCAGTGCTTCACCTCGTGGCGCAGGCGCGCGCTGTTCATGGCGGTCTGCGTAGTCGTACCGGTGATCGCCAACGGCGTGCGCGCGTTCGGCACGATCTACGCCGCGCACCTGACCAGCGTCGAGGCGGCGACGGGGTTCGACCATATCGTCTACGGCTGGGTGTTCTTCGCGATCGTCATGGCGGGGGTGCTGGCGATCGCGTGGCGGTGGTTCGACCGTTCGCCCGACGATCCCGCCTTCAATCCCGCTGCGTTGCAGACGCGGCCGCGGCTGACGCTGGAGGTCGTGGTCGCGGGTGTGCTGGTCGTGGCGAGCGCGGGCGTGTTCCCGGCGAGCGCGGCGGCGATCATGGCGCGCGCTGCCCCGCTGCCCGCGCGGATCGCACTGCCCGAGGTGGCCGGCTGGCGCCGCGTCGATCTAGACGCCCGCGCGGCGTGGTCGCCTTATCATCCGGGGGCGGATCACTTCCTGCTCGGCCGCTACGCCGATCGCTCGGGCGACGCGGTCGACGTCGGCGTCGCGGTGTTCGCGCAGCAGGCGGAAGGGCGCGAGCTCGTCTCCTACGGCACCGGCGTGCTGCGCGAGGACGATCGCTGGGTGCGCGTCGCCGACTTGGCGCCGATCGCGGGCGGCCGCGCGATGCGGATCGTCGCGGACGCGTCGCCGGGCATGGGCGGCGGGGAGGTGGAGCGCGTCGTCGCGACATGGTACCGCGTCGGCGACACGGTGACGGGGGACGACAGGCAGGTGAAGGTGGCGACCGTCAAGATGCGGCTGTTCGGCGCGCCTGAGCCCGCGATTGCGCTGCACCTGTCGGCGGTTGCCGCGCCGGGCCACGATCCACGCGCCGCGATTGAGCACTTCCTGGCGAGCCTGGGCGATCCGGGCGCGGCGATGCTGCGGATCGCCGAGACGCCGCGCTGATGTGCGGCATCGCGGGGCTGTTCTATCCCGCCACGCCCAAGCCGGTCGACCCGGCGCGGCTGCGCGCGATAGCGGACGCGATCGCGCATCGGGGAGCTGACGGGGCAGGGGTCTGGACCGCTCCCGGCGTCGGCTTCGCGCATCGGCGGCTGTCGATCATCGACCTGGCAGGCTCGCCGCAGCCGATGGCGACCGCCGACGCGCGGCTGACGATCGTGTTCAACGGCGAGATCTACAACTACCGCGAGCTGCGCAGCGAATTGCAGCGGCGCGGCGCGGTGTTCGCGACCGACGGCGATACCGAGGTGCTGCTCCACGGCTACGTCGCCTGGGGTGCGGCGATGCTCCAGCGACTGAACGGCATGTTCGCCTTCGCGATCCACGATGCCGCGACGCAGACATTGTTCCTGGCGCGCGACCGGTTGGGGGTGAAGCCGCTTCACTGGGCCGAGCTGTCCGATGGCGCGATCGCGTTCGGGTCGGAGTTGAAGGCGCTGCTCGCGCACCCGCTGCTCAGGCGCAAACCCGACGTGCGCGCGGTCGAGGATTATCTCGCCTACGGCTACGTGCCCGATGACGCGTGCCTGGTCGCGGGCGTCAACAAGCTCGCCGCCGGCCACTACATGCTGATCGAGCGAGGCAAGGGCGCGCCCAAGCCGCGGCAATGGTGGGACATATCGTTCGCCAATCGCGCGCGCGGGTCGGCGGCGGCGCTGGGCGAGGAACTGATCGAGCGGATGCGCGACGGCGTGCGCTCGCGCATGGTCGCGGACGTCCCGCTCGGTGCGTTCCTGTCGGGCGGGGTCGACAGCTCGGCGGTGGTCGCGCTGATGGCGGAAGCGAGCCGCGCCGCGGTCAAGACCTGCACCATCGGATTCGACGAGGCGGGGCACGACGAGCGCAGCCATGCCGCCGCGGTCGCGCAGCGCTTCGCGACCGACCACCACGTCCGCGTCGTGCGATCGGACGATTTCGGACTGATCGACACACTGGTGGCGGCGTTCGACGAGCCGTTCGCGGACGCGTCCGCGCTCGCCACCTACCAGGTCGCGGCGCTGGCGCGCGAGCACGTGACCGTGGCGCTGTCGGGGGACGGCGCGGACGAGGCGATGGCGGGTTACCGGCGCTACCGCTTCCAGGCGGCGGAGGAGCGCGTGCGCGGATTGCTTCCCCCTGAGCTGCGTCGACGCGTGTTCGGAACACTCGGGCGCGTCTACCCCAAGGCCGACTGGGCGCCGCGGCCGTTGCGCGCCAAGACGACGCTGCTCGCGCTCGCCGACGATAGCGCGGAGGCGTACGTGCGCTCGGTCGGGGTGACGACCCCTGCGCTGCGCCAGGCGCTGTTCAGCGATGCCGCGAAGCACGCGCTCGCCGGGCACCGCGCGGAGGATCGCTATGTCGCAGCGATGCGCGACGCGCCCGCGCGTGACGCGATCGACCGCGCGCAATATGCCGACATGAAGATTTGGCTACCCGGCGATATCCTGACCAAGGGCGACCGCACCAGCATGGCAGTCGGGTTGGAAGCGCGCGAGCCGCTGCTCGACCACCGGCTGGTCGAGTTCGCCGCGACGTTGCCACAGGCGATGCGGCTGCGCGGGGGCGAGGGCAAGTGGCTGATGAAGCGGTCGCTCGAACGCTACCTGCCGCGCGACATTCTGTACCGGCCCAAGATGGGCTTCGTGACCCCGGTCAGCGCGTGGTTCCGCGGCGCGCTGGCGGGTGAGGCTGCGGGGCTGGCGCGCTCGCGTGTGCTGGGAGACAGCAGCTGGTTCGACATGGGCGAGATCGCACGCGTCGCGGAGGCGCACCGCACCGGGCGCGAGGAGCACGGGCGGACGTTGTGGCAATTCGTCATGCTGGAGCGCAGCCTGGAGCGGCTGTTCGGCTGACGAGCAGGATGCTCCGCATGCCGGTGCGTCCAAGGTGCCTGCGCCGTAGACGACCGAACGCAGTACCGCCGAAAGCACGCAGCTTGGACGGAGAAGGGGAGGCGCCTGATTCGGTGCCTCCCCTTTCCGCTCCACGTCGGACCTGACCGCGTCAGCGCAGCTTGGCGATCGACAGGCCGTCGGCCTTGGCGCGGTCCTTGATCGATTCCTCCGAGCGCTTGAGCGCCTTGGCGATCGCCTTCAGCGCCATGCCCTTCTTCGCGAGCGTGTGGAGCTTCTGGATTTCGTCCGGCGTCCACGGCTGACGGTGGCGCTCGAAGGTCTCACCCTTCGCCATCAGGCGAACAGCTTGGCCCAGCGGCGCTCGGGCCGGTCGTGCCAGTGACCGCGGTGATAGGCGTCGGACGCCAGGAGCGGCATCACCGAGCCGGCTTCGGCGAATACCATCTGCTCGATGCCGGTGTTGACCTTGCCCCAGCTCGCCGCCTCCTGCAGCGTCGAGGACGAGCAGGCGCCGTCGCGCACGTCGGCGACGGTAATCTGCACCGCGTACTTGTGGACCTCGACGTCCTCGTGGCCGAGAATCTCGGCGCAGACGACGGTGTCCTGGATGAAGTTCTTCGGCACGCCGCCACCGATCATCAGGAGCCCGGTGGTACCCGCCTCGATCTTGATCTGCGTGAGTTCGCGGAAGTCGGCGATCGCGTCGAGCACCATGTACGGGCGGCCTTCCTTCGCCGCGTCGACCTGATGCTTGACGAGACCGAAGCCGGCCGACGAATCGACGAACGCCGGGCAGAAGATCGGCACGTCATGCTCGTAGGCGAGCTTGACGAGGCTGTTCTCCTTCTTGCCGTGCTCGACGAGATACTTGCCCATCTCGCGGATGAACGCGCGGCTCGAATAGGGCTTGGGCTCCAGGCTCTCCGCGATCTTGTTGATCGTGAAGTCGCAGTCCTGCAGCTGCTCCTCGTCGATGTAGGTGTCGTAGATGCGATCGATGTAGAGCGAGCGCAGCGTATCGTCGTCGGGCACCTCGAGCGCCTGGTAGTGCTTGTGGCCCAGCCCCTCGAAGAAATCCATGTCGACGATCGTCGCGCCGGTGGCGACGATGACGTCGACCATCTTGTTGCGCACCAGTTCGGCGTACAGGTCCATGCAGCCGCCCGCCGAAGTCGAACCGGCGATGACGAGCACCACCGTGCAATCCTTGTCGGCGAGCATGTCGTTGTAGATCTTGGTCGCGCGGCCGAGATCGCGGCTGGTGAAGCTCATGTCGCTCATCGCGTCGACGATCGGGCGCGCGTCGAAGCTCTTGATGTCGATGTGCTTGACCTGCTTCGACAACAGTTCGGCCTTACGGTTGTCGTTGATCGGCGCGTTGGCGCCGGCAGTCTTGTTGAGGGTGTCAGTCATGGGATGCTCCCGCATGATCGGCGCGACGTCGTTCATGGGGACGCGCAAACCCGTAAGTGGCGGCGCATCAATGCGCGCCGCCACCGGTTCGTTGCAGCCTGGCGTTACAGCTTGACGACGTTGGAGGCGCGCTCGCCCCGGCCCTGCTCGCCGTTGTCCTGCTCGACGTAGAGTGTCACCATCGGCTCGTCGGTCACCACCACGGTCTCGTCCGAGCCGAAGCCGTTGAACGCGGTGCGCATCGCCGAGCCATAGGCGCCGAGCATGCCGATCTCGATATAGTCGCCGGCCTGCACGTCCGCGGGCAGCAGGAACGGCCCTGCCATGTGGTCGAGGTCGTCGCAGGTCGGGCCGTAGAAGGAGAAGGGATGATCGCGCACGGTCGACTCGGGCTCGCGCAGCAGCGTGACCGGGAAGCGCCAGCCGATGTGCGCGGCGTCGAACAGCGCGCCGTACGCACCGTCGTTGATGTACAGCTCGTTGCCGCGGCGACGCTCCACGCGCACCACGACGCTGCTGTACTCGGCGCACAAAGCTCGGCCCGGCTCGGCCCAGAGTTCGGCCGAGTAGGAGATCGGAAGGCTCTCGAACGCGCGGTGGATCGTCTCGAAATAGCGCTCGAGCGGAGGCGGCTCCATGCCGGGGTAGCTGGACGGAAAGCCGCCGCCGACGTCGATTACGTCGACGGTTACCGATGCTTCGACAATCGCAGCGCGCACGCGCTCCATCGCGTCGGCATAAGCGTCGGGCGTCATCGCCTGGCTGCCGACGTGGAAGCAGATGCCGAGCGCGTCGGCAGCCTGGCGCGCGGCGAACAGCAGCGCCTTCGCCTCGTGCGGGGCGACGCCGAACTTGGACGCGAGGCTGAGCTTCGAATGCTCGGACGAGACGCGCAGCCGAACGCAGAGCGTAAGGTCGCTCGCGTTGCCGGTCGCGCGCATGATCTTGTCCAGCTCCTCGATCGAATCGAGGCTGAACGTGCGGACGCCGTGCGTGGCATAGGCCTCGCGCACCGCTTCCTCGGCCTTGACCGGGTGCATGAAGCAGAGCGTCGCCTGCGGCAGCGTGCGCGCGACGAGCCGCACCTCGGCGAGGCTGGCGACGTCGTAGTGCGTGATGCCATTGTCCCACAGGATCTGCAGAAGCTCGGGGCTCGGGTTCGCCTTCACCGCGTACATCGAGCGGCCCGGGAACTTCTCCGAGAAGAAGCGGGCGGCCCGCGCCGCAGCGTGGGGACGAACGAGCGTGACCGGCTGTACCGGTCCACCCTTGGCGATGTCGATGCCGCCACGGACGGCAGTCGATTGGGGCGCTAGCCCCAGCGCGCTATGATGCTGGTGCAATTCAAGGGACCTCCGCGCCACGGCGACGCCGCGGACTTGTTGTTCAACAGATCACTGCCTTGCGGTGGAAGTCCCTTGGGGCAGCGGAGGGGTCACATAAGAGCGACCTACCCCCCTGTAAAGCGTTTCGCGGACCCTTGTTTCGTGGCATTCCACGAGACGTGACGATTTTACGACAACCGACGCGTGCGGGGGTGCGCGACGCCGCCGCGAAGGTCGCGGCGATCCTGCCGCAGACGCCGTTGTACGTGGTGACGATCGACGGCGTGGCGGTGGCGATGAAGGCCGAATCGCTCCAGCCGATCGGCGCGTTCAAGATCCGCGGCGCGTGGCACCGGCTGACCGCGATGGACGAGGAAGCGCGCGGGCGCGGCGTGGTCGCCTTCTCCAGCGGCAACCACGCGCAGGGTATCGCCTGGGCAGCGAGGCGACTAGGCATGGCGGCGACGATCGTGATGCCGGCGGACGCGCCTGCCGCCAAGCGCGAGGCGACGCTGGCGCTGGGCGCCGAGGTGGTCGACTACGACCGTGCAACCGAGAGCCGCGAGCTGATCGCGGCGCGGCTGGCGGAGGCGCGCGGCGCCACCTTGGTGCCGAGTTTCGACGATCCGTGGATCATTGAGGGGCAGGGCAGCGCCGGGATCGAGGCGGCCGAGCAGATGACGGCGGCGGGGCTGCCGGCCTGCGCACGCGCGGTGGTCCCGTGCGGGGGCGGCGGGCTGGCGGCGGGCATCGCGCTGGCGCTGCGGGACGCGTCGATCACGGTTGTCGAGCCGGAAGGCTGGGATGACATGCGCCGCAGCCTGGAGGCGAGCTGGATCGAGCCCGTAGGTCCAAACCCGCCGCCGACCGCGTGCGACGCGCTGCAGACCAAGGAGGTATCGCCGCTGACGTTCGACGTGCTCAGCCGGCGCGACGCGGCCGGGGTGGCGGTGAGCGAAGAGGAGATACGCGCCGCGCAGCGCTGGGCCGCCGAGCGGTTGCGGCTGGTAGTCGAGCCGGGCGGGGCGGTGGCGCTGGCGGCGGTGCTGGCGGGCAAGGTCGCGCTCGAGCCGGGGCTGCTGGTGATCCTGTCGGGCGGGAACGTCGACGTGGACGCCTACGCACGGGCGATCGCGTGAGCGGCTTCTACGGCTCGATCGCGGCGGCGGCGCCGGGGATCGCGATGCTGGCGGCGTTCGCCTGCGCGATCGGGGGCGGCGTGCTGATCGCCAAGCGGCGCGACCGGCGCAAGGGCGTGCTGATGATCGTGATGGCGTTGGTGCTGGTCGCGAACGTCGCCATCTGGACGCTGTGAGCGGCGGAAGGTGAGGCTAAGGTGAGGCCAAGACGCGGCGTTGCGGATGGAAAGGTGAGGCTAAGGCGCGATGTCGGGGCCGGGGCGGCGCGGTGGGCGCGGCGTGGTGGTTGGGCGGGCGTGACGGTGAGAAAGAGCGGCTGGGTGAGCGGGCTCGATCGTTAGCGCCGGTTGGTGGTGTAGGACAGGGTTGGGGAGCCGACACGGGCGAAGCCCGTGTCGTCGGTCGGCGCGGGGCGCCGCCGGCCGGGCTCGCCGGCGAGACGCGGAATAGCGACGCTATTCCGCTCCGGCGAACTCACCTTATGGGCGAGTTCGGGTCGAGCCGCATGTCGAGATAATTGTCCACGCTCTTCATCAGGTCGGGCATCTCGTGCTCGAAGAAGTGGTTGGCGCGCGGGATCGTGTCGTGGTGGATCGTGATGTGCTTTTGCGTGCGCAGCTTGTCGACCAGCTTCTGCGTCGCGGGCGGGGTCGCGACCTCGTCCTCGGCGCCCTGGATGATGATGCCCGACGAAGGGCAGGGGGCGAGGAAGGTGAAGTCGTAGAGGTTGGCCGGGGGTGCGACCGAGATGAAGCCGCGGATTTCCGGGCGGCGCATCAGCAACTGCATGCCGATCCACGCACCGAAGCTGAACCCGGCGATCCAGGTCGTCTGCGCTTCCGGGTGGAAGCTCTGTATCCAGTCGAGCGCGGAAGCGGCGTCCGACAGTTCGCCGACGCCGTTGTCGAACGTGCCCTGGCTCTTGCCCACGCCGCGGAAGTTGAAGCGCAGCGTGGCGAAGCCGCGGCGCTGGAACGTCTTGTAGAGTTCCTGCACGATGCGGTTGTTCATCGTGCCCCCGGCATTGGGATGCGGGTGCAGGATCATCGCCACGGGTGCGCGCGGGCGCGGCGCGGGGGAGAAACGTCCTTCGATGCGACCTTCGGGGCCGGGAAAGATGACTTCGGGCATGGTCACTCGTTATGTTAGGGCGAGGCGCGCGGGCGCCCGTATGCCGCGCTATATAGGCGCGAGACCTGAGAATGGAACTTTTTGTGTCGGATCGTCTCTATCTGGATCACGCCGCGACGACGCCGATGACCGCAGGCGCGCGCGCGGGCGTGCTGGCGGGGATGGCGATCTGGGCCAATCCGTCGTCGCCGCACGGTGAAGGGCGCGCGGCGCGCCGGGCGCTGGAGGAAGCGCGCGCGCGGGTCGCGGCGGCGTACGGATGGGCGGGCGAGGTGCTGTTCACCGGCGGAGCGAGCGAGGCGTTGGCGATCGCGCTGGGTCGCGCGCAGGTCGGCGAGCGCTGGGCGAGCGCGGTGGAGCATGACGCGGTGTGGCGGTCGGGCAGCGACCCGCGCTTGCTGGCGGTCGACGCGCGCGGCGTGGTGACGGCCGAGGCGCTGGCGCAGGTCGCGGGCGGGCTGGCGTGCGTGCAATGGTGCAACAGCGAGACGGGCGTGCGGCAGCCGATCGCGAGCATCGCGGAGGCGCTGCACGCGGCGGGTGCGCTGCTGCTGGTCGACGCGTCGCAGATGCCGGCGGGTGCGGACCCCGAGATCATGGCGCACGCCGATCTGGTCGCGGTGTCGGCGCACAAGCGGGGCGGGCCGCCGGGCGTCGGCGCGCTGCTGGTCCGCGACCTGTCGGTGCTGGCGCCGTCGGGCGGGCAGGAGCGCGGGTACCGGGCGGGGACGGAGAATCTGCCCGGCGTGCTCGGCTATGCCGCGGCGCTGGAGGAAGCGGAGCCGGTCGCGCAGTGGGCGCGGCTGCGCGCGCGGCTGGACGACGCGGTGCGGCGGTCGGGCGGCGAGGTGGTGGGCGAGGGCGCGGAGCGTCACCCCGCGATCGGCAGCTATCACATGCCGGGCGTCGCGGCCAACGCGCAGCTGATCCGGTTCGACCTGGGCGGGATCGCGGTGTCGGCGGGCAGTGCCTGCGCGAGCGGCAGCCTGAAGCCGAGCCACGTGCTGCGCGCGATGGGGTGGAGCGAGGCGCGCACGCGCGAGGTGGTGCGCGTCAGCTTCGGGCGGACGACGAGCGAGGCGGAGGTCGAGCGCTTCATCGCGGCGTGGCGCGGCGTGGCGCGCGAGACGCGGACGTTCGCGGCGTGATCTATCTCGACTACCAAGCGACGACGCCGCTCGCGCCCGAGGCGCTGGACGCGATGCTGCCGTGGTTGCGCGACGGATTCGCCAACCCGCACTCGGCGCATCGGCCAGCGCGCGCGGCGAAGGCGGCGGTGGAGGTAGCGCGCGGCGAGGTGGCGCACCTGGTGCCCGCGGGCGGCCGCGTGGCGTTCACCAGCGGTGCGACCGAGGCGCTCAACTGGGCGATCAAGGGGACGGCCGGCGGACTCGTGACGCTCGCGACCGAGCACGCCGCGGTGCTCGACACGGTCGCGGCGGAGCGCGCGCGCGGGCGGGCGGTGACGGTGCTGCCGGTTGGGAGCGACGGGCTGGTCGACCTCGACGCGGCGCGCGCGGCGATCGTACCGGGCACGGGGCTGGTCGCGGCGATGCTGGTCAACAACGAGATCGGGGTGGTGCAGCCGGTCGCCGAGCTGGCGGCGATGGCGCATGCGGCGGGCGCGGTGATGCTGTGCGACGCGGTGCAGGGGTACGGGCGCGTGGCGATCCCGGACACGGTCGATCTGGTCGCGGTGTCGGCGCACAAGGTGCACGGACCCAAGGGCATCGGCGCGCTGTGGATGCGGGACGGCGTCGCGCCCGCGCCGCTGCTCCGCGGCGGCGACCAGGAGGACGGGCGGTCGGGGACGCTCAGCCCGGCGCTGTGCGCGGGGTTCGGTACGGCGGCGCGGCTGATGCGCGAGCGCGCGGGCGAGGACGCGGCGCACGTCGCCGCATTGTGGGACGTGGCCGAGTCAATTTTGGCGGGCTGGACGATCAACGGGGCGGTGGAGGAGCGCTACCGCGGCAACATAAATATTAGGCGGGACGGGTTGGACGTGAACCGGATGATGAGCGACCTGCGCGACGTCGCCTTCTCCGCGGGCAGCGCGTGCGCGAGCGGATCGGGGCGGTCGAGCCACGTGCTGCGCGCGATCGGGCTGTCCGACGCGCAGGCGCGGTCGTCGGTGCGGATCGGCTGGGGCCGCTACACGACCGAAGCGGCGCTGCGCGATGGCCTGGTGCGGATCGTCGCGGCGGCGGGTGCGCAGGGGATCGCGGCGTGAGGCTGCGCCTGATCGACGGCGACGCAGTGGCCGCGTTCACGGGCGAGGTGGGCGAGCGGTTGCTCGACGCGTGCCAGCGCGCGGGCCTGCCGCTGGAGGGGACGTGCGGCGGCGCGATGGCGTGCGCGACCTGCCACGTCGTGATCGCCGCGGCCGATGCCGACCGCCTGCCGCCGGCGAGCGAGGAGGAGGAGGACATGCTCGACCTGGTGCCGAACGCGCGGCGCACCAGCCGGCTGGCGTGCCAGATCGTGCTCGACCCGGCGCTGGACGAGCTGGGGCTCAGCCTTCCCGCCACCTGACTGTCGGCTGACGCATCGGTTCAGGAACCAGCAGGACTGCTGCCCTATTCTGCTGGGTGCGGGTGGGACCATGCAGGAGTAACAGGCATGAAGCTGATGATGTTGAGCTTGGCCGGCGTGTTGGCGGCGAGCGCGATGACCCCGGTGGCGGCGGACGCCCAGCGCTGGCGCGATGATCGCGGCTGGCATTCGGGGCGCTATTATCACGGCGGTCGCTGGCACGCGCCGCCGCGCCGGTTCCGCGGGCGCGGCTACGGCTACGGCCGACGTTTCCGCGGGCCGCGGTTCCGCACCGTTTGTCGCTATCGCCCGACCCGCTACGGCTCGGTCCGCCGCTGCTACCGCGTGCGTTACTGAGGAGAGAAAGTGATGAAGAGCTTGCTGTCGATGCTGGCGCTCGGTTTGATGTCGGTGACGGGGGTGGCGGCGACGGCCGTGCCCGCCGCGGCGCAGGAGCGGGTGGTGGTGCGCGAGCGCACGGTCGTGCGGCATACCGGTCCGCGCTATCGCGGGCGCTGGCACAGCCGGCGCGTGTGCGATAAGCGCTGGCGCCACGGACGCCGCGTGACCGTGTGCCGCACGGTGCGCTACCGCCGCTGAGCCGGCGCTAATGGCTTGATCACACCGCCCGGCTCCGCCATAGGGCGCGCGGGAGTCGGGCGGACGTGGTCGTCGCCAACCTGGTCAGGTCCGGAAGGAAGCAGCCACAACGATTCCGCCGCGGGTCGTCCCGGCTCCCACCGCGCAGTCGCAGAGCGACGAGCGCGGCCGGCGGTGCGGAGCACCGTTCGACGACGCGGCTTCGCCGCGGCGCCCCTTCTCCAGCGACGGTTAAGAAGAAGCGGGATCCCGGATCAAGTCCGGGATGACTGGTTAAGGGCTCGGCATCGTGTCCGAGCCGACGGAGTCTTCGACAAACGCCGCCTCGCGCCCTACATCGTGCCTCACATGTCCGACTCCTTCGACCTCGGCTCTCCACCCCAGCCCGCGGCTCCGGCCAAGCCGGAGACGTACCGCGTGCTGGCGCGCAAGTACCGGCCGCAGACCTTCTCCGCGCTGATCGGGCAGGACGCGATGGTGACGACGCTCGCCAACGCGATCCGGCGCGGGCGGCTGGCGCACGCGTTCCTGCTGACGGGCGTGCGCGGGGTGGGGAAGACGTCCACCGCGCGGCTGATCGCCAAGGCGCTCAACTGTATCGGCCCGGACGGGCAGGGCGGGCCAACGATCGACCCGTGCGGGGTGTGCGAGCCGTGCCGCGCGATCGCGGAAGGGCGCCACATCGACGTGATCGAGATGGACGCGGCGAGCCACACCGGCATCGACGACGTGCGCGAGATCATCGAGGCGTCGCGCTACGCCGCGGTGTCGGCCCGGTTCAAGATCTACATCGTGGACGAGGTCCACATGCTGTCGAAGGCGGCGTTCAACGGGCTGCTCAAGACGCTGGAGGAGCCGCCCGCGCACGTGAAGTTCCTGTTCGCCACCACCGAGGTGAACAAGGTGCCGATCACCGTGCTGTCGCGCTGCCAGCGGTTCGACCTGAGGCGGATACCGGCGGAGAAGCTGGCGGATCATTTCGCGCGGGTGTCGGAGGCCGAGGGCGTCGAGGCGGAACCCGAGGCGCTGGCGCTGATCGCGCGCGCGGCGGAAGGATCGGCGCGCGACGGTTTGTCGATCCTCGACCAGGCGATCGCGCACGTCGACTTGGAGGGCGGTGGCGTGCGCGCCGACGCGGTGCGCGAGATGCTGGGGCTGTCCGATCGCGGCGCGGTGCGCGACCTGCTCGCGCTGCTGCTGGAGGGGAATGCGCCGGACGCGCTGGTGGCGCTCAGGCGGCAATATGCGCTGGGCGTCGACCCGCAGACGGTGATGCGCGGGCTGCTGGAGGCGGTGCACGGCGTCACGCTGATCAAGGTCGGCGCGGCGGAGGACCCGGCGCAGCCGGTCGAGGAGCGCGCGGCGTATCGCGAGTGGGCGGGCGCCATGTCGTTCCCGGTGCTGCACCGGCTGTGGCAGCTGCTGCTCAAGGGTTACGAGGAAGTGAGCGGCGCGTCCTTGCCGATCGAGACGGCGGAGATGGCGCTGCTGCGCGTGATCCACGCGGCGAGCCTGCCCGATCCGGGCGAGCTGGCGCGGCGCGGCTCGGCATCCGCGGCGGCGGCTTCGGCGCCGGCTGCTCAGGCGCCTGCGTCGCCGCCGGCTCCTGCACCGGCGCCCGCCGATCGGATGCCGCGCGAGTTCGCCGACGCGCTCGACACCGTTGAGGCGGGGGGGCAGATCGCGCTGGTGGCGCGGTTGCGGCACGCGGCGCGGCTGGTCCGCTACGCGCCGCCCGAGATCGAGTTCAGCAATACTCGCCCGCTGCCTGCGGACCTGCTGGTCGAACTCGCCGCCGCGTTGAAGGACGCGACCGGGCGGGTTTGGAAGGTCGCGATGGTCGACGCGCCGGGCGAGCGTTCGGTGCGTGAGGCGGAACTGGACGCGGTGCAGGCGCGTCACGACCAGGTTGCGCAGAGCCCGGCGGTGCTGGCCGCGATGCAAGCTTTTCCCGGGGCGGAACTCATCGATCCGCCCGCAGCAAAACGGAGTCTCTCGTGAAGGATTTGAACGACATCCTGGCCATGGCGCAGAACGTCCAGGCCGAGTTGCAGAAGGCGCAGGACGGGCTCGACACGATCGAGGTCGACGGCACCGCGGGCGGCGGGCTCGTCAAGGTCAAGGCATCGGCCAAGGGGCGGATCATCGCGGTCTCAATCGACGAGTCGCTGCTGCAGCCGAGCGAGAAGCAGATGGTCGAGGACCTCGTTGCCGCGGCGCTGAACGACGCGCGCGCGAAGGCGGACGCGGCATCCTCGACCGAGATGTCGAAGATGACCAGCGGGTTGCAGCTGCCGCCGGGGTTCAAGCTGCCGTTCTGATCGACGCGCGGTAGCTGCGGGACGGCGGGGGCGCGGCAGCGTGCCTCCGCCGTTCGCGCGTCCGGCGCCCGCGCGAGTGGTGCCGAACGTGTCAGGGTCGTCACGCTGGCGGAACAACCCGCGATCGTTACGGTTGTGGTCTCCATCAATAGAGGAGGATGACATGGCCGAGGATCGTATCACGCAGACCCCGCACACGACGGTGATCGAGCGTCGCGGGTCAAGCGCCGGATTGGTGATCGGGCTGGTGGTGCTGGTCGTGGTATGCGTCGCCGCTTATTTCCTGTTCGTTGGCAGCAGCAGCGAAGTGTCGAAGAACAACGCGATCAGCTCGGCCGCGAAGAGCGTCGAGTCGACCGCGGACAAGGCGGGCGCGGCGATCGACAAGAATAGCTGAGGTCGGTGTGCGGGGCTGCTCCTGAGCGCAGTGCCCCGCTCTAGGCCTTGCTGTTACCCCGACCTGATCGGGCGCTCGGCACGCTCGCTCGAAGAAAGAAGCGGGATCCCGGATCAAGTCCGGAATGACGGCATGGGGGGTCGGTCGGTCGCTTAGCGGAGGCAGGCGTCCAGGCCCTGGCGGCGCACGACGCCGATGCGGGCGGCGATCGCGTTGCCGTGGCGGCGGACGAACCCGCGCGGCGCGACGGCCTCGCGCTTCTTGGGCAGCGGAAGGACGGCGGCGATGCGTCCCGCTTCGCTGGCGCTCAGCCGGTTGGCGCCGTGGTTGAAGTAGCGGATCGCGGCTGCCTGCGCGCCGTAGGTGCCGATGCCGGTCTCGGCGAGGTTGAGGTACACCTCCATGATGCGGCGCTTGCCCCAGATCAGCTCGATCAGCGCGGTGAACCACGCCTCGAACGCCTTGCGGACGTAGCCGCCGCCCTGCCATAGGAAGGCGTTCTTCGCGGTCTGCTGGCTGATGGTGGAGCCGCCGCGGATGCGACCGCCCTGCGCGTTGCGCCTCGCCGCGCCCGCGATCGCGCGCCAGTCGAAGCCGTTGTGGAGGCAGAAGCGCGCGTCCTCGCCCGCGATCGCGGCCCGCGCCATGTCGGGGTCGATGTCGGCGAGCGGGGTCCAATCCTTGGTGATCGAGCGGCCCTGCATCAGGTCGCCCGCCATGGTCAGCGTGAACGGCGGCGGCACCAGCGCGTAGGCGCCGACCCACAGGACCGACAGGACGACGAACCAGAGAGCGGCCTTGAGCAGGATGCGGAGTGCACGGATCATGGTGCGCGCGGGTCTACGCGGTCGTGCCGCGGGGGTGAAGGACGATCTTAGCGCGGGTGCGTTGACGCGGGTGGGGAAGCTTCGAGGTGTTTAAGCGGTTCTGAGCGACCGCCTAGCCGTCATCCCGGACTTGATCCGGGATCCCGCTGCCTTCTCCTGCCCTGTCCTAGAAGCGGGACCCCGGATCAAGTCCGTGGTGACGTGGCAGGGTAGTTGGTCGGATCAGGCCCGCGTCGCCGTGAGGCGGGCGAGCGCGCGGCGGGCGTCTTCGGCGGCGGCGAGGCCGGTGTCGCGCGCGCCGTGGGCGGTGGAGAAATCGTGCGGCGAGCACGCCTCTCCGGCGAAGAAGATGCGCTGCTCGACTGGGCGCGCGAGCACCTCGCGCTGGTCGGCGTGACCCACGCGCGCGTGCGAGTAGCTGCCCTCGATCCACGGTTCGTGGCGCCAGCGCGTCGCGGTGATCGGCGTCAGGCGGCGACGCCAATCGCTGCCGAGGAGCGCGACGATTTCGTCGATGGCGAAGGCGGCGGCGTCGCCCTGCTCGAGCTGCTCGGCGCAGTCGCCGCCGAAAAAGCTCTCGATCACCGGCCAGCCGAACGGCGACAGGCGGTGGCTGGCGGTGCAGGTGCGGCACGTGTTGCCGATCAGATGCGCGTCGTGCGGCCAATCGGGCGCGTCGACCGCGAGGAACGCCTTGTCGGCGATGCCGAGCGGGAGCGCGGCGGCGGCGGCGTGCTTGTCGGGCAGCGCCGGGGTGAAGCGCAGTCGCCCGTCGGCGAGCACGGGCGTGGGCACGGCAACGATCACAGCGCGCGCGGCGATCGTCCCGGCGGTGGTTTCGACGCGCAGGTCGCCACCGCTGTGATCGACGTGCGTGGCGGCGACACCGGTACGAACCGGCACGTCGCCGACGTGCTGGGCGACGAGCGTGCCGTAGCCCCGCCGCAGCGCCCAATTGTCCTCGGTCGCCGCGTCCTCGTAGGCGAGCCAATCGTGTAGCGAGACGTCGGACAGGTTGGCGCCGTTGGCGTAGCCGGAGATGGCGTCTAGCATCGGTCGCCAGCGATCGTCGGGCGCGACGAAGGCGGAGAGCGGTTGGTCCGGCCCGGACGCGGCGGCGCGGGCACGCGCCTCCCACGCGTCGCGCGCGCGCGCGAATGCGCGCTGGTCGTCGGGCGGAAAGCCGAGGTCGCGCCACTGCTCGCCCCATCTGGCGGTGTCGGTAGCGACCGTGAAGCCGGCGGCGCGCGCCACGTCAGTCCAGCCGTTGCGCCGCGCCGAGTGGAGCCAGCCGCAGCCGAGGTCGAGCGCCGCCTCGCCGTGATGGATCGTGCGCGCGCGCCCGCCGATCCGGTCGCGCGCGTCGATCAGCAGCGTGATGACGCCCGCGTCGTGGAGCGCCCGCGCGGCGGCGGTCCCGGCCGCGCCCGCGCCGATGACGAGGACGTCGGGGTTCACCGGAACGACGGCACCGGTTGGGGCCGATCGTCGGGCAGCAGCGAGACCTGCTTGCGCGCCGCCGCGTCGCGCGCCGCGACGTACTTGGCCGCGGTCATCGTCAGCGCGAGGAAGCCGACAACACCTGCGTCGAGCGCGAGCATGACCCACACCAGCGCGGGCGGGCGGCCGATCGCGCCGAGCCCGAGCGCGTAGTGGAGCGCCATCAACGGAATCACGCCCGCGAGCAGGTAGCCGACCGCGCGCCAGAAGCTGCCCGCCATCACCGCGCACGAGCGCACCGGCCCGAGGCTGACGTTGCCGAGCGGCCAGGCGACGAACCAGGCGGTCAGGTAGATGCCGAGCACCGATTGCGCGATTGCGAGCCCGATCGTGACGAACGACGCCGCGCCGTCAGCAAGCCCGAGCAGCGAACCGAGCGGCGGGCCGAACAGCATCGCGTATTGCACGCTGCCCGCCAGGACGAACTGCACCGCGAACAGCGCAATGGCGCGCGGGTCGAGCGCGAGCGTGCGGCGCAGGTCGCCGCCGAACGCGAGGAAGCGCGTGAACCAGTAGGAGGGCAGCAGCAGTGCGAGCGTTTTGGCGAAACCGAACGCCATGCGCGTCGGATCGTTCGCGACCGCGCGCGCCGCGTCACGGCTGAGGTACAGGCCCGACTGCACCTCGGCGACGTGCTGCGCGAACTCGACCAGCGCGGGTACCAGAAACAGGAGCGGCGCCACCCGGGCGAACCGGGCAGCGCCGCCGTACATCTGCTTGATCGATGGCCACATGGTACGTTCCCCCCTCGTCAGCGAGGAAGAAGACCGGGTGGCCGGCGATCCGTCAAGCGGTCAGCAGGCGCTTCTCGCCAGCGAGCCGCATCATCGCGCGCTGCAGCTTCTCGAACGCGCGGACCTCGATCTGCCGGACGCGCTCGCGGCTGACGCCGTAGACCTGGCTCAGCTCCTCCAGCGTCTTGGGATCGTCGGTCAGGCGACGCTCGGTCAGGATGTGCTTCTCGCGATCGTTCAAATCCTCCATCGCGTTGACCAGCATGTCGTGGCGGACGTCCGCCTCCTGCTGGTCGGCGACGACCTTGTCCTGCAAGGGCGCGTCGTCCTGCAGCCAGTCCTGCCACTGACCCTCGCCGTCCTCGCGCATCGAGACGTTGAGCGACGTGTCGCCGCCCATCGCCATGCGGCGGTTCATGCTGACGACGTCGGCCTCGGTCACGCCCAGATCGGTCGCGATCTTCTGCACGTTCTCAGGCGAGAGGTCGCCGTCCTCGAACGCGTCGAGCCGCGCCTTCATGCGGCGAAGGTTAAAGAAAAGCTTCTTCTGCGCGGCCGTAGTGCCCATCTTCACGAGGCTCCACGAGCGCAGGATGTACTCCTGGATCGAGGCGCGAATCCACCACATCGCGTAGGTGGCGAGGCGGAAGCCGCGGTCGGGCTCGAACTTCTTCACGCCCTGCATCAGGCCGATGTTGCCCTCCGATATCAGCTCGGAGGTCGGCAGGCCGTAGCCGCGGTAACCCATCGCGATCTTGGCGACCAGGCGCAGGTGGCTGGTGACGAGCTGCGCCGCCGCGTCGGTGTCGCCGTGTTCCTGAAATCGCTTCGCGAGCATGAACTCCTGCTCGGGCGCGAGGATCGGGAATTTCTTGATCTCGGACAGGTAGCGGTTGAGGCTCTGCTCGCCGCCGAGCGCCGGGATCGTAGCCGGGACGTTGCTGCCTTTTGCCATGATCGTTACGTCTCCCTTTCTGGCGGAGAACGCGCCTGCGCTGTCCCATTGCGGTGCAGCACGCGTGGTCCGAAGCTATACGTCAAGCCGCCTGAACAGTTCCTGCATGTCGGCGGGCATCGGGCTGTCAAACGCCACCGTGGCGGTTGAAATCGGGTGAACGAACCCCAGCCGGGTCGCGTGCAGTGCCTGTCGGCGGAATTTCAGGGTGTCCAAGACGCCCTTGTGAGCTTGTTTTGTTCTACCATAGACCGGGTCGCCGAGCAAGGAATGGCCGAGCGATGCCATGTGGACGCGCACCTGGTGGGTGCGCCCGGTTTCCAGCCGGCACTCGACCATTGCCGCCTCGCGCAGGTCGTGCAGCGTGCGGTAGTGGGTGACCGCGCGCTTCGCGCCCGAATAGGTGGGAGCGACGATCGCGACCTTCTTGCGGTTCTGCGGGCTGCGCGCGAGCGGGGCGTCGACGCTGCCCGCCGGCGGGATCGGACGCCCGGCGACGATCGCGTGGTAGCGACGGTCGATCGAATGCGCGGCGAACTGCTTCGCCAGCCCCTCGTGCGCGCGGTCGGTCTTGGCGGCCACCATCAGCCCCGACGTGTCCTTGTCGATGCGGTGGACGATGCCGGGCCGCGCGACGCCGCCGATGCCCGACAGGCTGCCGCCGCAGTGATGGAGCAACGCGTTGACGAGCGTGCCGTCGAGATTGCCCGCGGCGGGATGGACGACGAGGCCGGCGGGCTTGTCGATCACGATAAGATGCTCGTCCTCGAAGGCGACGACGAGCGGAATATCCTGCGCCTCGTTGTGCGCGGGCGCGGGCGCGGGGACCGCGACGCTGAACCGCTCGCCACCGCGCGACTTGCGTGCGGGGTCGCGCACCAGCGCATCGCCTTGCGACACCTGGCCGGCGTTGATCAGCACCTTCAGCCGCTCGCGCGACAGGGTCGGCACCGCGTCCGCCAGCGCACGGTCGAGCCGCCAGCCGTCAGCCGCGGATGCGATCGTCGCTTCGATGATGGAAACCCCCCGGTCCATGCGGCATCCTACATGGCGATGAGGGTGGAAATATCAATTACGGATCGGCAACGATTGCTCGATCACGCGGGCTCGTCGCGCGACGAGGTCTGTGGCTTGCTGCTGGGTGAAGGCGGGCGCGTCACGGCGGTGCGGGCGTGCGCGAACGTCAGCGATACGCCTGCGCGGCGCTTCGAGCTCGACCCCGCCGTGCTGATCGCGGCGTGGCGCGCGGCAAGGAGCGGTGGGCCGCGCGTGATCGGGCACTACCATTCGCACCCGACCGGCGACCCGCGGCCGTCCGTCACTGACGCGCGCGAGGCGGCGGCGGACGGCGCGATCTGGATCATCGTCGGCGGGGGCGAGATCGCGGCGTGGCGCGCGGTCGCGCACGGCAGGGTCCACGGTCGGTTCGAGCCGGTCGAGCTGGTGGTGGGTTGAGCGCCCGTTAACCCTGCTTGCGCAGCGCCAGCGCAGCGGCCACAACGCCGCCACCTGTTTTCCGCGTCCGAGGATCGTTCATGGCCATCAGTCCGGTCGATTTCGCCAGCCTGCTGTGTTCGCGACTGTGCCACGACCTGCTCTCGCCCGTAGGCGCGCTAAACAACGGGCTCGAGTTGCTGGCGGACGAGACCGATCCCGAGATGCGCGCGCGCTGCATGGAATTGCTGAGCGAGAGCGCGCGGGTGTCGGCGAACAAGCTGAAATTCTATCGCCTGGCGTTCGGCGCGGCGGGCGGCTTCGGCGAGCGCGTCGATGCGCGCGAGGCGCAAGGCGCGATCCAGGGACTGCTGGGCGACAACAAGCGGCTGACGCTCGACTGGGCGATGGAGCGAACCGAGCTGACCAAGTCGGCGATCAAGGTGCTGCTCAACCTGTCGATGATCGCGGGCGACGCGCTGGTGCGCGGCGGGCGGTTGACGATCGGGGCGGAGGACAATGATGGGCTGACCGAGATCGTGCTGCACGCCGAGGGGCCGCGCGTCGTGCTCGATCCGGAACTGCGCGCGACGTTGGTCGATGGGGCGCCGGAGGACGCGATCACGCCGCGCGCGGCGGCGGCCTATCTGATCCACGCGATCGCGACGGACGCGGGCGGATCGGTGGTGGTGAGCGAGGGCGTGGACGGGTCGATCCTGTTCGGCGCGACGTTGCCGTCGTCCCGCTGAAGCGGCGGATCGAGGACGGGCGCTCCTAAGCGAGCCTTAACCTAATCGTGCCATCCCGGTGCCGAGGAAACCGGGGCTCCATGGACGATCTGCTGCAGGAATTCATCGCCGAGACGCGCGAAACGCTGGACGCGATTTCGGGCGAGATCGTCGGGTGGGAGCGCAACCCGACCGATCGCGCGCGCCTGGACGCGATCTTCCGGTTCATCCACACGATCAAGGGAAGCTGCGGCTTCCTCGACCTGCCGCGGCTGGCGCGGTTGAGCCACGCGGCGGAGGACGTGCTGTCGGCAGTGCGCGAGGGCGAGCGGGCGGCGGACCCGGCGACCGTGTCGGGAATCCTCGCCATCATCGACCGAATAGGAGAGATCGTCGAGGCGATCGACTCGGGTGAACCGATCGACGACGGCGACGAGGCGGCGCTGCTCGCGCTGATCGACGGCAGCGGTGGCACGGCGCCGAATCCCGCGGCGATGCCCGTTGCCACGACCATGCCGCGCGCACCCACGCGCAGCGTGCGATTGTCGGTCGACCTGCTCGACCGCATGATGAGCGGCGTGTCGGACATGGTGCTGGCGCGCAACCAAGTAGCGCGGCAGTTGCGCGACACCGGCGACCCGCGGCTGGAGGCGACGCTGGAGCGGCTGTCGCTGACCGTCGCGGAACTGCGCGACACGGTGACGCGGACGCGGATGCAGCGGATCGATGGGCTGTTCCAGGCGCTGCCGCGGATGGTGCGCGACACCGCGGCGGCGGTCGGCAAGTCGGTGTCGCTGGTGGTCGAAGGCGGCGACGTCGAACTCGACCGTGAGATGATCGAGATGCTGCGCGATCCGCTGGCGCACATGGTGCGCAACGCGATCGACCACGGGATCGAGGCACGCGCGGATCGCGTGTTCGCGGGCAAGCCGGCGACCGGCAGTTTGCGGATCGCGGCGCGGCAGGCGGGCAATCTGATCGTGATCGAGATCGCCGACGACGGGCAGGGGATCGACGCCGAGCGGCTGGTCGCCAAGGCGGTGCGCGCGCGGCCCAACCGGGCCGCGGAGATCGCCGCGTGGAGCGAGGCGCGCAAGCTCGACCTGATCTTCGAGCCCGGCTTGTCGATCCGCGAGGAAGCGACCGACATCTCTGGGCGCGGGGTCGGCATGGACGTGGTCAAGGCCAACGTCGAGCAGATCGGCGGCCGCATCGGTCTGCGCAACGAGCGCGGCCGCGGGCTGACCGTGACGGTTGAGGTGCCGCTGACGCTCGCGATCCTGAACGCGGTGATCGTGGAAGCGGCGGGCACGCGCTTCGCGATCGCACGGCAGGCGGTGGAGGAGATCGTCGCGGTCGACACCAACACGGTCGGCGGCGCGCTGAGGATCGATCGGCTGGGCGGCAGCGCGATGGCGGCGGTGCGCGGGCGGCGCATGCCGATGATCGACCTTCCCGCGCTGCTGTCGCTCGACACGCCGGAGACGGTCGCGATGGTCGCGATCCTGAACGTGCGCGAGGGGTCGTTCGCGTTGGGGATCAGCGGTGTGGTGGAAACGCAGGAGCTGGTGGTGAAGCCCGCCGCGCCCGCGGTGATGTCGGCCGGCATCTACGCCGGGCAGATGCTGCCGGACGACGGCGTGCCGATCCTGCTGCTCGACGTCGCGGGCATCGCGGCGCGCGCGGGGCTGCGGTTCGAGCGGCGCGAGACGGCGGTGGAGGCGGAGGCCGCGGTCGAGGCGCCGCGCGCGCTGCTGTTCCGCGACGCCGACGGGCAGCGTCGGATGATCGCGGCGGAAGCGGTGAGCCGCATCGAGCAGGTGCCGGAGGGTGCGGTGTCGCTCGCGGCCGGTCGCTGGTGGGTGACGCGCGAGGGTGCGGCGGTGCCGTTGTGGACCGGTCGGGCGAGCGACCCGGCACGCGTCGCGACGATGCTGCGGCTGCAACTCGACGAGCGCGAGATCGGCTATCCGGTCGGCGAGGCGATCGAGATCGTCGACCTGCCGGCCGAGATGATGGACGGGCCGGACGGTGCGCTGGTCGCGATGTTGAACGACGAGCCAATCGAGCTGGTCGATCCGCTGTCCCTGTTCGACGCGGTCCAGCTGCCGAGCAGGCGTCCGTTGTGCCTGCTGCACGGCAGCGAGAGCGGGTGGATGGACGCGTTCCTGCGCCCGACAATCGAGGCGGCGGGTTACGAGGTAGTGCGCCACGCGACGCCCGGCACGCCGGTCGCCGTCGCGCTGGCGATGGAGGAGGAAGCGGGCGGTGCACCCGGGCGCGTCATCGCGCTCAGCCGGCGGGCGGACGCGGGATTGTACCGCGGTGACCGCGCCGCGCTGGTCGCCGCGTTGCAGGAGGTTCGGGCATGAGCGCGGGGTTGCAGCTGGTCGCGCATGTCGCCGGGCGCGGGCTGTTGTTCGACGCGACGCGCGTCGATTCGGTCGTCGACCTGCCTCCGGTGGTACCGACGCCGGGTGCGTCGCGCGCGATCCGTGGGCTGGCGGCGCTGCGCAGTCGCGTGGCCACGGTCATCGACACGCACCGCGTCCTGGGGCTGACGCGCGACGGCAGCGGCGGGGGCGGCACGCGCGCGGTGGTCACGATGATCGATGGGCACCTGTACGCGATCGCGGTCGACACACTCGAGGACGTCGCCGAACTGCCGATCGAACCGCCACCCGCGGGCATGTCGCTGGAGGGCGGGTGGTCGGCGGTGTGCGGCATCGCCGACGGCGAGGAGGAGACGCTGATGATGCTCGACCTCGACCGGCTGGTCGCACTCGCCGGTGCGTAGCGGTTTGACATGCGACGCGGGGGTCGGCGGCGTTGGCTCACCCGCGGTTGTACGAGCGCAGGCGCGGTCCGACGCGGCCATTAACGCGACACTTACTGCTGCGCTGCCATGAATGTTCACCCAAGATGCGAGTCGAGTACCAGCATGAAAACCTGCCTGATCGTCGATGATTCCAAGGTCATCCGCAAGGTTGCGCGCCATATCCTGGAAACGCTGAACTTCGCGGTCGTCGAGGCGGCGGACGGGCGCGAGGCATTGTCGCAGTGCCACGCGAACAACCCCGACGTGGTGTTGCTCGACTGGAACATGCCGGTGATGAGCGGCATGGAGTTTCTGCGGGCGCTGGGCGACGAGACGCTGCCCAAACGGCCCAAGGTGGTGTTCTGCACCACGGAGAACGGCATGGCGCACATCCGTGCCGCGATCGAGGCGGGGGCGGACGAATATGTCATGAAGCCGTTCGATCGCGAGACGCTGGAAAGCAAGCTGCAGATCGTCGGCGTCGCGTAACGGCACGCGGACGGGCCGGAACGAGCCATGGCGCTGGTGCGCTCACTCGCACGGCCGGCGGCCGATCGCGCGGTGCCGCGCGTGCTGCCCCGGGCTTTGCCACGCGTCCTGATCGTCGACGATTCGGCGGTGGCGCGCGCGGTGCTGGCGCGGGTGGTCGTCGACAGCGGGCGCTACAGCCTGGTCGCGACCTGCGCCACCGCGGCGCAGGCGCAGGCGCTGTTGCGGCAAACGGGCGCCGACCTGATCCTGCTCGACATCGACATGCCGGGCACGAGCGGGCTCGCGGCGATGGGCGACCTGCTGCGCGACGGCGGCGATGCCAAGATACTGATCGTGTCGGGCTCCGCGGAAGAGGGCGGCGCGCACGCGGTCGAGGCGATGGCGCTGGGCGCTGCCGATACGTTGGTCAAACCATCGGCCACGACGGTCGGTGCGCGGTTCGGCGACGTCCTGCTCGCCAAGCTCGACGCGTTGTCGGCGAGCTACGCCGACGTGAACGAGGGCGTGCGCGAGGCGGCGGTGCCCGCCTTTCCGTTCGACGTGGTCGCGATCGGCGCGTCCACCGGCGGCATCCACGCGCTGACCGCGGTGCTGCGTGCGGTGCCGGCGTCGATGCAGCGTCCGATCGTGGTGACGCAGCATCTGCCCGCCAGCTTCTCCAGCTTCTTCGCCGCGCAGCTGTCGAGCGTGTCGGGACGACCGTGCGTGGTGGCGGACGACCGGATGCGGCTGCTGCCGGGGCAGATCGCGGTCGCGCCGGGCGACGCGCACGTCGTGGCGGTGTCGCTGGGTGACGGCAGCGCCGCGCTGCGACTATCGCGCGAGGCGGCGGCGACGGGCAATCTGCCGGCGGTGGACCCGATGCTGTCGACGCTGGCAAAGGTCTATCGCGAGCGGTTGCTGGCGGTCGTGCTGAGCGGCATGGGGCGCGACGGACTGGAAGGCGCGCGGGACGTGCGCGCGGCGGGCGGAATCGTACTGGCGCAGGACCGCGCTTCCTCGGTCGTGTGGGGCATGCCCGGCGCGGTGGTGGAGGCCGGATTGGCGCACGCGATCATGACGCCGGCGCAGATCGCGGGCTTCATCGCCGCGAACGGAGGCGGGCGATGAGCGCGACGCGAACGCAGCCGCCGAGCGCGGGCGCGACCATGGTATTCTCCGCGTTGCTGGAAGCGCGCACCGGGCAGCAGCTCGCCGCCAACCGCACGTGGCGGCTGGACACCGCGTTGCAGCCGCTGCTGCTCGAGCTCGACCTGCCGTGCGCGGACGCGCTGGTGGCGAAGTTGCTCGACGGGCACGATCCGCGGATCGGCGACCGGATCGTCGACGTGCTGCTCAACCAGGAAACCTCCTTCTTCCGCGACGCCGGGGTGATCGAGGGCGCGGTGCAGGCGGTGCGCGGCGCGGTTCCCGCGGCGGCGCGCCCGCGCATCTGGTCCGCGGCGTGCGCGACCGGGCAGGAGCCCTTGTCGCTGGCGATGCTGTTCGCCGAGGATGGCGGCCCCGCGCCCGACATCCTCGCCACCGACGTGTCCGCGAGCGCGATGGCGCGCGCACGGACGGGCAGCTACTCGCAGTTCGAGATCCAGCGCGGCCTGCCGATCCGGCGGTTGATGCAGTGGTTCGAGAGCGACGGTTCCCACTGGTTCGCGAGCAAGGCGCTGCTGTCGAGCATCAGCTATCGCCGGCACAATCTCGCGACCGACCCGGTGCCGGGTCGGTTCGACCTGATCCTGTGCCGCAACGTGCTGTTCTACCTGTCCGCACCGGCGCGCCAGACGGTGCTGGAACGATTGGCGCAGGCGCTGAAGCCGGGCGGGCTGCTGCTGCTGGGGGCGGGCGAGACGGTGATCGGGCAGAGCGAGCTGCTGCGCCCGAGCGTGACCCACCGCGGCTTCTACGAGCGGGTCGAGATCGACGTTGCGCCCCGCGTGCAGCGCGGGTGAGCCGCGCTTCCCACGGCACCGGCGGCTCATTATAGCCCCGCGTCGCAGCGACGACGGGGTGGTAATGTGGTCAAGGGCGCGATGATGCAGGTGCGCGGGTGAGGGTAATCGAGGCGCCATCGCCCAACTTCAACGAGCGCGCGCTGCCGATCACGATGCTGGTGCTCCATTACACCGGGATGGAGAGCGCGGAGGCGGCGATCGCTCGGTTGCAGGACCCGGCGGCCGAGGTGTCGTGCCATTATCTGGTGCACGAGGACGGCCGGGTGCTGCGGATGGTGGCGGACGAGCATCGCGCGTGGCACGCGGGCAAGTCGCACTGGCGCGACATCGAGGACGTGAACTCCGCCTCGATCGGGATCGAGATCGTCAATCCGGGGCACGAATGGGGCTATCGCGCCTTTCCCGAGGCGCAGGTCGACGCGGTGGTGCGGCTGGTCGCGCACCTGAAGGACAAGTACGAGATCACGCGCGGCAACGTCGTCGGCCATTCCGATATCGCGCCGGCGCGCAAGCGCGATCCGGGCGAGCTGTTCCCGTGGCACCGGCTGGCGCGTCTGCGGCTCGCCCTGCCACGGCCGACCAAGCGGCTGGCCGATCCGTTCTGGAGCGAGGCGGGCTTCTGCCTGGCGCTGGAGCGGTTCGGCTACGACGTGTCGGACCGGATGGCGGCGATCATGGCGTTCCAGCGGCGTTTCCGCCCCGAGCTGATCGACGGCGAGATCGATGCCGAGTGCCGGATGATCCTCCTCGCGTTGCTGCTTCCCAAACCGCAGGGCGACGACTAGAGGCTCGTCGCGTCAGAGGGTCGGGCGGCCGCGTCGCGCGAGCGTCGAGGAAAGTCCGGGCTCCGCGGAACAACGGTGGCGGGTAACGCCCGCCGGGGGCGACCCCAGGGAAAGTGCCACAGAGAGCAGACGGCCGAGCCTAGGCTCGGTCACGGTGAAAGGGTGCGGCAAGAGCGCACCGCGCGCCTGGCAACAGGGGCGGCACGGCAAACCCCACCGGGAGCAAGATCGAATAGGGGCGGCGCGCAGGCGTGCCTGCAGGGTGTGTTCCCACCCGCTGCCCGGGTTGATTGCTGGAGCCCGCGCGCGAGCGCGGGCCGAGAGGAATGGTCGCCTATCCTTGCCACGGCGAGGTGGACAGAACCCGGCTTACAGACCCTCTGACATTCACCTTCGCGGTTGCTCTGCGCCGCGCGGAGCCTATCTCGGACCCTTCATGGCGCGTCACACCACACGATCGAACGACTGGGGCTTTCCACGCTGGCGCGGCTACGGCAGCGGGCGCGAGGCGCAGACCGTTCGGCTGTGCGACCGCCACGGCTGCGAGGAGCCGGGCAATTGCCCCGCGCCCAAGAGCCCGAACAGTCCCGAACGCTGGTATTTTTGCCAGACGCACGCGGGCGAGTATAACCGGGGCTGGAATTATTTCGAGGGGTTGTCGGCGGAGGAAGCCGCGGCGCGCGAGGCGGACGAGCGGCGCGACGCAGGCGGTTTCGCGCAGTCGAAGCACCAGGCATGGGCGGGCCCGGGCGACGGCACGCGCTCGCGCGACGAGATGCGCGCGCTCGACGTGCTGGAGCTGGAGGTCGACGCGTCGTTCGACGAGGTGAAGCTCGCGTGGCGGCGGCTGGCGAAGTCGAACCACCCGGATGTGCGCCCGAACGATCCCGAGGCGGCCAAGCGGTTCCAGGCGATCCAGGCGGCGTACGACGTGCTGCGCAGCGCCGAGGACGCGCGGACGTGGAAGCCGACCGGGGCATGAGCACGGTGGCATGAAGGATCACATACGGGCGCGCTGGTCGGGCGCGGTGCTGGTGTGCGGCAAATGCTCCAGGAAGCTGGACGGCGGGTTCGGCGAGAAGGGGCGCACGTCGCTGGCCAAGGCGCTGAAGCACGAGTCGGGGTTCGGCAAGGAGCGCAAGGCGAGCGTCGGCGTGATCGAGACCAAGTGCCTGGGTATCTGCCCCAAGCGCGCGGTGATGGTGGTCGACACGCGCGTGCCCGATCGCTGGCGGATCGTCGCGGAGGGCGCGGACGTGTCGCGGCTGGCCGACGATCTGCGCGCCGACCCGGACTGATTCCTCTCGCCTGTCGCTCCCGATTGTTGCCGCGGCCGCGCGGCGGCGACATGGTGGCGCGGGGTGGAGAGCGACATGCGTGAGCGATGGCTGTTGGCAGCGGCGATGATGACGGCGGTGGCGGCGGCCGATGCGCCGCGCGACTGGTCGGCGACGCTCCGCCGCGACGCGCAGGCGTTCCACGATCAGGTCGCCGAGGATCACCCCGGACCCTATAATCGGCTCGACCCGGCGTTCGCGCGGCGCAACGACGCGGGACTGGCGCTGGCAATGCGGCGCGCCGAGCGGGTGCGCGACTATCCGGGTTACCTGTGGGCGATGCGCGGCTACGTCGCGGGTTTCGACGACGGGCACGTCGCGCTGGACGTGCAGAAGCCCGCGCCGGTGGCGCTGGAGTGGCCCGGGTTCCTGACCGGCTACGATGGGGCGGGGCGGCAGGTCGTACGAACGGTCGCGGACGGCGTCGCGCTGCCGATCGGCGCGGTGCTAGAGGCGTGCGACGGCGTGAGCGCGGATCGGCTGAGCGCGCGCAACGTCGGAGCGTTCCGCGGGCGGTGGCAGCTTTCCAGCCAGCGCGCGACGCAGGGTGGGCGCCTGTTCGTCGACGCGCGCAATCCGTTCATCGCGCGGCCGACGCGCTGCAACTTTCGCATCGAGAGCAAGCGGCAGGACGTGACGCTCGCGTGGCGTCCGCTGTCGGACGCCGAGTTCGACACGCGCTTCGCCGCGACCGCGCCGCGCGCGCGGCCCGCGATCGGCCCGCGCGTGCTGGCGGACGGAACGCGCTGGTACGCGATGAGCAGCTTCAACGGCGATCCCGAGGGCGCCGCTGCCAAGGCGCTGCGCCCGATGATCGCCGCCATGACGCGCGATCGCGCCGAAGTGGTGGCGGCGCCGCGGATCGTGCTCGACCTGCGCGGCAACGGCGGCGGGTCGTCCGAGTGGTCGCAGCAGATCGCGCGCGTGATCTGGGGCCGCGCCGCGGTCGACCGCGCGCAGGTCAGTTCGGAAGCGGTCGAGTGGCGGGCGTCGGCGGGCAATCTCGCGACGCTTCAGGGCTATAAGACCGCCTGGGAGGCGTCGCCGGACGGCTCGCCGGAGGCGATCGCCTGGGCGGGGAAGATCGCGGACGGGATCGCCGGTGCGCGTGCGCGCGGCGAGCCGCTGTGGCGTGACGCGAGCGACGCGGTCGAGCCTTCGAGGGTCAACGAACCAGCCGTCACGCCGCCCCCGGCGGGCGTGTTCGTGCTGACCGACTGGGGATGCGGATCGGCGTGTCTCGACGCGGTCGACTTGTGGACGGCGCTGGGCGCGGTGCAGGTCGGACAGGATACCTCGGCCGACACGCTCTACATGGACGTGCGCGAGAAGATGCTGCCGAGCGGCATCGCGCAGGCGGTGATCCCGATGAAGGTCTATCGCGGGCGCAAGCGCGGCGCGAACGAGCCGGCGGTGCCGCGCTACCGCTACACCGGCGACATGCGCGACGACGCGGCGCTAGCGCGGTGGGTGGCGACGCTGTGAGGTGGCGGCGTCGGGGGAGCGGGTGATCCAGCGGTTAGGTTCGGTTACCTCTCCCGTCGCCGGCAAGCTGATTGGGTGTCGCGATCCTTGAATGGCGTGGGAGAAGGTAGCGGGATCCCGGATCAAGTCCGGAATGACGGAACTGGATCGCGGGCGAAGTCAGTTTACTGCGCGCGTGAAGGTTATTTGCACGTCCAACATTACTGCTACGCGTAGCGCGCGGCGGTCTCGCGGATCAGCGCGATCATGTTGGGGATGCCCTGCGTCCGGTTGGAGCTGAGCTGCGCCTTGAGGTTGAAGGGAGCCAGTTCGGCGTCGACGTCGGTCGCGAGGATGTCGGCGGGTGCGCGGTCCTGCACGGTCAGGAGGACCAGCGCGATGATCCCCTTGGTGATCGCGGCGTTGCTGTCGGCGAGGAAGTGCAGCGTGCCGTCGTCCTGCACGGTCGGGTAGACCCAGACCGAGGCGGAGCAGCCGCGTACCAGCGTCGCCTCGGTCTTGAGCGCGGCGGGCATCTCCTCGAGTTCGCGGCCCAGGTCGACCAGCAGGCGGTAGCGATCGTCGCCCTCGAGGAACTCGTATTCGTCGCGAATGTCTGAGAGTGCTGCGGTCATGCCGGTCGCGCTATCGCCTGCGCGGCGCGGCGGCAACCGTCGCCGGCAGCGGCGCCGCGACGCGGGTCACAGGTCGACGCCCGCCGCGATCGCCTCGAGCTTGCGGATGCGCTCGCGCAGGTCGGCGATCTCGATCCGCGATCCCGCACTCGGCCCCGTCGGAGCGGCGACGAATTGGTCCTGCGCCATCTGCTGGTGCTTGAGCCGGAGCCAGTCGCGCCAGCCGTTCAGCGCGGCGAAGGTGAGCATGGCGACGCCGGCGAGCGTCGCGGCGGCGATGGTGAGGTAGAAGGTGGGGTCGGACATGGTTGCCGGTTCCTTGTCGTTCGTGCGGGTCAGCGGTCGCGCAGGCGCGCGATCTCACGGTCGAGGTCGAGGCTGTTGTGGTTCTCGGTGATCACGCGTTCGAGCACCTGCACGCGCTCCTTGAGCTGGCGAATTTCCTCCTGCGCGTGGGTGACCTCGAGCGGGGCGGGCTGAGCGCCGAGCGTGTGGTGGTTACGGTGGCGGGCGGTCTTCGCGATCGCCGTGATCAGCACGATCATCACCACCATGAAGGCTATGGACCAGGGCATCGTCGTTCTTTCCGAAAGAAGGTGGGGGTCAGTTGAGTGCGGGCGGGGCAGGGGGCGTGCGCAGTTGCTCGATCTCGCGGGAGAGGTCGCTGCCGCTATCGGTCGCGATCCGTTCCAGGACGCGGACCCGCGCCTCCAGCCGCTCGGTCTGCGCGGCATATTGCGCCGCCTTCTCCGCGGTCTGCGCGTTGAGCGCGGCGCCCATCACTTCCTTGTGCTCGAGCCAGCGCTTGAACATCTCGCTGCCGATGCCGAGCACCACCACCGCGAATACGGCCATCCCCAACAGGAACAGGGGTGCGATCATGTCGTGATTCATCGCGCCGGCTCCTTCAGCGATCGCGCAGCGCGTCGATCTCGCGCGCGGTGCGGTTGGCGGGGTCGGTCGCGATGCGTTCCAGCACCGCGATCCGCTCTTCCAGGCGGCTGACCTTGCCGGTCAGCTTCTCGTTCTCCTGCCCCAGCAGCGCCAGATGGCGGGTGGCGTTCGCTTCGCCCTTGTCGATGTTGCGACCCCAGTCGTCGCTGATCGAGTAGCCGTGCTTGGCGCGTATCCAGTTGTTGACGATCCAGGCAATCATCGAGATGGCGATGATCGACAGGACGAACCAGGGACCGTGCATCGTTCTTCTCCCCTTCTTCTCGCGGCGCCTCAGCGCAGGCTGTCGATCTCGTTGGCGAGCGCGCTGTTGCGGCTGGTGTAGTGAAGCTCGATGTCGGCAAGCCGGCGATCGAGTTCGCGGAACTTGGAGCGGACCTCGGCGGTGGAGCGCGTCGGGTTGCTGCGCACGCCCTGCCAGAACTTCTGGTCGGCGCGGTCCTGGTAGAGGTTGACCGGCTTGGGCTCCGCCATCCAGGCGACGAGCGCGTAGGCGATCAGCGTCCACGGGAAGCCGCCGGCGAGGGTCAGCAGGATCATCGCGATGCGAACCCAAATCACTTCGATCCCGGTGTAGTCGGCGATGCCCGAGCACACGCCCTTCCACTTGGCATCCTGCTTATCGAGGTAGAATTTGGTGCGGCTGTCGGACATCAGTTCCTCCGTTCGAACGAGGGACGCTGTTGACGGCTGGGGTCGAAGCGGGTGTCGCCGCCTTCGAGCCGGTAATCGGGCTGGCCGCGGTAATCGGCCATGCCGGGGCGAAAGTCGGGATTGTCGGCGGCGATGATGCGCTCGACGGTGTTGACGCGTTCCTCCAACCGGCGCGCGAGATTGTACATCTCGTCGAGCAACCGCTCGTCCTCGTTGGTCATGCGCGGCGCGGTCTTCCAACGCGTCACGTAGTGGAAGATCAGCCACGGCAGACCGATGAAGATCGACACAATCGCGATCAACGGAACGAAAACATCTTCCATGTCAGCGGTCCTTGTTCATGCGCGCCTTGAGCGCGGCGAGCTCGGCGTCGATCTTGTCGCTCGAGCGCAGGTCGTTGAATTCGTCCTCGAGCGTCCGGGGGGTGAGCCCCATCGCTTCAGCGCGGCCCTCTGCCTCGTCGGCACGGCGCTCCAGCAGCTCGAAGCGGCTGAACGCCTCGTGCGTCTTGGGACCGTTCCACAGCTCGCGCAGGCGCGCCTTGGTGTTGGCGCTCTCCAGCCGTGTCGCGATCGCGTTCTGCTTGGTACGCGCCTCGCGCAGCTTCGACTGGAGCTTGGCGATGTCTTCCTCGCTGGCGCGCAGCGTGTCGTCGAGCAGCTTGACCTCATCGCGCAGTTGCTGCGCCATGTCGCCCGCCTTGCGGCGCTCGACCAGCGCGGCCTTCGCCAAGTCCTCGCGTTCCTTGCTCAGCGCCAGCTCGGCCTTCTCGGTCCAGCTTTCTTCAAGTTCGGACAGGCGCTCGATGTGGCGGCGCATCTCCTTGCTGTCGGCGATGGTCCGGGCGGCGGAGGCGCGGACCTCGACCAACGTGTCCTCCATTTCCGAGATGATCATCCGGATCATCTTCGCCGGGTCGTCCGCTTTCTCGAGCAGCTCGGCCATGTTGGCGGCGACGATGTCGCGGGTTCGGGAGAAAATGCCCATCTAATTTGGACTCCTGGTGATACGCGCTTCTTACTCGCTTCGTTCGGCCGCGAAAACGGGCGACCGGCGAAGCGTAGCGTCAGGCGACGCGTGAGATGTGGGTGTCGTGCCCGACCGCGGTGGCGGGGCCGACCGCGCCGAAGATCATGGTGGCGCTGACGACGATGGTGCAGGCAATCGCGGCGAGCTTGCTGGTGATGGTGGTCATTGGTGTTACTCCCTGTGTGCGTTGTTGCCTCATGCTTTGCAGGGAGCGTGCCAAGTTACAAAGCGCAATGTTGACAAGGGGTTGGCCGAAATTCGCGCTTTTGTGAGGATTTGAGGATTGCCAAGACTTGGCGAACTTTGCCAAGCATTGGGTCATGCGGCGAACCACGCAGGTCATCGGGCAATCGGGTGCCTTTCTCGACGCGCTGGAGCGCGCGAGCCGCGCCGCCGCGCTCGACCGGCCGGTGCTGGTGATCGGCGAGCGGGGGACGGGCAAGGAGCTGGTCGCGGAGCGGTTGCACCACCTGTCGCCGCGCTGGAGCCAGTCGCTCGTCACGATGAACTGCGCGGCGCTGCCGGAGACGCTGATCGAGGCGGAGCTGTTCGGACACGAGGCGGGGGCGTTCACCGGTGCGACCAAGGCGCGCACGGGACGGTTCGAGGAAGCGGACGCGGGAACGCTGTTCCTCGACGAGCTGGGTACCTTGTCGATGGGCGCGCAGGAGCGGCTGCTCCGCGCGGTCGAGTACGGCGAGGTGACGCGGATCGGATCGTCGCGCGCGATGACGGTCGATGTCAGGATTGTCGCGGCGACCAACGAGCACCTGCCCGACCGCGTCGACGCGGGCACGTTCCGCGCCGATCTGCTCGACCGGCTGTCGTTCGAGGTGGTGACGCTGCCGCCCTTGCGCGCGCGGCGCAGCGACATTCCGGTGCTCGCCGAGCATTTCGGGCGGCGGATGGCGTCGGAGCTGGGGCACGACGAGTTCGTCGGCTTCGGACCCAAGGCGACCGAGGCGCTGATGGATCATCGCTGGCCGGGCAACGTGCGCGAGCTGCGCAACGTGGTCGAGCGCGCGGTATACCGCTGGGAGGAGGCGGGGCCGATCGACGCGATCGAGATCGACCCGTTCCACTCGCCTTATCGCCCGGCGATGGCCAAGCCGGCGTCGCGCAGTGAGCCGACGGCCAACGCGAAGTCGCGCGACATGCCGGAGGAGGACGCGCCCGTGGTCGCGTGCGAGGAAGGGCCGTCCGACTTCAAGTCGCGCGTGGCGCGGTTCGAGCGCGAGTTGCTGGCGCGCACGCTCGCCGAGCACCGCTTCAACCAGCGCGCGACCGCGGAGGCGCTGGGGCTGAGCTACGACCAACTGCGCCACGCGCTGCGCCGCCACGACCTGATCGGAGCGGTTGCGTAACGAGTTGGCCGGAGCCATTTGCGGAGGCTCGCGTTCACCTAAGCGAACCCCACAAGGAGGATTTCCATGGCTTTCGAACTGCCCCCGCTGCCGTACGACTATGACGCGCTGGAGCCGGTCATCTCCAAGGAGACGATGACGTTTCACCACGACAAGCACCACGCGGCGTACACCAACAAGCTGAACGAGGGCGTGTCGGCCGATCCGAAGCTGGAAGGCAAGTCGATCGAGGAAATCCTCGGCACCATCTCGCAGCAGCCCGCGCTGGTCCGCAACAACGGCGGCGGTTACTGGAACCACGACTTCTTCTGGAAGATCATGGGGCCGAAGGGCTCGACGCAGCCGTCGGGCAAGCTGAAGGAGGCGATCGACGCCTATGGCGGGCTCGACAAGCTCAAGGAGGACTTCAACACCAAGGGCGCGGGCCAGTTCGGCTCGGGCTGGGCGTGGGTGATCGTGGACAAGGACGGCGCGCTCAAGGTGACGTCGACGCCGAACCAGGACAATCCGCTGATGGACGATGTCAAGGAGCCGGGCACGCCGATCCTGGGCAACGACGTGTGGGAGCACGCCTACTACCTGACCTACATGAACGACCGGCCGGGTTACCTGAAGGCGTGGTGGGACGTGGTGAACTGGAACGAGGCCGGGCGCCGCTACGAGCAGGCCGCGGGCTGAGCGCTTCGCTGGTGTGAAGGGGAGGGCGCGTCGGGTGACGCGCCCTTTCTCGTGTCAGCCCTCGGGCGGCAGCGGCGGTTCCTGCCCGAGCTGCGCACCGTGGCGCAGCAGCATCGGCACGTTGGCGACCGCGAAGATCAGCGTGAGCGGGATCACCACCCAGAGCTTGTAGATCGCCCACAGGTCCCAGCCGCGCGACTTGCCGAACGCCACGTAGGCGCCGCGCCAGACCGCCTCGTTGGCGACCGCCATGGCGGCGAAGAACAGGATCCAGTTGATCGTGAGGCGCCGCCAGCCCGCCTCGCTCAAGCCCGGATAGGTACTGCCGAGCAGGTCGCGCAGCAGCGGCTTGCCGATCAGCAATCCGCCGAGGAGCACGCCCGAGAGCAGGGTGTAGACGATCGTCGGCTTCATCTGAATGAAGCGCGCGTCGCGAAAATACATTGTCAACCCGCCGAACACGAGCACCAGCCCGCCCGAGATCAGCAGCAGCGGCGGGACACGGCCGAGCTTCACCTTGGCGAGCACCAAAGCCGCCGCGCTCGCGAGCACGAAGGCGGCGGTGGCGAGGATGACGCGCGCCATCAGCAGCATCTCGACCTGCGCCATGCCGTCGAGCGCGCGGGTGAAATGCGACACGATGCCGCGCGCCTCGGTCGCGGGGACGAGGAAGTTGACGAGGAAGAAGACGACCAGCGGGCCGTAGTCGACCAGATGCTTGATGCGGGCGTTCGGCTCGGGCGTCGTGCTCACTTGCGCGGGCCCGTGTCGACGCCCGCGATGATGCGGCTGACCTCGTTGGCGTTGAATGGGCGCAGGTCGTCCATCTGCTCGCCCACCCCGATCGCGTGGATCGGCAGACCGTATTTCTCCGCCGCGGCGACCAGCACGCCGCCTCGCGCGGTGCCGTCGAGCTTGGTCATGACGAGCCCGGTGACGCCCGCCACCTCCTTGAACACCTCGATCTGGTTGAGCGCGTTCTGCCCCGTGGTGGCGTCGAGCACGAGCAGCACGTCGTGCGGGGCGGCGGGATTGAGTCGGCCGAGCACGCGGCGGATCTTGGCGAGTTCGTCCATCAGCTCGCGCTTGTTCTGCAGCCGCCCGGCGGTGTCGACGATCAGCACGTCGGTGCCGATCTCGGTCGCCTTCTTGACCGCGTCCCACACGATGCCCGCGGCGTCGCCGCCCTCGGGTCCGGTGACGATCGGCACGCCGACGCGCTCGGCCCAGGTGCGCAGCTGGCCGATCGCGGCGGCGCGGAAGGTGTCGCCCGCCGCCAGCATCACCGCGTAATCCTGCTCCATGAACAGGTGCGCGAGCTTGGCGATGGTGGTCGTCTTGCCCGAGCCGTTGACGCCGATGACGAGGATCACCTGCGGGCGCGGGAACGCCTCGATCTCGATTGGGCGCGCGACCTGTGCCAGCACCTTCTCCACCTCCTCCGCGACGATGACGCGGATGCCGAGCTCCTCCATGTTGCGCTCGAACGTGCCCTCCGCCAGTCGCGCGCGGACGCGCGTGGCGGTCTCGGGACCGAGGTCGGAGGCGATCAGCGCTTCCTCGATCTCGTCGAGCGTCGCATCGTCGAGCCGCGCGCCGCCCAGGCCGGCGAGGTTGCCGACGAGGCGGTCGGAGGTGCGGCGAAAACCGCCTAGCAGCTTGTCGTGCCAGCTTGTGCTCATTCAGGTGTCCCGATCAGGTGGGTAGGAGTGGCCGCGGTGACGCGGGCGTCGACGATGGTGCCGACGCGCGCGGGGGCGTCGAGGCGGAGGTCGGCGAAGGCGGGCGTGTGGCCGCGGTCGCCGGGCTTCTCGATCAGCACCGGCTGCACCGTGCCAACCTGAGCGGCGAGCCAGCCGGTGCGGCGTTGGGCGCTCGCGTCGCGCAGGGCCGCGGCGCGGGCGCGGGCAAGGTCGGGCGCGACCTGCGGCATCCGTGCGGCGGGGGTGCGATCGCGGGGCGAGTAGGGGAAGACGTGCGCGTGAGTGATGTCGCACTCCGTTACCATCGCCAGCGTGTTGGCGTGCGCTGCGTCGCTCTCGGTCGGGAAGCCCGCGATCAGGTCGGCGCCGATCGTGATGTCGGGGCGCGCGACCTTGAGCGCCTGCGCGAGCGCGATCGCCTGCGCGCGGGTGTGGCGACGGCGCATCCGCTTGAGGATCAGATCGTCGCCGGCCTGGAGCGAGAGGTGGACGTGCGGCATGATACGCGGCTCCTGCGTGAGCAGCGCGAAGAGGTGGTCGTCGACCTCGGCCGGGTCGAGCGAGGAGAGGCGCAGGCGCTGGAGCGCGGGCACCTGCGCGAGCAGGCGTTCGATCAAGGCGGGCAGACGCGCGCCGCGGTCGTCGTAGCTGGTCAGGTCGACGCCGCTCAGGATCACCTCGCGCTGGCCGCCCTCGACCAGCGTCGCGACGTGGTGGACGACCTCGCCGATCGGGTCCGACCGGCTTGACCCGCGGCCCTGCGGGATCGCGCAGAAGGTGCAGGCGTGGTCGCAGCCGTTCTGGACGCCGATAAAGCCGCGGGTGTGGCGGCGCGGGGGAGCGATGTTGGCGCGCGGTCCCCAGATGGCGGGCAGCAGCTTGGCGGCGTTGGCGACGACGCGGTCGACCTCGGGCATCGCGGCGAAGGCGGCGCGGTCCATGTCGGAGGCGCAGCCGGTGACGACCAGCTCGGCGCCGGGACGGTCGCGTCGCAGGCGGCGGATCGCGGCGCGGGTGTCCTTTACCGCCTGGTTGGTGACGCCGCAGCTGTTCACCACGGCCACGTCGCGGCCGCCGTGGCTGGCGGTGACGAGCTGGCGAAGCGCCTCGCTCTCGGCGATGTTGAGGCGGCAGCCCAGCGTGACGATCGCCTGGGGGGAAGCTGACATGGGGGGCGATCTAGGGTCGGGGGCGGGTCAAGTCCACGGCGGCGAGATGCCGGACGTGAAAAGGGCGCGGCTGGCGAACCACCCGCGCCCTTCGCGATGCCTCAGCCGGGCGGTGCCGGTTACTCGGCGGCGACCGCGTCGCGGCGCGGGTCGCGACGCTCGGCGATACGCGCCGACTTACCCGTGCGGCCGCGCAGGTAGTAGAGCTTCGCACGACGCACCGCGCCGCGGCGGACGACCGTGATCGAGTCGATGTTGGGCGAGTAGAGCGGGAACACGCGCTCCACACCCTCGCCGAACGAGATCTTGCGGACGGTGAAGCTGGAGCCCATGCCCTTGTTCGAGCGCGCGATGCACACGCCCTCGTAATTCTGGACGCGGGTACGCTCACCCTCGACCACGCGGACGCCGACGCGCAGCGAGTCGCCGGCGCGGAATTCGGGGATCTCGCGCTTGGCGACGAGCTTGGCGATCTGCTCGGCTTCGAGCGTCTGGATCAGGTTCATATCGTTCAACCTTCGTCTTCGTGCCGCGCGCCAGAGGGCGGCTGGACCCGAGCGCCGGAGTGACGCTCCCACAGGTCCGGCCGCCGTAGCCGTGTATCGACCTCCGCCCGTTGCTTGCGCCAGGCGGCGATCCTCGCATGATCCCCCGATCGCAGCACTTCGGGGATCGTGCGCCCTTCCCATTCATATGGTCGGGTATAATGCGGATATTCGAGGAGGCCGCTCTCGAAGCTTTCCTCGTCCCCGCTGGAAGCCGCGCCCATTACGCCCGGAACGAGCCGGACGCAAGCGTCGAGCAGCACGAGCGCACCCATCTCGCCGCCCGAGAGGACGTAGTCGCCGATCGACACCTGCTCGACCGGGCGCGCGTCGAACAGCCGCTCGTCGAAACCCTCGAACCGGCCGCACAGGATCACCGCGCCGGGGCCGGCGGCGAGGGAGCGAACGCGGGCTTGGGTGAGGGGCGCGCCGCGCGGGGTCATGGCGAGGATCGGGCGGTCATCTGCCACCGCGTCGAGGGCGCTCGCGACCACGTCGGCGCGCAGCACCATGCCGGCGCCACCGCCCGCAGGGGTGTCGTCGACGGTGCGGTGGCGGTCGGTCGCGGAGTCGCGGATGTTGACGGCGTCGAGCGACCACAGGCCGTTCGCCAGCGCGCGTCCGGCGATCGACTGGCCGAGCGGGCCGGGGAACATGTCCGGGTAGAGCGTCAGGACGGTGGCGTGGAAGGGCACGTGAGCAGGGTTCCGGTTGGGGTGCGAGGCTGGTCGGGGATCGCGGGCGCGGGGTCAAGCGGGCGGAGCGGGGCGGAAGGTGAGGCTAAGGTCAGGCCAAGACGACCTGCCGTCGGATCGAAAGGTGAGGCGAAGGTGAGGCCAACGCGACCTGTCGTCCGATCGGAAGGTGAGGCTAAGGTGAGGCCAAGGCGTGTTGCGTCGTCTGTCCTGTCAGGGCAGTGCTGCGTTTCTTTTCAGGGTTAAGGGCAAGGTTAGCGGGATTCCGGGTCGAGCCCGGGATGACGAGGGTGGTAGGGTGACACCTTCGTGGCTTGTAGGACAGCGGCCTTGCCCGGCGGGCGGGGTTGGTGTAGGCGACCGCCCACGTTCCACTGGTGAACGCTCGAGCAACGCGTCCTCGTGGCGCACGCTGGCCGGCGAGGTTTCGCCCGCCGGCGCTTTTGCGTTTGGCGGTAGGCGGGTTTAGTCGACGGTTCGGCAACGGCGTCGGCGGAAGGGATTTGGATGTTCGAGAGCCTCAGCGATCGTCTTGGTGGAGTGTTCGACCGGCTACGCGGCCGCGGCGCGCTGACCGAGGCCGACGTGCGTCAGGCGATGCGCGAGGTTCGCATCGCGCTGCTCGAGGCCGACGTGGCGCTGCCCGTTGCGCGCCAGTTCGTCGACAAGGCGACCGAGGCGGCGATCGGGCAGAACGTGCTCCGCTCGGTCACGCCGGGGCAGCAGGTCGTCAAGATCGTCAACGACGCGCTGGTCGAGATGCTGGGCGGCGACGATGCCGAAGCCGCCGAGCTGAACCTGAACGTCTCGCCGCCCGCGGTGGTGATGATGGTCGGGCTGCAGGGTTCGGGCAAGACGACCACCACCGCGAAGATCGCGCGGCGGCTGTCGAAGGGTTCGATCACCGGGCGCGCGACCAAGAAGGTGCTGATGGCGTCGCTGGACGTCAACCGGCCGAACGCGCAGGAGCAGCTGGCGACGCTGGGCACCCAGGTCGAGGTCGCGACGCTGCCGATCGTGGCGGGACAGCAGCCGGTCGACATCGCCCGGCGCGCGGTGCAGGCGGCGAAGCTGCAGGGCTTCGACGTGCTGATGCTCGACACCGCGGGTCGGCTGCACGTCGATCAGGCGTTGATGGACGAGATGAAGGCGGTGGCCGAGGTCGCCACGCCGGACGAGATCCTGCTGGTGGTCGACAGCCTGACCGGACAGGACGCGGTCAACGTCGCGCAGAACTTCTCCGAGCAGGTGCCGCTGACGGGCGTGGTGCTGACGCGGATGGACGGCGACGCGCGCGGTGGCGCCGCGCTGTCGATGCGCGCGGTGACGGGCAAGCCGATCAAGTTCGCGGGCGTCGGCGAGAAGATGGACGCGCTGGAAGCGTTCCAGCCGAGCCGCGTCGCGGGCCGCATCCTGGGCATGGGCGACGTCGTCAGCCTGGTTGAGCGCGCCGCGGAGGCAATCCAGCAGGAGGACGCCGAGCGGATGACCGCGCGGCTCGCCAAGGGTCAGTTCGACATGAACGACCTGCGCGCGCAGCTGGCGCAGATGCGGCGCATGGGCGGGCTGGGTGCGCTGGCGGGCATGCTGCCGGGCATGAAGGGCGCGCAGAAGGCGATGGCATCGGGCGCGGTGGACGAGAAGATCCTGCTGCGGATGGACGCGATGATCACGTCGATGACGGTCAAGGAGCGCGCCAAGCCCGAGCTGATCAATGCCAAGCGCAAGATCCGCATCGCCAAGGGGTCCGGCACCAACGTGCAGGAGGTCAACAAGCTGTTGAAGATGCACCTGGAAATGCAGACCGCCATGAAGAAGATCAAGAAGATGGGCGGGATGAAGGGTCTGCTCGGGATGCTCGGCAAGGGTGGCCTCGGCGGGCTCGGCAACGCGCTGGGCGGGGCGGAGCTGGGCGACATGATGTCCAAGGCGGGCGGACCGGGCGGAAGTCTGGCGGGCATGCCGGGGTTGCCCGGCGCCAAGGGGCTTCCGGGAGGCGGCCCGGGCGGACTGCCGGGGCTGCCCGGCGGCGGGTTCAAGTTCAAGAAGTAAGGTTCACGTGCCCGTTCAGGCGGGCGTTCCAGATCGAAGAAGGAAGAAGAGTAACATGGCACTGAGCATTCGTTTGTCGCGTGGCGGCTCCAAGAAGCGTCCCTATTACCGCATCGTCGTCGCCGACGCGCGCAGCCCGCGCGACGGCAAGTTCATCGAGAAGATCGGCAACTACAACCCGCTGCTCGGCAAGGACGACGAGAAGCGCGTGGTGCTCGACGCCGAGCGCGCGAAGCACTGGATCGGCGTCGGCGCGCAGCCGACCGACCGCGTCGCGCGCTTCCTCGACAAGGCGGGCGTGCAGGAGCGCGCGGCGCGCAACAACCCGAACAAGGGCAAGCCGGGCGAGAAGGCGACCGAGCGCGCCGAGGAGCGCGCGGAGAAGCTGAAGGCGGCGCAGGAAGCCGCCGATGCCCCGGCCGAGACGGCAGCCGAGACCGAGACGGCCGAGGCCTGAAATGGGCAAGCCGGCCGGTGACATACACCGGCCGGCACCGGATCGGCGGTCGTGCGTTTGCTTGCCCTACAGCAAGAGGAGCCTGACTTGACCGATCCCGACACCCAGATGCAGCCCGACGACCATGAAGACGCCCCGAACCACGGCACCTCGTCGCCCGAGCCGGCCGAAGGCGGCGACGCCACACCCGGCCGCAATCAAGGCTCCCCCGAGCCCGAGTGACGCGCGTCCGAGCGGCGAGGGCGTGAGCGCCGCGCGCGCACCCGCCGCGGCGGCCGTGCCACCCGACCGGGTGGTGCTCGCCGCGGTGATCGGCGCGCACGGCGTCGGCGGCGAGGTGAAGCTCAAGGTCTTCGCCGAGCAACTCGACGCGCACCGCTCGTTCAACGACGGTGCGCTGACGCTGTCGTCGCTGCGCGGCAACATCGCGCGCTTCGCCGAAGTGAAGGACCGCACGGCCGCCGAGGCGATGCGCGGTACCTTGCTGACAGTCGAGCGCGCGTCGCTGCCTCCGCTCGGCGAGGGTGAATATTACCACGCCGACCTGATCGGACTGGCGGCGGTGTCGAGCGACGGGCAGGCGCTCGGCCGTGTCGTCGCGGTCGAGAATTTCGGCGCGGGCGACGTGATCGAGGTCGAGCGGCCGTCCGACGACGGTCGGCCGGGCAAGCGCTTCATGGTGCCGATCAGCGCGGTGCCGGAGTGGGATCGCGCACGCATGGTGATCGACGCCGCGTACGTGGAGTGAGGCGGGCGGTCTTCGGCCTTCGCGCTTGAACTATCCAAATAGACTATCGGCCGCGTGTCGGGTGGACGACCTCGACGATGCGGTCGCCGGCGCGCAGGTGCTGCGCCTCCTTGTCCCAAAAACCATAGGCCTGGTGGTCGCGGTAGAGGCGCAGCGCCTTGCCGGTGGTGATCGTGTCGAGCGCGCGGCCGATCTCGTCCGCGGCGACTGCGCGCTCGCACAAGGCGACCTGTCCGTGGATGTTGGCGAGGTCGGCGAGGCAATCGGCGACGTGGCGACCCTGCGTCGAGCTGGCGAGCAGCAGCCCGGCGAAGCTCGCGGGGTTGATCACGGTGTTGGCGCCCGCCTGCTGCGCGAGCGATTCGTTCTCGCCGGCGCGGATCACGACGCTGATCGGCACCTCGGGGGCGATGCGGCGCGCGGTCAGCACGATCAGGATCGACGTGTCGTCGCGCCCCGCGGCGACGACCATCGCGCGCGCCTGGTCGAGCCGCGCCGCCTCGAGCGTGGCGTTGTGGGTGGCATCCGCCTCCATCACCGCGGCGCCGACCTCCTCCGCCGGCGCGAGCGCGGCGGCCTGCTGGTCGACGACCACGATCTGTTCGACCGGGGTGCCGCGGCGGATCAGTTCGCGCACCGCCTCCTGTCCGGCATCGCCGTGGCCGGCGACGACGACGTGGTCGAGTAGATTCTGCTGGATCAGGCGCATGCGCATGCGGTCCCAGACGCGGCGGAGCAGGAAGTCATAAGCGGTCCCCAGGAAGATCAACCACACGAACAGGCGGATCGGCGTGACGACGAAGGTGTCGAACAAGCGCGCCTGCGGCGTCACCGGCGTGATGTCGCCGTAGCCGACCGTGGTGACGGTGATCATGGTGAAATAGAGCACGTCGACGAAGCTGATCGCGCCGTCGATGTTGTCGCGCAGCCCCGCGCGGTCGAACCAGTGGACCGCGAGCGCGATGCCGATCAGCGCGAACGCGAGCAGCAGCCGCCACGCGACCGGCACCCAGGCGGGCGCGTTACTGCGGCGGCGCAGCGCGACGGGCTCGCGCGGGCGGGCGGGGCGCGGGGTCAGCACGCGCGGGTGGGGCCCGGGTGAGTCGATGGAGGGCGGGTCATCGGCGCAGGGGCCGCTGCTCGCTCAGCAGGTTGCGCATGGTGGTGGCGGCGACCCCGGCCTCGCCCATCGCGTGGCTGATCTGGTCGAGCCCCTTCACTACGTCGCCGGCGGCGAACAGGCCGGGCACGCTGGTGCGCTGATGATCGTCGACCTCGAGGCAACCCTCGTTGGTCGCCTTCGCGCCCGCCTCAACCGCGAGGCGCGAGCGGATGCGCGAGCCGAGCGCGGGGTAGACGCTGTCGAACGCCATCCGCCCGCGCGCGGTGTCGAAGGCGAGGCGATCGCCCTCGATCGCGTAACCGCCGCAGGGTCCGTCTACGCGCGCGATGCCGGCGTCGTCGAGCGCGGCGGCGCAGGCGGGATCGAGCGCGTGCTCGGCCTCCGGCGCGATCAGCGTCACGTCGCGTGTGTAGCTGCGCAGGAACAGCGCCTCGCGCATGCCGTGGTCGCCGGTGCCGATCACGCCAACCTTGCGGTCGGTCACCTCGTAGCCGTCGCACACGGGGCAGTAGCGCAGCAGCCCGCGCGCGACCGCGGGGTCGTGGACCTCGGGCGTCAGGTGGCGCGGGCGGTGGTTGACGACGCCGGTGGCGAGCAGGACGGTGCGCGCGGCGTAGCGCCCGTCCGCCGTCTCGACCGTGAAGACGTCGTCGTCGGGGGTGAGCCGCTCGACGCGCGCGTCCTGGCGGACGACGTCATATCGGTCGGCCTGCGCGCGCATGCGGGCGAGCAGGTCATTGCCGCTGATCCCGTCGGGGAAGCCGGCGTGGTTGCGGGTGCAGGGAACCCACGACGCGCGGCTCGACCCGCAATCGAACACGCGCACGCCGAGGCGGAAGCGCGCGAGATAGATGGCGGCGGTGAGCCCGGCGGGGCCGCCGCCGACGATGATGCAATCGTCGGTGGTCATTACGCGAGCAACACAATGTTGCGGGGCGTGGTTCCATGCGAAGAGAGCGGAGCGGGTCATCTGTGCTCATGGAGCGCGTGCGGCATGGCCTATCGCTGGGAGGCTCGCTAAGCGGCGGGTAGCACAGGCCGCCGGGTGGCGGCGCGGAGGATGACATGCGGGCATGGTGGAACGGTCTGATGGTGATCGCGTGCGTGGCAGGAGGAAATGCGGTGGCTGCTGATCGTCAGGCAGGTTCGACGGCGACGCGCCCGGCGGCGTCGCCCGCGCTGACGCTCCAGCGCGTGTTCGCGAGCCCCGACTTGGCCGGTCCGCAGCCGCAGTCGCTGCGGCTGTCGCCCGATGGCACGCTGCTGACTTCTGTGCGCAACCGCGCGGACGAGCGGCAGCGCTACGATCTGTGGGCGCTCGACACCAGGACGGGTGCGGAGCGGATGCTGGTCGACAGCCGCAAGCTCGGCAGCGGTGCGGAATTGTCGGAGGCCGCCAAGATGCAGCGTGAGCGCGACCGGTCGCTGACCGGCAAGACGGGCGTGCTTCAATATGACTGGTCGTCCGACGGGCAGAGCCTGCTGGTGCCGATCGACGGCGAATTGTTCTTGGCCGGGCGCGACGGGCAAGCGCGCAAGCTGGAGGGGACGAAAGGCGCGCTCAACCCGACGATCAGCCCGCGCGGGCGCTACATCGCATTTGTGCGCGACCAGAATCTGCAGGTCGCGCCGCTCTCCAGCGGGGCGGCGACCGCGGTGACCAAGAGCGGCGCGGGTACCGTCCACTGGGGCGAGGCGGAGTTCGTCGCGCAGGAGGAAATGGACCGCCGCACGGGTTACTGGTGGTCGCCCGACGAGCGCTACATCGCGGTCGAGCGGTTCGACGAGGCGCCGGTGCAGGTCGCGACCCGCGCCTCGATCGGGGCGTCGGGCACGAGCATCTACCAGCAGCGCTACCCCGCGGCGGGCACGCCCAACGCGGTCGTCGAGCTGTACGTGATGAAGCCCGACGGTTCGGGGCAGGTAAAGGTCGACATGGGGCCGGACCCAGACATCTACCTGGCGCGGGTCGACTGGACGCCCGACGGTTCGGCGCTGCTCGTCCAGCGCGAGAACCGCGCGCAGACGCGCCTCGACATGCTGCGCGTCGACCCGGCGACGGGCAAGTCGAGCGTTATGTTCACCGAGCAGTCGGGCGCGAACAGCTGGATCAACCTGACCGACGCGTACCGCGTGCTGGGCGACGGCAGCGTGCTGTGGCGGTCGGAGCGCGACGGGTTCGGGCATCTGTGGCTGTGGCGTCGCGGTAACTGGCAGCAGTTGACGAGCGGCACGTGGGTGGTGACCGGGCTGGTCGCGGTCGACGAGGCGGCGGGCAAGGCCTATTTTCTCGGCAACAAGGACGACGTGCTGGAGCAGCAGCTCTACGCGCTCGACCTGAAGTCGCGCGCGATCACGCGGCTGACCGAACGCGGGTGGTGGAACAGCGCCACCGCCGATGGGTCGGGCACGCGCTTCATCGTGACACGCTCGAACCCGCAGCAGCCGGCGCAGACCTATCTGGCGGACGCGAGCGGCAAGCGCGTGGCGTGGATCAACGAGAACCGCGTCGCGGGCGACCACCCCTACGCGCCGTTCATGGCGGCGCATCGCCCGACCGAGTTCGGCATCATCAAGGCGGCGGACGGCACGCCGCTCCACTGGCAGATGATCACGCCCAAGCTGGAGAAGGGGCGTCGCTACCCGGTGTTCTTCCAGCATTACGGCGGGCCGCACAGCCAGACGGTGATGCGCAACTGGAACGGCGCGCTGGCGCAATATCTGGTGAGCCAGGGTTGGATCTTCTTCCAGCTCGACAACCGCGGGTCGATCAACCGCGGCAAGGCGTTCGAGGACACGATCTACCACGCGATGGGCACGGTCGAGGTCGCGGACCAGAAGGCCGGCGCCGATTACCTGAAGACGCTGCCGTTCGTCGCGCCCGACAGGATCGCGACCTACGGCTGGTCGTATGGTGGGTACATGTCGGTCAAGATGCTGGAGAAGACGCCGGGCGTGTACGCCGCCGCGGTGGCTGGGGCGCCGGTGACCGATTGGCGGCTGTACGACACGCACTACACCGAGCGCTACATGGGTGACCCGCGGCAGGTGCCCGAGGCCTATGCCGCGTCGGGCGCGGTGACGGACGCGGCGAAGATCAGCGATCCGTTGCTGCTGATCCACGGCATGGCGGACGACAACGTGTTCCTCGACAATTCGACCAAGCTGGCGGCCGAGTTGCAGAAGACTGCGACGCCGTTCGAGATGATGATGTACCCGGGCCAGACGCACCGCGTCGGTGGGCCGGGCGTCAGCGAGCATCTGTGGACGACGATCCTGAACTTCCTCGACCGCGAGGTGAAGAACAGGCCTGCGGGGAGAAGGGTGCGACCAAGTAAAGCTTGGTTGGCGCGGGAAGCACGCGGCGGCTAAGGCGGCGGCATATTGCTAAGGGGCTGGGTTGATGGGTTACCGGGTGGTGGTCGCGGGCGCGACCGGGAATGTCGGGCGCGAGATGGTCAACATCCTGGCCGAGCGGCAGTTTCCCGCCGACGAGATCGCGGTGCTGGCGTCGTCGCGCAGCCAGGGCGATCAGATCGAGTACGGCGACACGGGCCGCATGCTCAAGGTGCAGAACATCGAGCATTTCGACCCCGCCGGCTGGGACATGGCGCTGTTCGCGATCGGTAGCGACGCGACCAAGGTGTACGCGCCCAAGTTCGCCGCGGCGGGGTGCACCGTGATCGACAATTCGTCGCTCTACCGCATGGACCCGGACGTGCCGCTGATCGTGCCGGAGGTGAACGCCGACGCGATTGACGGGTACCGCGCGCGCAACATCATCGCCAACCCGAATTGCTCCACCGCGCAGATGGTGGTGGCGCTGAAGCCGCTGCACGACGCGGCGACAATCAAGCGCGTGGTGGTCGCGACCTATCAGTCGGTGTCGGGCGCGGGCAAGGTCGGGATGGACGAGCTGTTTGAGCAGAGCCGCAACATCTTCGTCGGCGATCCGGCCGAACCGAAGAAGTTCACCAAGCAGATCGCGTTCAACGTCATTCCGCACATCGACAGCTTCCTAGACGACGGGTCAACCAAGGAAGAGTGGAAGATGGTGGTCGAGACCAAGAAGATCCTGGGAACCAAGATCAAGGTCGTCGCCACCTGCGTGCGCGTGCCCGTGTTCGTCGGCCATTCCGAAGCGCTGAACGTCGAGTTCGAGAATGAGATTTCGGCCGAGGAGGCGCAGCGCATCCTGCGCGAGGCGCCGGGCATCATGCTGATCGACAAGCGCGAGGACGAGGGATACGTCACGCCGATCGAGGCGGCGGGCGACGACGCGACCTATGTCAGCCGCGTGCGCGAGGACCCGACGGTCGAGAACGGCCTGTCGCTGTGGTGCGTCAGCGACAACCTACGCAAGGGCGCGGCGCTGAACGCGGTGCAGATCGCCGAGCTGCTGGGGCGGCGACACCTGAAGAAGGCGGACTGAGGCGCGTGCGGCGCGCGGCGGCGGCGATCGCGCTGGCGACGCTGGTCGCTTGCCGCCCGAACCCGCGCAACGAGATCGCGGAAATCGCGGGCGTGGCGATGGAGGAGGTCGCGCGCACCGCGCAGGGGCGGCCGCTGTGCGTCGACCGCGTCATCGCGCCGTGGCAGGAGGCGAGCGCGTCGCGCCGCGTCGATCCGCCCGCGCCGCCGGGCTATGGCGATCTCTACGCCGCCGGGACATTTCGCGGTGGCGGCGGGATCAAGGGCGACGCGATCGGCGGCGTGCGCGTGGGGACGAGCGCCGCGTGCTTCGACCTGCGCGGTCCGCTGGTGAAGGATGAGCGCGCGATGATCGAGGTGCATCACGCCGACATCGGCTTCAATGTGTGGCAGCGGCGGACCGATGGGGTGTGGCGGGTGGCCGCCGTGACGACGAGCGTGTACGCGCGGTGAGTGGGCGATGGTTGGCGTCACTTCGGACTCAATCCGCAGTCTCGTTGACTCCGGCGGTTGCGAGAAGAAGCGGGACCCCGGATCAAGTCCGGGGTGACGGAGGATGGAGGCGCGGTGATGCGGCGCGGTTCACGGCTTGCGGAGCAGGCCGACGTACTTGCCGCCGCTCTCCACCACCGCCGGCGTCAGCCCGAGCCGGGCGGCGAAGTCGCGGAAGCCGAAATTGTCCTGGATGTCGTCGGAGATGAACACGCCGCCGGGCACCAGCGCGCGCCACAGCAGCGGGTAGCCGTACATGCGGCCGGCGTAGGTCTTGTCGCTGTCGTAGTGGACGAGGTCGACCGCGCCGTCGAACGCGGCGACGGCGCGGCGGATGCCGTGGCGGTCGGGCTCGCGGATCAGCGTCCACCGGTCGCGCCACTCGGGCGGCACGACGATGCCGACGAACGCCTCGTTCCCCATTTTCGGGTAGGGCATGTCGACGCTGACCAGCCGCCCGTCGGTGTCGCGCAGCGCGGCGAGCGCGGCGAGGCTGCTCCAGCCGTAGGCGACGCCGGTTTCGATCACGCGGCGCGCTTCCGTTGCGCGAACGGAGCGATGGATCAGGTCGAGGTCGCCGGGACCGCCCATGCGGACGCCCGAGCGCAGCGCGCGGCGCTCGCCCGCGTCGATCAGCGCGGGGTCGAGCAATTGCTGCTCGCGCTCCGCGACGCCGATCGCGGCGAGCGCGCGCCCGATATCGACCGCGCGCTCGGCCGCCCAGGCGGCCGCGGCATCCTTGAGCGCCTCGTGCCGTGTCGCGCCGCCGAGCCGCTGCGCGGTGAGTGCGGCCATGTGCGGCCAGAAGCGCGGGCGGCGCGCGAACCAGGCGACGGTCTTGAGCTTCTCGATCATGCGGGCATCTGGTTCGGGCAAGCGGGCGGGCGCGTCAATGGCGCGGAGGCAAGCACTTCTTACATCGGCTCGACGCTGCGATCCGCGCGGGGTACGAGCGGGCGATGAGCGAGCGGATGACCGGTGGGTGCCAGTGCGGGCGCGTGCGCTATTCGGTGCAGGTCGACGACGACACGGCGTATCTGTGCCACTGTCGCATGTGCCAGCGCGCGACCGGCGGCGTGGCGGCGGCGTTGAAGCAGGTGGCGCGTGACGCGGTGACGTGGACGCGCGAGCCCGACTATCACGCCTCCTCGCCGATCGCGGAGCGGGGTTTCTGCGCGGCGTGCGGTACGCCGTTGACCTTCAGGTATCTTGATGGATCAACCAAGCTCGATCTGACGGTCGGCAGTTTCGACGATCCGTCGCGCTTGCGCCCGACCGCGCATTTCGGCTGGGAGAGCCACCATGCGGCGTGGCTCGACACCACCGACTTGCCACATCTGCGCAGCGACGAATATCAGCCGCTGGTGGACAAATGGGAGAAGGTGCGTGACGCGTAACGAGGTGGAGCCGCGCTTCTTCGAGAGTTTCGACGGCCAGCGGATCGCGTGGCGCGAACTGGGCGAGGGGCGACCCGTGGTGCTGATCCACGGTTACTTCTCCGACGCGAAGACCAATTGGCTGCGCTATGGGCACGCGGCGGCGGTGGCGGACAAGGGGTTTCGCGTGATCATGCCCGACCTGCGCGGGCACGGCGACAGCGCCAAGCCGCACGACGCGGCCAGCTACCCGGCGGACGCGCTGATGCGCGACGGGCTGGCGCTGATCGCGCAACTTGGGCTGACCGACTATGACCTGGGCGGCTACTCGCTGGGGGCGCGCACGACCGTCAGGATGCTGGCGAACGGGGCGATGCCGCGGCGCGTGGTGCTGTCGGGGATGGGACTGGCGGGGATCGTCGCGACCGCGGGACGGGGCGGGTATTTCCGCAACGTGCTGACCAACCTGGGCACGTTCGAGCGCGGCAGCCGCGAGTGGCTGACCGAGGCGTTCCTCAAGACGACCAAGGGCGATCCGGAAGCGCTGCTGCGCGTGCTCGACACGTTCGTCGACACGCCGCACGCCGCATTGCCCACGATCGAGCAGCCGGTGCTGGTGGTGGCGGGCGACGAGGATGACGACAACGGGTCGGCGGCGGAACTCGCCGTGGCGCTGCCGGCGGGGGAACATGCGGAGGTGCCGGGCAACCACATGAGTGCGGTGACCAAGCCGGAACTGGGGGAGGCGATCGCGGCGTTCCTGGCGCGGTGAGCTTGGGGGTGGTTGGCCCTGCCGGTCGTGAAGAAGGCAGCGGGGCCCCGGATCAAGTCCGGGGCGACGTGTGGGGCTAGTTGCTGACGCGATGAACAGCTGATCCAGTTATCGACCTAGCTTCTCGTCGTCCCGGATTTGATCCGGGATCCCGCTTCTTTGCCTCAGCATCAGAGCACCGGCGACTCGCCGTCCTCCCGTCAGGCGTCGGGGATGGTGTTCTCGTCGGCGATGCCGGCCTCGAACGACTTGGACGAGTCGGTGCCGTCGGGCTGGTGCGCGCTGACCTTCGGCGTGGTGGCGGCGGGCGTGGCGGGTTGCGGTTCCTTCGCGCCGCCCGGCAGCAGGGCGGGCTGATAGGTGGCGTTCGCGCGGGAGGAACTGCGCAGCGACAGCAGCGCCGCGGTGGCGACGGCGCCGATCGCGGCGACACCGCCCGCGATTGCGGCACCGCTCAGCTTGCCGCCGAACTTGCCCGCGGCCTTGCTCGCCGACGCGCCGGCCTTCTTCGCGCTCGTGCGCGTGCGGCGCGCGGCGGTCTTCGCGATCTTGGCGGCGCGCTCCTCGGCGACCGAGACGGCCTCGCTCACGTCGCCGGCAGTCTGGCTGGCCGCGGTGCCCGCGCGCTTGGCCGGGGTCTGGCGCGGCTTGGCAGCGGCCTTGGGCGTCGTGCGCTTGGACGAGCGTGGCTTGGGCGGCGCCTTGGCAGGTTTGGTGCCTGCGTCGTCCTTCGCGTCGGCGCTCTTGGACGGCGCCTTGGTCGCGGCGGGCTTCGGCGCCGCGGGCTTGCGGGCGGCGCGGCGGCGCGGCGTGGCGGGAGCGCCCTGCGGCGGGGTCGGGGTGTCGCTCTCGTCGGCCATCGTCAGCTCCCAGCGGAAATGATACGCTCCCGTAACGCACGGCGGCGAGATGGTTTCCTGAGCGGCTCGCTAACCCACATCAGCGGACCACGCTCAGGAACGGTCGCGTCAGCGGAACGGCGGCTCGTTGAAGGCGCGCAGCTTGCGGCTGTGGAGGCGGTCGCCTTCGCGGCGCAGTTCCTCGCACGTCTCGATGCCGATCCGCATGTGCTCGCTGATCGCGCGCTCGTAGAAGCGGTTGGCCTGGCCAGGCAGCTTGAGCTCGCCGTGGAGCGGCTTGTCCGACACGCACAGCAAGGTGCCGTAGGGAACGCGGAAGCGGTAGCCCTGCGCCGCGATCGTCGCCGATTCCATGTCGATCGCGACCGCGCGGCTGAGCGAGAAGCGCAGCGCCGAGCGGGCGTAGCGCAGTTCCCAGTTGCGGTCGTCGGTGGTGACGATCGTGCCGGTGCGCAGACGCCGCTTCAGTTCCTCGCCCGACTGGCCCGAGATCGTCTCGGCGGCGCGGGCGAGCGCCTGCTGCACCTCGGCGATGGCGGGAACGGGGATCTCGGGCGGGAGCATGTCGTCGAGGACGTGGTCGTCGCGCAGGTAAGCGTGCGCGAGGACGTAGTCGCCAATCCGCTGGCTGGGACGCAGCCCGCCGCAGTGGCCGATCATCAGCCACGCCTCCGGCCGCATGACAGCTAGGTGGTCGCAGATCGTCTTGGCGTTCGACGGGCCGACACCGATGTTGACGAGCGTGATGCCGGTGCGGTTGTCGGCCATCAGGTGATAGGCCGGCATCTGCAACCGCCGCCACGCGCTGTCGTCGAGCATCGCGGGATCGTCGCCCGCGCGGAACACCACGCCGCCCGGACCCGACAGCGCGGTGAAGCGCGAATCGCCGCCGACCTGCGCCGCTGCCCAGCGGACGAACTCGTCGACGTAGCGGTGGTAATTGGTGAACAGCACGTAGCGCTGCACGTGCTCGGGCGGGGTGCCGGTGTAGTGGCGCAGCCGCGCGAGGCTGAAATCGGTGCGCAGCCCGTCGAATAGCGCGAGCGGGCGCGTGCCGTCGAACGAGGCCCAGAGACCGTCGGCGATCTCGTCGCCGATGTAGGCGAGCTCGGTGGTCGGGAACCAGCGCGCGAGCTCGGCCGCCGACACCTGATCGAGGCTCAAGGCGCTGCCGGCGTCGAGCACGTAGGGGAAGGGGATCTCCTGGCGACCGGGGACCGCGTCGACCTCGACCTCGTAATCCTCGATCAGGAAGGTGAGCTGTTCGACGAGATAGTCGTGGAACAGGTCGGGCTTGGTGACGCTGATGCGGTACTCGCCCGGCGTCACGAGGCGGCCGAACGAGCGCGGCGGCGCGCTGCGCGAGGGCGCGCCGTTAAAACGGATGCGGATCTCGGGATAGGCGAACGAGCCGTCCTTGCGCCACGCCGGGTCGGGCTCGGTCCGGTGCGCGATATAGGCGGCGACCGCGGTCTTCAGCCGGTCGACGGAGGCGGTGTAGAGGCGATCCAGTTCGCGGACGATGTCGGCAGCAGTCATCACGGGCGATTATGCCCGGCGTGTTGCGCTTTCAAGTCCGCGCGCGGGAGAAAGCGGGCGGCGCAGCGACGCCGCCCGTGGGTCAGTCAGGGTAGCTCGATCAGAGCTGGCCGAGCATGTGGTCGGCGGAGCTGACGCTGAACTCGCCCGGCCCCTCGACGTTCAGCTGCTCGACGGTGCCGTCGTTGACGACCATCGAGTAGCGCTGGCTGCGCGTGCCCATGCCGAACTTGCTGCCGTCCATCGTCAGGCCCAGCGCCTCGGCGAAGTCGCCGTTACCGTCGGCCAGCATCGTCACGCCCCCGGCGTTGGCCGACTTGCTCCACGCGCCCAACACGAAGGGATCGTTGACGGAGGTGCAGACGATCTCGTCGATGCCCTTCGCCTTCAGTTCGGCATCCTTGTCGACGAAGCCGGGCAGGTGCTTGGCCGAGCAGGTCGGGGTAAAGGCGCCCGGCACCGCGAACAGCGCGACGCGGCGGCCCTTGAAGTAATCGCCGGTGTCGACCGGCTCGGGGCCATCGGCGGTCATCTTGGTGAGCTTCACCTGCGGCAGTTGCTCGCCGACGCTGATCGTCATCTTCTCGTCACTCCTTGAAGGTCGCCGCGATGTCGCAAGCGCGAGGGCGTAACACAAGCCTTGGCGGGCGCGGACAGTCGCGCCTAGACTGCGCGGCATGGAAGAGACGCGCTACCTTACCGGGCAGTTCCTGCTCGCCATGCCGGGGATCGGCGACCCGCGGTTCGAGCATTCGGTGATCGCGATGTGCAGCCACGACGAGGGCGGCGCGCTGGGCATCAGCGTGGGGGCGACGATCAACGGGCTCGGGCTGCACGACGTGCTGGAGCAGCTGGAGATCGCGCCCGGCGTCGCGCCCGACGCGCCGGTGCATTTCGGCGGCCCGGTCGAGGCCAGGCGCGGATTCGTGCTCCATTCCACCGACTGGGGCGGGCAGGACACGTTGTCGGTCGCGGGGCGATGGTCGCTGTCGAGCACGCTCGACGTGCTGCGCGCGATTGCGGGCGGCACGGGGCCGTCGCGCTGGATCGTGGCGCTCGGCTACGCCGGCTGGAGCGCGGGGCAGCTCGACGAGGAGTTGACGCGCCACGGCTGGTTGAACGTCGCGGACGACGACGCGATGCTGTTCGAGACGGCGGCGGACGAGCGCTGGCGGCGCGGGTTCCGGGTGGCGGGGGTCGATCCGCGATTGCTGGGGTTCGAGGCGGGGCGGGCTTAGCACTACATAAAGAAGGATGCGGCTCTGTGGAGGCTGCCGACACGGGAGTTAATCCCGCGTCGTCGGTCGGCGCTTGGGCGCCGCCGGCCGGTCGAACGGGGTGAGCCTGGCCGGAGGCTGGCTCACCCCGTTCCAGATATAAAGATATCTTTATATTTGCCCCAGGGGCCTCGCGCCGCTACATGGCCGCGCATGTCGTCCGGTGCGTGTTCACCTTGGGCGGCCTCACACGATTGGAGAAACGCCGTGGCGACCGCCCCCGTTTTGGACAACAACGACTACGTCATCGCAGACATCGGCCTCGCCGATTTCGGTCGCAAGGAGATCGAGATCGCGGAAACCGAGATGCCGGGCCTGATGGCGCTGCGCGAGGAGTTTGGCGCGTCGCAGCCGCTCAAGGGCGCGCGGATCACCGGTTCGCTCCACATGACGATCCAGACCGCGGTGCTGATCGAGACGCTGACCGCGCTCGGCGCCGACGTGCGCTGGGCGACGTGCAACATCTTCTCGACGCAGGACCACGCGGCGGCTGCGATCGCGGCGGCGGGCATCCCCGTGTTCGCGATCAAGGGCGAGAGCCTGGCCGATTACTGGGATTACGTCGGCAACATCTTCGACTGGGATGAAGGTCAGGGTCAGACCGCCAACATCATCCTCGACGACGGCGGCGACGCGACGATGTTCGCGCTGTGGGGCGCGAAGCTGGAGCGCGGCGAGAGCTTCGGCGAGCCCGAGAACGCCGAGGAAGTCGAGTTCCAGCGCGCGCTGAAGGCGTTCATCGCCAAGAAGCCGGGTTACCTGACCGAGACGGTCAAGAACCTGAAGGGTGTGTCGGAAGAGACGACGACGGGCGTCCACCGCCTGTACGAGATCGCGAAGAAGGGCGAGCTGCCGTTCCCCGCGATCAACGTCAACGACTCGGTCACCAAGTCGAAGTTCGACAATCTTTACGGCTGCAAGGAGTCGCTGGTCGACGCGATCCGTCGCGCGACCGACGTGATGCTGGCGGGCAAGGTGGCGTGCGTCGCGGGCTTCGGCGACGTCGGCAAGGGCTCGGCGCAGAGCCTGCGCAACGGCGGCGCGCGCGTGATGGTGACCGAGATCGATCCGATCTGCGCGCTCCAGGCGGCGATGGAAGGGTTCGAGGTCGTGACGATGGACGAGGCGGTCAAGCGCGCCGACATCTTCTGCACCGCGACCGGCAACGCCGACGTCATCACCGCCGATCACATGAAGGCAATGAAGCCCATGTCGATCGTGTGCAACATCGGTCACTTCGACAGCGAGATCCAGATCGCGGCACTCGACAATTACGAGTGGACCGAGGTCAAATCGGGCACCGACTTGGTCAAGTTCCCGGATGGCAAGCAGATCATCATCCTGGCCAAGGGCCGGCTGGTGAACCTGGGCTGCGCGACCGGCCACCCGTCGTTCGTGATGTCGGCGAGCTTCACCAACCAGACGCTCGCGCAGATCGAGCTGTGGACCAAGGGTGAGAACTACCAGAACCAGGTCTACGTTTTGCCCAAGCACCTCGACGAGAAGGTCGCGGCGCTGCACCTGGAGAAGCTGGGCGTGAAGCTGTCGCAGCTGACGCCGAAGCAGGCCGGCTACATCGGCGTGCCGGTGGAAGGCCCGTTCAAGCCGGATCACTATCGCTACTGATCGCCGACCGGTAGGTTGCCGACCGAGGAGGGCGGGGCTTCGGCTCCGCCTTTTTTTGTTGCGCGTCGTGTCGGGGCATAAAGAAAGGGCGCCGCGAGGATGATCCTCGCGACGCCCGTAGGTCAGTTGACGGTAGACCTTAGAAGTTGAGGCGCACGCCCGCGTAGTAGCGGCGGCCCAGCGGATCGTAGGCGCTGGTGTACGTGTCCTGACCCGCGTCCGCACCGATATCGGCGACGAACGGCGGCTTGTTGTTCAGCAGGTTGAAGCCGCCGACGTAGAACTCGAAGTTCTCCGCCGCGCGGAAGCGCAGCTGCGAGTCGAGGTAGAATTGCGGCCGCACGCGGTAGGCGACGTTGCTGCCTGGACGCGCACCGGTAAACTGATCGTCGAGGCTCGCCTGGCCGAGCCAGGTGCCGGTGACGGTCAGGCCAACGCCCTCCAGGTCGTAGCCAGACTGGATGGTGAAGCGGTCGCGCGACGCGCCGAGCTCACCCGCGAAATAATCGCGGTCGGCGCCGGGCTGCGGAATGGTGTAGCCACTGATCAGGTGAGTGTACGAGCCCTTCAGGTTCAGGTTACCCGCCAAGCCGATGTTGGCGAGGTTGCTGCGCCAGTCGACCACCACGTCGAGACCCGAGGTCTTCACGCCGCCGCTGTTGATCGGCGACGTGTTCACCTCATCCAGCGAACCGGCGCTGTTCGGTCCGATCGCCCCTGCACGACGGACGATCTGGTCGCAGAACTGCTGCAGACCACCGTTGTAGCACTGGTTGAGCGTGAACTGCAGCGGCGTGCTGACGATCGCATCCTTGATGCGGATTTTGTAGTAATCGACCGTCACGACGAGGTTGCGCAGACCCGCAATCGAGCGCGGGTTGATGACCACGCCGGCGGTGAACGAGTCGCCCTTTTCTTCCTGCAACAGCGGGTTGCCGCCACCGAAGCTGGTGATGCCCTGAAGATCGGCTTGGCTGACCGCGAACGCGCCGCCGTTCGCCGCGATGTTGGCGAGGACGCCGGGTGCCGCGCGGCACTGCGTGCCGAGCGTGCCGCCGGTCGCGGCGGTAACGCCGAGGCAAGGGTCCTGCAGACCCGAGGGGAAGTCCTGCTGCGCGGGCTGGAACAGTTCGTTGATGTTGGGTGCACGCACCGAGCGCGCCTGCATGACGCGGAAGCGGACATCCTGGATCGGAGCCCACTCACCGCCGTAATTGTAGCTAACGGTGGTGCCGATGGTCGAATAATCCGATACGCGAACCGCACCGCGCACCGACAGTGAGTGGAAGAACGGCCGATCCTGAAGCAACGGCACGATCGTCTCACCGAAGCCTTCGAACAGGTCGAAGCTGCCGCGCGTTGAGGGAAGTGCGTTGTTGCCGTTCAGCCCCTGCTGCGTCAGCAGATCGAACTCGTTGCGGCTCGTCTCGCGGCGGTATTCGCCGCCGACGCTGAAGCCGATCGGGTCGGCGCCGAACAGCGAGAACAGCTTGCCCGACACGTTCGCGCCAGCGACCGTCTGCGTAACCTTGGAATTGAGCGTCGTCGGCGCTTGGATGTAACCGGCAGCGGGTGCAAGGCTGTTGATGCCGAACAAATTGGCCGGAACGCAGCCGTCGGCGCGCGCCGCGGCATCGACGCACTCGATCGCGCCGGTCGCCGGGTTGCGATAGGAGTTCAGCGCTTGGATGAAGCGGCGGCTGTCGAACTGACCGCTACCGATCTGATCGTCCTTGGTCTCGCCGTAGATACCGTAAATTTCGTAGTTGAACTGCTGCTCGGCACCGAACTTGCCGTTGGCGCCGCCCGCGATGCGGAATAGGTCGCGGTCGGAACGGAACGTACGTGGGCCGAAATCGGCGAGACGACGGTCGAACAGAATATCGCGGAAACCATCGGCGTCGTTGTCGACCGCGGCATTGAAGATTGCGTCCGGCACGTAAGGGTTACGGCCGAACTGATTTTCGACGTTGACGTAACCACCATTGGACAAGTTCACAAGGTCAGACGAGAGCGGAAAGGCTTCGATAATCGATCGTGCCTTGGTTTTCGCGTAATTGCCCTCGACAAAGAAGTTTAGCGCCGTGGAAACTTCGAAGTTGCCGCGCAGCGCTGCGACGTAACGCTCGACCGGCACGGCCAAATAGCGCGAGTCTGAACGATTGAAGCCGCCGCAGCTGACATCCGAGCAGTCGCGCAGGACATTGTCGGTGCCATAGCTAAAGGTGCGATCGCCTGCGAAGAAGCGGCCACCTGGTGTGTAGCCTGAGAGCAGCTCGACGGGGGTAAACAGATCCTCGTCGCGGCCGGTCAGGTTAGCGAGGCTGGTGCGGTCGATGGCGCTCGATCCCGCCTCGGTCGAGCGATCGCGCTTGAGCACGGTGCCCTGCTTCGAATAGCCGCCGAACACCATGATGTTGCCGCGACCGTCGGCGAAGTTCTTGCCCGCGAGCAGGTTGACCTGGCGGTCGAAGCCGTCTCCGTACTCGGAGATACCGGTCTGCGCGTCGAGCTGCACGCCGTCGAACTTGGTCTTGTAGACGAGGTTGACGACGCCCGCGACCGCGTCCGAGCCGTACACGGCCGAGGCGCCGCCGGTCAGCACGTCGACACGCTCGAGGAACTGCGTCGGGATGACGTTCAGATCGACCGCCTGGCTGCCGGGCAGGCCCGACACGAAGCGACGACCGTTGACGAGCACCAGCGTGCGGTCCTCGCCCAGGTTGCGCAGGTTGACGGTCGCGATGCCGGCACCCTGCGTGGCGAAGCTGGAGTTGGTGCGGCTGACGCCCGGCGTGCCGAAGGTCGGGTTCTGCAGCAGCACGTCCTGCACGTTGATGACGCCCGACTGCTGAATCTGCGCGGCGCCGATGACTTGGAGCGGCGAGGCGGCGGTCGCCGAGGGCGAAGCGATGCGCGAGCCGGTGACGACGATGTCACCCGCGGGCTCGTCACCCTGGCCGGCGGCACCGTTCGCCTGCGCGGCGGGATCGGTGGCGCTGACTGCGGTCGGATCATCGGTATTCACACCGCCCTGAGTCTGCGCGGCATCTGGCGCGGTGCTGGCGGCGTCGGCGGGAGTGCCGGTCTGCGCGGCGCGCGCGGGATTTGCCGCATCCTGCGCGAACGCCGGCGTAGCGAGCATCGCCGTGCCCGCGAGAAGCGTGGTTGCCAGCAGGCGCTGGCGCGAAGTCAATGTCATGAAATCCTCTCGTTCATCCCGAACCGGACAGCGTCACTGTCCGATGCTGATGCGCCCCGTGTATGCGCGAACAGGATCGTTGCGAAAGCTACGGCAACAAGGCTGCCGGTAAATTCTTCCAATCGTGACAATCGTGCAACATCGGCGCAGCGCGCGGCTTCCTTGCTGGTGTCGGGCAACGTGGATAGATCGGCCGGCATGACACTCGTCTTCAGCCCCGTTCGATGATCGTCGTCGAACCGCTCGCCGCCGTGGGCGTGGGGATCGTGCTCGCGCTGCTGGTCGGTGGCGGCGCGTACCTGCTGGCGGCGGGATTGCGGATGCGCCGCGCCGCGACCGACGCGGTGCGGGCGAACGAGGCGATGCAGGCGTTGCTGGACTGGGCGCCGATGCAGCGGATTGTCGTGCACTCGGATGGCCGGTTCGAGGTGGCGTCGCGCGTGGCGGCGTGGCTCGGCTGGGCGAGTGCGCCGCGCAGCATCGCCGAGGCGCATGCCGCCAATTGGGGACTGCCCGCGGACGACGGCGCGGGGTTGAAGCGCGACGTCGACGCCGCGCTGCGCGCGGCGCGCCCGTTCGCGCGGGTCGTGCGCACCAGCGACGGCGCGCGCGCGCTGCGCGTCACCGGCGAGCGGCAGGGCGACGCGGTGGTGCTGTGGTTCGCCGACGCGACCGCGAACGAGGAGCAGGTCGCGCGGATGCGCACGGAGGCCGCGGAGCTGAACGAGGCCTTCGCCGCGCTGAGCGGGCTGATCGAGGCGGCGCCGCTGCCGATGTGGTACCGCGACGCCGACCTGCGGCTCGCGATGGTCAATTCCGCCTACGTCGGCGCGGTCGAGGCGAGCGACGCCGCCGCGGTGATCGCGCGCGGGATCGAGCTGGTCGAGGGATCGGGGCAGGGCGGCCCGCGCGGCGGCGCGGTCGCGGCGAAAGAGAGCGGGCGCGTCCAGCAGCGCGTGCTGCCCGCAACGATCGGCGGGGCACGGCGCGCGCTGCAATTGTACGACGTGCCGCTGCCGGTTGGCGGGATTGCGGGGTTCGCGATCGACATCGAGGAGCTGGAACAGGCGCACGCGCGCGAGAAGCGCTTCGCCGAGGCGCAGCGCGCGATGCTCGACCGGCTATCGGCAGGCGTGGTGCAGTTCGGGCGCGACCGGAGCCTCATCTTCTGCAACCAGCCGTTCCGGCGCATGTTCGCGATGCGGCGCGAGTGGCTGTCCGACCGGCCTGAGTTCGACCGCGTGCTGGAGCGGATGCGCGAGGCCGGGCGCGTGCCCGAGGTGCGCGACTTTCCTAGCTGGAAGGCGGAGCGGCGCGGCTGGTTCCTGAACGCGGACGGCGCGGCGGAGGAGAATTGGCACCTGCCCGGCGGCACGCACCTGCGCGTCGTGGCGCAGCCATTGCCCGACGGCGGGCTGCTGCTGATCTTCGAGGATCGCACCGAGCAGGTGCAGCTCGCCAGCGCGCGCGACACACTGCTGCGGGTGCGCACCGCGACGTTCGACAATCTGTTCGAGGCGCTGGGCGTGTTCGCCGCCGACGGGCGGCTGCAATTGTGGAACAACCGCTTTCGCGCATTGTGGAACTTTGAAGAGGAGTTCCTGGCCGGGCACCCGCGCGTCGACGCGATCGCCGAGCGGCTGGCGCCGCAGCTCGCCAATCAGGCGCGCTCAGCCCTGGTGCCCGAGCTGGTCCGCTACGCCACCGCCGAGCGCAAGCAGCGCGGCGGGCGCGTCGCGCTGGCGGATGGGCGACATTTCGAGTTCGCGGCGGTGCCGCTGCCCGACGGCAATGCGCTGGTGACGATGCTTGACATTTCGGACAGCCGCCGGATCGAGCAGGCGCTGCGCGACCGCAACGAGGCGCTGGAGGCGGCGGACCGCGTGAAGACCGCGTTTGTCGCCAACATGAGCTACGAATTGCGCACGCCGCTGACCTCGATCAGCGGGTTCGCCGAGATGCTGCACGGCGGCTACGCGGGGACGCTGTCGGGTGAGGCGATCGCCTATGTCGACGCGATTCTCGACTCGGTCGAGCGGCTGGGCGTGCTGATCGACGACGTGCTCGACCTGACGCAGGCGGACAGCGCCACGCTGGAGCGCGAGGACGTCGAGCTGGGCACCGTGGTGCGCGCCGCGGCGGACGCGCTGGCGGCGTCGGCGAAGCGGCACCGCATCGACTTCGTGGTCGAGGTGCTGCGCAGTGCCGGGCGCGTCCACGTCGACAGCCGCCGCGTGCGCGAGGCGGTCGAACACCTGCTGCGCCACGCGATCGGCGCGACGCGCAGCGGGGGACGCGTGCTGCTGCACGTCGACGGCGATTCGCGGCGCGCGCGCATCGTCGTGTCCGACGACGGGGCGGGGATGACCGTCGAGGAAGCGGCGCGCGCGTTCGACCGCTTCGCGCAGCCGGGCATCACGCCGGGGCAGGAGCGCGCGCTGGGGCTCGGCCTGCCGCTCGCCAAGCAGTTCGTCGAGGCGCACGGCGGCCGCGTGTCGCTGGTGAGCGAACCGGGGCAGGGGTCGCTCGTCACGGTGGAGCTGCCGCGGCGATGAGCGGCGCGCTGTTCCTGGCCGACGCGGCGGCGACCGAGGCGCTGGGGCGCAGCCTCGCGCCCGTCCTGCGCGCGGGCGACGTGGTGCTGCTGTCGGGCGGGCTGGGGCTGGGCAAGACGAGCTTCGCGCGCGGGGTGCTGTCCGGGCTGGGCCTAGCAGGCGAGGCGCCGAGCCCGACGTTCGCGATTGTACAGCCCTACGCGCCGCCCGAGGTGCGGGTGCCGGTGCTCCACGCCGATCTGTACCGGATCGAGGATGCGGGCGAGCTCGACGAGCTGGGGCTGGACGACGCGCTGTACGATTCGGCGCTGCTGGTCGAGTGGCCCGAGCGCGTGCCGGCGAGCATCTGGCGCGATCCGCTGCTGCTGACCTTCGCGCTCGGGCAGACGGGCGGGCAGGCGGGCGGGCGCGCCTTGACTTGGCACGCGTCGGCGGCATGGGAGCGGCGATGGCGACCGATATGACTCCTGGCGACATGACTCCTCCGGCGCACTCCGCCGCGTTCCTCGACGATGCCGGTTGGAATGGCGCCCGGATTGAACCGCTGGCGGGCGACGCCTCGTTCCGTCGCTACTTCCGCGTCACGGCGGGCGGGCGCCGCGCGGTGCTGATGGACGCGCCGCCGCCGCACGAAGACCCGCGCCCGTTCATCAGCGTGGCGAGATGGTTGGGCGAGCGGGGGTTCGCGGCACCCGCGATCCACGCGATCGACCTCGATCACGGGCTGGTGCTGCTGGAGGATTTCGGCGACGTGCGGATGCGCGAGACGGTCGACGCCGACGCCGACGCGCTGGTGCCGCTGTATTCCGCCGCAGTCGACGTGCTCGTCGCGCTGCACCGCCATCCCGCCGGCGCGTGGCGCGCGTACGATCGGGCCGAGTTGCAGCGCGAGGCCGGGCTGCTGGTCGACTGGTACTGCCCGGCGATCGACCTGGCGGTCGATGCCGAGGGTTACCGCGCGGCGTGGGACGAGGTGCTGCACCACGCGCTGACCGAGCAGCCGGTGACGGTGCTGCGCGACTATCACGCCGAGAATCTGATGCTGGTGGGTGCGGAGCGCTCGCTCGGGCTGCTCGACTTCCAGGACGCGCTCGCGGGGCATCCGGCGTACGACCTCGTGTCCTTGTTGCAGGACGCGCGGCGCGACGTGGAGCCGTCGATCGAGGAAGCGATGCTCGCCCGCTACACCGCGGCGACGGGTGCGGGATCGGCGTTCCTCGACGCCTATCACGTGCTGGGCGCGCAGCGAAATGCGAAGATCGTCGGCATCTTCACGCGGTTGTGGCAGCGCGACGGCAAGCCGCGCTACCCCGCGCTGTGCCCGCGCGTCTGGGCGTATCTGGAGCGCGACCTGAGCCATCCGGTGCTCGCCCCAGTCGCGCGCTGGTTCGACGCGAACATCCCGCCCGAGCTGCGCGGCGACCCGATGCTCGTGCGCGGCGAGGCGGCGTGACGCGGCCGCGCTACATCCGTCCGGTCCCTGCGGGCGGCGTGCCGCGAACCGCGATGGTGATGGCGGCGGGGCTGGGCAAGCGGATGCGTCCGCTGACCGCGCTACGCCCCAAGCCATTGATCCCGGTGGCGGGCAAGCCGTTGATCGACCACGTGTTCGATCGGCTGCGCGACGCGGGCGTCGAGCGTGCGGTGGTCAACGTCCACTACCTAGCCGACGCATTGGAAGCGCACGTCACGCACCGCGTATCCGGGCTCGAGGTCATCGTGTCGGACGAGCGCGCGCAGTTGCTGGAGACGGGCGGCGGGCTGGTCAAGGCGCGCGCGCTCCTGGGCGATGAGCCGGTGCTGGTCGTCAACAGCGACAATCTGTGGCTCGACGGACCGACCGACGCGATCCGGTTGCTGGCGTCGCGATGGGACGACGCGGCGATGGACGCGCTGCTGCTTCTGGTGCCGTACGCCCGCGCGCACAATCACCGCGGTCAGGGTGACTTCCACATCGACGCGGCGGGGCGGATCACCGGACGGCGTCGCGCGAGCCGGGTCGCGCCGTTCGTCTACACGGGCGTGCAGATCATGTCGCCGCGCGTGATCGCCGACTGGCCCGAGGGGCCGTTCTCGATCAACCTGTTCTGGGATCGCGCGATCGCGGCGGGGCGCGCGTACGGCGTGGTGCACCAGGGATTGTGGTTCGACGTCGGTACACCCGGCGCGATCGCGCGGACCGAGGCGATCCTGGCGGATGGCTGAGGAGCGCGGGCTCCACCTGTTCACTATTCCTGCGCACCGGGCGATCGCGGACGCGGCGGTGGCGGGGTTGCTGCGGCGGTTCGGCGACGATCGCCTGACGCTCGCGCGCGGGTTGGTGTTGGTGCCGAACAATCGCGCTGCAATCGCGATGACGCGCGCGTTCGTGCGCGCGAGCGGCGGCGCGCTGCTGCTGCCGCGGATCGTCAGCCTGGCGGGCGACGATCTGGGCGAGGCGCTGGGCGCGGCGTTCGATCCGGCAGGCGTCGCGCCGCTGCCGCCGCCCGCGATCGACCCGCTCCAGCGCCGCATGGTGCTCGCGCGCATGGTCGAGGAGGAGCGCGCGCGCGTCGGCCGCCCGGTCGATGCGGCGGAAGCGGTGCGGCTGGCGGGCGATCTGGCGCGGACGCTCGACCAGCTGATCGTCGAGGAGGTCGCGCCTGAGCGGCTGGCCGAGATCGACCCGGGCGAGGGGTTGACCGAGCATTGGCAGCGCGCGCTGGAGCTGTTCCGCATAGTGCTCGACCGCTGGCCGGCGGAGCGCGAGCGGCTGGGGCGGATCGAGGCGGGGGTGCGGCGCATCAAGCTGCTCGACGCGCAGGCGGCGCGCTGGCGCGAGGCGCCGCCCGCCGGGTTCGTCTGCGCGGTCGGCATTACCGATCCCGCGCCCGCGATCGCGCGGCTGCTGCGCGTGGTGGCGGGATTGCCGCACGGGATGGTCGCGTTCGCCAACCTCGACACGCGGATGCCCGAGGAGGAGTGGGAGGCGCTCGGCCCGCACCTGCCCGACCCGGTCACCGGGTTGCGGCGGCGCTCGATCGAGGTGCATCCGCAATTCCACCTCAAGCTGATCCTCGACCGCATGGGGGTGGGGCGCGGCGAGGTGCGCACCTGGGTCGGCGGCAGCGACCATGACGCGAGCGCGGTGCGCGGGCGCGCGATCGCCAACGCGCTGGCGCCCGCCGACTTCACGGGCAAGTGGACCGACTTGGACGCGGCCGAGCGGCGGCTGACCGGGGTCGAGGCGGCGGAGTTGGCTACGCCGGCGGAGGAAGCGCAGGCGATCGCGCTAGCCATGCGCGAGTGGATCGAGCAGCCGGGGCGGACGGCGGCGCTGGTCACCCCCGATCGCGCGCTGGCGCGGCGGGTGGCGGCGCATTGCGCGCGCTGGAACATTCCGATCGACGACAGTGCGGGACGCGCGCTGTCGATCCTGCCGCCGGGTACGTTGCTGCTCGCGATCGTCGAGGCGGCGGCGCAGGATTTCGCGCCGATGGCGCTGCTGACGCTGCTGAAGCATCCGCTGGTCAGGAGCGGCGAGGGGCGCGGGCGGTGGCTGGAGGGGGTGCGGCGGCTCGACCGCGCGTTACGCGGACCTCGGCCGGCGCCGGGGCTCGTCGGGATCACCGCGCACCTGGAGGGCGGGCCGGAGCGCGAGCAGGAGCTGCGCCGCGCGGTGCTGCCGTGGTGGGCGGAGGCGCGCGCGTTGCTGGAGCCGGTGGCGGCGGTGTTCGGGCGCGGTGCGGCGAGCCTGCCCGAGCTGGTCGCGGGGCTGCGCGAGTCGACGCAGGCGCTGGCGGGCGACGAGGTGTGGCGCGGGCCGGCGGGGCGGTGCGCGGGCGAGTTGCTGACCAATCTGGAGCGGCAGGCGCCGCTCGGGCCAGAGAACGCGTCGGCGGCGGGGTTCGCGCCGCTGCTTCGGCTGCTGATGGACGAGGTCGCGGTCAGGCAGATTCAGGGCGAGCACCCGCGGCTGGCGATCTACGGGCTGATCGAGGCGCGGTTGCAGAGCGCCGATCTGATGATCCTGGGCGGGTTGAACGAGGGCGTGTGGCCGGGCAACCCGCCGCCCGACCCGTGGCTGGCCCCGCGCATCCGCGCCGAGCTGGGGCTGTCGGGGTTGCAGCGCGCGATCGGCACCGCGGCGCACGATTTCGGGCAGGGGCTGGGCGCGCCGCGCGTGCTGATCACGCGCAGCCGGCGCGACGCGCGCAGCCCGGCGCTCGCGTCGCGTTTCTGGTTGCGGCTGGAGGCGATGGCGGGCGAGCGGTTCGTGCGCGCGCACCGGCTGGAGCGGTGGACGCGGATGCTGGACGACGGCGCGACACCGGAGCCCGCCGCGCGGCCCGCGCCGAGCCCACGCGCGGAGCTCAGGCCCAAGAGCATCTCGGTGACCGAAGTGGACCGGTTGAAGGCCGATCCGTTCGCCTTCTACGCGCGGCGCATTCTGAAGCTGATGCCGCTCGACGCGGTCGACGCCGATCCGAGTGCGGCTTGGCGCGGTACCGCGGTGCACGGCGTGCTGGAGGAATGGGCCGAGCACGACGCCTGCGCGCCCGACCGGCTGGTGCCGCGCGCGCTGGCGATGCTCGACGATCCGGCGGCGCACCCGCTGCTGCGCGCGCTTTGGCAGCCGCGGTTGATCGCGGGCATCGAGTGGATCGCGGCGACGATGCAGGCGAACCGCGCGGAAGGGCGCGACATCCTGGCCGCCGAGGGGCAGGGCAATGCCATGCTGTCGGGGATCAGGCTGACGGGGCGGTTCGACCGTGTCGACCGCGCCGCCGACGGGTCGATCGTCGTCGTGGACTACAAGACCGGCAAGGCACCCTCGGTCGCGGCGGTGCGCGGCGGGTTCAACCTGCAGCTGGGCTTGCTCGGCGCGATGGCGGAGGAGGGCGCGTTCAAGGGCGTCGAGGGCCGTGCGGGCGGGTTCGAATATTGGTCGCTCGCCAAGGGGCGTGACGGCTTCGGCGCGGTGACCAGCCCGGCCGATCCGGCGGGCAAGAACGGGCGGATCATGACCGACGATTTCACCCGTGCGGCGCGCGACAGCTTCGCAGAGGCCGCCGCGCGCTGGCTGACCGGCGAGGAGGCGTTCGTCGCCAAGCTGCACCCCGAGTTCGCGCCGTTTGCCGAGTATGACCAGCTGATGCGCCGCGACGAATGGTACGGCCGTGAACGCTGACGCGCTCGCCCCGCTTCCCGCGCTACAGGGTGACCAGCAGCGCGCGAGCAACCCCGACGCGCACGTCTGGCTCTCCGCCTCCGCCGGCACGGGCAAGACGCAGGTGCTCGCCGCGCGCGTGTTCCGCCTGCTGCTAGGTGGGACCGACCCGTCGGCGATCCTGTGCCTGACCTTCACCAAGGCGGGCGCGGCGGAGATGACCGCGCGGATCAGCCGGCGGTTGGCGGCCTGGGTGCGGATGGACGACACCGCGCTGTTCGCCGACCTGCGTGCTCTGGGCGAGCCGGGCGACCCGCGGCAGATCGCGCGCGCGCGGACGCTCTTCGCCAAGGTGCTCGACGCAGCCGGCGGTGGCCTGCGCATCCTGACGATCCACGGCTTCTGTCAGAGCCTGCTCGCGTCATTCCCGGTCGAGGCGGGGTTCGTCCCCGGCTTCCGCCCGATCGAGCCGCGCGAGGAGGCGCTGCTCCGGCGGCAAGCGCTGTCCGACATGCTGGTCGCGGCGGAACGCGACGGGCGCGACGGGCCGGTTGCGACAATTGGCGCGCTGAGCGTGCGGCTGGGCGAGCAGGGGGCCGAGCAGTTCCTGCACGAGTGCGCGCGCGCCGGAAGCGCGCTGGAGGCGTTGCCGAGCGGCGTCGGCGCGTTCATCCGCGGCGCGCTGGGCGTGCCGCTGGGCGACGTGGACGCGCACGTGCGCGAGCGTTGCGCGGCGATGGACGAGGCGGCGATACGGCGCATCGCGGCGGCCAACGCAGCCTGGGGCACGGCGACCGGGTTGAAGCACGCCGACGCGGTCGCCGCCTGGCTCGCCGCCGACGCGGCGGGTCGGGTCGAGCAGCTGGCCGCGCTGACGGCGGTGGTGCGCACGGGCACGGGCGAGCCGCGCAAGGCGTCGGCGAAGCTGATCGCGGCCGAGGCGGACTACGTCGCGCTGGCGGAGGAACTGGGCAGCGCGTGCGCCGACCTGCTGGGCTTGCAGGTACGCGCCGCCTACGCCGACCTGCTCGGGTCCGCGCTGGAGGTCGGGCGCGAGTACGCGCGCGGCTACGCGGCGGCGAAGCGTCGGGCGGGGGCGGTCGATTTCGACGACCTGATCCGTGCGACGGTCAACCTGCTCAGGCAGGAGGGGATCGGCGAGTGGATCCGCTACAAGCTCGACCAGATCACCGAGCACGTGCTGGTCGACGAGGCGCAGGACACCAACGTCGCGCAGTGGACGATCATCCGCGCGCTGGTGGACGAATATTTCGTCGGGCGCGGCGTTTACGCGCCCTCGGTGCGCACCTTGTTCACGGTGGGCGATACCAAGCAGGCGATCTTCGGATTCCAGGGCACCGATCCGGTCAACTTCATGGCGGCGGAGCGCTATTTCGAGGCGCGCGCGGCGATGGTCGCGGGCGACGACGACATGGAGGCGGGCGAGCGCGGGCTGCCGTTCGACCGCCTGTCGCTGGTCGACTCATTCCGCTCCACCGCGCCGGTGCTGGAGTTCGTCGACGCGGCGATCGAGCACGTCGGGCCGACGCAGTTCGCGGGCGAGGACATGGTGCCGCCGCACGGCAGCCGGATCGCCGGACCAGGCCAGGTGGTGCTGATCCCCGCGATCGCCGCGGGCGCGAGTGAGGCGGAGGAGGCCGGCGAGGAGGGCTGGATCGACGACGCGGTGCGCGCCAACGCGACGCGGATCGCCAAGCTGGTGCGCGGCTGGCTCGACCACGACGGTTCCGGCGGCATGATGCTGGAGAGCAAGGGGCGCGCGCTTCGGCCCGAGGACGTGATGATCCTGGTCAAGCGGCGCGGCGAGCTGGCACAATTGCTGGTCGCCAGGCTCTACGCCGAGGGCGTGCCGGTCGCGGGCGTCGACCGACTGCGGTTGAGCGCGCCGCTGGCGGTGCAGGACCTGCTCGCCGCGATCCGCTTCGTGCTGCAACCCGACGATGACCTGAGCCTCGCCAGCCTGCTCGTCTCGCCGCTGATCGGCTGGACGCAGGACGAGCTGCTGGCGCGCGCGGTGCCGCGCGAGGGCACGCTGTGGCGGCACCTGCGCGAGACGGTGCCGACGCTGCTCGGCGACCTGGAGCTGATGCTGGCGCGCGCCGACTTCCGCACGCCGTACCAGTTCCTGGAGATGATCCTGTCGGGGCCGCTGGAGGGGCGGCGCAAATTGTTGTCGCGGTTGGGCGAGGAGGCGCGCGACCCGATCGAGGAACTGCTCAACGCCGCGCTCGATTTCGAGACGACGACGACGCCATCGCTGCAACGCTTCCTCAATTGGTTCGAGCGCGACGAGGTCGAGATCGTGCGTGACGCCGCCGCGCCGCTCGACGCGGTGCGGGTGATGACCGCGCACGGAGCGAAGGGATTGCAGGCGCCGCTCGTCATCCTGGCGGACGCGACCGCCGATCCCGACTCGGCGCCGCGCTCGACGGTGATGTGGCAGCCGGACGGGCTCGACGAGCCGATCCCGGTGTTCCGCCCCCGCAAGGCCGAGCGCGCGGGCGAGATCGATGCGGCGCTGGCCGAGACCGAGCGGCGCGAGCGCGAGGAGCATTGGCGGCTGTTCTACGTCGCGGCGACGCGCGCGGAGGAGCGGTTGGTGGTGACCGGCTCGCTCAGCGCCAAGTGGAAGGGCGAGGCGCCGCCGGCGAGCTGGTACGCGGTGACCGAGCGGACACTCGACTTGCTTGGCGTGGCGAAGCCGGAGGGCGAGCCGCGGGTGTTCGCTGGCAGCGAGCCGCGCGCGCCGGTGCCGGTGCGCCGCGCGAAGGCCGCGGAGGCGCGCGACGCATTGCCGCTGCCCGGCTGGGCGCGCGTGCCGGCGCCGGAGGAGCAGCGCCCGCCGCGTCCGCTCGCACCCTCGTCGCTTGGCGAGGACGACGCGGGCGACGCGCCGCCGACGCCCGAAATGCAGGCGGCGGCCGAGCGCGGCACGCTGATGCACGCTTTGTTCGAGCGGCTGCCCGCGGTTGCGCCGAGTGCGCGCGAGGCAGCGGCGAATGAGTGGCTCGCCTCGCGCGAGGTGCCGGTGGCGGAGCGGCCGGCGATCGTCGCGCCGGTGCTGCGCGTGCTGGACGATCCCGCCTTCGCCGATCTGTTCGGGCCCGAGGCGCTGGTCGAGGCGCCGATCAGCGCGGTGCTGCCGAACGGGCGCGTCGTCGCGGGGACGGTCGACCGGCTGCTGATCGGCGACGCCCGCGTGCGCGTGGTCGACTACAAGACCGGGCGGCAGGTGCCGCGGGGCGCGTCCGAGGTGCCGGACTATCACCTGAAGCAGATGGCGGCGTATCAGGCGGCGCTGGCGGTCATCTTTCCCGAGCACGCGATCGAGGTCGCGCTGCTCTATACCGGCGGGCCGGTGCTGATCCCGCTCGACGAGGCGGCGCTGGCGCGCGGCAAGCGCGGCTTGGCGGCGGCGGAGCAAAGCTTGGTCGCGGATGGTTGAGGGTCGTGACGCCGCATCCTAGATGTCGGGGCAACAAAGGAGTTTGATATGGCTACCAAGAAGATCACCGACGCCAGCTTCCAGGATGACGTGCTGTCGGCCGACAAGCCCGTGCTGGTCGATTTCTGGGCCGAGTGGTGCGGGCCGTGCAAGATGATCGGGCCGAGCCTGGAGGAGCTGTCCGATGAGCTGGGCGAGCAGGTGACGATCGCCAAGATCAACATCGACGAGAACCCCGACGCGCCCGGCCAGTACGGCGTGCGCGGTATTCCCACGATGATCCTGTTCAAGGGCGGCGTGCCCGCCGCGACCAAGGTCGGCGCCGAGCCCAAGGGGCGGATCAAGGCGTGGCTCGAGGGCGAGCTGGCGTAATCCCCGCGGCGCTGCTGCTGTAGGCGGCAGCGCCGGCCGATTGGACAATTATTTTCTCGTCATCCCGGACTTGATCCGGGGTCCCGCTTCTCGGAGTCAGTAGGAGAAGACAGCGGGGTCCCGGATGAAAGCCGGGACGACGATGGTTGTATATGGTCGAGTAGCGATGAACTTGAGCGTCTCCATCGATGGCCGAGTTATCAGGTGACCGGCATGCCGAGCACGCGGGCGCCGCGTTCCCACATGTTGCGAGACGCTGCCGCCAGCAGCCCCTTGCCGGTGTCGGTCAGCGCGTAGGGGCGGCCGTCGGGGCGCGCGAGGTAGCCGCCCGCTTCGGTGAGGAACAGCGATCCCGCGGCGTGGTCCCACGGGTAGATGCGCTCGAATCGCGCGATGTCGTGGGTGCCGTCGACCAGCGCGGCATATTGCGCCGCCGCGCAGCGCAGCCCGTGGCGGAGGTCGAGCACGCCCGCGGCCGTGCGCTCGATCGCGGCGCACTGATCGGCGCTGAACCAATAGTTGGAATAGGTCGCGATCGGCGCGCGCCCGGCGCGCTCGCCGCAGGTTACGCGCTTGCCGTCGATGAAGGAGCCCGCGCCGCGCCGCGCGTAGCAGAGCCGCTCGCCGACGGGATCGTAGATCCAGCCGCGCTGCGTGACGCCGTCCTCGACCAGCGCGACCATCATTCCGAATGGCTCGCGGCCGTCGGCGAAATTGTTGGTGCCGTCGAGCGGGTCGAGCAGCCAGACGCGTCCGTGTCCGACCGCGTCGAGCAGCGACGGGTCGGCGGAGGCGGCTTCCTCACCCACGACGCGGGCGTCGGGATCGAGCCGCAGCAGCTCGTCGGTGATGATCGCCTCGCTCTCGCGGTCGGCGATCGTCACCCAGTCGCCGGGCGTCTTCTCCGCGGTGTCGGCGGCGCTCAGCTGTCCGAAGCGCGGAAGGATCACCGCGGCGGCGACGCGCGCGAGCAGCGCGGGGATGGCGTGGTCGAGCGCGTCCATCGGCGCCACCTCAGCTACGATAATCGGCGTTGATCGAAATGTAGCCGTGCGTCAGGTCGCAGGTCCACACGCGCGCGCTGCCGTCGCCGAGCTCCAGGTCGACGCCGATCTCGATCTCCTGACCCTTCAGGTGCGCCGCCACCGGTGCCTCGTCGTAGCCCTCGATCGCGAGCCCCTCGCGCGCGACCTGCGTCGCGCCGAAGCGGATCGACAGCCGGTCGCGCTCGGCGGGTTCGCCGGCCTTGCCGACCGCCATGACGACGCGACCCCAATTGGCGTCCTCGCCCGCGATCGCGGTCTTGACCAAAGGCGAGTTGGCGATGCTCATCGCGACGCGGTGCGCGGAGCGGTCGCTCTCAGCACCCTCCACGGTGATCTCGATCAGCTTGGACGCGCCCTCGCCGTCGCGCACGACCAGCAGGGCGAGGCGGCGGCACACGTCGGCGAGCGCGGCGCGGAAGGCGTCGGCGCCCGCGTCGTCGTCGCTCGCGAGCGGCGCGTTGCCTGCCGCACCGGTCGCGAAGGCGAGCACGGTGTCGCTGGTCGAGGTGTCGCCATCGACCGTGATGCACGAGAAGCTGCGCTCGTTCGCGGCCGCCAGCGCGGCCTGCAGGTAGCCCGGCGCGACCGCCGCGTCGGTGAAGATGAAGCCGAGCATCGTCGCCATGTCGGGCGCGATCATGCCAGAGCCCTTGATGATCGCGGCGATCGTGACGGTGCGGCCGTCCACCACAGCGGTCGCGCTCGCGCCCTTGGCGAAGGTGTCGGTGGTGGCGATCGCGTCGGCGGCGTCGCGCCAGCCGGCCGGTTGCGCGGCGAAGGCGGCGTCGAGCCCGGCCTCCGCCTTGTCGATCGGCAGCGGCACGCCGATCACGCCGGTCGAGGCGACGAACACGTCGGACGGCTTGCAACCGAGCTGGCCCGCGGTGCGCGCGGCGATCGCCTCGACCGCGGCGCGGCCGCGATCGCCGGTGAAGGCGTTGGAGTTGCCGGCGTTGACCACCAGCGCGCGTGCCTCGCCCATCACCAATGCGCGGCGGCACCATTCGACCTCGGGCGAGGGGCATTTCGACTGCGTGAGCACGCCCGCGACCGCGGTGTCGGGGGCGAGCTCGACGAAGGTCAGGTCGCAGCGGTCCCATGCCTTGTAGCGCGCGCGCGCGGTGCGCAGCGTCACGCCGGCGATCGGCGGCATCTCGGGGAATGGTTGCGCGAGCGGGGATGGAGGCGTTGCTTGGGACATGCGCGCGCCATAGGCTGCGACGGCAGCGGTGGGTAGGGCGATTGATGGACGACCTGGAGGATCTGTCACGACGGCAGGCGCGCGCGCAGAACGGGCTCGATCCGAGCCACGCGGGGCCGCAGCCGTGGTTCGTCGGGTCGGGACGGGGGCTGATGCTGCTGATCGTGACGCTGGTCGCGGTGCTGATCGCGCTGCGCGGCATCACCACTGTATGGTTGGCGCAGGACGCGTGGGAGTGGTGGACGCATCGCCCGCCGGCGCGCGTCGCGGGACCGCCGGTCGTTCATGTTCCGCCGTCCGCGCGGGTCGGTCCGGCACCGCCGACGATCGTGCTGCCGCCGCGTGCGAGCAAGCCGAAGGGCAATCCGGGTGCTTGGTTCGATGCCGACTCCTACCCGCCCGACGCGATCAGGGCGGACGAGGAAGGTCGCACGGTCGCGCGCGTGCTGATCGGCATCGATGGCCGGGTACAATCGTGCGGGATCGTGACCTCTAGTGGCAGCGCCTCGCTCGACGCGGCGACGTGCAGCATCCTCACCCGGCGCGGTTCGTTCGAGCCGGCGCGCGACGCTGCCGGCGCGGCGATCCGTTCCACTTGGGAGGTGCCGGTGCGCTGGGTGTTGCCGCGCGACTGATCGCGTCACACGCACGCCACCGGTGGACGCGTGCGCCCGCGCGCCTTATGTCCGGACCCGTGAACCTGCTCCTCCTTCTATCCGCTTTGCTGTCGGCGCTGACCGGCATCGGCGGGAGCGCGCGCCAGCCGCAGCTCGCGCAGGCGGTGGCGCAGGAGAAGGTCGCGCGGGCCCCCGCCGCGGTGCGCGCGGTGCCGTTGTCGCGGCCGGTGCAGGTGCTGACGCGCGTGGCCGCGCTGGCAGGCGCGCCAATCGCGCGTGGCTGGGCGTTGCTGCCGGTCGAACCCGCGTTCGCCGGGCGGCGGCGCGAGTAGAGCGCCTGGCGGCGATCACCGCCGCTTCCCTGCCGTTTTCCCTCCAGCGTGGGCAGCCGAGAAGCGGCGCCTGCGCCGCATCCAGATACAGGATTTGCACCATGTTCGGTGGCATCGCCAAGTCGCTCTTCGGGTCGTCCAACGACCGTTACGTCAAGTCTCTCAACCCCATCCTAGCCAAGATCGCCTCGTTCGAACCCGCGCTGCAGGAGATGGACGACGCGACGCTCGCCAATCAGACGGTGCTGTTCCGCGAGCGGCTGGCGAACGGCGAGACGCTCGACCAGCTCCTGCCCGAGGCGTTCGCGACCGTGCGCGAGGCGGCGCGGCGCGTGCTCGGCCAGCGCCACTATGACGTGCAGATGGTCGGTGGCATCGTGCTCCACCGCGGCGAGATCGCCGAGATGCGCACGGGCGAGGGCAAGACGCTGGTCGCGACGCTCGCGACCTACCTGAACGCGTTGCCGGGCGAGGGCGTCCACGTCATCACGGTCAACGATTATCTCGCCGCGCGTGACGCAGACTGGATGAGCCGGGTGTACGGCTTCCTGGGGCTCACCACCGGCGTGATCGTGCCGAACCTGTCGGACGAGGAGCGGCGGCAGGCGTACGCGTCGGACATCACCTACGGCACCAACAACGAGTTCGGCTTCGATTACCTGCGCGACAACATGAAGTACGAGCGCAGCAGCATGGTGCAGCGCCCGTTCGCGATGGCGATCGTCGACGAGGTCGATTCGGTGCTGATCGACGAGGCGCGCACCCCGCTGATCATCTCCGGCCCGACCGACGACAAGAGCGAGCTGTACATTAGCGTCGACGCGGTGGTGAAGCAGCTGGACGAGGGCGATTACGAGAAGGACGAGAAGCAGAAGACGATCGTCCTGACCGAGGACGGCACCGAGAAGGTCGAGCGCATCCTGGAGAGCGCCGGGCTGCTGGAGGGCGCGAACCTCTACGATTTCGAGAACACGCAAGTCGTCCACCACCTGAACCAGGCGCTGCGCGCGAACGTCATGTTCAAGCGCGACGTCGATTACCTGGTCAAGGACGACAAGGTCATCATCATCGACGAGTTTACCGGGCGCATGATGGACGGACGCCGCTGGTCGGACGGCCTGCACCAAGCGGTCGAGGCGAAGGAAGGGGTGCAGATCGAGCCCGAGAACCAGACCATGGCCTCGATCACGTTCCAGAATTACTTCCGCATGTACCCCAAGCTGTCGGGGATGACCGGCACTGCCTCCACCGAAGCGGCCGAGTTCTTCGACATCTACAAGATGAACGTCGTCACTATCCCCACCAATCGGCCGATCAACCGCGTCGACGAGGAGGACGAGTTCTACAAGGACACGCACGACAAGTTCCGCGCGATCGCGAAGAAGATTCGCGAGCATGCCAGCAAGGGCCAGCCGGTGCTGGTCGGCACCGTGTCGATCGAGAAGTCGGAGCTGCTGAGCGAGTTCCTGCGTCAGGAAGGCGTCGACCACTCGGTGCTGAACGCACGCTACCACGAATCGGAGGCGCATATCGTCGCGCAGGCGGGACGGTTGAGTGCGGTGACGATCGCGACCAACATGGCGGGCCGCGGCACGGACATCCAGCTGGGCGGCAACCTGGAGTTCCGCGCCGAGGACGAGCTGTCCGGCATGCCCGAGGGGCCGGAGCGTGAGGCTGCGCTGGAGCAGATCAGGCAGGAGATCGCGGTGGAGAAGGCGCGCGTGCTGGAAGCGGGCGGGCTGTTCGTGCTCGGCACCGAGCGGCACGAGAGCCGGCGCATCGACAATCAGCTGCGCGGGCGCTCGGGCCGCCAGGGTGATCCGGGGCTCAGCCGCTTCTACCTCAGCCTCGAGGACGACCTGCTGCGTATTTTCGGGCCGGACACGTTATTCGCGCGCATGATGCGATCGAACCTGGAGGACGGCGAGGCGATCGGGTCGAAGTGGCTGACCAAGGCGATCGAGACCGCGCAGAAGAAAGTCGAAGCGCGCAACTACGACGTGCGCAAGCAGGTCGTCGAGTATGACGACGTGATGAATGACCAGCGCAAGGTGATCTACGAGCAGCGCGCCGACATCATGGACGCGGACACGGTCGGCGACGTGGTGGAGGACATGCGCGCGGAGACGGTCAACGCGATCGTCGGCGATGCCTGCCCGCCCAACTCCTATCCCGAGCAATGGGACGTCGAAGGGATGAAGACGCAGCTCGCCGAGGTGCTCAACATCCAGCCGCCGGTCGACGAGTGGCTGAAGGAAGAGGCGATCGACCCCGAGATCGTCACCGAGCGTGTTCAGGCGGAGGCCGACGCGAGCGTCGCGGCGAAGTCGGCCGACCTGGAGCCGGAAACGTGGACGCAGGTGGAGAAGTCGATCCTGCTCCAGAACCTCGACCATCACTGGAAGGAGCATCTGGCGACGCTCGACGCGCTGCGTCAGGTCGTGCACCTGCGCGCCTACGCGCAGAAGACGCCGATCAACGAGTACAAGCAGGAAGCGTTCTCGCTGTTCCAGCGCATGCTCGACGCGATCCGCGTCGACGTGACCAAGACGATCGCGCAGGCGCAGTTCCGGATGGAGCCGCTGCCCGAACTGCCGGAGCTGCCCGACTTCATCACGACGCACTTCGACCCGTTCACCGGCGAGGACAATTCCAACGATGTCGATGCGGGAACCTTGGGGCTGATCCAGACGCAGCTGCCGCCGATGCAGATCGTCCAGCCGACGCCGGTCGAGATGGGTGACGATCCCGCACAGTGGGAAGGGCAGGTCAGCCGCAACGCGCCGTGTCCGTGCGGGTCGGGGCGCAAGTACAAGCACTGCCACGGCGCGGTCTGAGTTAACGGAGGTGGTTGGCGCGTTGGCAGCGACGCGTCAGCCCGCCGCCCGGAAGATGTGCGATGAGCGCCGGAGTCCGACACAACGGCGCGCGGTGCGTCACGTACGAGAAAGGCTTCCCACCTCGCGGCAGGAAGCCTTTTTCTTGTCGGTAGAGAATATCAGCGCGCTTCGGGTAGCTTGATCGTCGGCCCGAGCGTGCTGATGACCTGCCGCGCATCGAAGGCGCGCACGTTGCCGGGCTCCGGGCGGCCCCTGAACATCACGATCTCGGCGCTCGCCTCGTAGCGGTCGACCGTGCGGACATCGGCGCCGCCGCCCCAGCCGCCCCAGGGATTGCCCCAGAACGGATCCCACGAGCGATAGCCGAACCGCCCGTAGAAGCCCCAGCGCGGACCCCACAGGCCACCGTACGGCCCGAAGCCCGGACCCCACGCGCCTGGAGTCGAGTAGGTCCGTGCCTGGCGATCGGTGTCGCGATCGGCCATGACGAAATAATCGTAGCCGTTCTGCGTGGTGAGTTCCGCCGCGCGGAACAGCAGGTAGCGCTCCACCACGTCGCGGTCGGTGACAGAATTGCCCGCGAAGGTCACGCGGTAGCGATCGGGCGTTATCCGCGTCTCGGTGTAGCCGGTGCGATAGAAACCGGAACCGGTCGCCGGTCGATAGGCCGTCTCGGTCGCGCAACCCGCGACCACGCTGGTGCTCGCAGCGAGCGCGATGACCAGCGCCGTGCGATTCAATCTCCTCAACATCTCATATTCTCCGCTCACGCCCGGCTGGGCGCGACCAGAGTCGCGTAGCCGATGCGAGTGGAACGTGCGATGAACGGAAATGCTCCCGACGCGCGAAGTCGCTGCGATCGCACGCTTTTCGCGGTCAATCGGCGCGCGGCCGCGGGAACAGCGCCAGCGCCACCGGAACGGCCACGAACGACGCGGCGACCAGACCCATTGCAATTTCGAATACCAGCATCTGTCATCCTCACCCAAGTGCGCAGTTTCTGAACTGTCTGCCAATCGAGTGTGGCGCGATGACAACAAAGGCGCAAGAAAAAGCACGGCCTTGAGATGAATATTGCCGCGGATGGCACCAAAGACGCCTTGCCCTGTTGAGTTATCACCGTCAGGTACGCATCGTGCCGGCTGGTAGTCGCAAAGCGGCATGGCCGGGTCGAACATCGAAGGAGTATAGAACATGCTAAAGAAGATTCTCGCCACCGTTGCTGTGGCATCGCTGTCGATCTCGCCGGCGCTCGCCGCCACCAACTCGGCGTCGAGCCCGTCGATCGCCAAGGTCGCCCGCGCGAACGCGCCGGCCGGCAAGCAGAGCCAGCTCAACGGCGGCAGCTTCGGCTTCGTCGGTCTCGCCATTCTGGCGGGCATCGTTGCCATTGGCGTGATCGCGATCGTCAACGGTGACGACGACGACGCGGACAGCAACTAAGACGATCTCGCCCGGCGTCTCCGCGACGCCGGGCGTTTCTCTGAATGATTGCAGCCGCCCGCCGAGCGGTCTGGCAAAGTCGGGCCTGCTCGGCAGTGCCTGCGTTGGATGATCGCCTTGTCTGAAGGCGTCACGCTCCTCTGAAATCATACCTGCTGAAGCGCCTCGCAACGTGGCAGCTCGAAATCAGAGAACCCGTACCGTCGAGTGGCCAAATGACGCCATCGTCACCACGCAGACCAAACCGCCCTAGAGATAGTGAAGTGCTAAGACGCTCTGCGTCACGCCAAGTCTGATTGGGCGTAGGCTATCGCTGATTGAAGCTCATGACCTTGGCTGGAGGCAGAAGGTCTGCGCCCAAGGGCCCACATCACAGCATAAAATGGCTCCCTGAGTAGGATTCGAACCTACGGCCGCTCGATTAACAGTCGAGAGCTCTACCGCTGAGCTATCAGGGAACGCTGTGCGGAGCCGCGTCTATAAAGGCTGATTTCCGACGCGCAACCCCTTTTTGCCACGCCGCGGCGCGTTGGTCAGACGACGAACTGTTCCATGGAGATGCGGTCGTCGAGCGCGTGTTCGGGATCGAACAACAGGGTAAGTTCGCGCGCGCGGTCCATACATACCTCGACGCAGGCGACGTCGCGTATCTCGCGCTGGTCGGCGACGGCGGATACCGGTCGCTTGGACGCGTCGAGCACGCGCAGCGTTATGCGCGCGCGGTCCGGCAGGATCGCGCCGCGCCAGCGGCGGGGACGGAACGCGCTGATCGGCGTCAGCGCGACCATCGCGGAGCCGAGCGGCAGGATCGGGCCCTGGGCGGAGAGATTGTACGCGGTGGAGCCTGCCGGCGTGGCGACGAGGATGCCGTCGCACGACAGTTCCTCCAGCACGACGCGGTCGTTGACGGTGACCTGCAACTTGGCGGTCTGCCGCGTCTCGCGCAGCAGCGACACTTCGTTGATCGCGGGCAGCGAGTGGACTCGGCCGTCGATGCCGGTGGCGGTCATCGACAATGGCGTGACCTTGAACGCCTTGGCACGCCGGATACGCTCCTCCAGCCCGTGACGACGCCATTCGTTCATCAAGAAGCCGACAGTGCCCAGGTTCATGCCGAATACGGGCACGAGCGGCTTGCGGCGTTCCAGCAGCATGTGCAGCGTCTGCAGCATGTAACCGTCGCCCCCAAGTGCGACGACCAGATCGGCCTCCTCGACCGGCACCCAGTCCCACGCATCCGCCAGTTCGGCACGCGCCGCCTGCGCGGGCGGCGTCGGCGAGGCGACCAGGGCCCGCCTCGGGAAGTCGTTCATCCGCCGGTGACGCTCATGTGCCGGGCGACTGCTGGCGCGCGGTCGCGCTCGATGCGGAAGTCGTGGCGGCGCGGCTTGGTGGCGAGCGCACTCTCGATCGCGCCGTCGAGCCCCGCAGTGCCGCCGTCGCGCAGCGCCTGGCGCAGGTCGCGCTGGTCGTCGTGGCCGAGGCAGGTGTACAGCTTGCCCTCGGTGGTCAGGCGAACGCGGTTGCAGCCGTCGCAGAAATTAGCGGTGAGCGGCGAGATCAGCCCGAGCCGCGTCGCCGAGCCGTCGACGCGCCAGTAGCGCGCCGGGCCGCCGGTGCCTCTCAGATCGCGCTCCAGCGTGAACCGCGACTCGATCCGCTCCTTAACCGCGGTCAGCGGCATGAAGCGATCGGTTCGGTCCTCCTCGACCTCGCCGAGCGGCATCGTCTCGATCAGCGTCAGGTCGTGGCCCTCGTCGATGCACCACGCGAGCATGTCGCCGATCTCGTCCTCGTTGAAGTCCTTGAGCGCGACGGTGTTGATCTTGACGCGCAGGCCGGCCGCCTTCGCGGCGTCGATCCCGTCCAGCACCTGCTGCACGTCGCCGTGCCGGGTTATGAAGCGGAACTTGTCCGGATCGCGCGTGTCCATGCTGACGTTGATGCGTCGCATGCCTGCGCCCGCCAGCAGATCGGCATATTGCGTCAGCCGCGTGCCGTTGGTGGTCATCGTCAACTCGTTCAGCCCGGCACCGACGTGCCGGCCGAGCCGCTGCACGAGGTCGATCACGTCGCGCCGCACCAGCGGCTCGCCGCCCGACAGGCGGACCTTGTCGACACCGCGCGCGATGAAGCGTTCGGTGATGATCGCGAGCTCATCGAGCGTCGCGATCCTGTCGCGGGGCAGGAACGTCATGTGCTCCGCCATGCAATAGCGGCAGCGCAGATCGCACCGGTCGGTCACCGACACGCGAAGGTACCGGATGGTGCGGCCGAAACCGTCTACCAGCGACGGCTCGGTGCTGTTCGCGGTCGAGGTCATGGCGAGAGAATTAAGCGGGGTCACGGCGGGTCACAAGAGTATGACGAATGATTGGCGGCTTGGTTGCGTCGCGCTACACGGAAGACGGGGCGGCGAAGGGACGGGTTGTTGGGAGAAGAAGGTCGAGCGCGGCGTCGCAATGACGAAGACACCGGCAACCAACCGGTTGCGCGCTGGCTGGCGCACGATCGCGCGGTGACGGTCGCGATCGTCGCGCTCGCGAGTTTCGAGATCATCAATGCGGCCTACGGCCGGGACACCGGTGACACGCTGGTCGCCGCCGCGAAGGATCGCATCGAGCGTGCGCTTTCTGCGACCGGCGAGGGAGAGGTGCTGCGCGAGGGCGCGGTGTTCACGCTGGCGCTGCCGGTGACACTCGACGCCGCCCATCCGCTCATCACCGCGATCGAGTTCGCGCTGGCGCAGCCGTTCCTGGTTGGTGGAACGACGGTTCACGTCGGCACGCGGATTGGGGTCGCGAGCGGGAAGGGGGAGCAGGCCGAAGCGCTCGTCGCGCGCGCGCGTGCCGCGCTCGGCGAGGCGCGGGTGCTGGAGGGGGCGACGACGCGGATCGCGCCGCCCGCGCCCGATCGACCGATCGCGCAACTGGCCGCCGACCTGCACCGTGCGATCGCGCGCGACGAGATCGCGGTCATGTTCCAGCCGCAGGTCGCGTTCGCGAACGGCCGGATCGTCGGCGTGGAGGCGCTGGCGCGGTGGCGTCATCCCGAACTGGGCGAACTGGGTGCGCAGATATTGCTGGCGGCGTCGGACCGCGCCGACCTGGGCATCGCCTTGTCCGATCACATCCTGTCGCGCGCGCTGGCGAGCGTGGCCGAGTGGCCCGACACGCTCGCGCACCTGCGCGTCGCGGTGAACGTCACCGCGGCGGACCTCGCGCGGCCCGACTTCGCGGCGCGGTTCCTGACGCGGGTCGACGCGAGCGGGGTCGCGCGGTCGCGCGTCGCGGCGGAGATCACCGAGGGCGGGCTGATCGACGATCTGGACAGCGCGACCGAATTGCTGACCGCGTTGCGCGACGGCGGCTGCCACGTCGCGATCGACGATTTCGGCACCGGCTATTCGAGCCTCGCCTACCTGACCGCATTGCCGGTCGATTACCTCAAGATTGACCTGCGACTGACGCAGAGCATCGTCGGTGATCGCCGCCACCGCGTGGTGGTGGAGGGCGTGATCGCGATCGCGAACGCGCTGGGGCTGGAGACGATCGCGGAGGGTGTCGAGACGGAGGAGCAGCGCGCGCTGCTGGAGGCGCGGGGGTGCACCTACTACCAGGGCTTCCTGTGCGCGGGGGCTACCGACGTCGCCGGGCTGGTGCGCCTAATCGAGCGGGTGTGAACCGTTCGGCAGCGTGAGCGGATTGAAGAAGTAGGTGTCCCACTCGCGTCGCCCCACTGCCGAGTCTCTCGATTAGGACAGGTGAGTCAGCCGGCCGCCTTCGCCAGACCCTTCGACAATTGCAGCGCGCCGTTCAGCCGTGCCTTGGGGTCGCCCCAAGCGCGGCTGACCGCGAGCTTGCTGTCGGGGCGCAGCTTGGCGATCGGGCCGAGCTTGTCGACATAGGCGAGCAGGCCGGAGACGTTGGGCGGCTTGTCGTCGTGGAACGCGACCAACGCGCCCTTGGGCCCGACGTCGAGCTTGGAGATGCACGCCTTCTTCGCGTTGAGCTTGATCTCCATGATCTTGACGAGGTTGTCGGTCGCGTCGGGCAGCGGGCCGAAGCGGTCGATCATCTCGGCGGCGAAGGCGTCCAGTCCGGCGCGCTCGTCGACGTCGTTGAGGCGGCGGTACAGCCCCATGCGCAGGTCGAGGTCGGGGACGTACTCCTCCGGGATTAGGATCGGCGCGTCGACGGTAATCTGCGGCGAGAAGTCGCGCGGCGCGTCGCGCAAGCCGCCCGCCTTCGCGTCCATGATCGCTTCCTCCAGCATCGACTGGTAGAGTTCGTAGCCGACCTCCTTGATGTGTCCGGACTGCTCGTCGCCGAGCAAATTGCCAGCACCGCGGATGTCGAGGTCGTGGCTAGCGAGCTGGAACCCGGCGCCGAGCGTGTCGAGGTCGGAGAGCACCTTCAGGCGCTTGTCCGCCGCCTCGGTCATCTGGCGCTCGGGCGGGCTGACCATATAGGCATAGGCGCGCGTCTTCGATCGCCCGACGCGACCGCGCAGCTGGTAGAGCTGCGCGAGGCCGAAGCGGTCGGCGCGGTTGACGATCATCGTATTCGCCGAGGCGATGTCGATGCCGCTCTCGATTATCGAGGTGGAGACGAGCACCTCGAACTTCTTGTCGTAGAATGCGCTCATCCGCTCCTCGACCTCGGTCGGGCTCATCTGGCCGTGCGCGACGACGAAGCGGATCTCAGGCACCTCCTTGCGCAGGTATTCCTCGATGTCGGGCAGGTCGGCGATCCGCGGGGTGACGAGGAAGCTCTGCCCGCCGCGGTAATGCTCGCGCAGCAGCGCCTCGCGCAGCACGACCGGGTCCCACGGCATGACGTAGGTGCGCACCGCGAGGCGATCGACCGGCGGGGTCTGGATCACCGACAGTTCGCGCAGGCCCGACATCGCCATCTGGAGCGTGCGCGGGATGGGCGTAGCCGTCAGCGTCAGCATGTGCACGTCGGCACGCAGCGCCTTCAACCGCTCCTTGTGCGTCACCCCGAAGCGTTGCTCCTCGTCGACGATGACGAGACCGATTCGCTTGAAGTCGAGTCCCTTGGCGAGCAGCGCGTGCGTGCCGATGACCATGTCGATCGTGCCGTCCGCCAGCCCCTCCTTGGTCTTCTTCGCCTCCGCTGCGGGAACGAGGCGCGAGAGCCGCCCGATGTTGATCGGAAAGCCTTCGAAGCGCTGCGAGAAGTTGGTGAAATGCTGCCGTGCGAGCAAGGTGGTCGGGCAGATCACCGCCACCTGCATCCCCGCCATAGCGGCAACGAACGCGGCGCGCAGCGCCACCTCGGTCTTGCCGAAGCCGACATCGCCGACGATCAGCCGGTCCATCGGCTTGCCCGCCGCCAGATCGGCCAGCACGTCGCCGATCGCGCGATCCTGATCGTCGGTCTCCTCGTACGGAAAGCGATCGACAAAGGCGGGGTAGCCCGCGCTGTCCGGCTCGGCGACCTCGCCGGGACGCAGCGCGCGCTCGGCCGCGGTCTTGATCAGCTCACCCGCGATCTCGCGGATGCGCTCCTTCATTCGGCTCTTGCGCCGCTGCCACGCCTCACCGCCCAGCTTGTCGAGCGTCGCACCTTCCTCGCCGCTGCCATAGCGCGACAGCACCTCGAGGTTCTCGACCGGCACGTAGAGCTTGTCGCCGCCGGCGTAGCTCAAGGCCACGCAGTCGTGCGGTGCCTTGCCGACGGGTATCTGCATCAGCCCTTCGTAACGGCCGATCCCGTGGTCGCTGTGCACGACCAGATCGCCGGGCGAGAGCGTCGCCAGTTCGGCGAGGAACGCGTCGGCCGACTTGCGTCGCTTGGCACGGCGGACCAGCCGGTCGCCGAGCATGTCCTGCTCGGTCAGCACCGCGACGCCCGGCGCGGTGAAGCCGTGATCGAGTGCGACGACGGTCAGCGCGACGCCGCGCTCGGCCGCGCCCAGCGCCTCCTGCCACGTGTCGGCGAGGCGCGCGCCGGTGAGGTCGTGGTCCTCCAGCAGGCTCTTCAACCGCTCGCGCGCGCCGATCGAGTAGCTGGCGAGGATGGCCTTGCGGCCTTCCTTGCGCAGCCTGGCGACGTGCGCGACCACCGCCTCGTAGACGTTGGCCTGGTTGGCGCGCTCGGGCGCGAAGTCGCGCGGGCCGTCGACCTCGAAGTCGAGCACGCGCGCCGATGGCGGCTCGTGGAAGGGAGAGATCAGGTGCGCGGGCGCGGCGGTGACCTCCGCCTGCCATTCCTCGGCGTCGAGGTAGAGCGTCTTGGCGGGCAGCGCGCGGTAGCTGCCGGGCTCGGCCGCCTCGGCACGCTTCCGGTTCTCGTAATAGTCTGCGATCGCCTCCAGCCGCGCCTCGGCCGCTGCAGGCGCACCGCTGTCGCGCACGACGACCGCGTCGCCGAGGTGATCCCAGAGCGTCGCGAGCTTGTCCTCGAACAGCGGCAGCCAATGCTCCATGCCCGCCAGCCGTCGCCCGTCGCTGACCGCCTGATACAGCGGATCGCCGGTCGCGGTGGCGCCGAACTTCTCGCGGTAGCGGGTGCGAAAGCGCTTGACGCTGTCCTCGTCTAGCAGCGCCTCGGACGCGGGCAGTAGGACGAAGCCATCGACGCGGCCGGTCGTGCGCTGATCGGCGGGGTCGAAGGTGCGGACGGTCTCGATCTCGTCGCCGAAGAAGTCGAGCCTGAGCGCCTGTTCCTCGCCGCTCGGGAACAGGTCGACGATGCCGCCGCGCACCGCATATTCGCCCTGGTCGTGGACGGTGTCGGTGCGGACGTAGCCGTTCGCCTGCAACAGCGCGGCAAGCTTGTCGCGGTCGATCCGCGCGCCGGGTTTCAACTCGGCGACGAGCTGCCGGATGCGGAACGGGGTCAGCGTGCGCTGCGTCGCGGCGTTGACGGTGGTGAGAAGGAGCTGCGGGCCTTTGGGCTTGGCCTGCAACCGGTGGAGTGCGCCGATTCGCTCCGCCATGATGCGCAGCGTCGGCGAGGCGCGGTCGTAGGGTAGGCAGTCCCACGCGGGCAGCTGGACGATCTCCAGCTCGGGCGCGAACCAGGTCGCGGTCGCCGCCACCGCGCGCATCTGCGCCTCGTCCGCCGCGACGTAGACGGCGCGCAGGTGCGCCGCGCGCGCAATGTCGGCGAGGAGCGAGGGCAGAAACCCCGACGGCACGCCCGACAAGGTCAGCGGTACGGTGGCGTCGAGGATCGTCTTCAAGTCGGGCAAGTGGCGGCTATCCGTCTGTGGTGGGGCGTGAGGGTCAGGGGAGTTGGACGAAGTCGAGCGAACGCATGCCCTGCATCATCGGTCCGTTCCACTGCGGCGGGCAGGCGATCGAGCCGATCGCCCAGCCCATGATGTCGACGTCCTGCTCCTCCAGCAGTGCCTCAAACCAGGCGAGCTCGTCCGCGCTCCAGCGCTCGTGATGCGCGTCGAAATAGCCGCCGATCATCAGATCGGCCTCGCGCGTGCCGCGGTGCCACGCGCGGAAGCGCAGGCGCTTGATGCGGATGTCCTGATCGGTCGTCGGGTCGGTCATGCGCGCGCGCTCCGCGTGAAGGAAGGTTTGCCCGGGCCCGACGCTTTCTCTGGCAAGTCGGGGAGCGTGTAACTAGGTCAGCGCATGTAGTCATGCGCCCCGATATCCTCAATCCGCTGTTCGCCGAGGTCACGTCGCTGAAAGGTGTCGGGCAGGCACTGGCGCGCCCGCTCGAGCGATTGCGGATCGCGCGCGTCATCGACCTGCTATTCCATTTGCCGAGCGGGTGGATCGACCGGCTGCCGCGTGACGAGTTGATGCAGGGCGACGTCGGTCGCACGATCGTCATCACGCTGACGGCGCGCGACTATCGCACCAGCAGCTCGCCGCGCGCGCCGACGCGCGTGCAGGCGACCGACGCGCACGGCAATTACGTCAGTCTGACCTTCTTCGGCGGGTCGTCGGGTTGGGCGAAGAAGCTGTTCCCGATCGGCGATGCCAGGCGCGTGTCGGGCAAGCTGGAGCAGTACGGCGATCAGCTGCAGATGGTGCATCCCGAGCCGATCGAGGACGGCGACGCGATCCGCGAGCGCGAGGCGATCTACCCCTTGTCGGAAGGGATCACGTCGAAGCGGATCGCCGCGCTGGTCGCGCAGGCGCTGACGCGCGTGCCGAGCCTTCCCGAATGGATCGAGCCGAGCCTGAAGGCGAGACACGACTGGCCCGACTGGCACGAGGCGGTCGCGCGCGTCCACGCCGACCCGGCGGATACGACGGCGCGCGCGCGGCTCGCCTTCGACGAGGTGTTTGCCAATCAGCTCGCCTTGTCGATCGTGCGCGCGGATACGCGGCGGCGGCGCGGGCGCGCGCTGGCGGGGGACGGGCGCCTGCGCGACATGCTGCGGCTGCCGTACGCGCCGACGGGCGCGCAGTCGCGGACGGTGCGCGAGATCGAGGGCGACCTGGCGCAATCGGCCCCGATGCTGCGGCTGCTGCAAGGCGACGTCGGCGCGGGCAAGACGCTCGTCGCGCTGATGGCGCTGCTGATCGCGGTCGAGGCGGGGGCGCAGGGCGCGATGCTCGCACCAACCGAAATCCTGGCGCGGCAGCATTACGCGTCGCTGCGGCGGCTGCTCGCCGGGTTGCCGGTCGAGGTCGCGGTGCTGACCGGGCGCGACAAGGGACGCGCGCGCGAGGCGACGCTGATGGGGCTCGCCGACGGGTCGATCGACCTGCTGGTCGGCACGCACGCGATCTTCCAGGAGGCGGTCGGGTACAAGGACCTGGGGCTGGTCGTGGTGGACGAGCAGCACCGCTTCGGCGTCGCGCAGCGGCTGCTGTTGCAGGACAAGGGGCACGTGCCGCCGCACGTGCTGGCGATGACCGCGACGCCGATCCCGCGGACGCTGACGCTCGCGCGCTACGGTGAGATGGACCAGAGCCAGCTGGACGAGATGCCGCCGGGACGTGAGCCGATCGAGACGCGCGTCATGTCGGAGGAACGGACCGACGAGGTTGTCAACGCGCTCGGCCGTCACCTGTCGGAGGGCAAACAGGCGTACTGGGTCTGCCCGCTGATTGAGGAGAGCGAGACGAGCGACCTGCAGGCCGCCGAAGCGCGCGCCGAGACGCTGGTGGCGCGGTTCGGCGCGCGCGTCGGGCTGGTCCACGGTCGCATGAAGCCGGCCGAGAAGGACGCGGTGATGGCGCGGTTCGCGGGCGGCGAGCTGGGCGTGCTGGTCGCGACCACGGTGATCGAGGTCGGCGTCGACGTACCCAACGCGACGCTGATCGTGATCGAGCACGCCGACCGCTTCGGTCTGGCGCAGCTCCACCAGCTGCGCGGCCGCGTCGGGCGCGGCGGGGGCAAGTCGGTGTGCCTGCTGCTGCGCGGTTCGGCGCTGAGCGAGACGGCGCGCGCGCGGCTCGCGCTGATGCGCGAGACCAACGACGGATTTCGCATCGCCGAGGAGGATTTGCGGCTGCGCGGCGGCGGCGAGATGCTGGGCACGCGCCAATCGGGCGAGGCGGTGTTCCGGCTCGCGACGCCCGAACTGCTGGGAGAACTCCTCCCTTCGGCGACCGACGACACGCGGCTGCTGATCGACCGCGACGGTGGGCTGGCGGGCGCGCGCGGGCAGGCGGCGCGCGTCGCGCTCTACCTGTTCGATCGCGATCAGGGTGTGCAACTGCTCCGGTCGGGCTGAGGAGAGGCGGGTGCAGACCCTGTTCCCGATCTTGGCCGTGCTGCTGGCCGGCATCGGCGTCGCGCTTCAACCGCCGACCAACGCCGCGCTCGCCAAGGCGTCGGGATCGGTGTGGCTCGCCGCGCTGATCTCGTTCGCGGTCGGCACCGCGGCGCTGATGGTGGTGTGGCTGTTCGACTGGACGCCCTTGTCCGCCACCAGGGCCGCACCCTGGTGGGCGTGGCTAGGCGGGTTCTACGGCGCGGCGTTCGTCGCCGCGCTCGCCTTCGCGTCGCCGCGGCTCGGATTGGCGGTAACGCTGACCGCGGCGATCGCGAGCCAGCTCGTCACCGCGATGATTGTCGACCGCTTCGGGCTGCTCGGGCTGCCGCAGCAAGCGATCACCCCGGCGCGGCTGGTCGGCGTCGCGCTGGTGATCCTGGGCGCGGTGGTGGTGCGACGCGGCTGATCGGACCGGCGATCAGGCGGGATTGATCATCCCGTGGTGCTTCTTGCCCGCCGAGACGCGGACCGGCTCCGCGCCGATCGTCACCACGGCTGCCTCGTCACCGACCTTCTCGCCGCCCACGCGCGCGCCGCCGCCCTTTACAAGGCGGCGTGCCTCGCCCTTCGAGCCCGCGAAGCCGAGCGCGACCAGCGCGTCGACCAGCGCGATCGCGCCCGACGCGGTGATCGACGGCAGCGCCGCGCCGCTCGCGCCCTCCTCGAAGGTGCGCCGCGCCGTCTCCGACGCCTCGTCGGCTGCGGCGCGCCCGCGGCACAGCGCGGTCGCCTCGTTGGCGAGTACCTTCTTCGCTTCGTTGATCTCGGCGCCGCCCAGCGCCTCCAATCGTTCGATTTCGCCCAGCGGCAGGTCGGTGAACAGCCGCAGGAAGCGCCCGACGTCGCGGTCGTCGGTGTTGCGCCAGAATTGCCAGTAGTTGAAATGCGGCAGCTGATCCTCGTGGAGCCACACCGCGCCGTCGACCGACTTGCCCATCTTCGAGCCATCAGCCTTGGTCAGCAGCGGCGTGGTGAGCCCGTACACCTCCGCGCCGTCCATCCGCCGCGCGAGGTCGACGCCGTTGACGATGTTGCCCCACTGGTCCGACCCGCCCATCTGCAACCGCACGCCGCGGCGGCGGTGCAGCTCGGCGAAGTCGTAGCCCTGCAGGATCATGTAGTTGAATTCGAGGAAGCTGAGCGACTGCTCGCGGTCGAGCCGGAGCTTGACCGAGTCGAACCCGAGCATCCGGTTGACCGAGAAATGCTGCCCGACCTCGCGCAGGAACGGGATATACTCGAGCTTGTCGAGCCACTCGGCATTGTTGACCATCACCGCGTCGGTCTCGCCATCGCCGAAGGTCAGGAAGCGGTCGAAGATGCGCTGGATGCCCGCGATGTTGGTATCGATCACCTCTTGCGACGACAGCTTGCGTGCCTCGTCCTTGAAGCTCGGATCGCCGATCTTGCCAGTGCCGCCGCCCATCAGCACGATCGGCTTGTGCCCGGTCTGCTGCATGCGCCTGAGCATCATCACCGAGACGAGATTGCCGACGTGGAGCGAGGGCGCGGTCGGGTCGAAGCCGATATAGCCCGGCACCACCTGCCGCGCCGCGAGCGCATCGAGCGCGGCGGCGTCGGTCGCCTGGTGGATGTAGCCACGGGCGGAAAGCGTGCGGAGCAGATCGGACGTGTAATCGGTCATGTCGGCGGGGCGCTTAGCATCACCCATGCCCGAACTGCTACTATCTACGTGGCAGCTGCGTCGTCGGGTCGACCGGCGTGCGACCGCGACGCAGCTCGAAGTGCAGCTCGGGGCGGTCGGCGAAGCCGGTGTCGCCCGACAGCGCGATCGTCTGCCCCTTCTTCACCGCCTGTCCGCGCTGGACCAGCAGCTTGCTGGCGTGGCCGTAGACCGAGGTCCAGCCGTTACCGTGGCGAACGATGACGAGCCCCCCCAGCGCCGCGATCCCGTCACCGACATAAGCGACGGTGCCGTCGGCGGTGGCCTTGACCGGCGTCTGCAGCGGCGCCGCGATCTTGATCCCGTCGTTGCGCTCGCCCGAGCCGCCGGGGCCGAAGCGGCGAACGAGCTGCCCCGCGACCGGCCAGGCGAACTGGCCGGGCGTGCCGATCGGGGCGGCGACGGGCGTGGTGGCGGCGAGGACGCGGCGCGTCGTGGCGACGGGCCTGGCGGGCGCCTGATTGATCGCGACCGCGGGCTCGCCACCGGTCAGGATCGAATCGACGTCGAGCGTGAAGGCTGCGGCGCGCTGCGCCGCCGACACGGTGCGGGTCGGCTCGCCCGGGATCAGCATGCGCTGCCCGGTGCGCAGCGTGTAAGGCTCGGCGAGCTGGTTGGCGGCGATCACCTGCGACCACGGCACGCCGTAGGCGCGCGCGATCGCGATGCCGGTCTGGCCGGCGCGGACGAGGTGATAGCGCCCGCCGGGGATCGTCAGACGCTGCCCAACGCGGATCGTGTAGGGCGCGACCAGGTCGTTCGCGCGCGCGATCGCCTCGTCCGCTGCGCCCGTGCGGTCGGCGATACGGCTCAGCGTGTCGCCGGCGGCGACCTCATAGTCCTGCGTCGCGACCTCGGTCGCGTCGGCCTGGACCGGCCGGGCCTCCCAGGCGGGGGCGGGGGCGGGCAGCTGCGCGACGCCGGTCTGCCTGTCGATCACGGTGCGGGCGGCGACGCTGCGATCGGCGGCGGGCAGGTCGCGCGGGAGCGGTGCTGTCGCCCGATTGTCGCGCCCGCCCGGCCGCTCGTCACCGCGTGGCGGGTAATCGCCGTCGCGCTGGCGCGACCAGCGGTCGTCCGCGCGCGCGGGCGGTGGCGCGGTGTCGTATGGTCCGCTGTCGACGCCGCCGGGGATACAGCCCGCTTGCGTGCCGCCGATGAGGAGGATGCACCCCGCCAGCGCGACCCGCTTCATCTCGTCACTCCTCGTCGTACGCGCGCGTGAGCGAGGCGAGCGACGCCTCGTGAGTCAGGTCCAGGTGCAACGGCGTGACGGTGATCCACCCGTCGGCGACCTGCGCCAGATCGGTGTTGCCGCTGGACGCGGTCGCGATGCTGCCGAGCGCGAGCCAGTGATAGTCGAAGCCGCGCGAGTCCTTGCGCGTCTCGAACCGCACGCGGCCGTAATCGCGCAGCCCCTGGCGAACGGCCTTGATCCCGCGCACCTCGCCGGGTTCGCCGGCCGGGAAATTGACGTTGACGACGGTGCGCGGCGCCCAATCCATGTCGACCAAGGGTCGGATCGCGCGAACGCCTCATGCCTCGGCGACCGCGAACGACACGTCGTCGCCGGGTTCAAGCGCGCCGTAGCGTTGGCTGAGTGCGATCGAGCGGATGCCCGCGAGCGCACCCTCCATCGCCGCCGAGACGGTGCCCGAATACATCACGTCCTCGGCCAGATTGCCGCCACGGTTGACCCCCGACAGGATCAGGTCGGGCGCGCCGTCCATCAACTCGGCCAGCGCGATCATCACCGCGTCGGTCGGCGTGCCCGAGACGGCGAAGCGCCGGTCGGCGAACTTGCGGACCCGCAACGGCCGGGTGAGCGTCAGCGAGCGTCCGGTCCCCGACTGTTCCTCGGACGGCGCGACGATCCACACGTCGTCGGACAGCGCGGCGGCGATCTTCTCCAGCACCGCGAGCCCGGGGGCATGATAGCCGTCGTCGTTGGAGAGCAGGATGCGCATCAGCGCGGGCTCAATCGGTCGACGCCGCCCAGATAGGGTTGCAGCACCGTGGGCACCGCGACCGAACCGTCCGCCTGCTGATAATTCTCCAGCACCGCGACCAGAGTCCGCCCTACCGCCAGCCCCGATCCGTTGAGCGTGTGGACGAAGCGCGTTGCCTTCTCGCCCTCGGGCCGGTAGCGCGCGTTCATGCGACGCGCCTGAAAGTCGGTGCAGGTCGAACAGGACGAGATCTCGCGGTAGCGGTCCTGCCCCGGCAGCCAGACCTCCAGGTCATAGGTGCGCGCGGCGGTGAAGCCCATGTCGCCGGTGCACAGCTTCATCCGGCGATAGGCGAGGCCGAGCGCGTCGAGCACGCCCTCTGCGGTCGCGGTCATCCGCTCGTGCTCGGCCTCCGATCGGTCGGGTTTCACGATTGACACCATCTCGACCTTGTCGAACTGGTGCTGGCGGATGTAGCCGCGCGTGTCGCGACCCGCCGACCCCGCCTCCGAGCGAAAGCAGGGCGTCAGCGCGGTGAAACGCAGCGGCAGTTCCGCCTCGCTCAAAATCTGCTCGCGTACGATGTTCGTCAGGCTCACCTCCGCGGTCGGGATCAGCCAGCGACCGTCGGTCGTCTGGAACAGGTCCTCCGCGAACTTGGGCAGCTGCCCGGTGCCGAACATCGCCTCGTCGCGCACCATGACGGGTGGGATCACCTGCTCAAAGCCGGCCGCGGTGACGTGGTCGAGCATGAACTGGCCGAGCGCGCGCTGCAGCTTCGCCGCGGCGCCGCGCACCAGCGTGAAGCGCGCACCAGCGAGCTTCACCCCCGTCTCGAAGTCAAGGCCCAGCGCGGGGCCGATCGCGTCGTGCTCGCGCGCCGGAAAGTCGAACGCCGGGCGCGTGCCGCGCTCGTGCACCAGCAGATTGTCGTCCTCGTCCGCGCCGACCGGCACGTCGGCGGCGGGCACGTTGGGCAGGCCGGCTAGCAGCGCGTCGAGATCGGCTCCGAGCCGCGCTTCCTCCGCCTCGATCTCGGGCAGGCGAGCCTTGAGTGTCGCAACCTCGGCCATCAGGTCGGCGGCGCGCGGCTCGTCGCGCTGCGCCTTGGCCGCGCCGATCGCCTTCGACGCCTCGTTGCGGCGCGCCTGCGCGGTCTGCGCCTCGGTGATCAATGCGCGGCGTTGCTGGTCGAGCGCGACGATCCGCTCGGCCGACGCGGCGACGCTTCGCTTGTGCATGGCGTCGTCGAAGGCGGCGGGATCGTCCCGGATCAGGCGGATGTCGTGCATGGTGAGCGGGCTATGGCAACCGGCTTCGGACGGTGCAACCCGTGCGGCGCAACCTGCGCGGGCGGGCCTGCGTTGAACAGGGGTGCTATCAAAGGAGAACGCGATGCAGGTCCCCCACAATTCCGTCGTGCTGGTAGCCGACGGCCGCAAGCTCTTGTTCCTTCGCAACGAGGGCGACGCGGAATACCCGAACCTGGTGGTCGAGACCGCGCGCGAACAGGTGAACCCGGCCAATCGGGATCAGAAGACCGATGCTGCGGGTGGTTCCTCGTCGACGCAGTCGGGGCCGGGGGCGCCACCGGTCGCGCAGGGCGGCTCGGGCCACGGTGGCGGCAGCGGCGCGCAGTTCGCGCCCTCGCGCGGCAGCATGGCGGAGACCGACTTCCACCAGCTGGAGGAGGACCGCTTCGCCGCGGACGCTGCCGAACTGCTCAAGAAGCGCGCGCTCGCCAACAATTACGATTCGCTGATCGTGGTCGCGCCGCCGAAGACGTTGGGCGAGCTGCGCAAGCACTATCACAAGGAGGTCGAGAACCGGCTGTCGGGCGAACTGGACAAGGACCTGACGGGTCACCCGATCGACGAGATCGAGAAGGCACTCGTCGCGGCCTGATCGACGGTAAACAGAGAAAAGGGGTCGGTGCAGCGATGCATCGACCCCTTTCTCGTAGGTGCGGGACGTGAGGATCAGGCGTTGGTCGCGGGCTTCGCCATCCGCTTGCGCGCCACCAGCGCGGCCGCCGCGGCGCCGAACAGCAGCATCATCGGCGGGGCCGGCACCGGCGCGGGCGAGCCGTTGCTCGACCCAGGCGTCCCGCCGCAATTCCCGTTCTTGCAGCCGCCATTGTTCCAACCGTTGCTCGAGTTCCAGCCGTGGCTCGACCCCCAGCCCTTCGAGCTCGAGCCGTAGGACGACGACGAGCTGCTGGTCGAGCTGATCTGGCCCTGACCCTGACCCTGACCCTGACCCTGACCCTGCGCTTGGCCCTGACCCTGCTTCTGGTCCTGATCCTGCTTCTGACCCTGGTTCTGGCTCTGCTCATTGTTGTTGTGGTTGTTATTCTGATTCTGATTGTTGTTCAGGTTCTGGTTGTTGCTGGAATTGTCGTTATTGTTCTTGCTCGAATTATCGGCGTTGTTCTCGTTCTTGCTCGAGTTATCGAGATTGTTCTCGGACTTGTTCGAGTTGTCGATGGCGTTCTTGTTCGAATTGTCGATCTCGACCTTCGCGCCGCCGGTCGACGACGAGGTGGAGGTGGACGAGACAACGATGGCGCCGCTGCTGCCGCTGCTGCCGCCCGATCCGCCGAAGAAGCCGCCGGCGAAGAAGCCACCGCCGCCGCCGCCGTAGAAGCCGCCGCCGCCGATCGCCGGGGCGAAGCCGCCGCCACCGCCGCCCACGAAGGCGGGCACGGGCTCGGGCAGGGGCACGGGGATCGGCGCGCCGGTGCTAGCCACCGTCACGGTCGTCGCGGCGCAATTGTTGCCGGCGCTGCGCACGATGCGACGCACGCGGCCCTTGCTGCTGTAGCTGCGGCGAACGACGCGGTGCGTCGCCTTCTTGGCATAGGCGGTGCGGTGCTTGGACGTTTCCGCCACGTGCACCGCGCCACCACCGATCAGCGCGCCACCGCACGTGCACGCGCAAAGTTTTGCCAAGGCCATCCGTACAGACATGCCATCACTCTCTCGTTGGCGACGAAGCGAACCGTCGCGAAATCCAAAGCAGCGCTTGCGCTCCGCCCATGCCGCTAAAGTGCCGAACAAAGCTTTAAGTGCAACGCCGTTAACCACCATTGTCACGCCCGGCGCGCTTTGTATCGCCCGCCGCACGCCCGGATCATGGTTAACGTGTCAGGCTGGGACTGTTCGGCCGATCTCCGTCCCATTTCGTTCAGGACGGCGTCATCGACATGATCGTACGGAAAACGTGCTGTTCGCTTGTCGTTATGTACGGCCGCGGTTATAGGCCCCGCCAGGGGGCGCACGGGCGGTGTTGACGATCATTCCTGGCGCGCAGGCGGGAGAGTGTCGATGGCTACGGTGTTGAATCGTATTGATGAATTTACGGGCGCAACGGACGTCGACGCCGACTATCGGCCCAGCGCCAACGAAGCGTTCATGAACCCGCGCCAGCAGGCGTATTTCCGCCAGAAGCTGTACGATTGGAAAGAAGCGATCCTGCGCGAGAGCCTGGGCACGCTGTCGCAGCTGCAGATAGACTCGCTGCGCGAGCCCGACCTGACCGACCGCGCGTCGAGCGAGACCGATTGGTCGATCGAGCTGCGGACCCGCGACCGGCAACGCAAGCTGGTGTCGAAGATCGACGCGGCGCTCCGCCGGTTGGAGGAGGGCGAGTACGGTTACTGCGAGGTGACGGGCGAGCCAATCAGCCTGCAACGGCTGGAAGCGCGGCCGATCGCGACGATGACGGTCGAGGCGCAGGAGCGTCACGAGCGCAACGAGAAGGTGTCGCGCGACGATTGATGGCGTACCGGTGACGGCGCGCTGGTGACGGCACACCGGCGATGGTAAGCGCTTCTTTACCGCCGCGCCGGTAAGGCGGCAGGGAGACCGGCAGGCGGTGGGATCAATGGAGCATTTGGGAAAAAGCGTGTTCGAGCACGACCCCGGCGTCAACGCCGGCACCCCTGCGACGCGCGGACGCGACAGCCTTTTCCTGATGGCGCAGCTGCGCGTCGGCGGCGGGGCGCCGGTCGAGGTGCGCGTGCGCAATCTGTCGGCGGGCGGACTGATGGTCGAGCTGCCGTTCCCGATCGCGCCGGAGGGCAACGTCGAGGTCGATGTTCGCGGGCTCGGCTGGATTGCGGGGCGGATCGCGTGGCAGATCGAGGGTCGGGCGGGCGTCGCCTTCGATCGCGAGATCGATCCGCAGCGCGCGCGCAAGGCGCCCGGCGACGCGCAGCCGACGGTCAAGCGGTTCGGCGCGGCGGCGTTCAAGCGCTGAGCCGTGGCCGGGCGGGCGGTGGCACAAACCGTCTGGACGCCGGCCATTTTGCCTGCCAGAGGAGCGTCATCCACGCGGGCGTGGTGGAATTGGTAGACGCGCTAGACTCAAAATCTGGTTCTGGAGACAGAGTGTCGGTTCGAGCCCGACCGCCCGTACCACCCCTCGGTGGCCGACCGCAGGCAGAGAGCCGGGTCAACAACTTGTGAAATCGACGGTGGCGGAGCGCCTGCTGACTGGTGCCTGACGATCGCGGATCGGAAGGTTAGTCGAAAGTGAGGCCAAGACGGCCCGCAGTGCTGGCGAGATCACTCCGACTCAGCGCCACATGCAAAAAGGTTCAGCGTAGCGACGATCCGCCGCTTTAGGACAGTCTTTTCGAGGCATTCACGGTCGAGATGATGCCGCGAGCATCATCGCTCGCTCGTCATGGCCGCATCGGCGCCAAGGATGAAGCTTGAGACTCGGACGATCCCCGCCGGCCTCTCTGCCGACAGGGGGGGCGCACCCCGATCCCGTTCAGTCTAGCGACGCGCTCGGCTCGCCGGCGATCCACGGGGCGAGATAGGATCGGTCGAACGCGGCGGCGCGGGTGAGGGCGGGGGCGTCGAGGACCGTGAGCTCGTGCTGCGACAGGTCGATGACCCGCTCGTTCCTGAGCCGCTGGATGACGCGGTTGGTGTGGACGGCCGTGATGCCCAGCGCGTCGCCGATCTCCTCCTGCGTCAGCGGCAAACGGCACCGGCCGCGCGCCGCGAGCCCGACGGTCGAGGCGCGGACGTAGAGTTCGCACAAGAGGTGCGCGACGCTCTGGTAGGCGTCGGTCGAGAACAGCAGCCATTTGCGCAACACCGCCTCGTCGATCAGCTTGGCGCGCCAGATCGCCTGGTTGATCGCCGGCTGTCGCGCGGCGACCGCGTCCACGGCCGCGGCGTCGAGCCGACCGACGACGCAGTCGGTGATCGCGATGATCGCGTGATCCATCGACGCGTGACAGATCGCGTGTATGCCGCAGAAGTCGCCCGGCAGCATGAAGCCGGTGATCCGGCGCGAGCCGTCGGCGCGCACCTCGTAGCGTGCCGCCCAGCCGGACAGCAGCACGTGGAAGTGGTCAGGTCGCGCGCCCTGCGTCAGCAGCGCGCGCCGCCGCGCGACCGGCACCTCGTCGATCGACAGCGCCTCCAGCGCGCGGCGATCCTCGTCCGTCAACGTGACCAGACTTGCCATTTTGGTGAGCAAGGCGCTCTGCTGCATCTATTCCCACCCCGGTCTGAACCCGTATGCGCGCAGAACATGCGCCGGTGGTTAGATAGAGGCTTCGCGCGGCGGCGCCTTGATCCCGATCAATGTCTCAGGGTCGCTGACCTTTTTTCCGATACCCGCGTCGTCGATGTCGACCTAGTCGATGCCGAGGTCGGCCGGTCCGAACGCGTCGGGCAGGAGTTCGGACAGACGGTAGCTCGCGATTGCCGGTCCTTCGGCGCCGGCGCAATGCACCACCACGTCGCGGCGGCCGAGTTGCGCTGCCTCGTTGATGACCTGTCGACAGCGGCCGCAGGGGCGCACCGGATCGTGCCCGGTGGCGCGGCCCGCCGCGTCCATCGCGCCGCCGATCACCCCGACCGCGACCACGTCGCGCAGCCGTCCCTGCGCCGACACGCTCGCGATCGCGACGGTCTCGGCGCACAGCGACAGGCCGTAGCTCGCATTCTCGACGTTCGCCCCGGTGACGACGCTGCCGTCGCTCAGCAGCACCGCCGCGCCGACCGCGAAGCGCGAGTAGGGCGCGTGGGCGTGGCGCGCGGCGTCGCGCGCGGCGGCGATCAGCCGGGTTGCGTCGCCGCTCGCTTCTTCGGGGAACATAGAACTCAAGCCTTGATGTGGAGGACGCAGATGAGCGTGAACAGGCGGCGCGCGGTGTCGAAGTCGATCGCGATCTTGCCGTCGAGCCGTTCCTTCAGCAGCTCGGCCGCGTCGTTGTGGATGCCGCGGCGCGCCATGTCGACCGTCTCGATCTGCGCCGGGGTCGACTGGCGGATCGCTTGGAAGTAGCTGTCGCAGATCGCGAAATAGTCGCGGATCGGGCGGCGAAAGCGCGCGAGACCGAGGATCAGCGTCTCGAGCGGGGTGTCGTCCTCGCGCTTGATCTGGATGACCAGCCGGCCTTCCTCGACCGACAGCAGCACGCGGTACGGGCCGGCGTAATTGTCCGGCGTGGCGCGCTGCGGCGCGAAATGGTTCTCCTCGATCAGGTCGAAGATCGCGATCCGGCGCTCCTGCTCGATATCGGCCGAGCGCCACAGGATCGTGCCCTCGTCGAGCTGAATGTCGATGATCCGCGGATCGGCCATTTGGTGTCGATAGACACGAAGTGCGCGGGCGACAACGTGTCCGAGGGGGCGGTTATCACCGCCATTCACCGCAGCGGCGGTTTCGGATCGCGGGCGGCCCGGGTATGACGCGTTGATGGCGACATTGGCATTCCCGCAGCCGACTCCGGTCGAGCCCATCCAGCTTCCACGCAACGTCGAGGCGGAGGCCGCGATGCTGGGCGCGATGATGATCGACAACCGGCTGGCCGACGATCTGGTCGACCGGCTGGAGCCGGCGCATTTCTACGAGCCGGTCCACGGTCGCATCTTCGCGTCGATCAAGACGCTGCGCTCCGCCGACATGCTGGCGACGCCGGTCACGCTGCGCCCGATGTTCGACGCGGACGAGGGGATGAAGGAGCTGGGCGGGCCGGCCTATCTCGCCAGCCTGACCGGATCGGGCGCGGGGTTGATCGGTGCGCGGCAGTTCGCGCAGCAGATCTACGACCTAGCGATGCTGCGCTCGCTCGTGTCGGTCGGGCGGACGCTGGTCGACCGCGCGATGGACACGTCGGAGGAGGTCAACCCGCGTGCGCAGATCGAGCTCGCGGAGGAGGAGCTGTTCAAGGTCGCCGCCGACGGCGCGACCGAGAACAGCATCAAGTCGTTCGCGCAGGCGAGCACCATGGCGGTCAAGATGGCCGAGAAGGCGCTCAACTGGGGCGGCAACCTGTCGGGCGTCACCACGGGGCTCGACAGCGTCAACCAGAAGATCGGTGGCCTGCACCATTCCGACCTGATGATCCTCGCCGGGCGTCCGGGCATGGGCAAGACCTCGCTCGCCACCAACATCGCGTTCAACGCGGCGCAGCGCTGGATGCACGACATGCGCGACGGCATCCCGCCGTCGAAGTCGGTCGGGGCGAAGGTCGCGTTCTTCAGCCTGGAAATGTCGGCCGACCAGCTCGCGACGCGCATCCTCGCCGAACAGTCGCGCATCTCGTCCGAGGCGCTGCGCATGGGCAAGATCAGCAAGCAGGAGTTCGAGCAGCTCGCCGCCGCCGCGGCCGAGCTGGAGAATCTGCCGCTGTTCATCGATGACACCGGCGGCCTGTCGATCGGCTCGCTCCACACGCGCGTGCGCCGGCTGCAGCGGCGCCACAACAACGAGATCGGGCTGGTGGTGATCGACTATCTCCAGCTGCTGTCGGGGTCGGGCAAGTCGTCGGACGGCAACCGCGTGCAGGAGATCTCCGAGATCAGCCGCGGGCTGAAGACGCTGGCCAAGGACATGAACGTGCCGGTGCTGGCACTGTCGCAGCTGAGCCGCGCGGTCGAGCAGCGCGAGGACAAGCGACCGCAGCTGTCCGATCTGCGCGAATCGGGCTCGATCGAGCAGGACGCCGACATGGTGTGGTTCGTGTTCCGCGAGGATTATTACGTCGCGGCGAAGGAGCCCAAGCGCCCGACCGAGGGCGACAACGCCAAGATGTTCGAGGACCACGCCGCCTGGGCCGCCGACATGGAACGCGTCTACGGCCTGGCCGAGCTGATCGTTGCCAAGCAGCGCCACGGTGCCACGGGCAAGGTGATCCTGAAGTTCGATCCGACGATCACGCGCTTCTCGGATTACGCGGGCTACTGAGCGGTCGGCGAGTCCGGCGAATCAGCGCGGGCGGTAGGTGATGCTGGCCCGACCGGTGACCGCGACCGGCATGAACAGGCCGGCGCCGGTCGCCGTGATGCGGCCGTTGCGCACGCCCGTGACGCGGGTGCGCAGCACGAAGTCGCCCTCGCGCCGGTCGCCGATTGCGCGCTCCACCTTGCCGAGCAGCTCTCGGTAATCGGGCGCGAAATCGTGGCTGAGCCCGTCCGCCACGCTGGCGCGCACCGCGGGGTCGGCGAACAGGGCGGCGAGCAGGTCGACGAGTTGCGAGTTGGTCCTGGTCGCGAATTCGACGTCGCGGGCCTGCACCAGCTGCGAGCCCGGCTCGTTGAACGGTTTGGCGGCGAGCCAGGCGTCGCCCTCCGCGGAAGCGATCGGGCTCGACCGTGCCTTGACCTTGGCGTGTACGCCGACCGCGATGCGGTGGTCGGTGGTGGCGTAGACGGTGACGCGCCCGAACGCGGCGTCGACGGGACCGATGCCCTTCAACTCGATGCCGCGCGCGGCGAGCTTGCGCAGCGTGCGCTGCACCACGGGTTCGAGCTGCGCGTAATCGGCGACGACGGGGATGAAGAAGCGCAGGCCGGGCCGGCCGACCTGCGTTGACGGCGGCGGCAGCGCGGTCGGTGCGGGGTCGAGCGGACGGTGCCCGACGAACGTTTGCGTCAGCGCATCGGCGCGCAGAGTCAGCCGCAGCGCGCGGCCCTCAATCTGGTAACCGCCGTAGCCGAGCCGGCGCGGTGCTACGCGCATCCACACCGGTGGATTGCGACGGCTGAGCTGGAGCGTAGTGAACGACTGGCGCCAGACGCGTTCGAGCTGCTGGCGCAGGTGTAGCCGCGAGAGCTCCCGCGGCAGGTCGCGCTCCAGCCTGGCGAGTACGGGCTTGAGCTTCTCGTCCGCCTGGTCGGCGAAGGTGATGCGCTGACCGAGCAGGTCGACGCCGGGCGGCTGCGTCCAGTCGTAGGAGAGCTGCATTCGGGCGGTCGGCTGCCAGTCGCCCACGACCGCGATGCGGCCGGTCGCGCGGACGATCGCGCTGCCGGTCGCGGTCTCTCCCGCGATGCCGGCCAGGTTCCTGACTGACAGGCGCGCGTGGATCGGCAGCGTAACGACGAGGCGTTCGCCGCTGCCCCCGATTTGGACGGGCCCGCGCGTCACCGTGCCGACGACGCGGCAGCCGAGGTCGGGCGTCACCTTCACCCTGGCGATGCCGAGGTCGAGGCGCTTGGCCGCGACGCAGCGGTCGAGGTGACGGTTAATCGACCACAGGTTGCGCGGCGTGCGCTGGTCGAGCCCGCGTTCGAGCTCGTTCAGGTCGGCGACGACCGGCACGACCACGGTTGAGGGCTGTTCGGGCATGGTGATGCCGCCCGTCACCTTCGGCGGCGCGGCATTGCCGACCTGCCGGCTGCACGCCGCCGATGCGAACGAGGCGAGGAGCAGCAGGCAGGTGCGCAGTCGGGACACCTGCGTTCAACCCGGATCGGTCCATTTCGATCCGAGACCGAAACGGGCTTACGTCAGAACGCCGGTTCCTCGCCGGGCTTCTCGGGCACGTGGATGCCGCACTCGACCTTGTCCCAGCCGCGCCAGCGGCCGGCGCGCGGGTCCTCGCCCGGTTGCACGCGCGAGGTGCACGGCGCGCAGCCGATCGAGGGATAGCCCTGCGCCTCGAGCGGGTGGCGCGGCAGTTCGTGCTCGGCGAAGTACGCGTCGAGATCGGCCTTGGTCCAGGCGGACAGCGGGTTGATCTTCAACCGCCCGTCATCCTCCTCGAAGCGCGGCATCGCGCGGCGGGTCTTGGCCTGGAAGCCCTTGCGACCCGAGATCCAAGCGTCGAACGGGAGCAGCGCGCGGCGCAGCGGCTCTACCTTGCGCAGGTCGCAGCAGCCGTCGGGATCGTAGGACCAGCGCAGGCCCTTGTCGTCCTTCAGCCGCAGCAGGCGGGGGTCGGGGCGGAACACGCGCAGGTCGGTGAAGCCCAGGCGCTCGGCGAGCTCGTCGCGGTAGGCGAGCGTTTCGCCGAACATCTTCTGCGTGTTGGTGAACACGACCGGCACGTCGCGGTCGACCTCGGCGATCATGTGAAGCAGCACCGCCGATTCAGCGCCGAACGACGACACCGCGGCGATGCGGCCCTTGAGCTCGCCGGTCAGCAACTCGCGCAGCATCTCCTGCGCCGACATGCCGGCGAAGCGCGCGGCATAGGCGGCGGTGTCGGCGGCGGTGTAGACGCGGCCGGTGTCGATCGTGTCGAGCTGGCGCGCGGGCTCACCCATGACGGCGCTTCCAGACCGGCACCGACGCGTCGGCGGCTTTCTGGTAGTGATAGTCGTAGCGGTCGAGCGCGCGGCGCAGCGTCTCGCCGTCGATCGGCGCCTCGGGCGCGAAGCTGTCAAAGCCGCAGCGGCGCATCAGCGGGATCTGGTCGACCAGCACGTCGCCCGCCGCGCGCAGTTCGCCGGTGTAGCCCGCCTCGCGCAAGATGCGCGCGACCGAGTAGCCGCGCCCGTCGCGGAAGCTCGGGTACGACACCTCGATCAGCGCGATCCGGTCGAGCGAGGGGAGCAGCGCGCGCGCGTCGTCGCCGGGCTCGATGCGGACCGCGGTGGCGTTCGACTGATCGACCAGGAACGAATCGAGCGTGACCGCCGGTTCCTCGCGCACCTCGTCGTCGCGGAAGCGGAGCTGCACGCCGCCGCTGCTGTCGGTCATCGTGGTCTGGTCGGGATTGAAACCGTCAGCCATAGATCGCCTCCTTGAACGGCTCCATGCCGACGCGCCGATAGGTGTCGACGAAGCGCTCCTCGCCCTCGCGCACTTGGATGTAGGTGTCCGTCACGCGCTCGATTGCGTCGACCACGCCGTCTTCGCTGAAGCCGGGGCCGGTAATCTTGCCGAGGCTCACGTCCTCCGCGCCCGACCCGCCAAGAAGGAGCTGGAAGTTCTCCACGCCTTTCTTGTCGACGCCCAGGATGCCGATGTGCCCGGCGTGATGGTGGCCGCAGGCGTTGATGCAGCCCGAAATCTTGAGCTTCAGCTCGCCCAGATCACGCTGGCGTGCCGGATCGGCGAAGCGCTCGGCGATCTTCTGCGCCAGCGGGATCGAGCGCGCGTTAGCGAGGGAGCAGTAATCGAGCCCGGGGCAGGCGATGATGTCGCTGATGAGGTCGAGGTTCGCCTCGGCGAGTCCGGCCTCGACCAGCGCCTGCCACACCAGCTTCAGATCGGCGACGCGGACGTGGGGTATGACGATGTTCTGCGCGTGAGTGACGCGCAGCTCGTCGAAGCCGTAGCGCTCGGCGAGGTCGGCCATGACGTCGATCTGGTCGGCGGAGGCGTCGCCGGGAATGCCGCCGATCGGCTTCAACGACACGTTGACGATCGCGTAGCCGGCCTGCTTGTGCGGCTTGACGTTCTGGTCGAGCCAGACCGCGAAATCGGGGTCGCTGCGGTCGATCTCGGTCGGCGCGTCGGCCTCGAACGCGGGCGCCGCGAACATCGCGGTGATCCGCTCCAGCTCGGCGCGCGGCGGGTCGAGCCCGAGCTGCTTGACCGCCGCGAACTCCTCCTCGACCTGGCGGCGATACTCGTCCGCGCCGATCTCGTGAATCAGTATCTTGATCCGCGCCTTGTAGATGTTGTCGCGGCGGCCGTAGCGATTGTAGACCCGCAAACAGGCCTCGAGATAGCTCATCAGGTCGTCGGCGGTGACGAAGTCGCGAATCTCGTGCGAGATCATCGGGGTGCGCCCCATGCCGCCGCCCGCGAAGATCCGCGCGCCGAGCTCACCGTCGCGCATGACGAGCTGGATGCCGATGTCGTGCAGCCGCATCGCGGCACGGTCCTCGTCCGCGGCGATCACCGCGATCTTGAACTTGCGCGGCAGGTAGCTGAACTCGGGGTGGAAGGTGCTCCACTGGCGCACCAGCTCGGCCCAGGGGCGCGGGTCGGCGACCTCGTCCGCGGCGGCGCCGGCGTACTGGTCGGACGAGATGTTGCGGATGCAGTTGCCGCTCGTCTGGATCGCGTGCATCTTAACGGTGGCGATCTCGGCCAGGATGTCGGGCGCTTCGGATAGCTTGATCCAGTTGAACTGGATGTTCTGCCGCGTCGTGAAATGGCCGTAGCCGCGGTCGTACTTGCGCGCGACGTGGCCGAGCATCCGCATCTGCCGGCTGTCGAGCGTGCCGTAGGGCACCGCGATGCGCAGCATATAGGCGTGAAGCTGGAGATAGAGGCCGTTCATCAGCCGAAGCGGCTTGAACTGATCCTCGGTCATGTCGCCCGACAGGCGGCGCTGCACCTGATCGCGGAACTCGTCGACCCGCGCGTCGACGATCGCCTGATCATATTCGTCGTACTTGTACATCAGATTACCCAGTTCCCGGCCGCAGGGTCGGCCGGCTTCAACGTCAGGTCGGGGCGCACGGTGGGGCCGAGCGCGCGGATGCGGTCCTTGATGTGCGCGGGGCGCGGACCCTTGAGCGTCGCCACGCCCTCGATCACGTAGGGCACGTTGACGCGGCGCGAGGCTTCTTCCGCGCGCGCGATCGCCTCGGCATGGTCGCCCGCGTCGACCGCCTCCTCGATGTGGCGCGACCAGCCGGCGCCGGTCCACCAGATCACGTCGCCGCTCGGCAGGTCGTTACCCGTCACCAGTTTCACGCTTCCACCTTCACGACAATGTCTCCGCCACGCGCGCATAGCCCGCGAGCTTGTTCTCGGCATCCGACAAATCGACCACTTCGCCCACCACGATGATCGCGGGGCTGGCGACACCCTCGCGCCGCACCATCGCGCCGAGGTCCGCCAGCAGGGTGCGCAGCGCGCGGTGGCCGGGCTGGGTGCCTTTCTCCAGCACCGCGACAGGCATGTCGGGGGCGACGCCATCGGCCATCAACTTGTCCGCGATCGCTTCGGCGGTGGCGACGCCCATGTAGATGACGAGCGTGCGGCCCTGTCCCGCGAGGCCGGACCAGTCCTGCTCGCTCAACCCCTTGCACTGGCCGGCGACGAAGCTGACGGCGCTGGAGTGATCGCGGTGGGTGAGCGGCAGCATCGCCTCCGCCGCGCAGCCGAGCGCGGCCGACACGCCGGGAATGACCTCGACCGGCAGGCCGGCGGCGCGCACCGCCTCCACCTCCTCGCCGCCGCGACCGAAGATGAAGGGATCGCCGCCCTTCAACCGCACGACGACCGAGCCGGCGCGGACGTGCGCGACGATCAGCGCGTTGATCGCGTCCTGCGGCAGCGTGTGGCGCGCGCGGCGCTTGGCGACGGAAATGCGCTGCGCCTCAGGCGGCGCGATGTCGAGCACGCGCAGGTCGATCAGCCCGTCGTGAACGACGACGTCGGCGGCCTTCAGCGCCTCGACCGCGCGGACGGTCAGCAGGCCGGGGTCGCCCGGACCCGCGCCCACCAGGATGACGCGACCACGCGCGTCGGGATCGAGCAGACTTGCCATGACGATCAGATGGGACCGCGACCGCCGTCGCGCAAACCAGCAAGGCTTGCCGCGCGCGTAGTCGAGGTTTCAGCGGGCCCGATCAGTGGTGGCCGCGTGCCTTGTGCACCTGGTGCACGACCAGCGCCACGAGCGCGCCGACGGCGAGCCCGACGACGCCCGACAGGGCGGCGGTGACGATCCACGCGACCGCGGGGCCGAGCGCGCCGGTCGCGTGCCCCGCGACCTCCGACGCGTGATGGACGACGTGCGCGGGGGCGGCGAGGCCGAGCTCTTCCGCGCCGTGCAACAGGATGCCGCCGCCGACCCAGATCATCGCCGCGGTGCCGATCACCGACAGCCAGCGCATCATGACGGGCACGCCCTTCACCAGCCCGCGCCCGATCGCCTGGAGCGCGCCCGAGCGCTGCTTTGCCAGGTGGAGCCCGACATCGTCCGCCTTCACGATCAGCGCGACCACGCCGTAGACGCCCGCGGTGATCGCGATCGCGACCAGGATCAGCGTGACCGCCTGCGTGAGGATCGGCGTGTCGCTGACCTCGCCGAGCGCGATCGCCATGATCTCGGCGGACAGGATGAAGTCGGTGCGGATCGCGCCCGACACCTGCCTGTTCTCCAGCTCGGTCGCGTCGGCGACGACCACCTCGGCCTCGACCGCGTGCCCGCCCGACACGGCCTCGATCACCTTCTCCGCGCCCTCGAAACAGAGGTAGATGCCGCCCAGCATCAGCAGCGGCGTGATCGCCCAGGGCGCGAAGGCGCTGAGGATCAGCGCGGCGGGGAGCAGGAACAGCAATTTGTTGCGGATCGAACCCAGCGCGATCTTGCCGATGATCGGCAGCTCGCGCTTGGGCGAGAGGCCGACGACGTAGCGCGGGGTGACCGCGGTGTCGTCGACGACGACGCCCGCCGCCTTGGTGCCCGCCTTCGCCGCGGCGCCCGCCACGTCGTCGAGCGAGGCGGCGGCGAGGCGGGTCAGACCCGCGATGTCGTCGAGCAGTGCGACCAGCCCGCTTGCCATGATTTTAGTTCCCCCGTTCGTGTCGTCAGTCGCCGATCAGTCGTCGGCGAGCCCGATGCCGATTGACGCGCGCGCCGCCTCCGCCTCGTTCGAGACGACGGGATAGGCGCAGTAATCCGCCGCGTAATATGCGCTCGGCCGGTGGTTGCCCGACCAGCCAATGCCGCCGAACGGCGCCGACGAGGACGCGCCGTTGGTCGGCTTGTTCCAGTTGACGATGCCGGCGCGCGCGCCCGCCCAGAACCGGTCGTAGAGGATCGGCGTCTGGCTGACGAGCGAGGCGGACAGGCCGTAGCGGGTGTTGTTCGCCTCCGCGATGGCGGCGTCGAAATCGTCGACGCGGATCACCTGGAGCAGCGGCCCAAACAATTCGATGTCGGGGCGGTCGGGCAGGTCGGTCACGTCGATGATGCCTGGCGTCAGCAGCGGCCGCTCGGGATCGGGACGCGCCATGTGGCGGATCGGGCGGCCGCCGCGCATCATCAGCGCGAGGAAGCTCTCGGTCAGCCCGTCCGCTGCCTCGTTGTCGATCACCGGGCCCATGAACGGCTGCGGATCGTCGTGCGGGCGCCCGACGATCAGGCGACCGGCGAGGCGGTTGAGTTCGGCGAGCAGGTCCTCGGCGAGCGCTTCCTGCACGATCAGCCGACGCGCGGCGGTGCAGCGCTGCCCCGCGGTGGTGAAGGCGGATTGCGCGACCAGTACCGCGGCGGTGGCGAGATCGGGCGTGTCCCACACCACAATCGGGTTGTTGCCGCCCATCTCCAGCGCCAGGATTTTCTCCGGCTTCTCGGCGTAGGCGCGGTTGAGCGCTAGGCCGGTGCGCGCCGAGCCGGTGAACAGCAGCCCGTCGATCCCGTCGTGCGCGGCCAGCCGGCGTCCCTCGTCGGGGCCGCCGATCACGACGCGCACGCACTCCTCGGGCACGCCGGCGGCGTGGAGACACTCGCACAGGAACACGCCCGTCGCGGGCGTCTTCTCCGACGGTTTGAACACCACCGCGTTGCCCGCGATCAGCGCGGGAACGATGTGGCCGTTGGGCAGGTGCGCGGGGAAGTTATAGGGGCCGAGCACCGCCAGCACGCCGTGCGGCTTGTGCCGGAGCGCCATGCGGCTGCCCATCGGCGCGTCCATCCGGCGCTGCGCGGTGCGCTCGGCATAGGCGCTGACCGAGATGTCGACCTTGGCGATGACCGAGTCGACCTCGGTGCGCGCTTCCCACAACGGCTTGCCCGTCTCGCGCGCGATCACGTCGGCGAAGGCGTCGGCGCGCTGGCGCACGACGTTGGCGAAGCGGCGCATCGTCTCGATGCGGAAGGTGACAGGGCGCGCCGCCCAGGCGACCCAGCCGTCGCGCGCGGTGGCGACCTCCAGGTCGACGTCGCTCGTCGCGCCGCGCCACAGCTCGGCCCCCGTCGCGGGCTCATACGAAATCAACTCACCCATGGCAGGGTTCATTACCGCAATAGGCTCGGCGCGAAAGGGGTCAGTCGGCGAGTGCCTGTCCCATTTGCCGGACGCGCGCGATCTTCTGGTGGAACGGCGACCAGTCGTCGTCGCGGTCGATCGCGGACCAGATCTCCTCGACCTCGTCGATCAGCATCGCGCAGGAATCGCCCGACCAGAAGGCGTGGTCGCGTGGCTTGCGCGGCGCGTAGCCGGGTAGGGCGGCGCGCACGTCGTCCCACTCGGGGCCGTAGCCAGCGGGCAGATCGGTCGCGAACACGTCGAAGAAGAAGCGCTCGATCGGGACCCCGGTGCCGCGCAGCGCGCGCTCGACCGCCTGCACCAGCGCGCGGTCGTGCTCGTGGTCGCGCGGGGCGCGGCCGAGCCGCCAGAGGATCGCGGCGGTGACCGCGCGCTGGTAATGGTCGGGAAAGCGATCGAGCGCGGCGATCAGCGGTTCGGCGTCGCTGATCTGGCGCAGCGCGACTGCGAGCTGCATCGCGTCCCAGTGGATCGCCTCGGGCTGGCGGCCGAAGGCGTAGAGGCCGGCGTGGTCGAAATAGGCCGCGACGATCCCCGGGTCCCACGTCGGCGCGAACCGCCACGGACCGTAGTCGAAGCTCTCGCCGGTCACGTTGATGTTGTCGGAATTGAGCACGCCGTGGACGAAGCCGGCCGCCATGTAGCGCGCGGCGAGCGTCGCGGTGCGCCGGACGACGAGATCGAGCAGGCGGACGGGGTCGTCGCCGTCCTCGCCGTAGAGGTGATGCAGAACGTAGCGGGTCAGCGCACGTAGCCCGTCCTCGTCGCGAAGGTAGCCGAGCCGCTGGAACGTGCCGACACGAATGTGCCCGTGGCTGAGGCGCACCAGCACGGCCGAGCGCGTGGGCGAGGGTTCGTCGCCGCGTTCCAACGCCTCGCCCGTCTCGATCAGCGAGAAGCTGCGCGAGGTCGGCACGCCCAGCGCCTCGAGCATCTCGCTCGCCAGCACCTCGCGCACGCCGCCCTTGAGCGTCAGGCGGCCGTCGCCGAAGCGGCTCCACGGCGTCTGCCCCGAACCCTTGGTGCCCAGGTCCATCAACCGGCGGTTCCGGTCGCGCAGCTGCGCGAAGGTGAAGCCGCGCCCGTCGCCGAGCTCGGGATTGTACTGGCGGAACTGATGGCCGTGGTAGCGCAGCGCGAGCGGCTGCGGCAGCGTGCCGGGCAGCGGTATGAAACGACCGAAATGCGCGACCCACTCGTCGTCGCTCAGCGTCGCGAGGCCGACCTCGGCCGCGGCGGAATCGTTGCGGAAGCGCAGCCGCGTCTGTGGAAAGTCGGCAGCCGCGACGGGATCGTAGAAGCCGTCGCCCAGATCAAGGATCGCGGTTTCGGGGCGGTACGCTTGCGGGTCGATCGGCATGCGTCGATATGGGGGCGCAGGCGACCGGGGTACAAGCGTGACAGGTTCTGGGGCAGGATTCGAGGACTTCTACTGGTGGTCGGGCGACGGGCTGCGGCTTTACGCGCGCGACTACGCTGGTGATCCGAGCAGGCCCGCGATCCTGTGCATGCCGGGGCTGACGCGCAACGCGCGCGACTTCGCCGACCTGGCCGAACACCTGTCGCCCGCGTGGCGCGTGCTGGCGGTCGAGTTCCGCGGCCGCGGCGAGAGTGCGCATGCCAAGGACCCGATGAGCTACGTTCCGCTGACCTACGCGCAGGATATGGCGGCGCTGGTGGTGGCGGCGGGGATCGACCGGTTCGTCGCGATCGGCACCTCGCTCGGCGGGATCGTCGCGATGCTGCTCGCGGGCATGATGCCGGGCCGGGTCGCGGGCGCGGTGCTGAACGACATCGGCCCGGACATCGAGCCCGCCGGACTCGCGCGGGTGCGCGGCTACGTCGGGAAATCGAGCAATCACCCGACGTGGATGCACGCCGCGCGCGCGCTGCAGGAGTCGAGCGGCGCAGTCTATCCCGACTGGCGGATCGAGGACTGGCTGGCGATGGCGAAGCGCGTCTATCGCCTGAGCAGCGCGGGGCGGATCGTGCTCGACTATGACGCGCGCATTGCCGAGCCGTTCCGGCTGCCGGGCAACGAGGCCGGGCCGGACATGTGGCGCGCCTTCGCTGCGCTGCGCGACGTCCTCGTGCTGGTGGTGCGCGGCGAGCGATCCGACATGCTGTCGACCGCCACGGCCGACCGGATGATCGCCGAGCAGCCAGGCGCGACGCTGGTGACGGTGCCGCGCGTCGGGCACGTGCCGACGCTCGCCGAGCCGGAGGCGCTGGCGGCGGTGGAGCAACTGCTCGCGCGGGTGGCGGAACCGGGCTGATCGCTCGGGCGTCTCGGCGGCTGAACAATCGGGACGTGCCATGCCAGACACCAACACCGCCGACGCGCATACCGCCACGCTGCCGCTCACCGGCCGCCGCGCCGTGATCAGCGGCGGCTCGACCGGGATTGGTCGCGCGATCGCGGTGCTGCTCGCCGCGGAGGGCGCGCGCGTGTTCATCGGCGCGAACACGCCAGAGCATCTGGACGACGCGCTCGCCCGCATCCGCGAGGTGGGCGAGGGCGACGGCGTGGTGCTCGACCTCGCCGAGCCGGACAATGTGGGACGCTTCCTCGATGCCGCACGCGAGGCGATGGGGAGCTATGACATCGTCGTTGCCAACGCCGCGGTCGGCGCGGGCGGATTGACCGAGGTCGACGAGCCGACGCTGCGCCACGCCATCTCGCTCAACTTCACGCACTATCTGCTGCTCGCGCATCAGGCCGCGGCGGCAATGGGCGACGAGGGCGACATCGTGCTGGTCGGGTCGATGAGCGCCTACGTGCTCGGGCCGCACTCCACCGTCTACGCCGGGATCAAGGCAGGCATCCAGGGCTTCTCGGTCGCGTTGCGCCGCGAACTCGGCCCCAAGGGCATCCGTGTCGCGCTGGTCGAGCCAGGGATGACCGGCTCCGACATGCAGGAGCCGGATATCACGCCCGAGGAGCAGCGCGCGCAGATCGGCGAGGAGAAGATGCTGCGCGCCGAGGACATCGCGGTCGGGGTCCATTACCTGCTCACCCAGCCGCGCCGCACGGTGATCCAGCGGCTGACGATCAGCCCGCGCGTGCAGGACGGCGAGTGACGCAGGCGGCGCCCGCGTTCGCGCATGACGCGTTGATCCTCGATCCGCGCGACATCGACCTGTCGCGCTCGCCGCTGGGCGGCAAGATCGACGCCGAGACCTACGTGCTGGGGGCGTTCAACCCGGGGCTGACGCGGTTGCCGAACGGCAATCTGCTGATGATGGTGCGCGTCGCGGAGGCGCTGCGCCACCCGATAGTGGACGGCCACGTCCGCGCGATTCGCTGGGACGAGGGCGCGTACCGGCTGGACGCGTGGCCGCTCCAGCTGGTCGACACGAAGGACCCGCGCAAGTTCATGATGCGCGGTGGGGGCTGGCGGGTGATGGCGCTCACCTCGCTGTCGTGGCTGCTGCCGGTCGAGCTGAACGCGGACGGCACGCGCGTCGAGGCGATCCACTACGACCGCGCGGTCGCGCCGCGGCAATCGTACCAATGCTACGGCGTCGAGGATGCGCGGATCAGCCGGGTCGACGGGCGCTACTACATGACCACCTGCTCGGTCAGCCCGGAGCGGCATTCGACCACGCTGTACACCAGCGACGACGCGCTCGACTGGCAACTTGAGGGCATCGTGCTCGATCACCAGAACAAGGACATGCTAATCTTCGAGGGCAAGATCGGCGACAAGTTCTGGGCGCAGACGCGGCCGCTCGGCGACCTGTATTTCGCCTATCCGCCCGAGTCGCCGTGGCGCGCGGGGCCGTCGATCAATCTCGCCACCTCGCCCGACGCGCTGCACTGGAAGCCGTACGACGAGCCCGGCATCCGCCCGCACGCCGCCACGGTCGCGACCGCGCGGATGGGCGGCGGCGCGCAGCCGGTGCGGGCGCGCGTCGAGGACAAGGAGGGCTGGCTGACCTTGTGGCACGGCGTCGAGCCGAGCGGTGTGGTTGGCATCTACCGTACTTATTGGACTTTGCTCGACCTCGACGATCCGTCGCGCGCGATCGCGACCTGCCACACGCCGCTGCTCGAACCAGCACCGGCGCTGACCGAGCCGCTGCGCGACCGGATGTATCTCGACGACGTCGTGTTCACGACCGGCATCGTCGACGGCGGTGATCACTGGATCGTGGCGAGCGGGGAGGCCGATCTCGCGTGCCGGATCACGCACATTCCCAAGCATGCCTTGCGCGCCGCGCCGCAGGAGTAGGTAACGCGAGTAGGTGCGCGTTAGCGTGTCGCGGGCTATGCCCCCGCGCATGACGCGGCTGATCTCGATCCTGCACCTCCATTCCACCTTCGACCTGGGCGGCAAGGAGGCGCGCGCGGTCAGGTTGATGAACGCCTTCGGCGATCGCGCGCGGCACACGATCGTGTCGTCGATGCCCAACGCGCTCGGCGCGCGCGCGCGGATCGACCGCGGCGTCAGCTACGAGATCGCGCAGCACGCGCCGCCGCTCACCGGGCGTCCCTCGGTGGCGCGCTACGAGGCTATCGCGCGCTACATGCGCGGCTTCGACCTGGTGCTGACGTACAATTGGGGCGCGATCGACGGCGTCATGGCGCGGCGCGTCTTCAGCCGCGGCGCGCCGCCTCTCGTCCACCACGAGGACGGTTTCAACGCCGATGAGGCGGGCGGGTTGAAGCGCGAGCGCAACGTCTACCGCCGGCTGGCACTCGGCGCGGCGCACGCGCTGGTGGTGCCGTCCGAGAGCCTGGAGACGATCGCGCTGGAGACGTGGAAGCAGCCGCGCGCGCGCGTCCACCGCATCGCGAACGGCATCGCGACCGCGTTGTACGCGCGGAAGCCGGAGCCCAAGGCGATCCCCAGCTTCGTGCGCCGCGCGAACGAGGTGGTGATCGGCACCGTCGCCGGTCTGCGCGCGGTCAAGGACCTGCCGCAGCTCGTCCGCGCGGTCGGCGGCGTGTCGGCGCGGTTCCGGCTGGTGATCGTCGGCGAGGGACCGGAGAAGGCGGCGATCGAGCAGGCGGCGCTGGCGATGGGGATCGACGACCGCGTGGTGATGCCGGGCTTCCTCGATCGGCCGTATCGGTTCATGCGCCATTTCGACCTGCTCGCGCTGTCGTCCAAGTCGGAGCAGTTCCCGATCAGCGTGGTGGAGGCGATGGCGGCGGGGCTGCCGATCGTCGCGCCGCCGGTCGGCGACGTGCGCGTGATGGTGGCGGCGGAGAACGCGCCCTTCATCACCGAGCATCACGGCGAGGTGCGGTTGCGCGACGCGATCCAGGCGCTCGCCGCCGACCCAGACCTACGCCGTCGCGTCGGTCAGGCGAACCAGGCCAAGGCACGCGCGTCCTACGACGAGGAAACGATGATCGCGCGCTACGCCGACCTGTACAACGACGCGATGGGCAGGCCGGGCTGCCTGCGCTGACGCAACGCTATCGCCTTGTCGCGACTTTGGTTTATAGCGGACCCAATTATAAACCTCGGGAAGTGACAGCAGCGTGTTCAAGGGCCTGAACCCCATCGTCTATGCCGGTCGTGAAGTCTGGCCGTTGGTGGAGGGCGGAAAAGGCGTCGCTGCGACCAACCACGCCTCCGCCGGCGCCTGGGCCGCGGCCGGGGGCATCGGCACGGTATCGGCGGTCAACGCCGACAGCTACGATCCCGAGGGCAAGATCATCCCACAGGTGTACCGCGCACTGACCCGGCGCGAGCGGCACGAGGAACTGATCGCCTACGCGATCGAGGGCGCGGTGCAGCAGGTCCAGCGCGCGTGGGAGATCGCGGGCGGCAAGGGCGCGATCAACATCAACGTGCTGTGGGAGATGGGCGGCGCGCAGCGCGTGCTGCAAGGCGTGCTGGAACGCACCAAGGGCATGGTCGCGGGCGTCACCTGCGGCGCGGGCATGCCGTACAAGCTGTCGGAGATCGCGGCGTCGTACAACGTCAACTACCTGCCGATCGTCAGCTCCGGGCGCGCGTTCCGCGCATTGTGGAAGCGTGCCTATTCGAAGGTGTCGGAACTGCTCGGCGCGGTGGTGTACGAGGATCCGTGGCTGGCGGGCGGGCACAACGGCCTGTCGAACGCGGAGGACCCGCTGCGTCCCGAGGATCCGTACCCGCGCGTCAAGGCGCTGCGCGAGACGATGCGCGAGGGCGGCATACCCGACACGACGCCGATCGTGATGGCGGGCGGCGTGTGGTTCCTGCGCGACTGGAATGAGTGGATCGACAATCCCGAGCTCGGGCAGATCGCGTTCCAATACGGCACGCGCCCGCTGCTGACGCGCGAGAGCCCGATCCCCGACGACTGGAAGCAGCGGCTGATGAGCGTGGAGGAGGGCGACGTGCTGCTCCACCGCTTCTCGCCGACGGGTTTCTACTCCTCGGCGGTGCGCAATCCGTTCCTGCGCAGCCTAGAGGCGCGGTCGGAGCGGCAGATTGCCTTCTCGACGCAGGAAGCGGGCGACCACGTCTTCCAGCTCGACGTCGGGGTGAAGGGCAAGAACTTCTGGGTGACGCGCAACGACCTGCTGCGCGCGCGGCAGTGGTTCGGCGAAGGCTTCACCGACGCGCTTAAGACGCCGGATAATACATTGGTGTTCGTGTCGCCACCGGAGAAGAACGAGATTCGCAAGGACCAGGCCGACTGCATGGGTTGCCTGTCGCAGTGCCTGTTCTCAAGCTGGGCGGATACCGAGACCAACTCGACCGGCCGGCTCGCCGATCCGCGCAGCTTCTGTATACAAAAGACGCTGCAAGAGATCGCGCACGGCGGCGACGTCGATCAGAATCTGATGTTCGCGGGGCACGCCGCGTATAATTTCAAGCGCGATCCGTTCTACTCGAACGGGTACGTGCCGAGCGTCAAGGAACTGGTCGACCGTATCCTGACCGGCGACTGAGATTCGTCGGGGCCGCGCTGGCGGGCGCGGCCCCTGTCGGATCAGTCGACGACGGCGCCAACCACCGCGCCACCGACGCCGCCGACCGCCGCGCCCTTCTCGACATTGCCGCCGGTCGCGGCAGCCACGCCGGCGCCGCCCGCGCCGCCGATCGCGGCACCCTTCAAGGTCGAGCAGGCGGACGTGGACAGGGCGGCGAGGCCGATAACGGCGATAAGAGCGGCGTTGCGCATGGGGTTTGGCTCCTGTTGAAGTGGTGAGCCGGTTTAATGACGCGACCGCGCACGGGTTCCGTCGCGATAATCTTTGTTACAAGCGAGTGCTCCAGTCGCGCTGCTCAGGCCCAGCCTTCGAGCACCTGGTCGGGTGGGCGGTGACCATCGGCCCACATCCGGATGTTGGCGATCACCTTGTCGCCGCTCGCGACCCGCCCCTCGTAGGTAGCCGAGCCCATGTGCGGCGTCATGACGACGTTGGGCAGCGCAAGCAGCCGCGGGTCGATGCGCGGCTCGTGCTGCCACACGTCGAGCCCGGCCCCGGCGAGGCGCCCGTTCTCCAGCGCGTCGACCAGCGCGTCCTCGTCCAGGATGCCGCCGCGGCTGGCGTTGATGACGAACACGTGCGGACGCAGCAGCGCGACGCGGCGCGCGTCGATCAGGTCGCGGCTGTCGGCGTTGAGCGGGGTGTGCAGCGTCAGGATGTCGATCGCGCCCAGCATCTCGTCGAGGTTCGGGTGCCATTCCGCCCCGAGCTCGCCCTCCAGCACCTTGGGCAGGCGGTGGCGGTTGTGGTAGTGGATCGACAGCCCGAACGCGCGCGCGCGCCGCGCCACCGCCTGCCCGATCCGCCCCATCCCGACGATGCCGAGCGCCTTGCCGCCGATCCGACGCCCGAGCATCCCGCCCGGACTCCACCCGTTCCACTCGCCCGAGCGGACCAGCTTCTCGCCCTCCGCCAGCCGGCGCGGGACCGAGACGATCAGCGCCATGGTCATGTCGGCGGTGTCCTCGGTCAGGACGCCGGGCGTGTTGGTGACGATGATGCGCCGCGCGCGCGCCGCCTTCAGGTCGATGTGGTTCACGCCCGCACCGAAGTTCGCGATCAGGCGCAGCCGCTCGCCCGCGCCCGCGATCAGATCCGCGTCAATCGTGTCGGTGACCGCGGGGACAAGCACGTCGCAGTCGGCCATCGCGGCGGCGAGCTGGTCGCGCGTCATCGCGACGTCGCCGCGGTTGTTGACGGTGTCGAACAACGCCTCCAGCCGCGTCATCACCGCGTCGGGCAGTTCGCGCGTGACGACGACCTTCGGCTTCGCCACGCGCCTCGTGCTGGGTGAAGGGGCCGCGCCGGACATGGGCTTGGATTGGCGCAGCAACGCCCTATCGTCAATGTCTTCGGGTTGAAGGCGGCGCCGCCTGCGGGCAAGGTGAGGCACGATCGAACCGGTGCGACAGGGCGCGCCGCGGGCGGGGGTGGAGTGAGTGCGCATGCGTTTAAGGTTCTGCATCGTCGCGGCAACGACCGCCCTCGGCCTCGTCACGGGCGCCGGCGCCGCTCCGTCCAGGCAAAAGCCGCCTTATTACGCCTCGATATCGCCGGCGAAGGCGCGGATGCGCAGCGGCCCCGGGCGGACGTACCCCGCGACCTGGCTGTACGTTCGCGCGGACCTACCGGTGCGGGTGGTCGACACGTTCAAGGAATGGCGCAAGGTCGAGGACCCGAGCGGGACTCAAGGGTGGTTCCTCGGCACGCTGGTGAGCTCCACGCGCACCGCGATCGTGCAGGGCGACGTGCCCGCGCCGATGCACGAGCGGGCCGGTGGCGGCAAGCTGCTGTGGCGCGCGGCACCGGGCGTCGTCGGGCGGTTGAGCCAATGCCAGTCGGGCTGGTGCCGCTTCGACGTGCACGGGCAGGCGGGCTGGGTTGAGACCAGCCGCTTGTGGGGCGTGGAGCAGGGCGAGGTACTGCCGTGACGTTCGTGCTCGACGGCTTCGACCTGGACGCGTTCGTGTCGGCGACGCTGGCGGAGGACCTGGGCGAGGGCGGCGACGTGACCTCGGCCGCGGTGATCCCGGCCGACGCGCGCTTCGCCGCGGTGATGGACAGCCGCGACGCGATCACGGTCGCGGGGCTGGAGATTGCGGCGGCGTTCTTTCGCAGGCTCGATCCCGCCGCGACGGTGGAACTGCTCGTCCGGGACGGCGAGCGGGTCGAGCGGGGTGCCAAGCTGATGCGCGTGGAGGGGAGTGCGCGCGCGCTGCTGACCGCGGAGCGATCGGCGCTCAACACCGTACAGCATCTGTCGGGGATCGCGACACTGACGCGGGCCTATGTCGACCGGATCGCAGGTACGGGCGCGACGCTGCTCGATACGCGCAAGACGATCCCGGGACTGCGGCGGCTGGAGAAATACGCGACGCGCATGGGTGGCGCGACCAACCACCGCATGGGGCTGTGGGACGCGGCGATGATCAAGGACAATCACGTCGCGGTCGCGGGCGGGGTGGCGGAGGCCGCGGCGCGCGCGAAGGCGGCGGGCGTCGCGCGGATCATCGTCGAGGTCGACCGCGTCGATCAGATCGAGCCCGCGCTCGCGGCGGGTGCGACGCACCTGCTGCTCGACAACATGGCGCCGGCGATCTTGCGCGGTGCGGTGACGCTGGTCGGCGGGCGCGTGCCGACGGAGGCGTCGGGCGGGGTCACGCTGGAGACGATCCGCGCGATCGCGGAGACGGGCGTCGACTTCGTCAGCGTCGGACGCATCACGCAGTCGGCGCCCGCCGCCGACATCGGGCTCGACTTCGCGCTTGTCTGAGCAGGGGAAGATGGGACGCATGAGCATGGAGCGACCGGCGTCGATCCGCAGGTTCGAGCAATGGTATCTGGCCGGCATCGCCCTGTCGCTGATCGGCTGGGCGATCGACTGGACGTGGATGCAGGAACGGCTCGCCGCCGATCCGCGCACCGCTGGTTTCGGGTGGATGCTGGGCGTCATGCTGGTGCTGAACGTCGCGGTGTCGCTGCTGCTGTGGTTCCTGACCGCCCGGCGGGGAAGCGTGGTCGCCAAGTGGATCGTGGTCGTGCTGGCAGGGCTGTCGGTCGCGCGGTTGCTGGTCGACCTGCCCGCGTTGCTGGAGGGGGCGATGAGCGTGGTCTCCTTCGCGGTCGGCGCGGCGACGACGCTGGTCAACGTCGTGGCGGCGGTGCTGCTGTTCCGGGCCGACGCGCGGGCGTGGTTCGGCGAGGATGTGACGGGAGAGGTCGAATGACGCGTTCACTGGTCGCGCTGGCGGCGGGTTTGGCGTCGCTGTTGCCCGCCGCGGCGAGCGCGCAGGCGAATGCGTGCCGCATCCCGTCGCGGATCGAGCGGCCGCGGCCCGACCTGCCGTCGGCGAGCCAGCCGGTGCGGCGCCTGCCGATCGGCAGCTACACGCTGGCGATCAGCTGGAGCCCGGAATATTGCCGCTCTCGCAGCAGCGACCGCGGCGGGCGCAGCGACATGCAGTGCGGTGGCGACAGTGACTTCGGCTTCGTGCTGCACGGCCTCTGGCCGGACGGGACGGGCAAGCAGTGGCCGCAATATTGCCAGGCGACGCCGATCCTGCCGAGCGCGCTGATCCGCCGACACCTGTGCGCGACGCCGTCGCCGCAGCTGATGCAGCACGAGTGGGCGAAGCACGGGACGTGCATGCCCGGCACGTCCGCGCCGGCGTATTTCGCGCGCTCGACCGCGATGTTCGAGCGGCTTCGCTTTCCCGACATGGATGCGCTGTCGCGGCGTCCGCTGACGGTCCAGGCGTTCGCGCAAGCGTTCGCGGCGGTAAACCGGATACCCGCGGGTGCGGTGCGGGTGACGACCAAGAAGGCCGGGTGGCTCGACGAGCTGTGGCTCTGCACCGACAAGCGCTTCCGCTACGTGGCGTGCGACGCCGAGCAGGGCGGCGGTGCGGCGGCGGGGCAGCGGCTGCGCATCTGGCGCGGATACCGCTGAGCCGCGGAAGGTGAGGCTAAGGTGAGGCCAAGACGGGACGCGGCGACCGGGTGCGGGAGGGAGCGGGGCCTCGCGGAGGGCGCGGTACGCGAGTCGTTCAGGCGCGGGTGAGAAAGAGCGCATGGGGTATGGCTGCGTTCGCGGCTGTAGGACAGCGGTGTGCGACCTGGCGGGTGATCGTGCCTCTTGGTGAGCGCTTGTGTCCGGTTTGACGGAGTCGTGACCGGGAGGGATGGGCCCTGAAACGAGTTCAGGGTGACGGGAGGAGGGGGCAGCCTTCCTTTGCTGCGGTGCCCATCACCGCTTGCGGGTCAGTTCGCGCATCGCCTCGTCTAGGCCGTCGAGCGTCAGCGGGTACATGCGGTCGGTCATCAGATCGCGGACGATCCTGGTCGACTGCGAATAGCCCCATTGCGCCTTCGGCGTCGGGTTGAGCCAGACGGCGGCGGGGTAGGTGTTGGTGAGGCGCTGCATCCAGGCAGCGCCCGCTTCCTCGTTGAAATGTTCGACCGAGCCGCCGGGATGCGTGATCTCGTATGGGCTCATCGCGGCATCGCCGACGAAGATCAGCTTGTAGTCGTGCGGGAATTTGTGGAGCACGTCCCACATCGGCGTTCGCTCGGCGAAGCGGCGGCGATTGTCCTTCCACACGCCCTCGTACGGGCAATTGTGAAAGTAGAAGAATTCGAGGTTCTTGAACTCGGTCGTGGCGGCGGAGAACAGCTCCTCGCACAGCTTGATGAACGGGTCCATCGAGCCGCCGACGTCGAGGAACAGCAGCAGCTTGACCGCGTTGCGGCGCTCCGGCCGCATGTGGACGTCGAGCCAGCCCTGCCGCGCGGTGCCGGCGATCGTCGCGTCGATGTCGAGCTCGTCCGCCGCGCCCTCGCGCGCGAACTTGCGCAGCCGCCTGAGCGCCACCTTGATGTTGCGGGTGCCGAGCTCGCGCGTGCTGTCCAGATTCTTGAACTCGCGCTGGTCCCAGACCTTCAGCGCGCGCTTGTGCCGGCTCTCGCCGCCGATGCGAACGCCCTCGGGATTGTAGCCGGAGTTACCGTACGGGCTGGTGCCGCCGGTGCCGATCCACTTGTTGCCGCCCTGGTGGCGTTTCTCCTGCTCCTCCAGCCGCTTCTTGAGCGTTTCCATGATCTCGTCCCAGGAGCCGAGCGACTTGATCGCCTCCATCTCCTCGGGCGTGAGATACTTCTCGGCGACGGCTTTCAGCCACTCGGCGGGGACCTCGGCGCCGTTGGTGGCGAAGCTCGTTTCCAGCCCCTTGAACACCTTGGCGAAGACCTGGTCGAACTTGTCGAGCAGCCCCTCGTCCTTCACGTAGACCGCGCGCGAGAGATAGTAGAATTGCTCGGGCTCGCGCTCGATCACCTCGGCGTCGAGCGCTTCGAGCAGGAGGAGATGCTCCTTCATGCTGGCCGGGATGCCGGCGGCGCGGAGCTCGTCGAGGAAGTGGAGGAACATGCGCGCGATGATGCCGCGCACGCGCCGCGGTGTCGAGCGCGGTCTAGGTCGTCCGGGTCAGCTCAGTGAGCGCCGCTGCCCGGCACGTAGGCGTCGATCAGCGCGCCGACGTAGTCGGGATTGCGCCCGGTCAGCTCGCGCGCGGTGTCGCCGGTGCCGTAGATGAAGCCCTTCACCGGATAGATGCTGCCGCCCAATCCGTTCGAGTCGCGGTACCACACCTTGACCTGGCTCCAGTCGTTGTCGTCGGACACGTCATAGAGCGTCACGTCCTGCTCCGCGTGGCCGCGCTCGCCGTTCTGGCGCGACCAGTTGGCGTGGGTCAGCATCAGCACGCGGTCCTCGACCACGCGGCTGACCACCGCGACATGGCCCAGGCGCAGCTGGTTGGTCTTGGCGAAGACGATCACCGCGCCGATCTTGGGTGAATGGCCGCGCTTGTAACGGCCGTCGGCCTGATCCCACCACGTCCAGGCATCGCCGTAGATCTGGATACCCGAGGCCTGGCGCGCGAAGGGCACGCACTGACCGACGTAGTTGAGCAGGTTGGCAGCGGCCGGCGTCGCGGTCACGAGGGCGGCTAGCGCGGTAGCCAGAGCGATGCACGTGGGGGGAACGCGAACCATGACCCTTTGGTATCGGGGTCATTGTAAGGATGCGTTTGACGGCAATGGTTAGCGCATCGTTATGCATGAGCCGCCGGCAACAATCCGCCGGCCAGCGGGTGTCGCCCGAACACCGCGCGCTGCGCACGAAAATACGCGGCCATCAGGCGGTGATCGTGACGCAGGAAGCGCCGCGGGGTCGTGCCGAGGAAGCGGTGCGCGTCGCGCAGGAAATGCGACTTGTCGAAATAGGAGGCGGCGATCGTCGAATAGTCGGATTGACCCTCCGACAGCATCATCCGGATCATCGACTGGGTGAAGCGCGCGCGGACCAGCAGCAGCTTGGGCGGGAAGCCGAAGAAGCGGGTCGAGAGCCGGCGCAGGGTGATGGGTGCGATGTCGAGCATCTCGCTCGCGGTGGCGATATCCTCGGTCGCGCCCTCCACGATGATCCGCGTGAGCCCGCGGATCATGTCTTCCTTGTCGCACGGTGCGAGGAGGTGCGTGCGCCAGAAATCGTCGAGCAGCCCGGGCAGGTCGCGCGCGAGATCGCTGTTGCCGACGTCCTGGCACAAGCGGGTGACCGCGCTGGACGCGATCACGTCCGACAGCGGCAGCAGGCGGTCGCGCACGGAGTCGCCGGACAGGCGGGACAAGCGCGACCAGCCCAGCGGGGTGATGCCGATCGTCACGAAGATGCCGCCGTTGGTCGCGATCTCCGCGGTGCGGCTGCTGGTGCCCATCAGCGCGGCACGCGGCGGCGTGTCGTAGCGGCGCGGACCGATCCTGATCGATGTCGTGTCCTGCGTCACCGCGAGGCGGACGGTAGGCCAGCCCGGCATGATCAGCGTGCGCGCGTCGACCGCTTCCGCTCCGGCCGGCGCACTGACGACGTAATCGGTGAACAACGGCTGTAGGTCGGCCGCGGGCCGTTCGACGCGCAACGCGATGCCCGGCGGCAGCGCCCACTCGCGCGGGTCGACGCCCGCCACCCCTGTTCCGCTCTCGATCATCCAAGCCCCCGCCCGAACGTTGCACGGGAGGCGCTAGCAAAGGCGGGTGCGCGAGAAAAGACGCGGGCGGTCTATCCCTTGTTCGACTGTCGCCGCGCCATGAAGGCGAGGCGTTCGAACAGCATCACGTCCTGCTCGTTCTTGAGCAAGGCGCCGTGGAGCGGCGGGATCGCCTTGGTCGGATCGCGGTTCTGCAGCACCTCGAGCGGCATGTCCTCGTGCAGCAGCAGGCGGAGCCAATCGAGCAGTTCGCTGGTCGACGGCTTCTTCTTCAGCCCCGGCACCTCGCGCACGTCGTAGAAGATGTCCATCGCGCGGCTGACCAGCATCTTCTGGATGCCGGGGAAGTGGACGTCGACGATCGCCTGCATCGTGTCGCGGTCGGGAAATTTGATGTAGTGGAAGAAGCAGCGGCGCAGGAAGGCGTCGGGCAGTTCCTTTTCATTATTCGACGTGATGACAACGATCGGGCGCTCGACCGCGCGCACCGTTTCCTTCGTCTCGTAGACGTGGAACTCCATGCGATCGAGTTCCTGGAGCAGGTCGTTCGGGAACTCGATGTCGGCCTTGTCGATCTCGTCGATCAGCAGGACGGGCGGCGAGGGACGGGTGAACGCTTCCCACAATTTGCCGCGGCGGATGTAGTTGGCGATGTCGTGGACGCGCTCGTCGCCCAACTGGCCGTCGCGCAGGCGCGCGACCGCGTCATATTCGTACAGGCCCTGCTGCGCCTTGGTGGTGGACTTGACGTTCCACTCGATCAGCTCGGCGTCGGCCGCCTTGGCGATCTCGTGCGCGAGGACGGTCTTGCCGGTGCCGGGCTCGCCCTTGACCAGCAGCGGGCGGCGCAGCGTGACCGCGGCGTTGACCGCGACCTTCAGATCGTCGGTCGCGACGTAGTTCTGCGTTCCCTGAAAGCGCTGCATGAACGATCCCGTCCTGTTTGGGTAAGGCGTTCGGGATAGCGGAGCCGCGAGGGCGGATGCAAGCGTGTGACTTAGTCGCGGACGAGCCGGGGAGGTCAGTCGCGGTCGCGCGCGGAGGCGCGCGCGTCGAGCAGGTTCCACAGCCCGCGGTGCTGCGCGAGCATCTGCTCCGCGCCGAACAGCATCGCACGCTCGACGCCGACGGGCAGGGTGGATTGCGCGAGCAGCGCCTCGACCTGGCGCGCGACGTCGGCGATCTGGCCGGACGAGGCGCCGAACAGCCGGTCGGCGGCATTGTCGAGCACCGCGCGAACCGCGACCCAGTCGAGCGTCAGCGCGATCGCGGCACCGAGCGAGCAACCGGCGCGGTCGGAGGCGGAGAGGCGGTCGAGCACCTGGCGCTGGGTAAGGAGTGCGGCTTCGGCCGCGGCGTGGCCGGGGGTGGAGGGGATCGGGCCGACCGCGGCGGCGAGGCGCGCGAGCAGCGCACGCTCGTCGGCGCGGACGAGTGCGACCCGCGCGATCCAGTGCTGCCACGCGGGGTCGGCGGCGGCGAGCTGGGGTGGGCGGCGCTCGGGCGAGCCGTGAACGGTGCACAAGGCGTGGACGGCATCGGCGAGGTCGCGCGTAGAGGCGGCAGCGCGCGCGAGCAGCGCCGCGTGCGGCGCGGCGGTGGTGCCGTCGGCCGCGACGAGCGACGCGATCGTCCGCGTTCTGATCGCCAACGCTTCGCCAGATACCCTAATCACGCGCGCCTCAACCTCCATCACCAGCCAGTTCCCCTCGGCAGGTTTCCGGATAGCGCGGAGGTGTGAAGGCGGCGTTTACGCGGGTGTCTTAGGGTGTTGCGGTGTGGCGGTTCGTCCCGGCGCTGCCCCGCTCGGCCGACTGCGGGCGGGGAGCGTTCAGGCTGCGGGGGTGATGAGGACGCTGACCTCCTCGACGCGTCCGCCGCGTTCCACCGGCGCCAGGCCGAGCGCGACGGGCAGCGCGGTGGCGCCGTGGACGAGCAGGTTGGCGCGGGTGCCGACCGCGGCGCTGTTGGCGGACACGTACTCGATCATGTCGCCGACGCGCGCGCGGTCGCCGACCGCGATCAGCGTCAGGAAGCGCGCGGTGGCGAGCTGGTCGATCGTCGCGCCGGTCATGCGCGCCAGCGCCGCGTCGGGGTCGATCAGGTAGCCGCGCGGGTTGACGCGCGCGCGGCTCGCGACGTTCGACACCTCGATCGCGCGTTCGAGCGCGCGCAGTTCGGCGGCGCGCAGCCGCGCCTGCTCGTGCGCGGTGGCGTCGTGCGCGACGAGGACGCAGCCATCGGGCAGTGGGTCGATCCGGGCGTGGAGGCGACGGTGCGTGAAGCGGTCGGGGATGAGGTCGAGCGTCTCGCCGGTGCCGCTGTCGAGGACGCGCGCGACCGCGTCCTCCAGGAAAATGCCGCTCGCCTGCGACAGCGTGCGCGCGTGCCGCGTCGGCTGCGCGCCGTCACCCAGCTTGATCCGCGCGGCGGCGTTGGCGTGGGACACGCGGGCGTCGGCGCCGAACAGCACGACGACGTCCTCGATCGCGTCGATCACCGGCGCGATCAGCCCGCCGCCCGCGAGGCCGTGGCCGACGTGCGGGGCGCAGAGCGAATCCATCAGCTCGAGCGAGAGCAGCACCAGCCGCAGGCGCACGCGATGGTGGATGTAGATCGGCGCGCGCGTGGCGCGGTCCTGCCACAGGCCAAAGTGGCGGACGAGGTCGGAGGCGGTGACCTGCTGGTCCGGTCCGAGCTGAGGAAGTGCGCTGTTTTCCATGACTTGCGCAATCTAGCGCGCCGTCGATGGTTGTTGATACGCGGAGCATGTCCAGAACGGTAGCGTTACCGCGCGATGATGCTCCGGAATGGACCCAAGTGGGTGAAGCCGGCGGGGTCAGACCCCGCCGGCCCGGTGTCGCTTACTGGTCGAGGAAGCTGCGCATCTTGCGGCTGCGGCTAGGGTGCTTGAGCTTGCGAAGCGCCTTGGCCTCGATCTGACGGATGCGCTCGCGCGTGACCGAGAATTGTTGCCCGACCTCCTCCAGCGTGTGGTCGGTGTTCATGCCGATGCCGAAGCGCATGCGCAGCACGCGCTCCTCGCGCGGGGTGAGGCTGGCGAGGACGCGGGTGACCGTTTCCTTGAGGTTCGCCTGGATCGCGGCGTCGACCGGGATGACCGCGTTCTTGTCCTCGATGAAGTCGCCCAGGTGGCTGTCCTCCTCGTCGCCGATCGGCGTTTCGAGCGAGATCGGCTCCTTGGCGATCTTCATCACCTTGCGCACCTTCTCGAGCGGCATGCTCAGGCGCTCCGCCATCTCCTCGGGCGTGGGCTCGCGGCCCTGCTCGTGGAGGAACTGGCGGCTGGTGCGGACCAGCTTGTTGATCGTCTCGATCATGTGGACCGGGATGCGGATCGTGCGCGCCTGGTCGGCGATCGAGCGGGTGATCGCCTGCCTGATCCACCAGGTCGCGTAAGTCGAGAACTTGTAACCGCGGCGATACTCGAACTTGTCCACCGCCTTCATCAGGCCGATGTTGCCTTCCTGGATCAGGTCGAGGAACTGCAGCCCGCGGTTGGTGTACTTCTTTGCGATCGAGATCACGAGGCGCAGGTTCGCCTCGACCATCTCCTTCTTGGCGATGCGCGCCTCGCGCTCCGCCTTCTGCACCATGTTGACGATGCGGCGGAACTCGGCGAGCCCCATGCCGGTCTGCTGCGAGATTTCGGCGATCTCGCTGCGGATGCGCTCGACCGCGGCCGCCTCGTTGGTCGCGAAGGCGGTCCACTTCTTGTCGAGCCCCGACACGGTCGACAGGAACGTGTCGTCGAGTTCGTGGCCCATGTAGCGCTTGAGGAAGTCGGCGCGGCTGACCTTGTGGCGCTCGGCCAGGCGCAGCATCTGCCCGCCGAGCGCGGTCAGGCGGCGGTTGTACGAATAGAGCTGGTCGACCAGGAACTCGATCTTCGCCTGGTGGAACTGGACGCTCTCGACCTCGGCGGTCAGCTCCTCGCGCAGCTTCTGGTACTTGCGCTCGTCGGCCGCCGACAATTCGTTGCCGCCGCCCATCGCGCCCAGCCGGTTCTCCTGCATCTTGGAGAATTTCTTGTAGAGCGCGGTGATGTTGGCGAACTTCTCCAGCGCCTGCGGCTTGAGCGTTTCCTCCATCTGCGCGAGGCTGAGCGTGTTGTCCTCGTCCTCGTCGTCGCTGGGACGCGGGGTGCGCGGCTCGCCGGACTCGTCGTCCTCGTCGGCCGAGGGCTCCTCGGCGACGTCTTCCTCCTCCTTGAAGGTGGTGCCAGCGTTCTTCTCGCTGATCTCGCCGTCGTCCTCCTCGGCGCCCTCGACCTGCTCGGCCGACGGACCCTTGGACAGCATCGCGTCGAGATCGAGAATCTCGCGCAGCTGCATCTGCCCTTCGTTGAGCGCGGTGGACCAGTCGATGATGGCGTTGAAGGTGATTGGGCTCTCGCACAGCCCCAGGATCATCGTGTCGCGACCGGCCTCGATCCGCTTGGCGATGGCGATCTCGCCTTCGCGCGACAGGAGCTCGACCGCACCCATCTCGCGCAGGTACATGCGGACCGGATCGTCAGTGCGATCAACGGTTTCCTTCTTCTTCTCGACGACGGGGGCGCTGCTGTCGGCGTCGGCGTCGGTCGCCTCGACCTCGTCGTCCTCCTGGCGCTCCTCGGTCTCGCCTTCCTCGCCCTGCTCGTCGTTCTCGACGATGTTGATGCCCATCTCGTTCAGCGCCGAGGTGATGTCCTCGATCTGATCGGACGACATCTCGCCCTGCGGCAGCGCGTCGTTCAACTGGTCGTAGGTAATGTAGCCGCGCTTCTTGGCGCGCGCGATCACCTTCTTGATGTTCGCGTCGTTCAAGTCGATCAGCGGCGCATCCCCATTGTCCTGAGCCTCGGGTGCTTCCGCCATATTCGCCTTCGCCATCAATTGTCCTCGGTACCTAGCGCGCGGGCGTCTTCGTTCGCCTGCACGAGATTTGCAAGCCGCACGTCCAGCGCCCGTTGTTCGTTCACCAACGCCACTTGCCGTTCAAACGCTTCGTCGGTGAAATTGGCCTGCATCGCGGATGTTGCATCCGCCAGTGCCGCATCCACTTCCGGGCGCGAGACGAGGATCGCGATTGCCTCGTCGAGGTCCTCGCGCGCCTTGCTCTCGTCCGCCGACTTGCGCGTAAACGAATAGGGCATCGTATCGGCCCTCAGCAGGTCGGACGCGACCTGTTCGAAACCGGACCGCGCCAATATGGTGACGAGCCGCTGGCTATCAAGCGCCCGATCCTCCAGCGCCACGTCGACCACCGCCTCGAACAGTCGGCCGAGCGCGCCGTCGGCGAGTTTGAGGCTGCCGAGCACCTCCATGTGCGTCGCGATCTCGGCCGGGTGACGGATCAGCCCGGCCAGCACGGCCTTGGCGAGCACGCGGTCGATCCCGCCCGCGGCACGCACCGCCTTCGCGTCGTCGGTGACGGGGGCGGGGGGCGGCGACCATTTCTGGCCGGCGCGGCGCTGCTGATAGGGGAAGAAGGGTGTGCGGGGCTGGAGCCCGCCCGCGGACTGGCGCCCGCGCGCGAACTGCTGGTCGAAGCGGTGGCGGAACTCGGCGACGTACTCCGACTTCACGCTCGGATCGCCGATCGTGTCGGCGAGGTCGGACAAGCGGCGCTTCAGGCCGGCGCGCTGCTCGGGCGTGTCGAGCGGTTCGAGACCGAGCTCGTGCTTCCACAGCCGCTCGACGAGAGGCTCGGCCTCGCGCACCAGCGCCTCGAACGCGCGCGCGCCGCGCTGGCGCATCAGGTCGTCGGGATCCTGTCCGTCGGGCAGGGTGACGAAGCTGAGGCTTCGCCCTGGTGCGAGCATCGGCAGCGCGCGGTGCGCGGCGCGGATCGCGGCCTTCTGCCCCGCGCTGTCGCCGTCGAGGCAGACGGTGGGGACGTCGACCATCCGCCACAGCCGCTCCAGCTGCGCCTCGGTCAGCGCGGTGCCGAGCGGGGCGACGACCTCGCCCACGTTCCCTTGCGCGAGCGCGACCGCGTCCATGTAGCCCTCGACCACGAACACGCGGTCGGCCTTGCGCGCGGCTGCGGAGGCGCGGTCGAGGTTGTAGAGCGTGCGACCTTTGTCGAACAGCGGGGTGTCGGGGGAGTTCAGGTACTTGGGCTCGCCCTCGCCGATGATGCGCCCGCCGAACGCGATCACGCGCCCGCGCTGGTCGCGGATCGGGATCATCAGCCGGCCGCGGAAACGGTCGTACGGCTCCTTGTTGTCGACTTGGATCAGCAGACCCGCCTCGACCAGCATCGCGTCGCCGAAATCCTTGAGCGCGGCGCGCAGCTTGCCGCGGCTGTCGGGGGCGTAGCCGAAGCCGAAGGTGCGCTGCGTCGCGGTGCTCACCCCCCGGCGGTCGAGCAGCGCGCGCGCGTCCGCGCCGTCGAGCCCGCCGAGCTGCGCGGCGAACCAGTCGGCGGCGGCCTGCATCACGTCGTGGAGCGACCTGGCGCGCTCGGCCTTCTGCGCGGCGCGCGGATCGGCCTGCGGCATCTCGAGCCCGGCGGCGGCGGCGAGTTCCTTGACCGCGTCGATGAAGGGCAGGCCCTGGTGATCGGTCATCCAGCGGATCGCGTCGCCGTGCGCCGAGCAGCCGAAACAGTGATAGAAGCCCTTCTCGTCGTTGACGTAGAAGGAGGGCGTCTTCTCGTTGTGGAACGGGCAGCAGCCGCGCATCTCGCGACCGGCGCGGGTCAGCTTGACGGTTTTCCCCACCAGCGCGGAGAGGTGCGTGCGGCCACGCAGCTCGTCGAGGAAGGCGGGCGAGAGCGACATCGCGCGATTCTACCTATGCCGGATCGGCGCGTGCGCGACAATGTGGCGAAAAGGTAACGGTTTACGGCTTGCCAGCCAGCTAACGCTTACGGCTGGCGTCGTGCGGTGGTGATGCGGATCGTCGGGGCGAGCATTTGTCCCTTCATCACGCCTTGCCCTTCCGTCGGCGAAGTGGGGGCGGCGAGGATGCGGCGGATCACATCCATCCCCTCGACCACGCGGCCGAATACCGCGAAGCCGGGATCATCGTCGTGCGCGTCCATCGACTTGAGGTCGCCGACGACGACGAAGAAGTCGCCCGCGGCAGTGCCGGGCTTGGCCATCGCCATCGACACCGCGCCGTCGACGTGGCTCAAGCCCGTCTTGCTGGTCGGCTCGAACGCGACCGGCGGCAGCGTGCGCTTGGGATCGTTGCGCGTGCCGAACTGCGCCAGGCCGTAGCCGTCGCCGACCTTGACCGCGCGGTAGAAGGCGACGCCGTCGAGCTTCTTGCCATCGACGTAGCGGAGGAAATTGGCGGCGGTGAGCGGCGCGTGCGCGCGGTCGACCGCGATCACGATCGGGCCGGCGGCGGTGTCGAGCCGGACGTTGACCGGCGCGAGCGCGGGATCGGCGGCGGGCGCCACCGTGGGGGCTGGCGTCGGCGCGGGCGCGGGAGCCGGCGCCGCTACCTGGGCGAGCAGCGCGAGAAGAGGCAGCATCATGTCACTTCACCCGAACAATGGTGGCAGGGAGGAGCTGCGTCGGCGCGCCGGTCAATTGCATCACGTAGCGGCCCGGACGCAGCGGAAAGTCGACCAGTTTGGCGACACCGGTGCAGCGCGGCCCCGTCGCGTGCGCGCTCGACGCGACGCCGGCGCGGCCGCGGATCACGTCGACCCACGCCTTCTGCCCCAGCGCGACGCGGTAGGTGCCGGTGCGGGGCACCTGGAACATCACCAGACCGGCGTAGCTGCCCGCGGGCGGCGCCTTGCCCGGCGCGATCCGCGGCTGCACCTCGCCCAGTGGCGCGAGCCGCAGGTCGGCGGCGCGGCCGATGCCGAGCACGGGGGCGTTGCGCGGCGCGTTGCCCGCCGTCAGCGGCGCACGCGTGCTCCAGTGCGACAGCTCCGCGGGGAAGGCGACGCGGACGGTGGCGCACGCGGGGTCGGGCGCCGGGTCCTGCATCGCGGCGGCGGCCGGGTGCGACACGCCGACGGCGGCGGCGATGCCGGCGACCAGAGGTTCGAGCAACGTGGGCAGGAAGCGGACCATGCGCCCTCTCTAATACCGGGCCGCGCGCGCCGCCAGCCTGCCGTCGCGGCAACTTGCGCGGGCGCGAGCGCTGTGTTGAGGAGCAGCGCAGCGCAACGGAGCATTCGCAGACATGGCGAGCAAAGCCAACGACATACCCGCCGCCGCAGCCGTGCCGATGCCGGCCGCGCTGCCGGTGATCGGCCACCTGCACCAGATCGCGCGCGTCGGGCTGATCGGTCACCTGCTGCGCGTCAGCCGCGACATGCCGCAGGGAATCTTCAAGCTGCGCTTCGGCAGCCGGGTGTCGATCTTCGTCACCGATCCCGATCTGGTCGCCGAGCTGTCGGACGAGACGCGCTTCCGCAAGATGCCGGGGCCGGCGCTGCGCGTGGTGCGTAAATTCGCGGGCGATGGGCTGTTCACCGCGTTCAGCGAGGAGCCGAACTGGGGCAAGGCGCACCGCATCCTGCTGCCCGCCTTCTCGCACCGCGCGATGCGCGGCTATTTCGACATGATCGTCGAGGTGTGCGACCAGCTGGTCGCCAAGTGGACGCGCGCGGCGGGTACGGACGTCCACGTCGCCGACGACATGACGCGCCTCACGCTCGATTCGATCGCGATCGCGGGGTTCGGCCACCGCTTCAACTCGTTCGAGCGCGACGAGCTCGACAGCTTTCTCGTCGCGCTGGGGCGCGCCTTGTCGGAGGCGCTCAACGTCATCACGCGGCTGCCGATCCAGCGGCGCTTCGCCAGGCGCGCGGCGGCGCAGTACGAGGCCGACATCGCGGAGATGAACGCGCTGGTCGACGGGATCATCGCGGATCGGCGGGTGAACCCCAACGATGGCCGCGATCTGCTCAACCTGATGCTGACCGCGGTCGATCCGGAGACGGGCGAGGGGCTGGACGACCTCAACATCCGTTATCAGGTGCTGACCTTCCTGATCGCGGGGCACGAGACGACGTCGGGGATGCTGACGTTCGCCTTCACCTACCTGCTGCGCAACCCCGCGGTGCTGGCGCAGGCCTATGCAGAGGTCGACCGGGTGCTGCCGGGTGACACGCCGCCCGATTACACCCACGTCGCCAAGCTGGAGGTGATCGAGCGCATCCTGAAGGAAGCGCTGCGGTTGTGGCCGACCGCGCCGGCGTTCAGCGTCGCGCCGTTCGAGGATCAGGTGATCGGCGTGGGCGATGGCGAGCCGGGCTGGCGGATGCGCAAGGATCGGCCGGTCAACGTCTTCACGCCCGGCCTGCACCGCGCGGCGGGCGCGTGGGACGATCCGGAAGAGTTCGATATCGACCGCTGGCTGCCCGAGGCGGAGGCGGCGCGCCACCCGCACGCCTACAAGCCGTTCGGCAACGGCGAGCGCGCCTGCATCGGGCGGCAGTTCGCAATGGTCGAGGCGAAGATCGCGCTCGCCATGCTGCTGCGCCGCTTCGCGATCAGCGACCCGCACAGCTACAAATTGCGGGTCAAGGAAACGCTGTCGATCAAGCCCGACGAGTTCACGATGCGCGTGCGGCTGCGCGGGCCCCACGAGCGGTTGCAGCTGGGTGAGGCGGCGTCGCCCCATGAGGTGGCCGAGGTCGGCGCGGTGGCGGGGTCGGGGCAGCGGTTCGTGCTGCTCTACGGCACCTCGCTCGGCACCGCGCGCGACGTGGCGGAGGAGATCGCCGAGCGCGCGCGCACCGACGGGTTCGACGTCGTCGTGCGCTCGATCGACGAGGGCTTCAAGGGCGGCGCGGCGCCCGCCGACAAGGTGATCGTGATCGTCACCGCGACCTACAACGGGCGCGCGCCCGATAGCGCGGTGGAGGTTGAGCGCGCGCTCGATGCGGGCGCCTTCGACGACGCGGACTGGTCGGGTGCGCGCTACGCGGTGCTCGGAATCGGCAACAGCCAGTGGCCGAACTTCCAAGCATTCCCGAGCCGCGTCGATGCGGCGATCGCGCGCGCGGGCGGCGATCGACTGGTACCGCGCGGCGAAGCGGACGGGCAGGGCGACTTCGACGGCGCGGTGGCCGCGTTCGTGCGCGACCTGTGGCAGGCGCTCGGTGCGACCGCCGAGCCGGCGGCGAGCAGCGCGACGCTGTCGCTGATGCCGGTCGACGCGGCCGAGACGCGCGCGCGCGCGCTGCCCGAGCACGCGCAGCGGCTGGAGATCGTCGCCAACGACGAGCTGGTGCGGCCGGCGGACGGGCTATGGGACTTCGCGCAGGAGCCGCCACGGCCATCGACCCGGCTGATCCGCGTTCGCCTGCCGGAGGGGCAGCAGTACGCCGCGGGCGATCACGTCGCCATCTACGCGCGCAACCGGTCCGAACTGGTCGCGCGTGCGCTCGACCTGCTGGGCGTGAACGGTGCGAGCCAGGTGCGCGTCGACGCGCAGGGCGGGCGGTTCAAGCACCTGCCGCTCAAGGAAACGGTGACGGTCGCGCAACTGCTGACCGACTTCGTCGAGTTGTCGGAAGCCGTGTCGCGGCGCGCGCTCGCGGCGCTGCGCGGCGCGACGCGGTGCCCGCACACGGTTGCGGCGCTGGCGGCGCTGGAGGCCGATTACGACGCGCAGGTCGCCGAGAAGCGCGTTTCGCTGCTCGACGTTGTCGAGCGAAACCCGGCAGCGGTGGTGACGCTCGACCAGTTGATCGACTGGTCGTCGGCGATTCAGCCGCGATTCTACTCGATCGCGTCGTCGCCGCTCGTCTCGCCGGAAGTCGCCGACCTGATCGTCGGCACGATCGCGGCGCCCGCCTGGTCGGGGCTGGGCGAGCATCGCGGATTCGCCTCGGACTACATGAAGGCGCTGGAGCCTGGCGAGCACGTCTTCGGCTACGTGCGGCGGCCCAACCCGCCGTTCGCGCCGCCCGCCGACCCCGCGCAGCCGATGATCCTGATCGGACCGGGCACCGGCTTCGCGCCCTTGCGCGGGTTCCTGCAGGAGCGTGCGGCGCAGGCGGCCGCTGGCGAGCAGGTTGCGACCAGCCTGCTGTTCTTCGGCTGCCGTCACCCCGAACACGACTGGTTCTGCCGCGACGAGATGGAGGCTTGGGCGGCGCAGGGGCTGGTCGAGCTGCACCTCGCCTTCTCCGCGGTGCCGTCGCATCCGTGGCGGTTCGTGCAGGACGCGCTGTGGGCCGAGCAGGAGCGCGTATGGCGCGCGCTGGAGGCGGGGGCGAGCGTGTTCCTGTGCGGCGATGGGCGCTACATGGCGCCCGCGGTGCGCGACACATTGGTGCGCATCTGGATGCAACAGGTCGGCGGCGAGCACGCGCAGGGCTCGGCGTGGCTCGAGCAGCTGATTGCCGAGGGACGCTTCCACCAGGACGTGTTCGGGTTCGGCAAGTGACGACCTGCAACCCGCGCCCGCGCGCGCCGTTGACGCTGCAGGCAACGCGAAGGAGTGGATGATGGCGAACGATCAGCAGGCGGCATCGGGGGCGGCTTTCGGCGATCAGGTGAAGAATGCGGGCGAGACGATGCGCGCGTCGGGGCAGAAGATGGCGGACAATACGTCGAGCCTGGGTGTCGCGATGATCGACCAGGCGCAGGCGAACGCGCAGGAAGCCTTCGCGGCGATGCGCGCGGCGGCGCAGGCGAAGGACCTGAGCGACGTCATGCGCATCCAGGGCGACTACCTGCGCGAGCAGTCGCAGCGTTCGATGAACCAGGCGCGCGAGATCGGCGAGCTGATCATGAAGTTCGGTCGCGACGCGGTGTCGCCGATGCAAAGCGGCAAGTCGGGCTGAGCGGACGCGGTTCGGCCGGGCAAAACCGGTCGGCCCGGCCGTGCTGACCGACGCCTCTGCCTGACGTTCGGATTGCTCGGCCAGGTGGCGGGTCGCCTTGCGCCGCTGTCATCTGGCCGAGCAAACATCCGGAAGGGAGGTCGGCCGGGTGTGTACTGCCCGCACCGATTACGGCTGAGTGACAGCGCCTGCCGGCTCGGTTGGGGTGACCGGTCCGCGCTCCGTGGCTTCGAGCTGCGAATCGCCGCCGAGCGTCTGGTAGAGCGTGACGAGGTTGGACGCGCGCACCAGCTGCGTCTGCACCACGGTGCGCTGCGCGGTGTAGAAGGAGCGCTGCGCGTCCAGGCTGGTGAGGTAGGTGTCGATTCCGCCCCGGTAGCGCGCGTTGGCGAGTTGCAGCGTGTCGCTGGCTGCGTCGAGGAAGCGGCGATTGGCGGAGAGCTGATCGGTGATGGTGCCGCGCCGCGCAAGCGCGTCGGACACCTCGCGGAACGCGGTCTGGATCGTGCCCTCGTAGGTGGCGAGCGCCGCGTCGCGCTGCGCCTGAGAGAAGTCGACGCCCGCGCGGCCCGCACCGGCGCGGAAGATCGGGTAGCTGACGTTGGGCGCGACCGAATAGTTGAACGCGCCGCCCGAGAACAGGGTGCGCAGCGCGGTGCTGGCGAAGCCCACCACCGCAGTCAGCGCGACGCGCGGGAACAGCTCGGCCCGCGCAGCGCCGATCTCTGCGTTGGTGGCGCGCAGCTCGTACTCGGCCTGGACGACGTCGGGACGACGCAGCAGGATGCCCGAGTCCAGTCCGGCCGGCAGTTCGCCGAGTTTGGTCGTCGCGTCGTCGATCGACGCGGGCAGAAGCGTGGGGTCGACCGGCGCACCGACGAGGCGCTGGAGCGCGTTGACGTCCTGCGCCAGCAGCGTGCGCTGCTGCGCTAGGTCGGCCTGCGCGGTTTCGAGCACCTGCTCGGCCTGGCGCACGTCGCTGCGCGGTGACACGCCGCCGGCGAGCCGCGCGCGCGTCAGTTGCACGCTGCGCTGCGCGCTGGTCGCGGTGTCCTCCGCGATCTTGAGCAGGCTGGCGTCGGAGCCGTAGGTGACCCAGGCGGTGGCGATGTCGCCGACCAGCGTCAGCCGCGTCGCGCGCGCGGTCGCTTCCTGCCCGAAGTAACGGTTGAGCGCCGCGCTGGTGAGCGAGCGGACGCGCCCGAACAGGTCGATCTCGAACGCGGTTACGCCGAGCTGTACGTTGAAGTTGCTGCGGTTGTTCGAGAAATTGGTGGTGCCGCCAACCCCCGTGCCGCCGGTGCCCGTGCCGGCGCCGCCGGGTCCGACGCCTCCCGCGCCCGTGCCTCCCGTCCCGGTTCCGTTGCCGCCGGTGTTGCCCGGACCGATCGGCACGCCGGTGGTGACGCCCGAGTTGCTGCTCCGGCGAAAGCTGTACGAGCCGGTCGCATCGAGTTGCGGCAGCAGGTCTGCACGCTGGATGCGATATTGTGCGCGCGTCGCCTCGATGTTGGCGACCGCGACGCGCAGGTCGCGATTGTTGACCAGCGCCTGATCGATAATCTGCTGCAGCCGCACGTCGCGGAAGACGTCGCGGTAGGTGACGCTGGGCAGCGGCGCCTCCGTCTGGCGCAGATAGGCGTCGCCGACCGGCCAGGACGCCGGCACCGGCGGCACTGGGCGAACGTAGGTCGGCGCGAGCGAGCAGGCGGTGAGCGTGCTGGCAGCCAGCAGGGTAACGGACAGGCGGAACGTCGGGCGCATCAGGCGTGGTCCGGTGCGGGCAAAGCGGGGTGGCCCGCGGGGGCGGGAAGCTGCGGCGCGGGCGGCTGATCCTTGGGATCGTCGCCGCCATCGGGATCGCTCGGGTCGGCACCGCGGCGCAGGCCCTTGATCCCGTCGCGCGTGCCGCGGCGCACCAGCACGAAGAATAGCGGGATGTAGAAGATCGCCAGCACGGTCGCGGTCAACATGCCGCCGATCACCGCGGTGCCGATCGCGATGCGGCTGTTGGCGCCCGCACCGGTCGAGATCGCGAGCGGCAGCACGCCGAAGATGAAGGCGAGGCTGGTCATCAGGATCGGGCGCAGACGCAGCCGCGCCGATTCAAGCGCCGCGTCGATGACGCGCGCGCCCTTCTTCTCCGCCTGCTCGGCGAACTCGATCATCAGGATCGCGTTCTTCGCCGCCAGCCCCATCGTCGTCAGCAACCCGATCTGGAGATAGACGTCGTTGGTCAGGCCGCGCAGCGTCACCGCGACCACCGCGCCGATCAGCCCGAGCGGGATGACCAGCAGCACCGCGATCGGGATCGTCCAACTCTCGTACAAGGCGGCGAGGCAGAGGAAAACGACGACGATCGACAGGCCGTAGAGCAGCGGCGCCTGACCCGAGGACAGTCGTTCCTGATAGGAGATGCCGGCCCAGGCGATGCTGGTCCCCGGTATCTCGCGCGCGAGCGCCGCGATCCGCTCCATCGCGTCGCCCGAGCTGACGCCGTCGGCGCCCTGGCCCTGGAATTCGTAGCTCGGGATGCCGTTGAAGCGCGACAGCGTCGTCGGCGCCTGCGACCAGCTGAGCGTGGCGAAGGAGGAGAAGGGGACCATCGTGCCCGCGCTGTTGCGCACGAACCACTGGTACAGGTCCTCCGGCTCGGCGCGGTACGGCGCGTCGCCCTGGACGTACACGCGCTTGACGCGGCCGCGGTCGATGAAGTCGTTGACGTAGCGTCCGCCCCAGGCGGTCGACAGCGTGGTGTTGACGTCGGCCTGGCTCAGCCCTAGCGCGGCGAGCCGTTGCGCGTCGGCGTTGACCTGAAGCGTGCCGATGTCGGGGAGCTCGGTCAGGCGGACGCCCGACAACTGCGGATCGGCGTTCGCCTTCGCCAGCAGCTCGTCGCGCGCCTCGTTGAACTTCTCCTGGCTCATCCCGCTGGCGTTCTGAAGCTCCATGGTGAAGCCCTCGGACTGGCCGAGGCCGCGGATTGCCGGCGGCACGAGCGCGAACACCTGCGCGTCGCGCAGGCCGCGGAACGCGGCGGACGCGCGCGCGACGATCGCGTCGGCGCTGTCGGCCTTGTCGGTGCGCTTCGCCCAGTCGACGAAGGAGATGAACGCCTGTCCGGTGTTCTGCCCGCTGGTGCCACCGCCGCCGCCGCCCGCGACGCTGAACAACGTGCGGATCTTCGAGCCCTCGTTGCGCGCGAAATACTGCTCGACCTGACGCTGCACCTCCTCGGTACGCCCGCGCGTCGCACCGGCGGGCAGGCGGAACTGCACGATCGCGCCGCCCTGATCCTCGGTCGGCAGGAAGCCGGTGGGCAGGCGCAGGAACAGGAAGGCGAGCAGCGCCAGCAGCGCGCAGTAGATTAGCACGAAGATCCAGCGGTGATCGATCACGTGCTCGACCGCGTTGGTGTAGCGTTTCACGCCGCGATCGAACGTGTCATTGAACCAGTTCTTGCCCTGCTCCAACTTGTCCGCGACCCAGGGCGCGCGGCGGCCGAGCCACGTTTCGCGGACGTTGCCGTCCTCGTCGTGCCTGGCCTTGAGCAGCGTCGAGGTAAGCGCGGGGCTGAGCACCACCGCGACCAGCACCGACAGGATCATCGCCGAGATGACGGTGAGCGAGAACTGGCGATAGATGACGCCCGTCGACCCGCCGAAGAACGCCATCGGCAGGAACACCGCGGAGAGCACCAGCGCGATCGCGACCAGCGCGACGGTGATCTCGTTCATCGACTCGATCGTGGCGTCGCGCGGACTCATGTCCGGGTTCTCTTCCATCAGGCGCTCGACGTTCTCGACCACCACGATTGCGTCGTCGACCAGCAGGCCGATCGCGAGCACGAGCCCGAACAGCGTCAGCGTGTTGATGGAGAAACCCGCTAGATAGAAGACCGCGAAGGTGCCGAGCAGCACGACCGGCACCGCGATCGTCGGGATCAGCGTCGCGCGCCAGCTCTGCAGGAACACGAACATGACGATGACAACGAGGATGATCGCCTCGACCAGCGTCTTGACCACTTCCTCGATCGACAGCTTGATGAAGTCGGTGGTGTCGTTGGCGTAGGCGATCCGCAGCGTCGGCGGGAACGTCTTGGCGACGCGCGCGATCTCGGCCTTGACCAGTTCGGCGGTCTCCAGCGCGTCGGCGCCCGGCGCCAGCAGCACCGCGATGCCCGCGCCCGGGTGGCGGTTGACGCGGCTGAACGCGGCGTAGCTCTCTCCGCCGAGCTCGATGCGGCCGACGTCCGCCAGCCGCACGGTCGCGCCGCTGGCGGTGGTCTTCAGGATGATCTCGCGAAACTGCGCGGGCGTCTGGAGCCGCGACTGCGCGGTGACGGTGGCGTTGAGCATCTGCGACGACGGCATCGGCTGGCCACCGACCTCACCCGCGGCGACCTCGGTGTTCTGGTTGGTGATCGCGGTGATGACGTCGCTCGGCATCAGCTGGTAGCTCGCCAGCCGCGCGGGATCGAGCCAGATGCGCATCGCATATTGCGCGCCGAACACGTTGGTGTCGCCGACGCCCTGCACGCGGCCGAGCGGGTCCTGGAGGTTGGACACCAGGTAATCGGACACGTCCTGGTTCGTCATCTTGTCGCTGACGTCGTAGACGCCCGCGATCAGCAGGTTGTCCGGGTTCGATTTGCGGACGGTCAATCCCTGCTGCTGCACCTGCTGCGGCAGGCGCGAGATCGCCTGCTGGATCTGGTTCTGCACCTGGACCTGCGCGATGTCGGGATCGGTGCCCTTCTCGAACGTCACGCTGATCGACACCGACCCGCGCGACGAGGACGACGAGCTGAAATACAGCAGCCCGTCGATGCCGGTCAGCTGCTGCTCGATCACCTGGGTGACCGAGTTCTGGATCGTCTGCGCGTTGGCGCCGGGATAACTCGCGCGGATCGACACCTGCGGCGGCGCGACGTCGGGATATTGCGCGATCGGCAGGCCCAGGATCGCGCCGACGCCGCCCATCATCACGATGATGGCGAGCACCCAGGCGAAGATCGGGCGGTCGATGAAGATGCGTGACAGCACTCAGCCGGCCTTGCTCTGGCCACCCGAACCGCGGCTACCCGAGCCACCGGCGGCGGGGTCGCCGTCCTTGGAGGGCGGCGGGGCGACGCGCTGCGGCGTGTTGGCGGGAACGGGGCGGATCGGGGCGTTGGGCTTCAATGTGCCGGTGCCCTGCGTGATGATGCGGTCGCCGTTCTTCAGCCCGCCGGTCACGACCCAATAGACGCCCTGCGTCCGCTCGGCCGCGACCTCGCGCTGAATCGCCTTGCTGCCCGGGCCGACGAGCCACACGGTCGCGTTGCCCTTGGGATCGCGCGACACTGCCTGCTGCGGCACGAGGAAGGCGTTCTGGTCGATTGACTGGCTGAACTGCGCGCGCACGAACATGCCGGGCAGCAGCAGCCCCTTGGGGTTCGGGAAGCGCGCGCGCAGCGTCACCGTGCCGGTCGACTGGTCGACCACGACCTCGGCGAACTCGACGCTGCCGACCAGGCCATAGTCGCTGCCGTCCTCCAGCTTCAGCCGCACGTCGGCGCGCGCGGGCACCGAGCCGCCGCTGGCGAGCGCGCGGCGCAGCGACAGGAGCTCGGCGGCGGACTGCTGGATGTCGACGAAGATCGGATCGAGCTGCTGGATCGTGGTCAGCGGATCGGTCTGCGTCGCGCTGACCAGCGCGCCCACCGTGAACAGCGAGCGGCCGATCCGTCCGGTGATCGGCGCGGGCACGGTGGTGAACCGCAGGTTGATGCGCGCGGTGTCGAGCTGCGCCTTGTTGAGCGCGATCTGCGCCTGCGCCTGACGCTGGGTCGCGACCGCGTCGGTGTAATCCTGCTTGCTGATCGCCTCGATCTCGGCGAGCGGGCGGTAGCGCTCGGCACGGATGCGCGCGGCCTCCGCGGTCGCCTGCGCGTTGGCGACGCTCGCCTGCGCCTCGTTGGCGGACGCGCGGTAGAGCGAGGGGTCGATCTGGTACAGCGGCTGGCCCTTCTGGACGATCGAGCCTTCGGTGAAGAAGCGGCGCTGGATCACGCCCGATACCTGCGGGCGTACTTCCGAGCTCTGGAACGCGACGACGCGACCGGCGAGTTCGGTCGTCATCGGCACGGCGGTCGGTTGCACCACCACGTAGCCGACCTGCGCCGGGCCGCCGGCGCCGCGACCGCCACGTCCGCCGCCGCCCTTGCCTTTCTCATCCCCGCCGCCGCACGCGGCGAGCGCCAGAACGGCGGGAGCCACGGCCATGCCGAGCAGGAGGCGACGCTGCCGCCCTTGGTCACGCTTGATCAATCTTTCACCCGCCAGCCTGTGATGACGCTCACGGGCGCGTCGCCCATGGCAGCTTGTCTGTCCCAGATGCGCTTATCGGGCGTTTGTCGCAAATGTTTCGCAGCGGCTGCGGTTATTTTCCCCCCAGGCCAGCGATCGCACGCGCGACGCGACCGTCAGCCGCGCACGAACACGCCCGCGCGGCGCTCCCCCACCGACTTGATGCCCTCGCGGAAGTCGGCGGTCTGCATCAGCCGGTCCTGCTCGGCGCGCTCATGCTCGGTGCGGGTGCGTACCGCCTCGGCCAGGTCGCCGCGCATCGTCGCGCGCGTCGCCTCTACCGCTAATGGCGCGTTGCGCGCGATCTCGCCCGCCAGCCGCTCGGCTGCCGCGCGCAGGTCTTCGAGCGGCGCGATCTCGTCGACCAGGCCGTAGCGGAGCGCCTCCTCCGCCTTCACGCGGCGGCCGGTCAGCAGCATCAGCGAGGCATGCTGCTCGCCGACGACGCGGGGCAGGGTGGCGGTGATGCCGAAGCCGGCGTGGAAGCCGAGGGTCACGAAATTGGCGGAGAAGCGTGCCTCCGGCGCGGCGACGCGGAAGTCGCCGACGAGCGCCAAGCCGAGCCCGGCACCGACCGCCGCGCCCTGAACGGCGACCACGACCGGCTTCTTAGCGGCGAACAGGCGATAGGCGCCGCGGTAGAGCGCGGGCGTCTCGCTCTCGCCGCTCTCGTCCGCCAGCGGCTTGTCGCCGGTCAGGTCGGCGCCGCCGCAGAAGACCTTGCCGGCGGTCGCAAGCACGATCGCGCGGACCTCGTCGTCGTGGCCGAGTTCCTCGAACACGTCGGCGAGCGCGTTGACCAGCACCGCGTTGACGTGATTGTGCGGCGGGCGATCGATCACGACGGTCGCGACGTTACCACTCGTGGCGACCGAGATATGCTCTCTCATGCTCGTGTTCCCAACAGGTTGCGCGCGACGACCCAATTGTGGATCTCGGTCGGGCCGTCGTAGATACGCATCAACCGAATGCGCGCGGCCATCTGCTGTAGCGGCATCTCGCGCGTCATGCCCATCGCGCCGAAGCATTGCATAACGTGGTCGAGCACCTCCCAGGCGGTTTCCAGCGCGAAGCTCTTGATCATCGACACCTCGGTGCGGGTGTCGCGACCCTGATCGAGCTTCCACGCGCAATCGTAGGTCATCAGCCGCGCGGCGTGGAGCTTGATCGCGGCGTCGGAGACCCAGTTCTGCACCGTCTGCCGCTCGGACAGGGGCTTTCCGAAGGTGGTGCGCTGCGGCGCGTAGTCGATCATCATGTCGAGCGCGCGCTGCGCCATGCCGATCGCGTTCGCCGCCATCTCCGCGCGGCGCGTGGCGAGCCGCAGCTGCATCGGCGCGAAGCCCTGCCCCTCGGTGCCGAGCAGTTTCCACGAAGGGACGCGGCAGTCCTCCAGCACGACCTCGTACAGCGTCTCGCCGCCGATGACGGGAATGGGGCGCACGACCTCGAAGCCGGGTGCGTCGCCGTCGACCAGGAACGCGCTGATGCCGCCGCGCGCGCCCTTCTCGCGATCGGTGACCGCCATCAGGATGGTGAAATCGGCGCGGTTCGCCTTGGTGATCCAGATCTTGCGACCGTTGATGATCCAGTCGTCGCCGTCCCGGACCGCGTAGGTCTTCATGCCCGCCGGATCGGCGCCTGCTCCGGGTTCGGATATGCCGATCGCGCTGATGGTCTCGCCGCGCACGTAGGGGGCGAGGTACGCCTCGCGCTGGCGATCGTCGACGGTGGCGGCGAGCATGCGCAGGTTGGGCGAGTCGGGCGGCAGCGTGTAGGGCACGATCGTGCGGCCCATCGCCTCGTTGACGCCGACCATCGCGACCGCGGGCAGATCGTGTCCGCCAACGTCCTCCGGCGCGTCGAGGCCCCACAGCCCGAGTTCGCGCGAGACAGCGTTGACGCGCTCGGTTTCCTCGGGCGTGAGCTGCACCTCCTCGCCCGCGATCGCGCGGTCGAGCACGCCTGCCTCGAGCGGCACCAGCTCGTCCTCGACGAACCGCCGCACGAGGTCGGCGATCATGCGATGGTCTTCGTCCAGCTCGAAGTTCATGTGCTCTCCCAAGCGCGTTTCGTCAGCCTTTAGGCTCGCCGGGCGGAGGATGCCAACCTTCGCGCTTGAAAAGTAGGTAAAGGATCGGGCAACCCATTGAGGCTAGAAGCGTTGCTGATGAAACGGGGGTGTAACGGTACAACCGACGCCTCGCGTAAAGGGGCGAGTGTGTTGAGTTCATCGTTTCGTATCACACTGCTGGTCGCCACGTCCGCGCTCGCGCTGACGGCGGTGCCCGCGCTCGCCCAGATGAACCAGCCCGGCACCGCGCCCGCGCGCGGCCCCGATGCGCCGAGGTCGGCGACGCAGACCGACGGCGCGACGGCGGCTGACGGTCAGGGCGACGGCGCGATCATCCCCGACGCCGAGTTCAACAGCGCGCTGCCGCCGCTCAGCAACGACATCAACGCGCCGCTGGAGCCGATGCCGCTCGACGCCACGTCGACGCAGCGCCCCGTCGCAACCGCAACCTCGACACCCGCCGCGCCGGTCGCGCAGGCCGCGGCGCAGGAGCCGATCACGCCCGGCACGCTGCCGCCGCCCGCGCCGATCGACCCGCAACTGGCGGCGCCACTCGAGCCGTTGTCGACGTTCAACACCGTGCCGTTGCAGACCGCCGCCGATACGACCGACCGCGACGCGCCCGAGATCGCGTACGAGACCGTGGTGCGCGGGCTCGATCCGCTCGACCTGACCGACGAGTTCAACGCATTGTCGGCGCTCAAGGAAGGCGACGGCAAGGCCGTCAACGCCACGCAGGTCGCGGCGCGTGCGCGCGAGGACGAGAGCCTGGCCGTGCGGCTGATGAAGTCGATCGGCTATTACGACGGCACGGCGGCATCGACGCTGGAGCAGCCGGCGGTGGGCACGAATAACAAGCTGCGCGCGATCGTCAGCGCGACGCCGGGCAAGATCTACACGCTCGGCTCGATCGAGATCAAGGCGGGCGAGACGGTGCCGGCGGGGCTGGTGCAGCGCGAATTGCCGCTCAAGGTCGGCGACCCGATCGAGGCGGCGCGCATCCAGGGTGCGGAAGCGAACGTCAGCCTGAAGCTGCCGCAGCAGGGCTATCCCTTCGTCAAGGTCGGCCAGCGCGACATCCTGCTCGATGGCGAGACGTGGAAGGGCGCGTACACGCTGCCGGTCGACACCGGGCCGCGCGCGTCGTTCGGTCAGCTCCGCACGGAGGGCGACCCGGTGTTCTCGGTCGAGCATCTGAACGTCTTTCCGCGCTTCGACCAGGGGCAGCTGTACGACATCCGCCTGACCGACGACCTGCGGCAGGCGCTGGTCGCGACGGGCCTGTTCTCCAACGTCTCGGTCGAGCCGGTCCGCACCGGCCAGCCTGGGCCCGACGGGACGGAGCAGGTCGACCTGCTGGTACGGCAGGCGAAGGGACCGTTCCGATCATTGTCGGGCAGCGCCGGCTACGGCACCGGCGAGGGCGTCAAGGTCGAGGCGGCGTTCACGCACCGCAACCTGTTCCCGCCGGAGGGCGCGTTGATCGTGACCGGCGTCGGCGGCACGCAGCAGCAGGGCGCGTCCGTCACCTTCCGCCGCTCGAACGCGGGCAAGCGCGACCGCACGGTCAACCTGCTCGGCAGCGTGCTCAGGCAGGATTACGACGCGTTCAACGCGGTGACCGCGACGATCTCGGGTCGGATCAGCTACGATTCGACGCCGATCTGGCAGAAGCCGCTGACCTACGCGTTCGGGTTCGAGCTGATCGGCACCAACGAGCAGACCTATGATTTCGAGGCGGGCGGGCGACGTCGGCGCAATTACGGGATCGTCGCGCTGCCGGGCCAGGTGCTGTTCGACCAGTCTGACAGCCTGCTCAACCCGACCAAGGGTTATCGCCTGAAGCTGAACGTCAGCCCCGAAGGTGCTGTGTCGGACGGTGTGAGGCCGTACGCGCGCACGATGGTGGAGGCGACGGGCTATTATCCCGTCAACGACAGCCTGGTGATCGCGGGGCGCACGCGCGCAGGCGCGATCTTCGGCATCGACCGCGACGACCTGGCGCCGTCCCGGCGCTACTACGGCGGCGGCGGCGGGTCGGTGCGCGGCTACGGCTACCAGCGGCTCGGGCCGTTCGATCCAGAAGGCAATCCGGTCGGCGGGCGCAGCATCAACGAGTTCGCGATCGAGGCGCGCTATCGCTTCGGCGATTTCGGCATCGTGCCGTTCTTCGACGCGGGCAACGCGTATGAGGGCACGTTCCCCAAGGGCGGGAACCTGCGCTACGGCGCCGGCATCGGCGGGCGCTTCTACACCAATTTCGGGCCGATGCGCGTCGATGTCGCGACGCCGCTGAACCCGCGCGAGGGCGACGGGAAGATCGCGCTCTATATTTCGATCGGGCAGGCGTTCTGATGACTGACGATACGCTCCCGACCGAAGAGGTGATCACCACCAAGCGCCCGTTGTGGCAGCGCGTGCTCAAGTGGATCGGCATCGCGGTGGTCGCGATCCTGGTGCTGCTGGTCGCGATCGTGCTGGGCATCAACACCGATCCGGGTCGCCGCTTCGTCGCCGACCGGATCGGCGATTACACGACCGAGTCGGGACTGAACATCCGCGTCGGGCGGATCGAGGGATCTCTCTACGGGCAAATGTCACTGATCGACGTGCGCGTGAACGATCCCAAGGGCACCTTCCTGTCGTCACCCAGGATCGACGTCGACTGGCGGCCGTTCGATTACCTCAACAACCACGTCGACGTGCGCAGCGCGACGAGCCAGTTGATCACGCTGCGGCGCAACCCCGAGCTGAAGGAGGTGCCGCCCAAGCCCGAGGACGCCAACGCGCCAATCCTGCCGGATCTCGACATCGACATCGGGCGGTTGCAGGTCGCGCGCTTCGTCATGGAGCCGCCGGTCGCGGGGCAGCGGCACATCGCGCGCTTCGACGGTCAGGCGCACATCGCCGATCGCCGCGCGCAGCTGACGGTGGACGCGGTCGCGCTGCGCGGTCCCGGCGTCGCTGGCGGGGACACCGCGCGGGTCAAGATCGACGCGGTGCCCGACGACAACAAGCTCGATATCCGCGCGCGGATCGCAGCACCCGCGAACGGTGCAATCGCGCAGGTCGCGGGGCTGAAGGCGCCGCTGACCGCGGCGATCGACGGTCGCGGCAGCTGGAAGGATTGGCGCGGCAAGCTCGTCGCGACGCTGGGCGCGGGTACGCTCGCCGACCTGACGGTGCAGGCGAACGACGGACGGTTCCAGGTCAACGGTCTGACCCGTCCGGGCCTCTACCTGAAGGGGCCGGTCGAGCGGCTGACCGCGCCGGGGTTGCAGGTCGCGATCGACACGCGGCTGAGCGAGCGTCGCGCCGACACGCGGATCAAGCTCAAGTCGAACGCCCTGTCGGTCGACGCGGGCGGCCTGGTCGACCTCGCCAACTCACGACTCGGCAATTTTGCGGTCGACGCCGCGCTGCTGACGCCCGGCGCGATCGCGCCCAACCTGCGCGGGCGCGACGTTCGCGCGCGCGTCGTGCTGAACGGCCCATTCGCGACGCCGACCGTCGACTACAAGCTACGCGCGGCCTCGATCGGCTTCGCGGAGACGAACGTCGAGAACGTCTACGCCGAGGGTCTGGCGCGGGTGAACGCCGACCGCATCCTGGTGCCGGTCCACGCGCGTGCGCGCCGCATCACCGGGCTCAATCCCGCGCTCGGCGGGTTGACCACCAACGTCAGGATCGACGGCGACCTCGCGATCGCGATGCCGAACGTCCTGTCGGACAATCTGCGCATCCGCTCCGACACGATCGACGCCACCGCGGTGATCGCCGCCAACGTCGCGACGGGCCGCTACACCGGCGGGTTGAAGGGGCGCGTCAACAACTTTCGGGTCGAGAGCGTCGGGATCATCGACCTGACCACCGATGCCAATCTGGTGCCAGGGCCGAACGGCGGCTTCGGGATCAACGGCCGGGTGGCGCTGCGCACCAAGCAGTTGTTCAACGAGGGCGTGCGCAACTTCCTGGGCGGTAACGCGACCGCGAGCATGCGCTTCGGCTACTCGCCCGAGGGGATCGTGACGTTCAGCGACCTGCGGCTGAACGCGCCGCAGTTCCGTGTCACGCGGGGCCAGGGGCGTTATGATCCACGCGGTGGGTTGCTGGTCGACGCCGACGCCTATTCGACCCAATATGGTCCGCTCTACGCACGCGTGACCGGCACCACCGATGCGCCGGTCGTGCGTCTGCGTGCGCCGCGTCCGGGCGTCGGCATCGGGCTGGCCAACCTGGACGCGCGCGTCGTCGGGCGGGGCGGCGCCTATCAGGTCAACGCGACCGGCGGGACGAACTACGGCCCGTTCACCGCGGACGTGCTGGTGACCCCCGGCAACCAATTGGCCGTCGACCTGCGCCGCGTCGTGTTCGCGGGCATCAACTTCGCGGGTCGCGTCGTGCAGACCGCGGCCGGTCCGTTCGCGGGGCAGGTGCGCTTCGCCGGATCGGGGCTCACCGGCACGGCCGACCTGGGCGCGCAGGGCAAGTATCAACGCGCCAGCGTCAACGCGCGCGCCTATGCCGCGAAGATCCCGGGCATGACCGATTTCACCATCGGTCGCGCGATCATCAACGGTACGGTCGTGCTCTACGACACGCCGTCGGTCGTCGCCGACGCGCAGGTCGCCGACCTGCGCTACGGTCCGACTGTGATCCAGTCCGGTCGCGTCAAGGTGAACTACACCGGCGGGCGCGGCAGCGCGCAGGCGTTGCTGACCGGATCGAACAGCGTGCCGTTCCGCGTCGCGATCAATGCCAAGCTCTCGCCGGACGAGTATCTCGCCGCCTTGCAGGGCGAGGCCAACGGCATCGCGTTCCGCACCGCCAACCCGGCGCGCGTGGTCGCGAACCGCGGCGGCTACGAACTCCAGCCGACGCGCATCAACTTCACGCAGGGCAGCATCCGCCTCGCCGGTCGCTACGGCGGGGGTGCGACCAGTGCGCAGGTGCGGCTCGACCGGCTAGATCTCGCGATCGCCAACGCCTTCGTGCCCGACATCGGGCTCGGCGGGCAGGCGACCGGCAGCCTCAACTTCGTCCAGCGCTCGGCGAATGCGGTGCCGGAGGCGGACGTTCGGATCAACGTCAGCAACTTCACGCGATCCAGCCTGGCGGCGGTGTCGGAACCGGTCGACGTGGTGTTCCAGGGTCGGCTCGACGCGGCGGCGGGCGAGGGGCGCGCGCTGATCAAGCGCAGCGGCACCACGGTCGGCAGGCTGGTGACGCGCCTCACACCCGCGGGCAGCGGTAGCTGGTCGACGCGGCTGATGCAGGGGCCGCTGTCGGGCGGGATCCGCTACAACGGACCGTCGGGCGTGCTGTTCAGCTTCGCCGGCCTCGCCGAGCAGCAATTGTCGGGGCCGATCGCGATCGCGGCCGATTTCGGTGGCACCGTGTCCGCGCCGCGGATCAACGGGCTGATCCGCGCCGACAATCTGACCTACGACAACGAAACGTACGGCACGCGGCTATCGCAGATGCGTATCGCGGCGCGGTTCAACAACGACCGGCTCGAGCTCACCAACCTGTCCGCGCGCGCGGGCGACGGGACGGTGCAGGCGCAGGGACGGGTCGGGCTCGCGGCGGCGCAGGGCTTCCCGATCGACATAACCGCGCGGCTCGACAATGCGCGGCTCGCCAAGTCGGACGCGCTGGGCGCGACCGCGACGGGCACGGTGCGCGTGCAGAACGGCCCGAACGGCGGGCTGATCAGCGGCGACATCGCGATCCCAGAGGCGCGCTACCAGATCATCCGCCAGGGCGCGGCGGAGGTCCCGGAACTGACCGGCGTGCGGCGCAAGAGCGACATCCGCGAGGGGCGGCCGACCGACCGTCCGACCCCGCCCGCGGTGGGGCTGTTCAAGCTCGACCTGCGCGTCCACGCCGACAACCAGCTGTTCGTCTCCGGCATGGGGCTGGAGAGCGAGTGGGAGGCCGACATGCGGATCGGCGGCACCTCGGCGGCGCCGACGATCGCGGGCGGACTCGACATCGTGCGCGGGACCTACTCGTTCGCGGGCAACCGGTTCGAGGTGTCGCGCGGACGCATCCGCTTCCGCGGCGGTGCGCTGACCGATCCCGACATCGACATCCTGGCGACCACGACCAAGAACGGCGTCACGTTCAACATCGCGATCACCGGCACCGGCCAGCAACCGCAGATCGCCTTCACCTCCACTCCCGCGCTGCCGCAGGACGAGGTGCTCAGCCGGCTACTGTTCGGCACGAACCCGGCGAACCTGTCGGCGACGGAGGCAATCCAGCTGGCGTCGGCGCTCAACTCGCTGCGCGGATCGGGCGGCGGCGGGCTCAACCCGCTCGGCAAGCTCCGCTCGGCGACCGGGTTCGACCGGTTGCGCGTGCTGGGCGCCGACGAGGCGACCGGACGCGGCACGTCGCTGGCGGCGGGCAAGTATCTGACCGACGACATCTACATCGAGATCGTCACCGACGCCCGCGGCTTCACCGCGACGCAGCTGACGATCGCGCTGACCAAGGCGATCAGCGTGCTGTCGCAGGCCGGGTCGTTCGGCGGATCGAACGTGCAGCTACGGTATTCGCGCGACTTTTGAGCGATCGGTCTTTCCTTGCTACTGACATAGGTGTAAGCCGGCGGGAGGAAGAGGAGCCGGCAATGACCGAGCAGTTCGACGTGATCATCGTAGGTGCCGGCCTGTCAGGGATCGGCGCCGCCTATCACCTGCAGAAGAACTGCTCGGACCGGACGTTCGCGATACTTGAGGCGCGTGGGGCGATCGGCGGGACGTGGGACCTGTTCCGCTATCCCGGCATCCGCTCCGACTCCGACATGCACACGCTCGGCTACGATTTCAGGCCGTGGACCAAAGCGAAGGCGATCGCCGACGGGCCGTCGATCCGCGAGTATATCGAGGACACCGCGCGGGAGAGCGGCGTCGATCGCCACATCCGGTTCGATCACCGTGTCACGAGCGCCGCCTGGTCGACCGACGACGCGGCGTGGACGCTCGAGATCGAGCACGGCGGCGAGCAGCGGCAGCTGCGCTGCAACTTCCTCTACATGTGCTCGGGCTATTACGATTACGCCAAGGGACACAGTCCGACCTTCGCGGGCACCGAAGACTTCCAGGGACAGATCGTTCATCCGCAGCTCTGGCCCGAGGACCTCGACTATCGCGGCAAGAAGGTGATTGTGATCGGCAGCGGGGCGACGGCGGTGACGCTGGTGCCCGAGATGGCGAAGCAGGCAGCGCACGTGACCATGCTGCAACGCTCGCCCACCTACGTCGTGTCGCGCCCCGCGGAGGATGCGATCGCCAATCGCATCCGCGCGCTGCTGCCGTCGAAGGTGGCGTACGGGATTACGCGGTGGAAGAACGTGCTGTTCGGCATGCTGTTCTTCAACCTGGCGCGCAAGCGGCCGGAGAAGACGAAGGAGCGGCTGCTCGGCATGGTGCGCGAGCACCTGGGCCCCGACTACGACGTCGCGACGCATTTCACGCCGCGCTACAATCCGTGGGATCAGCGGCTATGCCTCGTCCCCGACGCCGATCTATTCGCGTCAATTAAGCGGGGCGACGCCTCGGTGGTGACCGACACGATCGACACCTTCACCGAGCATGGGATCAGATTGCGTTCCGGTCAGGAGATCGCCGCCGACGTGGTCGTGACCGCGACGGGGCTCGAGTTGGCGTTGATGGGCGGCGCCTCGTTCAGCATCGATGGTCGGCCGGTGCGGCTGGCCGATTCGCTGCAGTACAAGGGGATGATGTTCTCCGACGTGCCCAACCTCGCGTTCACGTTCGGCTACACCAACGCGTCGTGGACGTTGAAAGCCGATTTGGTCGCGCGCTACGTCTGCCGGTTGCTCAATGCGATGCGTCGCAAGCAGGTCCGGCAGGCGACCCCGCGCATCGGCGACGACGAGATCACGCCGCAACCGTTCGCCGATTTCTCGTCCGGCTATATCCAGCGCGCGCTGGCGCATTTGCCGCAGCAGGGTGATCGCAGACCGTGGCGGCTCAATCAGAATTACGCGCTCGACGTCATGGCGCTTCGGTTCGGATCGGTCAGCGACTCGATGGAGTTCTCGAACCCGGCATCCGCGAAGGTGCGCGACGCGGCGTAACTGTACAGAGAGATGCGCCGCCAAGGTGATCGGCGGCGTCACAGTAAGTGGTTCGAGCGAACCGTGGCTCGGTGAAGAGCCAGGGACACGCTCGAACCTGCTGTTATTACCAGGGCTTCAGGAGCGGCCCGGTGATCAGCGCGAAAATGAATGCGAGCATGATAGTCTCCCAGAAAAACTCTCCCGTCGGAGAGCGAGACTTGGTTAAGCGAAGTTAACGCTTCGCACAATATCGCTGAGCCGCCGTTAACCATCTTTCCGGTGGTTAAGTCATTGTTCAACTCTTCCCCCTAGCGTGGGGACATGGACGCGCTCCTCGACAGTTCACATCTGGTCCGCGCGGTCGCGCGGACGCGGTCGGCCTGGCGGTTCCACGTACTCGTGGAAGCCGCCAATTTCGCCGACTTGCGTCGATACCTGGGCTGCGCGCGTGCGGACGTGCTGGTCGACGACATGGCCGAGCGGCTGCGCCAGACGCTGCCGGAGGCGCGGGTTCGCGCGGTCGGTCGCAACCTGATCGAGCTGGATGTCGAGGACGACTCGCCCGATCGGCTGGTTGCGACGATGCTGGCCGCGTGCGACGCGTTCAAGGCGCCGCTCGATCTCGACGGCGAGCGCCACTTGGTCAAGATCGTGATCGGCGGCGCGGTCGGCGCGTGGAACGCGGACGAGGTGCTGCTGGCCGAAGAGGCCGAGCAGGCGCTCGCCAGCGCGCGCGAACAGGACCGGCCGGTCACCCAGGCTATACGGGCGTTGCCGCGCGACGCGATGAAGCTGGCGGAGGAACTCAGCGTCGCGATCGATCGCGGCGAACTGGTGCTGTTCTACCAGCCCAAGGTCCACGCGCGGCGCCAGGAAATCACCAGCGCCGAGGCGCTGATCCGCTGGCAGCACCCGACGCGCGGGCTGATCCTGCCGGGCGATTTCATCCCGCTCGCCGAACAGGCGGGGCTGATCCACCGGCTGACGTTGTGGACGATCGAGCAGGCGATCCGCGATGCCGAGGTCATGCGCTCGCACGGCTACGACCTGCGTCTGTTCGTCAACATCTCAGGCCAGCTGTTGTCCGACGACGCGTTCGTCGCCGGCGCGTGCCGGATGGCCGGCGCGAGCGGTGTCGACCTGGGCTTCGAGGTCACCGAGACATCGGTCATCCGCGATCCCGAAAGCGCGATCGCCAACCTGCAACGCTTCGCCGACATCGGCATTCGGGTCGCGATCGACGATTACGGCGCGGGCCTGTCGAGTCTGGCCTATCTGAAGCAATTGCCCGCGCGCGAACTGAAGATCGACAAGCTGTTCGTCACCCAGCTGACCAGCTCGAACCGCGATCCGTTGATCGTGCGTTCGACGATCGACCTGGCGCACGCGCTCGACATGGAGGTGGTCGCCGAGGGTGTCGAGACGCATGCCGCGCTCGCGCTGCTGACCGTCATGGGGTGCGACATGATCCAGGGTTTCCTGATCAGCCGGCCGGTCGCGCTAGATGCCTTCATTACCTTCATGCGCGAAGACCGCCATCGCCGAACGCCGGAAGTCACGCGCAGCAGCTTCAACCGGCTGGCGGCGACGTGGAAGCGCGCCTGACGCGTCGCCTGCGCGGCCTGGCAATGGTGCTCGCCGCGCCAACGTTGCTGGCTGCCGCACCGCTTGGAACTAGCCCGCAGCGGCAGGCCTTCGACCAAGCAATCGATCAGGCGAAGGCGGTGATGCTGACATCACCCGCCGCCGCCGAGACTGCCGCCAGACGCGCACAAGCCATCGCGGCTTCGTTTCCGCTGGCGGACACACGAGACCGATCGCAGGCGACCGCACTCTGGCTGCGCGGTGAAGCTACCGGACGCGCGAACGACACGCGCACCGCGTTGCGATTGCTCGATCTCGCTCGGCGTAAAGCGCGGCCGATCGCTCCACGCTCGAAGCTCTACGGCGATATCCTGCTTTCCGAGGGCGGTCTCCTGATCGAGACTGGCCAAGTCACCCAGGCATTGCGCGCCGTGCAGGAAGCGCACGAGCTGTTCGCGGAGCTGAAGGAGGACCGTAGCCGGGCCAAGGCGCTGATCCTGCTGGCACTTCTGTACGATAGCGCGCGCGATCGCTCGGCCGCGCTTCGTTACTTCAGCCAGGCCATAAACGCGTACGACATGGACCTTGGTCTCGCCATCGCGATTCTTAACGGCCGAGGCATGACGTTGACCGCGCTCGGCCGCTATCCGCAGGCCGAGCGAGATTTCGCCGGCGCGCAGCGGGCCGCGCTGAAGATGGGTGGCGCGGGCTCGCTGCCGATCATTCTGGGCAATCTGGCCAACGTCTATCTATTGCAGCAACGACTTAACGCCGCCGACGCGACGATCGCGCGCGGGCTTGCCTTGTCGCAGAGGCGGGACAGCGCATTCGCCCATTCGATGTTCGTTCGCCTCGCCGCACAATCGGCGTTGCAGCACGGCAATCTGCCGCGCGCGCGTCGGCTGATCGAGGAGCGCTTCGCCGGCGTCGATCTGTCGCAGACGATCCTGACCGAGCGGGACGACCACCAGACCGCTTACGCGATCTATACCGCATTGAACGAACCTGCCGCGGCGCTCGCGCACCTGAAAGCGCTCAAGCGACTCGACGATCAGGCGACCGAGGTCGCGCGCTCGAACAGTGCGGCGCTCGCCGCCGCGCGCTTCGACTACGCCAACCAGGAACTGCGCATCGCCAAGTTGAAGGCGGGCGAGTTGCAGGCGACGGTGGCACACGAGCGCGATCGTGCTCGGTTGGAGCGGCTGATCTTCGTCGGGGCGGGCGTGACCGGCGCGGTGATCTTGCTGCTGCTCGGCATCGCGATGCTGACGCTGAGGCGCAGCCGCGACCGGTTGCAGGTCGCGCGCGACAAGCTGGAGCGCGCGCTCGCCGCCAAGACCGAGTTCCTGGCCGCGACCAGCCACGAGATCCGGACGCCGTTGAATGGCATCCTCGGCATGACCGAGGTGATGATCGCGGATCGCACGCTCGAACCGACGATGCGCGACCGGCTATCGGTCGTCCACGGCGCGGGCATGACGATGCGCGCGCTGGTCGACGATATCCTCGACGTGGCGAAGATCGAGACGGGCAAGATGACGATCGAGGCGACGCCATTCGATCTGCGCCGAACGGTCGACGAGGCGTGCAGGCTGTGGCGCGAACAGGCGGAGGCCAAGCATCTCGGCTTCCTGCTCGACATCGATTCATGCCCCAATTGGATCGTCGGCGACGTGACGCGGGTTCGCCAGATCGTCTTCAACCTGTTGTCCAACGCGGTGAAGTTCACCTCGGCGGGTTACGTCAGCGTCGCGACGACGTGCAGCGTCGATCGCCTGTCGATCCGCGTCACCGACACCGGGATCGGGATCGCGCCCGACGCGCACGAGCTCATCTTCGATTCGTTCCGGCAGGGCGAAGAGGGCATCTCGCGACGGTTCGGCGGAACCGGGCTGGGGCTGTCGATCTGCCGCAGCCTGTCGCGCGCAATGGGTGGCGACGTGAGGGTCGAGAGCGCGCTGGGGGAGGGCGCCACCTTCACGCTCCACCTGCCGCTGATCGCGGCGGAGGCACCCATCGACTTCGATGCGGCGCCGCCGATGATGCTGGTGGTCGGCAACCCGATCACGCGCGCGATGCTGAAGGCGCTGTTCGAGGCGGAGCGGGAGGTGGTCGTCGCGGCTGATCTGCCGGCCGCGATCGATCTCGCGCGAGCGCGGCCGATCGACCGTGTCATGGTCGACGCGGACGGGACCGTTCTGGATGGTGCGAGCGGGCTGAGCGCACTGGTCGCGTCGGCCGGCCCCGCGCCGGTGGCGCTGCTGACGCCGCCGCTCGCCGCCGAGCAGCGCGCGCGCGTGCTAAGCAGTGGCATCGCCGCGCTGATCGAGAAGCCGATTGGCAAGAAGACGCTGGTCGATCGGGTGCTGAACCTCGACGTCGTGCTTGTGCGTGGCGCGGCTTAGCGTAAGCTGTGCTGGTCATGGATAACACAGGAGGCGCGGTACCGCCGCGTAAGCGTCACCGGTCATGAACGTCCTGTTTATCGAAGACGATCGCATGAACCGCCGCGTGGTGCGCGACATGCTCGACGTGGCCGGCGCCCGGATGGAGGAAGCCGAGAGCGCGGAGATCGGGCTGGCCCGGATTAATGCCGAGGACTTCGACATGATCCTGGTCGACCTGCGCATGCCGGGCATGGATGGTCTGACCGCCATCGGCCACATCCGCGCGCGCGGCGATGCCAAGGGTAAGGTGCCGATCATCGTCGTCACCGCCGACCGCGCGGTCGACCTGCGCGAGCGCTGTCTCGCGGCCGGCGCGGACGACGTGATCTTCAAGCCTGTCGCGATGGACGCGCTGTTCGAGGCGATGGGGCGCCTGCTCGCCAGCGACGGCGACGACCTGATCTAGCCGAAGCGGCCGGCCGGGCGGGGTAGGACCGATTCGCTCGCCTCGCGCGGCGGGGCGCGCCGGCCCGCGTCCTGTTCCGGCGAGGGCGCCCAGCCAGTCAGGAAGACGATCTCGAACCGCTCGGGCGTGCGCCCGTCGGCGTCCGCGCGCGCGGCGAAGGCGGCGGCGGCGCGCGCAAGCGCGTCGCGCCCGAGCGGCGAACGGTCCTTGAGCACGTTGGTCGCGCCCATCCCGCGCAGGTCGTCGAGCAGGCGGCCGAGCGTCGCGTAGCGCACCGTCAGCGTCTCGGCATCGGCCACTGGCAGCTTGAACCCGGCGCGCAGCAGCAGGTCGCCGCCCGAGCGGACCTCGACCTGCGGATGAACGCGAACGGCGGGGCGCTCCTGCTCGGCCTCGCGCAGTACCGCGCGCAGCGTCGCGAGCGATCCGGCGCCGATGAAGGCGCCCAGGAACAGCCCGCCGGGACGCAGCACCCGCCGGATCAGCGCGAGCGCGCCGGGCAGATCGTTTACCGTGTCGAGCGTCCCGGCGGCGATCACCAGGTCGAAGTTCGCGTCGGCGAACGGCAGGCGGTCCTCGTCGCCCTGCACGCCACCGGCGGCGCGCGCGAACGCGAAGCCGGGGTCGAAACGGGCGACGCGGGCACCGGCCGGCGGCGTCAGGCTGGCGTCGAAGCAGCCCAGGTCGAGCACGTCTTCGAAGGTCCGCAGCACCGACGACCAGCGCTCCTCGATGCCGTCGAGCATGACCGCGCGAAGGAAGTCGTGTCCCTGCCAGCTCGGCGCCGCGCGATCGCGGCGGCGGCGGCGTGCGGATCGATCGAAGATTTCGGGAGGCGATGTCACGCGGTGCTTGTGGGGGCGGCGGCGTGGCGCGACAAGGGGGCAGCGGAGGCGGGGTGAGGCGATGCGCGTGCTGGGCGAGGTGCTGGGGCTGGTGCGCGATCTCGCGCTGCCGCCGCGCTGTCCGGGATGCGGCGAGATCGTCGGCGCGGCGCATCGGTTCTGCGCCGATTGCTGGTCAAGCCTGCACTTCCTGGGACCGCCGTGGTGCGCCGGGTGCAACGTGCCGTTCTCGCACGATCGCGGACCCGACGTGCGCTGCGCGCGGTGCCTGGCCGATCCGCCGAGGCACGCCGGCGTACGCGCGGCGGTGGCGTACGGCGACGTCGCGCGGACGCTCGCCCTGCGGCTGAAATATGCCAGACGCACCGCCTACGCGGAGACGGCCGCGCGGTTGATGCTGCGTCACTTGCCCGCGGAGGCGTCGCTGCTGATTCCCGTTCCGCTGCATCGCGGGCGGTTGTGGCGGCGCGGGTACAACCAAGCCGCGTTGATCGCCGACCACCTGTCGGCGCTGAGCGGCGTGCCCGAGATCCGCGACGCGTTGCAGCGGCACCGTGCCACCGCGCCGCTGCGCGGGCATTCGGCGCGAGCGCGGCGGCTGGCGGTGCGCGCGGCGTTTCGTGTTGGTAGCGATGCGATCGCGGGTCATCATGTCGTGCTGGTCGACGACGTCTATACCAGCGGCGCGACGACGGACGCGTGCACCGCGGTTCTCCTGCGCGCGGGGGCGGCCAGCGTCACGATCCTGACTTGGACGCGCGTGATCGGCGACGAGACGGCGGATTGACAAGCCGGGCGCGCGACCACAACTCGGATGGCATGGCACAGGTTGAAATCTACACCAAGGCGTTCTGCCCTTACTGCTCGCGCGCGATGCGGCTGCTCGCCGACAAGGGCGTCGAGCCGACCGAGTTCGACATCACGCTGGACCGTGCTAAGCGCGAGGAGATGCTCGGGCGCGCCAACGGGCGCACCACCGTGCCGCAGATCTTCATCGACGGGCAGCACGTCGGCGGATCGGACGACCTCGCCGCGCTGGAGCGTGCGGGCAAGCTGGACGCGATGCTGGCGGTCTAGGCGCGCGCGTGATCGTCTTCGACCTGCGATGCGCGGGCGACCACGTGTTCGAGGCGTGGTTCAGTTCAAGCGGCGCGTACGAGTCGCAGCGCGAGCGCGGGCTGATCTCCTGCCCGATCTGCGGCGGAAGCCAGGTCGAGAAGGCGGTGATGGCACCGCGCGTCAGCGCCAAGGGCAACAGCCTGCCCGCGGCACCTGCCAAGCCCGACATCAAGGCGCTGTTCCACGCGGTCGCGAGCGCGCAGGCCGCGGCGCTCAAGAACTCGCGCTGGGTCGGTGCCGGCTTCGCCGCGGAAGCGCGCGCGATCCACGAGGGCGAGAAGCCCGACACGCTCATTCACGGGCAGGCGACGCGCGAGGAGGCGCGCGCGCTCGCCGAGGAGGGCGTGCCGATCGCGCCGCTGCTGGTGCCGATCGTGCCGCCCGAGACGCTCAACTGACCGGCGTCAGAGAGGAATTCACATCCGTGGCGGCTGAGACGGGAGCTGGGTGTAAGCACCGCGGAGCACGCATGAGATTGCTCCTCTCTTCCGCACACATGCGCGATGCTTGCTTTCGTCGGCCTTGAACCAACAGGCACGAGGCGGCTGTCACGGATTCGGCGCGGTTCACGGTCGATAGAAGCGGAACGGAGCGCCTTCGAGCTTTTGAAGCCGAACAGGTCTAGGCTCAGGACCTGTCGTATGGCGTTTCGGAGCGGTGGCGGCTAGGTCATCAGCGGCGGTCGAGCCGTCGGCAGGTCACCTGTTCTGCCCGCTGAAGAGACAGATGATCCGTATGAAGCCGTATCCGCGAGGGAGCATGGTTCGCCACGCGTGGATGATCGTCAGCCGAAGGCAGGTCGCCGGACCGGGCGATGATCGGCGCCACGCAGCGGACGCCAGCCCGCTCGCGATACAGTTCTTGCCCGGCATGTCGGGCGTGTTTGGGGGAATTCCTGGAGTGCAAGCTGCACGCCGTCTGCGATGATCGGACGCCCGCGGGTCATGCTGCTCAGCGGGCGGCGATTGAGAGACCTGCCCTCATGTGCGAGGCGGTCCCAGCCTCTATCGACGAAACCACGCGCTCGAAGATGTTCGGCCACCTCAAGCAGTGGGGGCGCATCCACACTCGGTACGAACAATCCGCGTACGTCTTCATGTCCGCCATCGCTCTCACCGCAGACATCCTCTTCTGGATCAATCGATAAGTTGTGAGCCATGAGTGATCTCGGTCATGCTTCTGGCACGGATAGCAAGCCCACCAGAGCCTTGGTCGATAGGGCCAGCGAGGCTGCTAACGCGAAAGGGCCGGCGCGCTCGCCGACCGGCTATGACCGGTGAGCCAAGAGGCAGCCGTGAGCGGCCGATTGTAAATCACCACGGGAGGTCCTTGTCGAACCGGTCGACGTAGCGCAGTCCGGACTTGCCCCGGTTCGCCTCGATCATGTCCACAACCAAGGGTATGCTTTCTTCGATCGACAGCGTCGCTCCGCTGCCGCCCATGTCGGTGCGGACCCAGCCCGGGGCCACGAGCAGCAGCATGTGCCGGTCGCCGGCGTTTTTGGCGGCATAGCCCTTCATCAGCATGTTGAGCGCGGCCTTGCTCGACGAGTAGAGCTGCCAGCCGCCGTTCGCGTTCGCGATGCTGCCGAGTTCGGAGGTCATGATCGCGATCGTGCCGCCCGCAGGCACGAGGTCGCGCAGCATCTCGGCTGCGCGCACCGGCGAGAAGGCGTTGGTCAGCATCATGTCGAGGAAGTCGCGCTCGCTCGCGGTGGCGGGGCTCGCCTCGATCGCGCGCGCGATGCCGGCGTTGATGAAGAGGATATCGAGGCGTCGGCCTGCCAGCCGATCACGCAAGGCCTGCACGCCCTCGGCCTCGTTGATGTCGATCGTCTCGATCTCGAGCTTGCCGGGATGACGCTCGGCGAGTGCCGTCAGGTCGTCCGATCGGTCACGAACCGTCGCGATGACGTGCCAGCCGCGGCCGAGCCATTCCTCGGCGAGGGCGAAGCCCAGTCCGCGCGATGCGCCAACGACAAGGGCAGTCTGATCGGTCATGTTGTTCTCCTTGTTCAAGTAACGTGGTCAGAACGCGGCCTTGCCAATCGAGGCGCCGCCATCGACATGGACGGTCTGCCCGGTGATGAAGCCCGCGTCGTCGGACATGAGGAAGGCGATCGCGGCGGCGATCTCGTCGGGTCGGCCGAAGCGTTGCATCGGCACGCCCGCGAGATAGCGGCGCTCGCCGTCGCTGCCGGGCGCGTTGTTGGCGCGGAACAGCTCGGTCTCGGTCGGGCCGGGCGACACGGCGTTGACGGTGACGCCGGTGGTCGCGAGCTCGAGCGCCCAACTGCGGGTAAAGCTCACCAGTGCGGCCTTGGCGGCGGCGTAGGCGGTGCGCTCGACCGCGCCGAGCACGGTCAGGCTGGTGACGTTGACGATGCGGCCCCAGCCGCGCGCCGTCATGCCGGGCAGCAGCGCCTGCACCGACTGGAGCGCGGGGTGAAGGTTGACACGCATCACCTCTTCGAGCGCCGGGATTTCCACCGCCCCGAGACGCTGCGGCCGGACGAGCCCGATATTGTTGATGACGCCGTCGACGTTGAAACGATCGACCAGGTCGGTGAGCGTCTCGTCCGTTGCGCGCCCGTCGGCGAGGTCGACCGGAACCAGCGTGCCCGGAAAGTCGCTAGCATCGCCCCGCGCGAGGCCGACCACCCGATGCCCGTGTCGAGTGAGCCGGTGGGCGAGTGCGAGGCCGATGCCCTGCTGGCGCCGGTGATGAGGAATGTACGTGGCATGGAAGACCTCACGATTGGAGTGTCCCGGCCGCACGATGCGGCCGGGGACCGGGCACGTCAGGCGGCGACAACCGCGGCGCGGCGGAGCGCCGGCAGCATGTCCTCGGGCTCCGGGCGGCGAGTGTAGTCCGGGTTAACCTCGGCGTAGAGAATCGTGCCGTCCTGACCGATCACGAAGCGCCCGGGCATCGGCAGCGTCCAGCTCGGATCGCCGTTGAACGCCGGCAGGTCGTTCTTCAGTCCCTTGTAGAGGTCGACGAGGTAATCGGGCATTGCGAAGCGCAGGCCGAACGCGGCAGCCACGTCATTGTGCGTGTCCGACAGGATCGGGAAGCCGAGGTCGTTCTGCCGCACCGACTTGCGGCTGTTCACCGCCGTCTGCGGCGAGATCGCGACCAGGCTCGCGCCCAGCCTCTCGAACGCGGGCAGCGCGGCCTGGAGCGCCTGCAGCTCCATGTTGCAATATGGGCACCAGACGCCGCGATAGAAGCTGACGACCAGCGGCCCCTTAGCAAGCAGGTCGGCGGACGAGACGGCCTCGCCATCGGGGTTGTTCAGCGTGAACGACGGCGCCTTGTCGCCGGCCTTAAGCGCGCGGGCCGCGGCGCCGCTCTCGATCAGTTCGGCGGTGGCGCGGTGCATCGTCTCGATGACGGAGGGCGGCACGTTGTAGGGCGGCTTGCCCGCCTCGAAATCGGCCTTGAACGCGTCGAGCTTGGCTTGCAGTGTCATGGGTCTTCTCCTTGCCGGGCGACGATCGCCGCGTGGTGAGGAGGAGATGCGACGTTGCCGCTCGACAGGGCAGTCGGCTCGGAGCGATAACGCTCATTCCCAGGAGGAATGACGTGGACCGATATCAGGCGATGGCGACCTTCGTGCGCGTGGTCGAGACGGGCTCGTTCTCCGCGGCCGCGCGTCAGCTGAACGTCGGACAGCCCGCGGTTTCCAAGACGGTCGCGCAGCTGGAGGACCGTCTCCAGGTCAGTCTGCTGACGCGCTCGACGCATCGCCTCACGCCGACCGAGGCTGGCATGCGCTTCTACGAACGCGCGAGAGCGGCCATCCAGGAGGCCGACGAGGCGGAGCTTGCCGCGCGCGGTGCGGGGGCGGGATTGTCGGGATGCCTGCGCGTGTCGGCGGCGACGACCTTCGCGCGGCTCTACATCATCCCGCTTCTACCGCGGTTCCTGGGCGAGCATCCCGGGCTCGAGATCGACGTCATCCTGGACGACCGCGTGATCGACCTGATCGCCGAGGAGATCGACGTGTCGCTGCGGATGGGGGCGCTGCCGGACTCATCCGCGGTTGCGCGCAAGCTGGCGGCGGGCGGCCGCTCGGTCTTCGCGACGCCCGCCTATCTCGCGCGCGCCGGCGCACCGCAGAGCCCCGCCGACCTCGCCGGGCACGAGACGATCATATACAGCCAATTGACCGACAGCTGGTCGTTCACGCGCGCGGGCACCGAAGCCTCGGTCACCGTGCGCGGCCGCGTTCGGGTGAACGCCGCTGAGGGACTGCGCGCGGCGGTGCTCGCCGACATGGGGCTGACGATCGGGTCGGACTGGATGTTCGGTCCCGAGCTCGCCAGCGGCGCAGTCATGCGCGTGCTGCCGGACTGGTCGCTGCCGCCGATCGACCTGTGGGCGGTGTTCCCGGCCGGGCAGATGACCAGCGCCAAGGCGCGCGCGTTCGCCAGCTTCGTCGAGGCGGCGATGCCCGGCATTTATTCCGCGCCGGCATAAGGCTTATTGCCACGGGCTGTCGTCCGCGCCGCCGCTCGAGCGCCTAGCTGATCCTCACCGCTGCCGATTAGGGCCGCACAGGAGATCAGCATCATGGCCACGTTCGACACCTATCGCGACGCCTTCCCCAACGCGCGCCTGACTCGCAAGGAAAACGGCGTGCTGGAGGTTGCGCTCCACACCGACGGCGGCAAGCTCGTCTTCAACGGTCACACGCACGAGCAGTTCGTCGAGCTGTTCCATCAGGTCGGCGAGGATCGCGACAATCGCGCCGTGATCCTGACCGGCACCGGCGACGCCTTCATGGACGCGATCGATCCCGACGGCTTCGACTTCTTCACCCCGCGCGGCTACGACAAGATCCTGCGCGAGGGCCGCAAGGTGCTGTCGAACATCCTCGACATCGAGGTGCCGATGATCGCCGCGCTTAACGGCCCGGTGCTGCTGCACAGCGAATACGCGCTGCTGACCGACATCATCCTTGCCACGCCCGAGACGGTGTTCCAGGACAAGCCGCATTTCGACTTCGGCATCGTCCCCGGCGACGGTGTGCACCTGCTCTGGCCGCACGTGATCGGGTCGGTGCGCGGGCGCTATTTCCTGCTCACGCGGCAGGTGCTCGATGCCGAAACGGCAAAGGATTACGGCGTCGTCAACGAGATCGTGCCTGCCGACCGCCTGCTCGCCCGCGCGCACGAAATCGCCGACGGCATCGCCGCGCTGCCGCCGCTCACCGGCCGCTACACGCGCATGGCGATCACGCAGCCGCTGCGCCGCCTCATCGACGAGGGCACCGGCTACGGTCTCGCGCTCGAAGGTATCAGCGCCGCCGACGTGGCGCGCTCCATGGCCGCGCCGGGCTGAACCGAGTCGCCGGCCGGTCGCGACGCAGGGCGGCGCTCTCAATAAAAACGGTTTTTTCGCGGCTGGAGCCAACACGTATCACGCTCTCACTACATGAACGAGCGACCGGTTGTGACTTCACTGTTGGTTTCACGTCGTCGGCGCAGCGGCAGACGACGGCAGGTTGGAGAGGCGGCCTGGATGACCGCCTCCTATTCGATCAGCTCTGCGCGTGCTTCAGCGCGCTCATCTTGTCGTGACCCTCACGGACCGACGCATAGGCTTCCTTGATGGCGGCGACGGTCGCCGGCTGAAGACCGTCTTCCTTCATCGCATCCTCGTACTTCGCCTTGATATGGTCCTCGCCGCGCTCGACTTCGTTGATGATCGCCGCGTCGTCCTTGCCCGTCATGGCCTGCTTCAGGTCCATGAAGGTGCGGTGGGCGGCTGCCAGCATGCTGGAGTCGAGTTCGGGTTCGCCGCCGAGCGATCGGACCTGCTCCTGCAGCTTGGTGGCGACCTGCGCGCGATCACGAGCGAAGTCCGCGAACATGGTCGCGAACTTCGTGCTCTCCGCATCCTTCGCGGCGTCCTCATAACCCTTCATGCTGTCCAGGGTGGTCTTGATCAGCCCGTTCAGCACGGACACGTCGTTGTCGTTGCTCACTCGATATCTCCTCGTGGAAAGCCGCTCAACGCAGCCGAGTCAGGAATGGCCCCAAGAAGGGCGAGGATTTCGGCAGCCTGCCGTCGTCCGGTCTCGTGTCCATCTGATCTTCGCCATGCTCGCCGTCGTCCGCGTAGTCGAAGCGGGGGACAACCAATGTCCTTCGGCGGCAAACCTGCACCGTTCCGCCTGAGGAGCAGCGATTTTCAAATTAGTACCCTTTTCGCAAGCCTGCACCGATCCCGATGAGCATGGCGATTAGTCGGTGAAATGCCACCACGGACGGTCGCTCGGGTAGGTTGGAACAACTCTGTCCGTCCACACAGCAACGGACCTAATGCTGACCACGGCTGTTCGCCTGTTTACCGGCTTCTGAGCCTAAGGCAGCGTGGTATGGGGCTCGGATCTGGCAAAATGAAGGTGATGGTTCGCTCCAGCTGTGCCGACAGTTTAGTTTCGCGCTGTTTCCCAGCCTTGCCGAATTTCCGAGCGCGCGAGGAGGAGCCGGCGCCCCGGGTGAAAAACCTTTTCGCAGGTGTATTCGTTATAGTCTGATGGGATAACGGCGATAAATGGGGCTACGGTCAGCAGACCATCTCATTCCGAGCACGAAGCCTCGCAGCTAGCTTCAGTGCTCAATTCACCCAAGCGCGGAACTGGACCAGCGTCTCTAGTATCGGACGCGTGCTGATTTTCAGATTTCGGCTAGAACTTCGACCAGCGCGGCTTCGAGGTCTCGTTCATAGCCAGCCTCGGAGGTGCGCTTGGCACCTAAGATGCGCGCAGCCATCCGGACCCGCTGGTGCGGCACGCCCATCCTGACCGCGAGTTCGATGTTCGTGACGAAGCGTCGTGCGAGCACCTCGACATCGGCGATCGGCACCACAGGCAGGTTGCCTGTTGGGTAGCCTCGCAGCACTTCGGTCCCCTGCCGAGCCGAGAGGTTTAGCACCTCGGCCGCGTCGCGTTTCGTCATCAACGTCGAAAACGGGAAGTCAGCCGCTCGGGAGGAAGAGGAAGTTTTCGCACCATCCCGGGCGAGTGAGGGTCCGATCAAAGAAAGCAGGTCGACGCGACGGACTCTGACTCGGTGGAAGAGCGGCTGGCAGCCATCAACGACGTCATAAGGAAGATCGCCCGCGAGCATCGCCTCAACGACGGTGTCCCACGGTTTGAGCCGACCGCCGACCATGTGCATGAGGTCCACAAGGATCATGGCGCGCGGCAAATCTATCGTCCGCCCGCCAATGATCTTGGAGACGAGGTCTGCGCGCGCGGACGTGGTGGTCTGAGGCACACTATAGCGCAACGCAAAATATGGGTGACCAAGGAGGGGAAGTCGTCCGATAGCGCTAAGCTGCTCGACGGCGTAGTAGGGCAAGCCGAATGGCGCGCTGACCTGATTGAGGTCTAATCGGTTGTGAATGTTTGCGATTACCTGCAAGACCTCATTGCGCTCGAAGACGGGAACTAGGACAGAGCCGCGTGCTACGCCGATCGTTTGGAAGGCACCTTTTCGCCGGAGTTCTACTGTTGGCTTGGTGCCGCGGCCGATCGCCTTAGCCACCTCGACGGAGGTCATCGTTTCCGCGCGCAATCTTTCCCCGTTGACCCCTGCAATGAACCGCCCCGGGTTTGTGGGAGGCCCCAACTCCTGAGAGGAAGGGGCCATG
>NZ_JBELMJ010000002.1:0-39433 GCF_042095875.1 Sphingomonas sp.
CCGCGGCGAACTTCATCAGCTTGATCGCCTCGCTGTTCGACACGCACCCGCCGACCCGCTTGGTGGCGTAGAACGTCACGAACGGCTTGTTGGAATAGGGATCGCGCAGCACGTTGGTCTCTTGCCGCTCGGTGATCAGGTAACCCGTGCGGAAGTTGCCGAACGCGATCGACAGGCTGTTCGCGGCGACGTCGGGCATGTCCTCCGCCTCGACCACCGGATAGCCGAGCAGGCTCGCCGGCTGCCCGCTCGACAGGCTCGGCTGCCACAGGAACTGCCCGTCGCTGGTCTTGAACTTGCGGATGCGCGCCGCGGTCGCCGCGTTCATCACCCAGCACGCGCCCTGCCGGTACGGACTGCGCAAGGACTGCACCAGGTCGATCAACCGCTCGGGCGCGCCGCTGCCGAAATCGCCCGCCGCCCCGCTCGCCAGATATTGCAGCGTTCCGAAGCCGCGCGTCGCGTCGCCCGCGCTGCTGGTCGGCGACTGCAGGAACCCTCGGGGCCGGTTGACCCCGCTGCCGTTGACGAACGCCGCGCCCTCGGCCTTGGCGAACTCGGCCGCGATCTCGCCTGCCAGCCAGCCTTCGACGTCGAACAAAGCGTCGTCCAGCATCGCCTGGCTCGCCGACGGGTTGGCGTACAGCTCCCCCATCGGCGGCGCGATCTCGGCGAACACCGGGGTTCCCGTTCCCGGCCGCGCCTCGGCCTCCGCCGCCCAGCCCGACGGCGTGCCGCCCGTCGTCACCAGCTTGCGATAGCCCGCCGACCCCACCTGCACCACGCTGGCGATGCCGCGGATCGGGCTCGCCGATTTCAGCGTCGCGTCGATCACCGCGTCGATCTCCTTCGGGATCGCGTATCCGCCAGCATCCCCGGTCACCCCGGTGAACGCCTTGGTCTCGATCACCGCGCCCGAGCGTACGAAACCGTCGAACGCCCCCGCCACCGCGCGCGCCCCGTCCAGCACCGGCCGCACCACCACGTCGTTCATGCTCGTTCTCCCACACGAAAAGACCCCGCCCGCACGCGCGGACGAGGTCACCCCGACGAGGCACACGCCCCGCCCGAACCAAATTTCATGGTCAGGTGCCGCGCTACACCGCGCTCACCCGCTCGACCCGCGCCGCCGGCTGCATCGGCACCGCGACCAGGCTCACCTCCGCCAGCGCCGCGCGCAGGATCTCGCGCCGCGCCCCCTGCCGCACCACGCGCGCCCGGTACCCGACCGACAGCCCGACGAGCGCCCCGCACGCGACCGCCCGCGCGACGCCCGCGTCCGCCACCACCGCCGTCACGCGCAGCCCCCGCGCGTCCTCGCCGATCGCCTCGATCGTCCCCACCCCACGCCCGCGATGCTGCACCAGCAGCGGCACGAGAGACGCGTCCGCGAACGCCCCCCTGCGCACCACGTCGCCCGCGCGATCGACGCGGTCGAACACCGCGGCATAGCCCTCGACGCGGATCACTTGACCCACTCGCCCACCCCCGACTTCAGGGCCCCCAGCTTGACGGCCAGCCCCAGCAGCAGCAGCGCGCACGCCATCCGCGCCACCCACGCGATCAACGCCTTCCACGCCGACCGTTTCGCGTCGCGCCACGCCTTGAGCAGTTCGCGCAGCTCCGCCACGTCCGCCCCCGCGCCCTCGTCGGCGAGGCCCAGCCGCGTCAGTGCGCGCGTCGCGCCCAGCTCGCCCGCTTCCTCCGCGATCGCGCGCAGCGTCGCCACGTCCGCGCCGCGCTCGCACGCCTGCGCCATCAACTGCGCCAGGATCGCGCCGCCCCCGCCCGCGCTCACGACCAGCCCACCATCTGGCGCTTCTCGTCGCGCGTCACGAAATCGGCCGCGGTCACCATCCGCCACAACCGCTCGCGGTCCTCGACCAGTGCCGGCACCATGTCCAGATCGACCTCCATCACCGCCCCCTCGAACCATTCGGCCAATCCGTCGCGCAGCGCCGCCAGGATCGCGCCCGCCAGCGGCAGCACGCTCAGCCGCCACAACGCCTTGTTCGCTTCCTTGTAGTTCGCGTGCGTGCTGTCGCCCGGCAGCCCGAGCAGCATCGACGGCACGCCGAACGCCAGCGCGATCTCGCGCGCCGCCGCCGCCTTGGTCGCCACGAAGTCCATGTCGGCGGGCGAGAGACTCATCGCCTGCCATTTCAATCCACCCTCCAGCAGCATCGGCCGCCCCGCATTGGCCGCGCCTTGGAAGCCCGCCTCCATCTCCTCCTTCAACCGCGCGAACTGTTCCGCCGACAAAGTCGCGCCGTCGCCCGCGTCGTACACCAGCGCGCCCGACGGCCGCGCGGCATTGTCGAGCAGCGCCTTGTTCCACGCCGCCGCCGCATTGTGGATCGCGATGGCCCCCGACGCCGCGCCCAGGCACCCCAGCCCGTAATGGTCGTCGACCGGGTTGAACGCGCGCACGTGGATCACGCTCTCCGCCGGCAGCCGCGTCACCCGCTCCGCCACCGTGTAGCGATACGCCGCCGGCCAACCTTGCGCGTCCGGCTCCACGGTCACCCGCTCGGGGCGCAGCGCGAACAGCTCGGCCGGCCGCCCGTCCTCGCCCAGCCCCAGCTGTATAAACGCGTTGCCGTGCAGCAGCAGCTGCGCCGCCACCGTCTCCAGGAACCCGCGCCGCGCGACCAGCGTGCGAAGCCGCTCGTCCCCGACGTTCAGCGGCGCGCCGCCCACGCTCTCCGCCAGCAGCTTCACCGCGCGCTGCGCCACCGCGTTGCGGCAGTAACCGCTGCGCACCTGCGCGTCATAGCCCTGCGGCCACTCGCCGGGCACCGACCGCATTCCACCGCCCAGCACCCGCGACAACACCGGACGCGCGCCCTCGCGCCCGGGCCTCCACCCGAACCATGCCATCTGCCTGTCCCCTGTTCAGAAGGCCGCGACGCCCCGCACCGCTTGCCCGCGCAGCCGATGGAAAAGACCACCGCCGCCACCTACCCGTCACCCCGGGCTCGACGCGGAGTTCCGCTTCTCGGCGATCACGCGCCAGTCGAGCACCGTCGCCGAACCTGCCCGTCCCGCCGCTACCCCAGCACCCGTACGCTCGCCTCGCCCCGCGCGCCCAGCATCAGCGCGGTCAGCGCCCACACGCACGCGTCGGCGCGGTCGGGGGAGCGCCCCGGCCCCTCGTACCCGCCGCCCGCCTGCAATCCCGCCAGCTCGTCCTCCAGCGCCGGAAACGCACCCGCGTGCCATACCCGCCGCGTCTCGTAGAGCGCCGCCACCGGCTCCGCGCGCGCCGCCTTGCCGCGGCTCGCGTGAACCAAAGTGACGGGCAGCCGCGCGTCGGCGGATCGCAGCACGTCGCCGACCATGTCGCCGCCCTGGTTCTTCTCCGCCACCACGCGGTCCGCCTTGTGCCTGGCCGCGCAGCCCGCCACCGCGCGCGCCCATCCGTCGGGCGACACCCCCGCGATGCTCGCATCCTCCAGCACGTAGCCGCAATCGTCGACGCCCAGCCCGGCCGCGACGATCCCGCACGCGTCGCCCTCCGCGCTCGCCGGCGGGTCGACCCCCACCACCACGCGCCTGAGCGGCGGCACGCGACCGGGCGCCACGCGCTGCGCGTCGAGCAGCGCGCGCGTCCACAGCGCGCCGACCACGTCCGCCATCATCTCGCCCTCCAGCTCCTGCCGCCCCAGCCGCGTGCCCCCGTACGCCGCCTCGATCGCGTCGACGAAGCGCCTGGGCAGGTGCGGATTGTCGCGCGTTGCCCCGCGCGTCTCGACCGTGCCCGGCGCCTGCATGACCTGCCGCATCAGCTGCGTGGTGCGCGGCGTCGTAGTCACCAGCGCGCGCGGATCATCCCCCAGCCGCAATCCCATCAGCAGGTTGTTCCACGCCTCCGCCCCCTTCCACTTGCCCAGCTCGTCCGCCCAGGCGAGGTGATGCTCCGGCCCGCGCAGCCCTTCCGCCGCCGCCGCCGAGTAGACCGTCGCCACCGCGCCGGACGGCCAGCGCACCTCGCCCTTCGTCGGCCGCCACACCAGCGGCACGTCGGCGCCCGCGACCGCGATGACGCCGCTCGGTCCCTCCACCATCACGCGCCGCGCGTCCTCGATCGTCGCGCCCACCAGCGCGACGCGGATCGCGCGCGCCTTGGCCGCCGCATTGACCCATTCCGCCCCCGCGCGCGTCTTGCCGAACCCGCGCCCGGCGCGGATCAGCCACACCTGCCAGTCGCCCGGCGGCGCCAGTTGTCCGACGTGCGCGCGAAGCGACCACCGCTCCGCCAGCTCTCGCCGGTACCCGACCGGCAACTTGCCGATGATCCGCTGCCGATACGCCGGCGATAGCTGCGCCAGCCGTTCAACAGCCGACGCGTCGTCGCCGCTCCCCGTCACCCCGGTTCCCGTTGGCCCGCTCCCGCCGCTCACCGCGCCATCTGCCGCTCGAGCGTGTCGAGCAGCGCGGTCAGCCGCGCGTTCGTATCGGCCTCGCTCGGCCGGACGACACGGATCATGCCCTCGCCGCGCAAACCGCGCGCGTGTCGCCCCAGGATCGCCAGCACGAATCGCAGGTCCGCGTCGCTCGCGCGCCGCTCGGCGAGCGCGGTCACCACACCGTCGGCGATCGCCGCGCGCGCCGCCTCACTGTCACCCGTGCCATGCGGATCGACTGCGTCGGGCAATCGCTCCAGCGCGTACCGCAACGCCTCGACCTCCAGCCGCTCATACCCGCTCGCCAGCGCCGCGTCCCAATCGGCGGCGAAGCCCGCGTCGGCCCTGCGCACCCTGTACGGCGTGGTGACATCGACCCCGCACCCTTGCGCCGCCAGCTTGACGTTGCACGTCGCGGCGAGCACCGCGATAAAGGTCCGTCGCTTCTGCGCGCCGAACGCGCGCGCCTTGGGCCTCACGCGCTGGATCGGCCGCGACTTTCCCCCGCGCAGCACCAACGCGCCGCCCGCCCCCTCGTTGTCCATATCTGCTCTCCCCACGCCCGCCCGCACCACCCGCGCTCAGCGCGGTCGCCAACCAACCACCCTCCGTCATCCCGGACTTAATCCGGGATGACGCTGCCTTCTCCCGCCCCAACCCGGAAGCGCATCCCGGATCGGGTCTTGGCTAACGAGAGAACGCGGCCCAAGCCGGTCGAAACCGCCTCGAACGACACCCAGCCGCCCATACCCGCCCCGGCACCACCGCACCCCGCTGCCACGAAACGACGAAGGGCCGGCGCGGCGGAGTGCATCACCCCGGCCGCCCGGCCCTGCCATCACCCGATCGGGCGTCACACCATCTCGATGTTCCTGTTTTGTACACAAACAGCGTCACGCTGTCAAGCGGCTTCTCGCCCCCGCGTCATCGCGAACCCGCCCGAACACCGCCCGCCATCAACCGCCCGTTATCAACCGGTCGCCGCCAATAACAGCCCGACACTCCGCGCGTCGCGCTCGAACGACAGTTGCTCGAACGTCGCCGGGTCCAACGGCTTGCCGAACAGGTAACCCTGCCCCTCGGTGCAGCCCAGCTTCTCGACCATCGCCGCCTGCTGCTCGGTCTCGATCCCTTCCGCGATCACGCACAGGTCCAGCGCGCGGCCGATGCTCGCCACGCCCGACACGATCGCCACGCTGTGCGGCTCGCGCTCGATGTCCGACACGAAACTGCGATCGATCTTCAGGCGCGAGAGCGGGAAGCGCTTCAGCGTGCTCAGCGACGCGTACCCGGTGCCGAAATCGTCGAATGCGATCGACACGCCGCTCTCGTGCAACCGGCGCAGCGGCTCCAGCGCCTCGTCGTCGTGCCGCAGCACGATCGTCTCGGTGATCTCCAGCTCCAGGTCGCGCGGTTGCAGCGCGTGACGCTCCAGCGTCGCTGCCACGACCTCGCCCAGCGTCCCGGCCTCGATCTGCGCGGCGAACAGATTGACGCTGATCCGCTCCAGTTCCAGCCCCCGCGCGCGCCACGCGACCAGCTGCCGGCACGCCTCGTCCAGCACCCAGCAGCCGACGTCATACGCCAGCAGATGCTTCTCCAGCGCGGGCAGGAACGCGCCGGGCGCTAACAGGCCGCGCCGCGGGTGGCGCCAGCGCAGCAGCGCTTCCGCCCCAATCAACCGCCCGTCGGACAGGCGCACCTGCGGCTGATACGCCAGCTCCCACTCGCCGCGCGCCTGCGCCTGCAACAGCTCGTCGTTGAACGCGCGCCGCGCCGCGACCTGTTCCTCCATCCCGGCGTCGAATACGCGAAACGTCCGGCCGCCCGCCTTCTTCGCCGCCAGCAGCGCCAGGTCGGCGCGGAACAGCAGTTGCGCAGGTTCGGCGCCGTGCAGCGGGGCGACCGCCACGCCGATGCTGAACGGAACGTTCAGGTTGCGCTCGCCCACCGCGAACGCGTCCCTGGTCGCCGACAACAATCGCCGCGCCACGTCCGACACCCGGATCAGATCGTCGCCCGGCAGCAGGATGCCGAAACTGTCCCCGCTGATCCGGGCGAGCGCGCCGTCGGCCGGCACGATCGACAGCAGGCGCACCGCCACCATCTGCAACAGCAAGTCCCCGGTGGCATGCCCCAGCGTGTCGTTGATGACCTTCAACTCGTCCAGGTCGAGCACGATCAGCGACACGGCGCCACCCGCGTCGAACTGCTCGCGCAGCCTGTCCTCGAACCCGTGACGATTGGGCAGCCCCGTCAGCGCGTCGTGCAGCGCCATGTGCTGCAGCGCGGCCGCCTGCGCGCGGCGCTCGGTGATGTCCTGCAGGTTGGCGCCGATCTCGACGCCCGCCGGTCCCTGCCACACCGACACCGACAGCTCGATCGGGAACTCGGACCCATCGGCGCGCAATCCGGTGACCTCGACGCTCTTGCCCGACAGCGTCGACGCGCCGCCCGCGACGACCCGCGCCAGCCCGTTGACGTGCGCCGCGCGGAACCGCTCGGGCATGATGGTGGTCAACGGCTCGCCGATCATCCGCTCGGCCGGATGACCGAACATCCGCTCCGCCGCCGCATTCCATAACCGGATACGGCCGTCCGCGTTGGCGAGCACCAGCGCCAGCGCGGTCGCCCCGGCGAACCCGTCCGCGGTCGCCAGGTTGATCGAACTGCGGCGCGCCTCCAGCCGGTCGGTGACGATCGCGCCCAGCCGCTTGAGCAGGTCGATCTCCGCCGCGCCGAAATCGTGGCGCGGCTCGTCGCCCAGCACGCAGAACGCGCCCAGCCGCTGGCCCTCGCCATCGATCAGCGGCACCCCGGCGTAGAAGCGGACGTGCGCGGCCCCCGTCACGAACGGGTTCGTCCGGAACCGCCCGTCCTGCGCGGCGTCCGGGACGATCAGCGGCTCCGTGCCCTGGATCGTGTGGGTGCAGAAGGAGAAGTGCCGCGGCGTGCTGCCGGGCTCCAGCCCGTGCGCGGACTTGGTCCACTGCTCGTCCGCACCGATCAGGTTCACCGCGCACATCGGCAGCTTCAGGAACGCGGACCCGAGCGCGGTCAGCTGGTCGAACGTATCCTCCGGCGCGGTCCCCAACACGCCGTAATCGGCGAGACTCGCGAGCCTTCTCGATTCGTCCAGCGTCATCATACCTCCCACGAGCGATGGCTCCGAACCGGAGGTATTGGATCAGCCGCGTCTGTATCCGGTTAACGATAACCACATGAAAACAAGCGCAATGCTGTCAACAGGCGTCGCGCGCCGATCGCTCAACTGTTACCGCAACGGGTGATCGGGCGAGACACTTGCAACGGGCGGACGGCTGCTTGATCCCGAGCGTCGCTGTACGGCAGCTGAGCGTTTTACATGCGTCACTAATCCATGAAAAAGCGCGCCGCCCGGGGTCGGGCGACGCGCTCCTGCTTACGTGCTCGGTGCGGCGATTACGCCGTGCGCGTGCCCGACAAGGGGAAGCTGCCGAACGCGCCCGCGCCGACGGTGCCGGTCACGCTGTCGCCATTGACCGTCGCGCTGCAATCCAGCGTCATCGGCATCGGCGAGGTCATCTGCTGCTTCCACTTCAGCGTGTCGCCCTCGACCTCGCCCGACACGTCGGACGCGCCCATCGCGCCCGATGCCTGGCCGGTGAAGCTGCTGCCCTCGGTCTTGACCGTCAGCGTCAGGTTCTGGTCGCCCAGCGGCGACTTCACCGTGCAATCGTAGGTACCGTCCAGATTGGCCATCTTGCTCTCCTTTGGATCGAAAACGTGTCGCTGCTCAACGCGGAGCGGGCGCGGGCGTTGCGGCGGGGGTGGCCGCGCCTGAGACGACCGCCGCCGCCGGCATCACCTCGACCGGCAGCCCGACCTGCGCCAGCTGCGGCTGCACCACCTTGGCGTCGCCCACCACCAGCCACACGAACTTGCCCGGATCGATCGCCGCCTTGGTCGCCGCATTGACCTGCGGCAGCGTCAGTGCGCGGTACTTCTGCGTGATCGTCGCGTAATAATCGTCCGGCCGCTTGTAGAGATCATTCGCCTGCATAGCGTTCAACACATCACCCGCGGTTTCGAAATCGCCCGACAGCGACCGCGTCGCGCCGTTGATCGCGCGCTCGAACTCCGGCTGCGTCATCGGCTGCGCACCGACGTAGCCCGCGATGTCGCCGCGCATCGCCGCGATCGACGGCCCGGTCTGGTTCGCCTGCACCGGCGCCTGCAACTGATAGGGTGTGGCCATCTCGTAGCGGCGAAAGCCGCCGAACGCGCCGTAGGACCAGTGCTTGGTCTCGCGCAGGTCCATGTTGATCCGGCCCAGGAAGCTGCCGCCCAGCGCATCGTTGCCGACCTCGAACGGCAGCAGCTCGTCCGTGCCCTTCAGCCCCGTCGGCGCGCCCGCGACGATCAGCGACTGCGGACTGTCGGGCCGGTCGATCAGCACGATGCGCGGGCGGGTCGCCTGCGCGGCGGGCGGAAACGCCTTCTGCCCCGCCGCGCCGCTCGCGCGCCAGTCGCCGAAGCGCTGCTCCATCACCTGCCGTATCTCGGCCAGCGGGCGATCGGACACGACGAAGATCTTCGCCTTGTCGGGCCTGAGCCACGCCTGCTGGAACGCGACTAGGTCGGCGCGGGTCAGCGCCTGCACCGCGCGCGGATCGCCCGACCCCTGCGCCTTGGCGTAGGGCGAGTTCGGCGCGATCAGCCGCGGCAGCACGCGCCGCGCCAGCCCCTCGGGGCTGGTCAGCTCCTGCTGGATCTGCGTCAGCTGCTGCGTCTTAACCCGCGCCAGCTCGCCCTCGGGGAAAGCGGGCGCGCGCGCGATATCGGCCCAGATCTGCGACGCCGCGCCGAGGTTCGCACTCGGCACGCGCAGCGACACGCTGGTACGGTCCGCCGAGCTGCCGGTCCCGATCGACGCGCCCAGCCGCTCCTTCGCCTCGGCCAGTTCGACCGAGTCGAGGCTCCGCGTCCCCTCGTCGATCATCGCGAGCGTCAGCGCCTGCGTGCCCAGCTTGTCGGCGACGTCCGCCGCCACGCCCGCGTCGAAGCTCAGCACCGCCTGCGTCATCGGCACGGTGGCGCGCTGCGCGTAGACCAGCTCGATCCCGTTCGACAGTTTCGTGCGCTCGACCTTGGGGAAGCTCAGCCCCGCGACCTGACCAACCGCGGGCAGCGGCCCGCGCGTGCCCTTCGCCGCCTGCTCGGGCGCGGCCGGCACGTCGACCGCGGGCGGCACCTTCGCCTCGGCGTAGGCGTCGCGCTTGCCCGGCACCACCGACACCGAGTAGTTCGGCCGCGACAGCCACTTGTCCGCCGCTGCCTTCACGCTCGCCGGCGTCTGCGCCGCCAGCCGCGCGAGCTGTTTCTTGTAGAAGCCCGGATCATTCGAGTAGAGCGCGCCCTCCGCCAGCGCGACAGCCTTGCCGCCGAACCCGCCGACCGACTCCAGCCCGCCGATCCGCCGCGACACCGTCTGCGTGACGTAGCGGTTGACCTCGTCCGCGGTCGGCCCGTTCTTCAGGAAGTCCGCCAGGATCTCGTCCATCCGCCTGGACACGACCGCCGGGTCGACGCCCGGGCGCACCACCGCGGACATGCTGAACGTGCCGACCTGCGCGAAGCTCTCGTTCTCCGCCGACACCTGCACGGCCAGTTTCTCGCGCTTGACCAGCTCGTTATCCAACCGCGAGCTCTCCAGCCCGCCGAGCACCCCCGCCGCCACGTCGAGCGACTCGGCCGCGGGATCGTTCAACCCCGGCACCGCCCAGGTCTTGACGATCAGCGTCGCCGCCACATTGTCCTTGATCACCTCGCTCGCCGGCCCCGGCAGCGCGGCGGGGATCGCCGCGGGCGGCGCGACGCTCTTGGGTCCGGCAGGGATCGCGCCGAAATACTTCTCCACCAGCCGCTTCGCCGTCGCGACGTCGACGTCGCCCGCCAGCACCAGCACCGCGTTGTTCGGCCCGTAATGGTCGCGGAACCAGTCCTTGACCGTGGTCAGCGTCGCCGCGTCCAGGTCCGCCATCGACCCGATCGTCTCGTGGCCGTAGGGGTGCGTGGCCGGGAACAGCCGCTCGGTCAGCTTGTACCGCAGAAGGCCGTAGGGCTGGTTGTCGCCTTGCCGCTTCTCGTTCTGGACGACCCCGCGCTGCTCGTCGAGCACGCCCTGCGTGATCGCGCCGGTCAGATAGCCCATACGATCCGATTCGAGGAACAATGCGCGGTCGAGCGCGGCGGTCGGCACCGTCTCGAAGTAATTGGTCCGGTCGTAATAGGTGGTGCCGTTCGAATCGGTCGCGCCGACCTGCTGCAACGGCTCGAAGAAGTCGCCCGGCGCATTCTCGCTGCCGTTGAACATCAGGTGCTCGAACAGGTGCGCGAACCCGGTCTTGCCCTTCGGCTCGTGCTTCGATCCTACATCGTACCACACGCTGACCGCGACGACCGGCGCCTTGCGATCGGTGTGGACCACCACGCGCAGCCCGTTCTTCAGCGTGAACTGCTGGAACGGAATGTCGATCGCGCTCACCAGCGACGACACGGGCGCGGCGGCGGGTGCCGTCGCGGGCGCGGGCGCGGTCTGCGCTGTGGCGGGCATGGCGAAGCAGGCGGCCGAGACGCCGGCGGCGAGGAACGACTTGAGCAAGGGTGGCACGCTCCGGGTAAGTGTCTTGCGCCAGCATAGCGCGCGCCCGACGCGCGGCAATGGTTCGCGCGATGCTTATTGTCACGTGTGTCAGCAACTCAGGCATTGACTGCCCAGGCAACCATTGCCATTGCAACGTTCATGAACGCTTACAATCGGGACAATTTCTTTCCCGACACCTCGATCGGCTATCTGGTGCGCGCGATCCACCAGCTCGGCTACGCGCGGCTCGACGCGGCCTGCGCGCACGAGGGGCTGACCGGCATCCAGTGGTCGGCGCTGATCTCGATCCACTACGGCCAGACCAACTGCGCCGCGCTCGCGCGCGACCTCGCGCACGACAGGGGCGCGATGACGCGGATGATCGACGTGCTGGAAACCAAGTATTTGGTGCAGCGCGACCGCGACGACGCCGACCGCCGCCTCGTCAACCTGTCGCTCACCGACGAGGGCCGCGCGGTCGCGATGCGGTGCCGCGACCGCGTGATCGACGTGTGGAACATGGTGCTCGCCGACTGGAGCGCGGAAGAGACCGCCGCGCTGATCGCGCAATTGCAGAAACTGCGCCGCACGCTGGAGGAGGTCGCGTGATCCGCCGCACATCCGCGCTGGGCGCCCTGCTCGCCGCCACCACGCTCGCCGCCTGCACGCCGCCCGACACGCGCCCGACACTCACGCCCAAGGCCGCGTCCGATCTCGCGCTCACCGGCCCCTCCGTGCAACTCGCGCCCGATTTCTGGACCGCCGTCGGCGATCCGCAACTCGACCGGCTGATCGCGGACGCGCTGGCGAGCAATCCGTCGCTCGACGTCGCGCTCGCGCGCACGCGCCAAGCGCAGGCGGTGCTCGCGCGGCAGGGGGCGGATCGCGGCCCTGACGTCACCTTCGACGGCCAGGTACAGGGCTCGCGCCTGTCGGGCCGCTACACCATCCCGCCGCCGTTCGCCGGCACCGTCCGCGCGATCGGCACCGCGCAGGCCGGGCTCGACTGGAACCTCGACCTGTTCGGGCGGCAGAAGGCCGCGATCGCGCAGGCGGGCGCCAGCCTGCAGGCCGCGCAGTACGACATCGCCGCCGCGCGGCTGATGATCGCGGGTTCGGTGATGGCGAGCTACGCCGAGGTCGCGCGCGCCGAACGCCAGGCCGCGATCGCCACGCGCACCATTGCCGCGCGCGAGCAGAGCGTCCGGCTGATAAACGCGCGCGTGCGCAATCGCCTCGCCAGCCGGCTCGATCAGCAGGCGGCGGGCACGCTGCTCGCGCAGGCGCGCGTCGTGCTGGTCCAGGCGCAGGCCGCGCGCGTGCTCGCCACCAACGCGCTCGCCGCGCTCGCCGGTCGCGGCAGCGACTATGCCGCACGGATCGGCCCGACCCGCCTGCCCGCCGACGCCGCGCTGCCGATCCCGGCGCGGATTCCTGCCGACCTGCTGTCGCGGCGCGCCGACGTCGCCGCCGCCCGCGCGCGTGTCGAGGCGGCGTCCGCGGGGCGGCAAGTCGCGCGCCGCGCCTTCTACCCCAACGTCAACCTTACCGCGCTGGTGGGATTGCAGGCGATCGGCTTCGGCAATTTCCTCGACCTGGATGCGGGCACCGCGGGCGGCGGCGCGGCGATCCACCTGCCGCTGTTCGACAACGGCCGGCGGCGCGCCGAGCTGGAGGGCGCGACCGCGCTCGTCGACGTCGCCACCGCACAGTACAACCAGTCGGTGGTCGACGCCGCGCGCCAGGCCGCCGACGCGATCGCGCAGGTCCGCGCCGCCGACCTGGAGCGCACCCGCCAGCAGCAGGTCGTCTCCGGCTTTGCCGAGACCGGGCGCCTCAACGCGATTCGCGTGTCGAGCGGGCTCGATAGCCGGCTCGACCTCGTCGACAACGACGTGCGGCTGCTCGACGCGCAGCTCGCCGCCGCCAATCTCTCGATCGACGCGCTGCTCGCGCGCGCGCAACTCGCCATCGCGCTCGGTGGCGGCTTCGATCCCGCCCAGGACGTGACACCCCGATGACCGATACCGTGACCGACACCGCCGCACCCGCGCCCGCGACTCCCGCCGGCAAGCCCCGCGCGCGCCGCCGCGCGTTCACGATCCTGGGCGTCGTCGTCCTCGCCGCGCTGGTCGTCTGGGCGGTGTTTCACTTCCTGCTCGCGGCCCCTGAGGAGGAGACCGACGACGCTTATGTCGCGGGCGACGTGGTCGCGATCACCGCGCGCGACCCCGGCACCGTCACCGCGATCCACGCCGACAACACGCAGAGCGTCAAGGCGGGGCAACCGCTGATCGACCTCGACCCCGTCACCGCCGACGTGAACCTCGCCGCCGCCGCCGCCGACCTGGCAAAGGCGGTGCGTAGCACCCGCGCCGACATCACCCGCGTCGGCCAGTCGGATGCGACGATCGTCCAAGCGCAGGCCGAGCTCGCCCGCGCGCGCGACGATTACCAGCGCCGCCGCGGTGCCGCCGCCGAGGGCGCGGTTTCGGGCGAGGAACTGTCCCACGCCGCCGACACGGTAAAGGTCGCCGCCGCCAACCTCCGGCTCGCGCAACAGCAACGCGCGCAGGCGCAGAGCGCGGTGCAGGGCACCGACGTCAACACCAACCCCGCGGTCCTGTCCGCGATCGCCGCCTATCGCCGCGCGGCGATCCAGCGCAGCCACATGCACGTCGTCGCGCCGATCGACGGCGTCGTCGCGCAGCGCACGGTGCAGGTCGGGCAGCAGATCTCCGCCGGCACGCCGCTGATGGCGGTCGTCCCACTCACCCGCGTCTGGGTCGACGCCAATTTCCGTGAAACGCAGCTCAAGGACCTGCGCATCGGCCAGCCCGTGCGCGTCACCGCCGACACCTACGGCGACGACGTCGTGTTCCACGGCAAGGTGGCGGGCGTCGGCGCCGGCAGCGGCAACGCCTTCGCGCTCCTGCCCCCGCAGAACGCCAGCGGCAACTGGATCAAGATCGTGCAGCGCGTGCCCGTCCGTATTGCGCTCGACCCGCGCGAACTCGCCGCCAATCCGCTGCGCATCGGCCTGTCGGTGAACACGGTGGTCGACACCGCGAGCAAGTCGGGCGCGCGCCTCGCCGCCGTCGCCGCCGCGCCCTACAAGGGCGAGGTCGCGGGCACCGATCCGCAGGTCGAGGCCGACATCCGCCAGATCATCGCCGCGAACCGGTAAGCGCGATGACCGGTCAGAGCGACGCCAGCAAACTCGCGCAGGCCGCGCCCGCGCAGGCGCAGGCCAACGCGCCGATCCGCCCCGCCGCCAATCCCGCGCGCGCGGCCGCGGACGCGTCCGGCGGGCCGCCAGCGATGGTCGGCGGGCAGCTCGCGCTGACCTCCTTCGCGCTCGCGCTCGGCACCTTCATGATGGTGCTCGACTCGACCATCGCCAACGTGTCCTTGCCGACGATCGCGGGCAATCTGGGCGTCAGCAGCGACAATTCGACCTGGGTCATCACCGCCTTCGCGGTGTCGAACGGCATCGCGGTGCCCTTGACCGGCTGGCTGATGCGCCGCTTCGGCGTGGTGCGCGTGTTCTGCACCGCGGTTGCCTGCTTCACGCTCGCCTCGTTCCTGTGCGGCATTGCCTGGAACCTGCCCTCGCTGATCCTGTTCCGGGTGCTCCAGGGCGCCACCGCCGGCCCGATCATGCCCGGCAGCCAGGCGCTGCTGATCGCGATCTTCCCGGCGCACAAACGCTCAACCGCGCTCGGCATCTGGTCGATGACCACGCTGGTCGCGCCGATCATGGGGCCGATCCTCGGCGGCTACATCTCCGACAATTACCATTGGTCGTGGATTTTCCTGATCAACGTCCCCTTCGGCATCTTCGTCGCGTTCACCTGCTGGTCGAACCTGAACTCGCGCGAGACACCCAAGATGAAGCTGCCGATCGACGCGGTCGGGCTCGGCCTGCTCGTCCTGTGGGTCGGCGCGCTCCAGGTGATGCTCGACCTCGGCAAGAACGCCGACTGGTTCAACGATGGCCTGATCGTGGTGCTGACGATCGTCGCCGCGGTCGGCTTCGTCGCCTGGGTGATCTGGGAACTGACCGATGCCAACCCGACTGTCGACCTGTCCTTGTTCGCGCGCCGCAACTTCCTGATCGGCAACCTCGCCTTCTCGCTCGGCTACGCCGTCTTCTTCGCGAACATTCTGATCCTGCCGTTGTGGCTGCAAACCCAGCTCGGTTACACCGCCACCTGGGCCGGGCTCGTCGCCGCGCCCAGCGGCGCGGTCGCGGTGTTGCTGACGCCGCTCGTGGCGCGTTTGTCGGGCAAGTTCGACGCGCGGCTGCTCGCCAGCGTCGCCTTCATCGGCTTCGCGATCAGCTACTGGATGCGCTCGGGCTACACGACCACCGCGTCGTTCACCGACTTCATGCTGCCGCTCCTGGTCCAGGGCGTGTCGATGAGCACCTTCTTCCTGTCCATGCTGACGATCGCGCTCGACCGCATCCCGCCCGAGCGGCTGCCGTCCGCCACCGGCATCTCCAACTTCACCCGCATCGTCGCGGGCTCCTTCGCCGCCTCGATCATCACCACCGCCTGGGACCGGCGCGAGGCGCTCCACCAGACCCGCCTGACCGAGGCGGTCGGCACCAACATGCCCGTCCAGATGGCGACCGAGCAGCTGATGCGCATGGGCCTCACCGCGCAGCAGGCGGCGGGCGCGATCACGCGTCAGATGGTCGGGCAGGCGTATTTGCTCGCCACCACCGACCTGTTCCGCCTCAGCGCGTACCTGTGCGCGTCGATGCTGATCATCGTCTGGTTCTGCCGCCGCCCCACCCCGCCGGAGGGCCACGTCGTCGCCGCCGACTAGGAGTCGCCCGCTGCACCCGCTACACGGCCTAGCATGACCGATTTCGCCGCCACGCGCGCGCTGTTCCATCTGCCCGAGGGCGTGATCTACCTCGACGGCAATTCGCTCGGCCCCCTGCCGCTCGCCGCCGGGGCGCGCGTCGGACAGGTGCTGCGCGAACAATGGGGCGACCAGCTCATCCGCGCGTGGAACGACAGCGACTGGATGGCGCTGCCCTCGCGCGTCGGCGACCGCATAGCGCGCCTCGTCGGCGCGCCCGCCGCCAGCGTCGTCACCGGCGACACCTTGTCGATCAAGGTGTTCCAGGCGCTCGCCGCCGCACTCGCGCTCGCGCCCGCCGACCGCCGCGTGGTGCTGAGCGACAGCGGCAACTTTCCCAGCGACCTCTACATCGCCGACGGCCTGCTCGCCGCGCTCGGCGGGCGCGAGCTGAAGGTCGTCGCGCCCGAGGATGTCGCGAATGCGATCGACGAGACGGTCGCGGTCACCATGCTGACCGAGGTCGACTATCGCACCGGCCGCCTCCACGACATGGCCGCGCTCACCAAGCGCGCGCACGATGCCGGCGCGATCACCGTCTGGGACCTCGCCCATTCCGCCGGCGCGCTCCCCGTCCACCTCGAACAGGCCGACGCCGACTTCGCGGTTGGCTGCACCTACAAATATCTGAACGGCGGTCCGGGCAGCCCCGCCTTCATCTACGTCGCCCCGCGTCACGCCGATGTCGCGCAGCCGATCCTGTCGGGCTGGCTCGGCCACGCCGAACCCTTCGCCTTCCACCGCAGCTATCGCCCCGCCGCGGGCATCGAGCGGATGCGCGTCGGCACCCCGCCGATCGTCGCCTTGTCGATCCTCGACGCCGCGCTCGACGCGTGGGACGGTGTCGACATGCCCGCGTTGCGCACCGCCTCGATCCGCCTCTCCGACACCTTTATCCGCGAAGTCGAGCGCCGCTGCCCTGCCCTCGAGCTCGCCTCACCGCGCGATCCCCACGCGCGCGGCAGCCAGGTGTCGTTCCGCCACGACCATGCCTATCCGGCGATGCAGGCGCTGATCGCGCGCGGCGTGATCGGCGACGTGCGCGCGCCCGACATCCTGCGCTTCGGCTTCACCCCGCTCTATCTCTCCGAGGCCGAGGTGGTGCAGGCCGCGACCATCCTCGCCGACGTCATCGACACCCGCGCCTACGAGGCCCCCGAGTATCAGCAGCGCGCGGCCGTCACGTGAGCGACGACGCGCCTCCACCCCACGCCCCTCCCCACGTCGGCGCCGAACTCAACTTCGCCGGCAAGATGGCCTACGCCGACTATCTCGCGCTCGACCGCGTGCTGGACGCGCAGCACCCGCGCTCCGCCGCGCACGACGAACTGCTGTTCATCATTCAGCACCAGACCAGCGAATTGTGGATGAAGCTCGCGGTTCACGAGCTCACCAGCGCGCGCGACGCGATCCTGCGCGACGAACTGCCCCACGCGATCAAGATGCTCGCGCGGGTCAGCCGCATCCTCGAACAGTTGAACGGCGCGTGGGACGTGCTGCGCACCATGACGCCCAGCGAGTACACCAGCTTCCGCGACGCGCTCGGCCAGTCGTCGGGCTTCCAGTCGTGGCAGTATCGCGCGATCGAGTTCCTGTGCGGCAACCGCCACCACGCGATGCTCGGCCCCCATCGCCACCGTAGCGACACGCTCGCCGCGCTGGAGGACATTTTCGCGCAACCCAGCATCTACGACGCCGCCTTGCTGCTGCTTCACCGCCACGGCCTGCTCGCCGATCCGACGCGCGACTGGCGCGGCGAGCGCGCGGCCGACTCCGCGGTCACCGCGGCATGGGCGACGATCTACCGCGACCCCGCCGCGCACTGGCCGCTCTACGAACTCGCCGAGAAACTCGTCGACCTGGAGGATTACTTCCGCCGCTGGCGCTTCAACCACGTCACCACCGTGGAGCGCGTGATCGGCTTGAAGCGCGGCACCGGCGGCACCGCGGGCGTCGGCTATCTCCGCCGCATGCTCGAGGTCGAGCTGTTCCCCGAACTCTGGCAGGTCCGCACGGAGCTGTGACGGGCAGCAATTAAGTCGCTTGATCAACACGCGATCGAAGGCGCAGCTTCCCCATTCGGAGTACGTCGACGGGCGGTTCCACGGCCGCGGCACCTCCGGGCAAGGAGAGATGTCACATGGCCTATTCCGATCAGGCACCCGGCACGCGGCGCATCGCCACGATCGCCGGCGTCGCGGTCATCCACGGGTTGCTCGGCTTCGCCTTCGTCACCGGCATGGCGACCAATTTCGTTCGCGACGTATCGCGCACGCTGACGACCACCAACGTGCCGATCGACACACCACCGCCGCCCGACACGCCGCCGCCGCCCGAGCAGACCGCCATTGCGCCCACCAGCGCGTCAACGATCACGGCGGTCGTCCCGCGCGTGCCGACGCCCGCCGCCAGCAGCACCGTGTCGGTCGATCTCGTCCCCGCCCCGCCGCTGCCCTTCCCGCCCGCGCGGATCGACGTCGCCCCGCCACCGCCGTTGCCACCCGTCGTCAGCAAGGCGAGCCCGGTGCGCGCGATCGGCAATCGCGGCAGCTGGATCACGACGGACGATTACCCCGGCGCCGCGCTGCGTGCCGAGGAGCAGGGCGTCGTTTCGCTCGCCGTCCAGGTCGGCAGCGACGGGCGCGTGACCGGCTGCTCGGTTACGGCGTCGAGCGGGTCGGCCACGCTCGATAGCGCCGCATGCCGCCTGTACCAGCGCCGCGCGCGCTTCGAGCCCGCGCGCGACGACGCCGGCAACGCGGTCGCGACCAGCTACAACGACCGCGTGCGCTGGCAATTGCCGCGCTGACCCGCATTTCCTCCCCCGCTCGGCGAGAGCGGGGGAGCGTTTCGGTCAATCGATCCGCATCGCCTGCGCGATCCCCTCGCGCTCGTTGGCGCGCGCGGTCTCGCTCACCTCGTGATCGCGCACGACCGCGACCGGCGCGTAGACCGGCGCGTCCCTTCCGCCGACATTGGCCCCGCTGACGTACGCCCCACTAACATACGCTTCGTCGGTCACCTCGACCGTCGCACCCAGCGACGTGATCTCGAACAGCTTCTTGGCGAACGCGGTCGGCAGGCGGATACAGCCGTGCGACGCCGGGAAACCCGGATTGCGCCCGGCGTGCAGCGCGACGCCGTCCCACGTCAGCCGCTGCATGTACGGCATCGGCGCATTGTCGTAGAGGTTGGAGAAATGCTTCGCGTTCTTCTGCAGGATCGTGAAGCTGCCCGTCGGCGTGTCGTTCCCCGCCTTGCCGGTCGACACGGTGGACGCCGCCACCAATGTCTCGCCGCGGAACACGTAGGCGCGCTGGTCGGGGATCGAGATCAGCACGCTGACCGGCCCCGCGATCGCGCCCTCCGCCTGCTCGTCGCTCCAGATGTAGCGATTAGGCGAGAGCGACGCGGCCGCCTCCGTCAGCGCCAGGCCGTCGAGCGTCCGCGCACCCGCCACAGGCGAGAGACAAGCGCCGGCGATCACCGGCGCGACCATCAACACGGCGCGTCGCAGCATCATATCGTTCCCCGAATCCATTCACCGGTCGCCCGCACCAGCCGCACGACCATGGTTGATAACACGTCCACGCTCTTTTGGTGCCACGCCGATGAGTTGTGCGGATTCCGCGCCAGAATGTAGGAACGTGCGCCTAACATGCGGAAAAGATTGCAGATCGTTAAGCCGAATCATGGTACAAGGTCCGCATCGGCAATGAAGGATTACCCGCAGATATGCAGTTGACGCGCGAACCGGTGCCATCACGGCGTGCCTTGTTGAAGACGGGCGGCCTGTTCGCCGGCGCCATGATGATCCCGTCCGCCGTGTCCGCCGGCCTGCGTCGCGCGCCCGAGTCGCTGCTTCCCGTCGGCATGTACGAGGGCCATAGCGCGGGCGGCTTCACCGCCGACAGCTTCCCCGCCGGCAGCGCCAACAGCCTCGGCACCGTTCGCCCGACGCTGATGCGCCGCGCGCTCGCCGCGCTCCAGCAGCACGGCAGCAGCATCCAGCGCCACGACCGCATCGCCATCGCCGATTTCGCGATCGGGTCGGGCACCCCGCGCTTCCATCTCATCAACCTCGAGGACGGCCGCACCAAGTCGAAGCTCGTCGCGCACGGCTCGGGCTCCGACCCCGCACACACCGGCTACCTCCAGCGCTTCTCCAACGCCAACGGCTCCAACGCCTCGTGCGAGGGCGCCTTCCTCACCAGCGATTATTACATCGGCAAGCACGGCAAGTCGCAGCGGCTGATCGGGCTCGACCACACCAACAACAACGCGCTCGACCGCGCGATCGTCGTCCACGCCGCCTGGTACGCCAACCCGGAAATGGTCGCGGGCCGCGGCATGCTCGGGCGCAGCCAGGGCTGCTTCGCGGTCGGCGAGAACGAGCTGGCCGAGGTGTTCGAGCGGCTCGGGCCGGGCCGGATGATCTACGCCGCCAAGGTCTGATCGCCGCGCTACATCAGCGCGCTGACCGTCGCTGCGACGCACATCCGGCAGCGTCTGCGCTTTGGTGACGATTACCAACTCTAGCTAGGCGCCCGGGCGCACCTTCGCCAACCCGGCCCGGTGCCAACCCGGCCTCGCCTCAGCCGATGCCGGCACCCAGCCACGGCCGCACGCCGCCGACCATCCGGTTCCACGCCAGCCGGTCGATCCGCGCCGCCGACGCGATCGGCCCCGCCGCCACCGCGTCGCGGATGCCGATCGTGCCGTGGCGCAGCCCGGCGCGCACCACCTCGGCCCAGGCGTGGCGCGTGGCGCGCGCGATCAGCCGGCGATCACGCGCACCCGGCCGCGCTGCCGCGACGTAGCGCAGCCGCGCATGCTCCAACAGCGCCGCCAGCCGCGTCAGCACCTCGGCGTCGGGCACCGGCGCACCGTGCATCAGGTGGCGCACGAACAGGTTGGCCGCGCTGCCGGCCATGCCGCCGAACGTGTCGCGCAGCGCCTCGGCCAGCACGCGTTCCGCGCTCGCCAGCATGACCTCCTCGTACCGCTGCGAACACCCGCCGGCGTGGCTGCGATAGGTGACCAGCGGCGCGTCGATCCGCGCGATCGACCCGTGCGCGCCGATCCGGTGGTACAGGTCGTAGTCCTCGGCGTAGAGCACGCCGGGCCGCGTGAACGGGTCCAGCGCGCGCGCCGCGGTGCCGCGCACCATCACCGACGACCAGACCAGCGGATTGGAGAAGCGCAGCAGCCAGCCGAGCAGCGCCGGCGTCGTCACCGCCGCGTGGCGCGACGGCGCGATGCCGGCGTCGCTCAGCACGTCGGTACGGCTCGCGACCAATGCCACGTCCGGGTGCGCGTCGAGGAACGCGACCTGCCGCGCGAAGCGGTCGCGGTGGCACAGGTCGTCCTGGTCTAGCGCCGCGATGTGCCGCCCGCGCGCGTGCGCCAGCGCGTGGTTGCGCGCGCGCACCGGCCCGCCGTTCTCTGCCAGCGCGATCAACCGCACGCGCGGATCGTGCCACCGCGCCACCACCGCGCGCGTGTCGTCGGTGGAGCAATCGTCCACCACGATCACCTCGAAATCGTCCAGCGTCTGCGCGCAAACGCTGGCGAGCGTTTCCTCGATCAACCGCGCGCCATTGTACGCGGGGATGATGACGCTGACGATCGGTGCGCCGCTCATCCCGCCGCCGCCGTCCGCGCCGTTGTCCCGAGCAATTGGTCGACGATCATCATCCCGACGTCGTTCTGCCACAGCCACAATCCGTTGGCCTGACCGCGGAAGCTCGCCTCGCCGCCCAGCCGCCCCCACGGCACGAAGCCCGCGGCCAGCCCGATGCCGTAGACGCCGTCGATCGGCCGGTCGTCCGCGCCGAGCACGCGGCAGTGCCGGTCGACCATCGCGCGCCCCGCGTCCGCCGCCAGCGCGATCGGCTGGCCCGCGCCGTCCAGCAGCGGCAGCGCGTGCGGGCGGTAACCCAGCGCGCCGATCACCACGTCGGCGCGGGCGACGATCTCCTGCGCCGCGGCGTCGACGCCCGGCGCGACGCGGTGCAGCGCGACGCGCGGGTCGGGCTCGCGCCCGTCCACGCCCAGCATCCGCAGCACCAGGTCACGCGCCTCCAGCCGGAACCCGGCCAGCCGGTAGACGAACCCCGAAACCGGGCAGATGTCGTCCGCGCCGAAATCGCTGAACCCTTCCGCCTCGGCTGCCGCTACCGAGGGATAGAACGGCCTGAGCGCCCGCCGGTGCAGCAGCGTGATCGCCCCCGCCCCCAGCGGCAACCCGGCCTTGAGCAGCGCCGCCACCGTGGTCAGCGCGCTGGTCGATCCGCCCACCACCGCGATCCGCGGCGCGCGCCTGTTCGCGATGAGGTCCGCCACCAGTCGCGTACCCCCGATGCTCAGCACCGCGTCCGACTGGATCAGCCGCCCCTCGGCGAGCGTCGCGAGCGGCGCGCCCGCGACCTCCTGCGTCGCCAACCGGTCGAGCGGCTGGTGCCCCCCGGTCGCGATCACCAGCCGGCGCGCGCGATGCTCGCTGACGGTACCGCTCGCCACGTCTTCGACGCGCGCGCGCCACCACCCGCCCGGCTCGCGCTCGGCCGACAGCGCGCGCCGCTGCGTCAGCACGCGTCCGCCGTGCGCGCCGACGACGCCTGCCAATCGATCGCCCAGCACGTCCAGCAGCGGCCCGACCTCAACCAGCGGCACGCCCAGCCCGTCGCGGTGCGCCGCTACCCGCGCCGCCGCCGGATGATCGACCAGCGCGGCGATCTCGGGGTGCGGATTGTGTGCCAGCGCGGTCAGGAACGTCTCCGCACTCGAATCGGAGGTGATGGCATATTGCCCCAGCCGCCCCGCTCCCAGCGCCGGGCCCGCCTCGACCACCGCCAGCCCGCGCGCCAGCGCCGGCAGCACCCCCGCCTTCGCCGCCGCGGTCAGCAGCGCGGTGCCCGCCGGTCCGCCCCCGATCACCAGCGTCTCGTGCTGCTCGACCGCGCAGGCGCGCGCCGGCACCCCCGCCCGCGCGGTCGCGCGCAACGACCCCATCCGCGCGGTCGCACGCAGCAGCGCCGCCGCGACGCGCCGCGCGTCCGCCGGCACCATCGCGTCGGTCACCGGCAACGACACGATCCGCGCCGCCACGTCGTCGCACACCGGCGTCGGCTCGATCACCGCCACGTCGCGCACCCACGGCTGCTCGCCCAGGTGCGGACTGAAATAGGCGCCGGCACCGATGCCGCCATGCGCCAGCGTCGCGATCACGCCCGCCCGGTCGCTGCCGCGCGGCAGCAGCACCGGGAAGAACCCGTGCGCCTGCTGCTCGCTTCCCCCATCCGCCTGCTGCACAGTAAAGCATGGGTCCAGCGCGTCGCGGTACGCGCGCACCACCGCCGCGCGCGTCGCGCACACCTCCCCGAACGTCGCCAGCTTGGCGCGCGCCATCGTCGCCAGCACCTCGGGCAGCTTGGCGTTCAACCCGGCCAGCGTCGCGGTGCGCGGCGCCGCGAAACCGAAATTGGCCGCCGCGCGCAACCGCTCGATCGTGCCCGCGTCGCCGCAGTGGATCAGCCCGCCTTCCGCCACGGCGAACGGCTTGGTCGCGTGCATCGAGAACACCACGGGGAACGGCGACCCCGCGCCGAAGTTGACCTCCGCCCCGTCCTCGCCTCCCGCCTCGTCCGCGGTACCCAGCGACGCCGCCGCGTCGACCACCACCGCCACGCCGTGCCGCGCCGCCAGCCAGCGGTACCGCTCCAGGTCGATCGCGCGCCCGAACGTCGCGTAGGGCACGATCGCCGCCACCGCGCCGCCGTATCGCCGCAGCAGCCGCTCCTCCTCGCGCGCCGCCGCGCTCCAGTCGTCGGGGTCGATGTCGCACACCAGCGGCATCAGCCCCGCCCACCACGCCGCCTGCGCGGTCGCGGCAAAGGTCATCGCCGGCATGATCGCCATGCCGCCCCGCCCGCGCTCGTTCGCCTGCGCGCACCCACCACGTCCGCGCGCGCCGACCGCGTCGGCCAGCGCGATCATCAACCCGTTGGTGGCGTTGTTGACCGCCAGCGTCGCGCCCACCCCGCCGAACAACCGCTCGGTCGCCTCGCGCTCGAACGCGCGCACTTCGGGGCCGTGGTTGCTGAACGTCCCGCTCGCCTCGACGCGCGCCAAAGCGTCGGCCATCTGCGACAGGCGCGGCGGGTTGGGGGCGATCAGCGGCAGGTCCATCGTGCCGCCATGCCCCGGCGGCGCCTAACGCCCGGTTACGTCGCGCCGGTCGAATCTTTCCAATTCATACGCGATCGACGCTTCGACCAGCACGTCCCACATCTGCGCCACCGCCTCGCCCGGCAGGTCCGCTTCTTCGGCCGCCGCGCGCGCCTGTGCGATCACCTGCGCCTTGCGCGGCTCGTCGCGCACCGCCTCGCGCACCGGCTTGATCCGCGCCGCCGCGTCCATGTAGTCGAACCGTTGCCGCAGCAGCGCGACCAGCTCGCGGTCGAGCGCGTCGACGCCCGCGCGAACCTCCGCCATCGTGCTGCACTCGGGTCCGGGCTTGATGCTCATGCCTCGCCTGTGCCGCCGCCGCGCCCGCCTGTCCAGCCGAGTACGTCCGGGTTGACGCCTCCGCCCCGCCCCGCTAAGCGCGCGCCTTCGCAATTGCCCCTGCACCCCGGTGAAGCGGTGGGCCCGCCCGTGCCTCTGGCAACGGGCGGCGCGATGACCGGGAAGAACCCCGCCGTCCATCATCCACGATGAAGCGCGGGCCACGTTGTTAGCATTTGCCAAGGAATACACATGTCGAAGCGTCATAGCGCGAAGCACAAGCTCGATCGCCGTTTGGGCGAGAACATCTGGGGCCGCCCCAAGAGCCCGGTCAACAAGCGCGAGTACGGCCCCGGCCAGCACGGTCAGCGCCGCAAGGGCAAGGTGTCGGACTTCGGCATCCAGCTGCGCGCCAAGCAGAAGCTCAAGGGCTATTACGGCGACGTGACCGAGAAGCAGTTCAAGCACTGCTACGAGGAAGCCGCGCGGATGAAGGGCGACACCTCGCAGAACCTGATCGGCCTGCTCGAGCGTCGCCTCGACATGATCGTCTACCGCGCGAAGTTCGCGCCGACGATCTGGGCCGCGCGCCAGCTCGTCAGCCACGGCCACGTCCGCGTCAACGGCGTGAAGTGCAACATCGCGTCGCGCCGCTGCTACGTCAGCGACGAGATCACCTTGGGCTCGAAGGCGCAGGACATGGCGCTGGTGCTCGAGGCGCAGCAGCTCGCCGAGCGCGAAGTCCCCGACTATGTCGCGCCCGACGGCGCGGCCAAGGTCACCTTCATCCGCGTGCCCACGCTCGACGAGGTGCCCTACCCGGTGAAGATGGAGCCGAATTTGGTCGTCGAGTTCTACTCGCGATAAGCGAGTAGAACTCGACGACCGGCCGGCCTCGCTCCAGCGAGGACCGACGACGCGGGCTTCGCCCGCGGCGCACACCCGCACGAAAGAAGGGCGGTCCCGCGGGGCCGCCCTTTCTCGTTTCACCGACGAAGAGGTCGCCCGCTTACCCGAAGCGAGCAACCTCGGCCCGCGTCACTTGCCCGCGAACGCCGCCTTCAGGAACGCGTCCGACTTGCCCAGCATTTCGGTACGCGCGGCGGTGTCGTCCAGCTGGTGGTCGAGCCCGGCATATTCGATGTAATCGACCTTCTTGCCCGCGCCGCGCAGCTTGCCCGCCATCGCGCGCGATTCGCCCACGCCGACATTGTCGTCCTTGTCGCTGTGGATCAGCAGCACCGGCGCCTTGATGGATGCCACGTTCTGCAACGGGCTTCCCTCGCGCACGTGCGCGCCGTTGCCGATCATCGCGCTGACCTGCGGGAAGTTGGTGAAGAAGCGCGCTTCCTCGCGCACCATGTTCAGGTCGGTGACGGGCGCGATCGCGACGATTGCCTTGAACAGATCGGGGTCGAGCACCGACGATTGCAGCGCGGCGTAACCGCCGTACGACCAGCCGACCACGCCCAGCTTGCCCGGCGCCGCGATCCCGCTGCTCAGCAGGTAGCGCCCGGCATCGTTGACGTCGCCGACCGCGGTCTGCCACGACTGGAACCCGTTCTTCTGGAACCACGCGTCGCCGTAGCCGGTCGACCCGCGAAAGTTCGGCTGCAGCACCGCGTAGCCCTGGTGCGCGTAATATTGCGCCAGCCAGTCGAAGCCCCATTCGTCGCGCGCGCCCGGTCCGCCGTGCGGCATGACGATCGCGGGCAGGTTCTTCGCCGCTCCGCCGGGCGGCAGCGTCAGATAGCCCGGGATCATCGTCCCGTCCGCCGCCTTGTAGGTGATCGCCGTGACCGGCGACAGCGCGACGCCGTCGAGTTGCGGGCGCACCGGCAGCACCGCGTTCAACTCGCGCGTCTTGCGATCGAACACGTAATATTGCCCGGGATCGACGTCGGAGCCCGCGAAGATCAGCAAGCGGTTCTCGTCCGCGCTTGCGTCCACCACGCTCATGATCGGCGACTTGGGCAATGCCTTGCCCAGCGAGGTCAGCAGTTGCTGGATCGCGGGATCGAACAGCTTCACCTCGCGGCGATCGGTGACGTACGATACGCCGACGACGCGGCGCTGCCGTCCGACCTGCACCAGGCCGGCCGCGTCGACGTCGGGGCGCGAGAACAGCACCTCGCGCTTTTCGCTGCCATCCAGCGCCACGCGCACCAGCGCGCGCGTGCCGTTGATCCGCTCGAAGCCGTAGATCGCGTCGGTGGCCGCGTCGACGGCATAGGGGTCGAACCCGTTCGCCAGAACGCCGGCGAACGTCACGTCGCTCAGCTTGGTCCAGCCGTTCTCACCCTTGCGCCGATAGGAATAGCTGACCGTGTCGCGCGCGTAGCCGTTGGACGCCTCGCCGCGCGTGCCCATCACGCGCACGTGCCCGTCCCCGTCGGCGATATATTCCACCGCGGTCGCGCGGCTGCTCGACATGCTCGCGCTGAAGCGTCAGCGTGTTGATGCGGTCGACGCCCAGCCCCTCCTTGGACTGCGCCAGCCGGGTGCCGGTCGAGAATTCGGGCACGAAGGCGCGGGTGATCAGCGCCCAGCCGTCGCCCTTGCCACCGGTCCAGTCGATGATCGTGCCGCCGTTCTGCATCAAGCCCAGCGCGGTCAGGCTCTCGCGCGAGCTGACCATCTTCATCTGGGTCCCGTCGCGATTGACCGCGACCAGCCGGGTGAAGGTCAACCGCTGCGTGCCGGTGTCGCTGACGATCGTAATCGTGCACACGATCCGCTGGACCGCCGACCAGGAACAGTCCGCGATCCGCGCGCCCTGCTCCTGCGTCGACATCACCGTCTTGGCGTCGCCGCCGTTGACGATGTCGCTCACCAGCACCGCGCTGCCGCGTCCCTGCGTCGGCACGACATAGGCGACGTGCGTGCCGTCGGGCGACAGGGATATGTCCTGTATCGCCTCGCGCGCGCCGAACATCGCCGCCGCGTCGGGCTCCGCCGCCCATGACGTACCGGCCAGCGAACTCACACCGGCCAGCAAGGCCGCCGTTCTTCTCCACATACGCTCAACACCCCTCCCGCGCTTCCGTCCCCTGGGAAGCGCCCACGGCTCATCCTATCGCGTCCAACCCGGCGCACAAGCTTGCGGATGCGGCACCCGGCTGGCACACGCCGGCACAGCAAAGGAAGTCACCATGCGCCTCGCCGCCGCCTGCCTCGTCGCCGCCACCCTCGCCGCCCCGACCGCGCTCGCCCAGACCGCGCCCGCGCCCACCCCCGCGATCCCCGTGCAGACGCTCAAGGACGTCACGCGCGAGCTGTCGTCCGACGCCTACGAGGGCCGCGCGCCGACCACCGCGGGCGAGGCGAAGACGATCGCCTATCTCGTCAAGCGCATGAAGGCCGCGGGGCTGAAGCCCGGCAACGGGGGCAAATGGACGCAGGACGTGCCGATGGTGGCCAGCACCGCGGCGAACGCCCGCCCGATGGTGTTCTCGGGCGGCACGACCCCGCTGTCGCTCGCCTACAAGAGCGACATGGTGGTCGGCACCTACCGCGTCGTGCCCTCGGTCAGCATCGCCAACTCGCCCGTCGTGTTCGTCGGCTACGGCGTCAACGCGCCGGAGAAGGGCTGGAACGACTATGCCGGCCTCGACGTGAAGGGGAAGACCGTCGTCATCCTCTCCAACGACCCCGACTGGTCGACGCCCGAGACCAAGGGCACGTTCAACGGCCGCGAGATGACCTATTACGGCCGCTGGACCTACAAGTTCGAGGAGGCCGCGCGCCAAGGTGCCACCGCCGCGATCATCGTCCACGACACCGAACCCGCCGCCTATCCCTGGGCGGTGGTGCAATCCTCCTGGACCGGCGAGCAGTACGAGCTCGACGCCGCCAACAATCACATGGACCAGAGCCAGGCGATCGGCTGGATGCAGCTGGCGCAGGCGAAGGCGCTGTTCGCCAGCGCGGGGAAGGATTTCGCCGCGCTCTCCCGCGCCGCCGCGACCAAGGGCTTCCGCGCCGTCCCGCTCGGCGTCACCATGTCGGTCGGCTTCGACAACCGGATCAAGAAGTCGCTGTCGCACAACGTCATCGGCGTGCTGCCGGGCAAGCCCGCCGCGCAGGGCGGATCGCCCGACGACTACGTGCTCTACTCGGCGCACTGGGATCACCTGGGCCGCTGCGAGCCGGTGAACGGCGACGACATCTGCAACGGCGCGCTCGACAATGCATCGGGCACCGCCGGGCTGATCGCGCTGGCGGAGACGTTCGCCAAGGCACCGCCAACGCGCCGCTCGGTCGCGTTCCTCGCGGTCACTGCGGAGGAATCGGGCCTGCTCGGCAGCGCCTATTACGCCGCGCACCCGGTCTTCCCGCTCGCGCGCACCGTCGGGGGCATCAACATGGACGTGCTCAACGTCAACGGCGCGACGCGCGACTTCGAGATCACGGGCGCGGGCAAGAGCGAGCTGGAGGACATGGTCCGCCCGCTCCTCGCCGCGCAGGGCCGCCGCATCACCCCCGAGGCGACGCCGGAAAAGGGCCATTACTTCCGCTCCGACCATTTCTCCTTCGCGAAGCTCGGCGTGCCGATGCTGTCGGCGGCGAGCGGCGAGGACCTGGTCGACGGCGGCGTCGCGGCGGGTAAGGCGGCGAACGAGGATTACACCGCCAGCCGCTACCACAAGCCGCAGGACGAGTACCGCTCCGACTGGAACTGGGACGGCGCGGTGCAGGACCTGACGATCTACTACCAGCTCGGCCGCGAGCTCGCGGACGGCAACGCGTGGCCGAATTGGTACGAGAGCGCCGAGTTCCGCACCATCCGCGACCGCTCGCGCGCAGGGGCAGCCAAGTGACATCAAAGACTCCCCCCGCCGAATGGGCGCCGCACGCCGCCGTGTGGATCGGTTTTCCGAGCCACCCCGAGCTGTGGCAGGATGACCTCGATCAGGCGCGCGACGAGGTCGCCGCCTTCGCGCGCGCCGTCCACGCCGGCGGCGCGGGCGAGACGGTGATCCTCGTCGCCGCCGACGACGAAGCCGCCGCCGCGGCGCGCAGCCTCGCACCGTTCGCGCAAGCTGTGGTCGAACCGTTCGGCGACATCTGGCTGCGCGACACGGCCGCGATCCTCGACCGCGACGGCGTCGCGCACGATTTCGCGTTCAACGGCTGGGGCGGCAAATACGACCTGGCCGGCGACGATGACGTCGGACAACGCCTCGCCGCCGCGCGCGGGCTGTCGGCGCAGACGCACGACTGGGTGCTCGAAGGCGGCGCGATCGACGGCGACGGCACCGGCACGGTGGTCACCACCGAGCAGTGCCTGCTCAACCCCAACCGCAACCCGTCGCTGTCGCGCGACGAGATCGAGCGGCGACTTCGCAACGACCTCGGCTACACCCGCGTCGTGTGGCTCGGCGACGGGCTGCTCAACGACCACACCGACGGCCACATCGACAACCTCGCCCGCTTCGTCGGCGAGAACCGCCTCGCGCTGCCGCAGGCGGCCGAGAACGACCCCAATTGGCGCGTCTACCAGGACGCCGCCGACCGCGCCCGCGCCGCCGGGCTCGAGGTCGTGCACGTCCCCTCCCCCGGCCGCGTGCTGCGCGATGAGGAGGTGATCCCGGCGAGCTACATGAACTTCTACATCGGCAACGCCGCGGTGGTGGTGCCGATCTACGGCACGCCGCAGGACGAGGCGGGCGTTGCGGCGGTACAGGCGCTGTTCCCCGACCGCCGCGCGGTGGGCCTGCGCGCGGACGCGATCCTGACGGGCGGCGGGAGCTTTCACTGTATTAGCCAGCAAATCCCGGCGTAGGCGCGTCGGCGAAGCGACGGCGCCGATGCGCGGCAGAGCCGCGCAACGCCGGGATCGGCCGGCGGGTCGGCCTAAGCCGAACCCGTCCGACGTAAAGCGGCGGCTTCGCCGTCGCCCGCCCGACCTAGCCGCGTCGGCGCAGCGACGGCGGCGTTGCACGAAGTGCAAGGTCGGGCCGGCCGGCGGGTCGGCAGCAGCCGAACCGTTCGACGTCAGGCGGCGGCTTCGCCGTCGCCCGGCCGAGCACCGTGAAGCAATCCACTCAGGCGACGTGCGGCTCTACCAATTGGTCACCCCAGCCCCGTCCACCGTAAAGCACCCCCACCCACCGAACCTAATCGTCATCCCGGACTTGATCCGGGATCTCGCTACCTTCTCCCGACATACCGAAGAAGCGGGACCCCGGATCAAGTCCGGGGTGACGAGAAAATATATCTCGCCCCGCCCGTCACGCCCTCACCAAGCCACCCACTCCCACCACCAAACCTTGTGCAATCCCGCCCCCGCGCCCATATCGGCCCCGCTATAGTCGCATATCGACGGTTTTTCGGCGCTTTGCGGCACCTTCTTCCTTCCTTCCCTGCAGCCTTGAGCGGCGTGCGCGTCCGTCGATCGGCGCGTCTTCGACGAAGGAAGAACATGAGCATCACCGGCACCGTCAAATTCTTCAACCTCGACAAGGGGTACGGTTTCATCGCGCCCGACGGCGGCGGCGACGATGCGTTCGTTCACATCTCGGCGGTCGAGCGGTCGGGGATGACGACGCTCAACCAGAACCAGCGCGTCGGCTACGAGCTGGAGCAGGATCGTCGCGGCAAGATGGCGGCGGTCAACCTCAGCCACGCCGAATAGCGCGCGCGCCGATGGCGGCCGGTCGGTCGCCATCGTCGTTCCCGGCGGGGCGCACCGGCATCGTGCCACCGCGCCCGCCCATTCGGAGTTCGTGACATGTCCAACGACGCCGCCTTTTTCCGCAATCAGGCCAATACGCAGCGCGTCGCGGCTTCCGCCGCCACGCTCGACAACGTGCGCGAACGCTGCGAGCGTGCCGCCGCATCGTGGGACGCGATGGCGAGCCGCGCCGAGCGCACCGACAAGCTGCGCGCCGACCGCGCACCGGCCGCGACCTCGCCCACCGTCGCTCCGCCTTCCGCCGCCCCGCCTTCCGCTGCCGAGTGACCGCGACCGCGCTGGCGTTCGCCCACCCGGCCGACCCGTACGCGACCGCCCCCGACCCGGCCCGCCTGCGCGTCGCGGCACTCGCGCCGCCTGCGGAGCTTGAACGCGCCGCGACGCTGCTGCTGCTCGGCGCACATCGGCTCGGACAGCTGGCGACCGACGGCGCGCTCGCCGCACCCTGGCCGACCGGCAGCGCCGCGGGCGTTCGCGCGCGCTACGTCGCCAATTGCCTGCGCGAACTCGACACCTTCCTCAAAGGCTTGCTCGATCAGGTCGCGCCCTCCCCGCCCGACCGCCCGCGCCGACACAATGCCGCCAACCGCGTCCACGACGTCGCATATCGCACACCCACGCGCGCAGCCGCCCTGCCCGCGATCGCGATCCTCGCCGACGATGTCGCGCGCCTGCGCGCGCTCGGCCGCTCGCGCGCGTGTCTGTGGCACTGCCACGGCCTCGTGCGCCGTCCCGACAGCGGCGGCGGCGCGTGGATGACCGCGGGATGGCACGCGCCCGCCTCGGCCGATCTGCGCCGATACGCGCTCGGCGACCATCTGGCGCCCAGCGGCCGCGACCTGATCGGCGTCGGCAGCTTCTACCATCAACTGGTGCACAAGGTCGCGGACGCCTGATCCGCTGTCCTACAGCCCGTTGCCCAGATAAGGCGAGCGGCGACCGGCTCGACCGCGACGATCACCCGTTCGCGATCTCGGCCGTACCGTCTCGACCCGCTCTTTTACGCTTTGGATACAGCCTTGCGCGTCCGACGCCGATCGGTAGGCGAAACCGATCGACCGGCACGCGCATTGGCGTGACCTTCGCCTCACCTTCCGTGCCGGATGGTCGGCCACGGGCTCACGAAGTCGCTTAGGCGAGCCGGGATACGCAGCGCGTTGGCCTCACCTTAGCCTCACCTTTCGCCGCGGTTGCAAGCTGCCTTGGCCTCACCTTAGCCTCACCTTCCATCGCGGTCGCACCTCGCGTTGGCCTCACCTTCGCCTCACCTTCCGCGGCTCAGCGCGTCGGAACCGGCGTCTCGCCCGAATAATCGTAGAACCCGCGTCCGCTCTTGCGCCCGTACCAGCCCGCCTCGACGTACTTGATCAGCAGCGGCGCGGGGCGGAACTTCGGGTCTCCCGTGCCCTCGAACAGCACCCGCGTGATCTCCAGGCAAGTGTCGAGCCCGATGAAGTCGGCCAGCGTCAGCGGCCCCATCGGGTGGTTCAGCCCCAATTGGCAGGCGAGATCGATGTCGGGGATCGTCGCCACCCCCTCGCCCAGCGCGAAGCAGGCTTCGTTCAGCATCGGCATCAGCACGCGGTTGACGATGAAGCCCGGCGCGTCGTTGGCGCGCACCACCTGCTTGCCGAGCTGGCGCGCATAGGTCTCGATCGTCGCCACCGTCTCGTCGCTCGTCGCCAGCCCGCGGATGATCTCGATCAGCCCCATGACCGGGACGGGATTGAAGAAGTGGACGCCGATGAACCGCGCCGGATCGGGTGCTGCCTGCGCCAGCCGCGTGATTGGAATCGACGAGGTGTTGGACGCGAGCACCGCGTCCTCGCCCAGCACCTTGCCCACCTCGGCGAAGATCTGCCGCTTGATTGCCTCCCGCTCGGTCGCCGCCTCGATCACCAGCGCGCACGGCGCCATCGCGGCGACGTCTCCGACCGGCTCGATCCGCCCGAGCAGCGCGTCGCGCGCGTCGGCGTCGACCTTGCCCTTCTCGACGTCGCGCGCCAGCCGCTTGGCAATCCCCGCCTTGCCCGCCTCGGCGCGCGCCTGGTCGACGTCGCTCAGGATCACGCGGTACCCCGCCGCCGCCGACACCTGCGCGATCCCCGCACCCATCTGCCCCGCACCGATCACGCCAACCGTCTGCATTCGCCCGTTCCTCATCCTCGTGGTTGGTGCGCGCTCTAGCCCGCTTTGCCGCCGCCGCGCCACCACGCTATCGGCCCATCATGTGCCCGATCCTCACCGCCACGCTGCTGCTCGCCGCCAGCCCTGCCCCCGCCCGAGCACCCGCCCCCGTGGTCAGCCCCGGCGCACTCAAGACATTCGGCGACTGGGCGGCCGGATGCGACAACACGCGGCGCTGCACGCTCGCCTCGCTCGCACCGGAGGCGGGGCCGGGCCAAGGCTACACGCTCGAGATCGCGCGCCTTGCGGGCCCGGACGGCCGGTTCGAGCTCGCACTCGGCACCATCGGCGACGGCCCACCGCCGACCGCGCTGCGCGTCGGCACGCAGCGCTTCCCCCTCGCCGGCGCACTCGCGGGCACGCAGGCGCAGCGCATCGTCGCGACGCTCGCCACCGCACGCGCGCTGACGCTGGTCGGGCGAACCGGCAGGCCGCTCGGCACCGTGTCGCTCGTCGGCCTGTCGGCGGCGCTCCGCTACGTCGACGCGGTCCAGCACCGCGTCGACACCGTCACCGCCGCGGTGGCGAAGGGGCGCGCTCCGGCCACATCGGTTCCCGCCGCACCACCTGCGCCGGTCGTTCACGCGCCCGTCCTCACCGGCGCTCCCGCCCGCCTGTCGCCGAAGCAGGTCGCCGCGATGAAGCGAACGGCCCGGTGCGAGGCGCCGCCCAGCCCCGACCTCGACTGGAGCCCGGTCGTGTCGGCGGTCGGCGGCGGCACCTCGCTCGCGGTGCTGCCCTGCTCGGCCGGTGCGTACAACGTCGTCGGCGCGTTGTTCGTCGTCCGCGGCAATCGTGTCGAGCCCGCGCGGACCGACGCGCCCGCCGGGTTCGAGGCGACCGGCGCCGACCCGGAGATCAAGGTGCCGAGCGTGGTCAACGGCTCAGTCGAGAACGGCATCCTCACCAGCTACGCGAAGGGGCGCGGCCTAGGCGACTGCGGCGTGTTTCAGCGTTTCGCCTGGGACGGCACCCGCCTGCGCCTGATCGAGCAGGCCGAGATGAGCGAATGCCGCGGCAACCCCGATTTCATCCGCACCTGGACCGCCCGCGTGGAGCGACCCTGACGCACGCGGCACGCCCGCGGGCTACGCGGCTCAGGGCGCGGGCCGCTCCGCCTGCGCCTCGGCCAGGATCACCGCGAACTTGCCCTCGTCGTCGGTCCACTCGCGGATCGGCGTCCATCCTCCGCTGCGCAGCAGGATGCGCGCGTCGCGCGGACCGTATTTGTGGCTGTTCTCGGTGTGGATCGTCTCGCCCGCCGCGAGCTCGAACTGGCGTCCCTCGACCGCGAACGACACGTCGCGCGTCGCCTCCAGGTGCATCTCGATCCGCGCGCGGTCGTCGTTCCAGATCGCGCGGTGGCGGAATGCGTCGATCGGGATCGTGCCGTTCAGCTCGCGGTTGATCCGCTCCAGCAGGTTGAGGTTGAACGCCGCCGTCACTCCCTGCGCGTCGTCGTAGGCGGGGACCAGCACGCCCGCGTCCTTGATCCGGTCCATCCCGATCAGCAGCATCGCGCCCTCCCCCAGCGACGCGCGCATCGCGCGCAGCAGGTCGACCGCGGCGAGCGGGATCAGGTTGCCGATCGTCGATCCGGGAAAGAACCCCAGCTTGGGTGCGTCGTGGATCGTGTGCGGCAGGGTGAGCGGCCGCGTGAAATCGGCCTCGAACGGCAGCACCAGCAGATCAGGAAACGCCGCCGACAGGGTCCGCGAACTCTCGCGCAGGAAATCGCCCGAAATATCGATCGGCACGTAGGCGGAGGGCTCCAGGCACCGGAGCAAGGTCGGCGTCTTCGTCGACGACCCCGAGCCGAACTCCACCACCGCGCGCCCCTTGCCGGTCAGATGGTGCAACTCGGGACACAGCCCCTCGATCAGCGCGATCTCGGTGCGGGTCGGGTAATATTCGGGCAGGTCGGTGATGTCCTCGAACAATTCCGACCCGCGGTGATCGTAGAACCAGCGCGCCGGGATCGCCCGCGGGCGCCGCGCGAGACCCGCCAGCACGTCGGCGCGGAACTGCGGGTCGGCGAGGCTCGCCTGACCATCTTCGATTTCAGGCTTCAGCATGTTCACAGATCCTTGGCGAGTCGCACGCCGGTGAACTGCCAGCGCTGATGGGGGTAGAAGAAATTGCGGTAGCTCGCGCGCGCGTGGCCACGCGGGGTCGCGCAACTGCCGCCGCGCAGCACGAACTGCCCGTTCATGAACTTGCCGTTATACTCGCCCACCGCGCCCTCGACCGCGCGAAAGCCCGGATAGGGGCGATAGGCGCTGCCGGTCCATTCCCACACGTCGCCGAAGAAGGCGGGGGCACCCGCCGCGGGGCGCGGCTCGACCGCGCCACCTGTGTCCATCTGGTTGCCGCCGCTCGCGTCGGATGCCGCGGCCGCCGCTTCCCACTCGAACTCGGTCGGTAGCCGCGCCCCCGCCCAGGCGGCGTAAGCGTCCGCCTCGTAGAAGCTGACGTGCGTCACCGGGGCCGCCGGGTCGACCGCGCGTCGCCCGTCCAGCCCGAAGCGCGTCCACACGCCGTCCTGTTCTTCCCAGTAGAGCGGCGCGTCGATCCCCTCACGCTGCACCCACCCCCAGCCGTCCGACAGCCACAGCCGCGGGTCGCAATAGCCCCCGTCGGCGATGAAGCGCTGCCACTCGCCGTTGGTGACCGTCCGATCGGCGATCGCGTGCGCGGGCAGCAGCGCGCGGTGGCGCGGCCCCTCGCAATCGAACGCGAAGCCCTGTCCGTCATGGCCGATCTCGACCACGCGCTCGCCACTCTCGATCCAGCCGATCGGTCCCGGCATCGCCACCGGTACCTTGGCCGCCGCCAGCCAGATCGCGGGCTCGAGCGGGTTCTCGCTCATCAGGTGCAGGATATCGGTCACGAGCAGCTCCTGGTGCTGCTGCTCGTGGTGGCAACCCAGCACCACCAATTCGCGCGCCGGGGCGGGCAGATCGTCGATCGCGTCGAGCAGCGCCGCGTCAACCGCCCCGCGGTACGCCATCACCTCGTCCAGTGTCGGCCGCGTCACCATGCCGCGTCGCCCACGCGCGTGGCGCCGCCCCTCGGCCTCGTAATAACTGTTGAACAGGAACGGAAAGCGCTCGTCGTGCAACCGGTACCCGGCGACGTGATCGCGCAGCACGAATGTCTCGAAGAACCAGGTCGTGTGCGCCAGGTGCCATTTGGCCGGACTGGCATCGTCCATCGACTGCACCGTGGCGTCGGCGTCGGACAACGACGCGACCAGCGCCTCGCTCAAGCCGCGCACCGCGGAGAACCGCCGCGCGAGATCGCCGGCCAGACCATGTGTTCGGCGTTGCGGTTCCATCATTCACTCCCCGCCGCCAACCAAGCCGTGCCGGAAGTCGGACCAAGCTACGTTAACGGTTTGCCCCTGCAACCCACAGAACGTCTCCGCCGGCCGATTGGTTCACCGCGCGCGCCGCCACGAACAGGAAATCGGACAAGCGATTGATATAGGTGAGCGCCTGCGGATTGGCTGCCGCCCCCATCGCGACCAACGACCGCTCCGCGCGCCGCACGATCGCGCGCGCGAGGTGCAGCGACGACGCCGCGCCGCCGGGCAGCACGAAGCTGGTCAGCGGCGGCACGCCCGCGTTGAGCGCGTCGATCTCCGCCTCCAGTCGCGCGACCTGCGCCGGAACGATCCGCAGCACCATCTCGCTCGGCGCGAAGTCGTCGCCTGGTGTCGCCAGATCCGCGCCCAGGTCGAACAGGTCGTTCTGCACCCGACTCAGCGCCTCACGCACCTGCTCGTCCTCCAGGCTGCCGATCGCGACTCCGATCGCGCTGTTCGCTTCGTCAACGTCGCCCATCGCCTGCAACCGCGTGTCCGCCTTCGACACGCGGCTGCCGTCGACCAGCCCCGTCTCGCCGGCGTCGCCGGTGCGCGTGTAGATGCGGTTGAGCTTGACCAAGTCTCAGGTGCGCCCGGCCGCTGCCAGCAGCAACACGCACACCAGGATCGCCGCCGCCTGGAAGAAGATGCGCTGCTGCATCATGCGGTTGGACTTGATTTGCCCCGACGTCGGCCCGTCGCTGCCGTCGCGCACCTGCGCCGACTGCTCCTGAAGGAACGAGATGATGCCGCGCACCAGCGCGACCACCGTGGCGAGCATCGCCGCGACGAGCAGGATGACGAGAAAGGTGTTCATGATCGTAATCTAGGTACGAGAGGCGTCATTTGGAAGCTGACGGCGGCGCAAATCGTCCGCGACGGCGCGCCCGTCGACGCCGCGCTCACGCAATGCCGTCAGGGTCGGCGCGTTATGTCGCTTGGCCAGCCGCTCGCCGTCGGGTCCGGTCAGCAGTTCATGGTGATGATAGCGCGGTGTCGGCAGGCCCAGCAGCGCCTGGAGCAGGCGGTGGACGTGCGTCGCCGCGAACAGGTCGCGCCCGCGCACGACGTCGGTGACGCCCTGCGCCGCGTCGTCGATCGTCACCGCCAGATGGTAGCTCGCCGGCGCATCCTTGCGTGCCAGCACCACGTCGCCCTGCTCCTCCGGCACGACGCGGATCGTCTCCCCACCGTCATTCCAGTCGAGCGGCCCGGCGCGCGCGACCGCCGCCGCTATGTCGAGCCGCCAGCAATGCGGCTCGTCCATGCGGCCACGCGCGTCCACGCCGCGGCACGTGCCCGGGTAAACGCCCACCGGCCCGTGCGGCGCGTTCATCGCTTCCGCGATCTCCGAACGCGTGCAGAAGCACGGGTAGAGCAATCCTTCTCCACGCAGTTGCTGCAGCGCCGCTGCGTAGCGGTCCAGCCGCTCGGACTGGAACACCACAGGTCTATCCCACGTCAGCCCCAGCCACGCCAGGTCCGCCACGATCGTCTGGACGTGCTCGGCTCGGCTGCGTGTGCCGTCGATGTCCTCGATCCGGAGCAGGAACGAGCCGCCTTCCGCCCGTGCCAGATCATGCGCCCTGATCGCGGAAAACGCGTGCCCTAGGTGGAGCCGCCCGGTCGGCGACGGCGCGAAGCGGGAAGTGATCATCGGCGCCCCATGTGCGGGCGCGCAGCCCGCCGCTCAAGGCATCACGCCTGCGCGAAGAACTTCGTCCCCACCACGCCGACGATGATTAGCGCGATAAATCCGACCTGCTCCGTGTTGAGCTTCTCCCCGAACAGGATCACGCCGAAGATCGTGACCCCGACCGCGCCCAGCCCGGTCCACACCGCGTAGGCCGTCCCCGCGGGCAACCCGCGCATCGCCAGCGCGAGCAGCCCCATGTTGACGAAGCTCAAGGTGATCGGCACCGCCGACGCCGCCCAGCTTCCCTGCACCGCCGCCCATTTCAGACTCAGCGCCCAGATGATCTCGGTCACGACCGCCACGCCCAGAATGACCCACGCCATCCGGTTTCCTCCACTCACGGGCTCGTTCGGGGGAGCACAGCCGCCGGAAACCCGAAAGAGGCGCTGCCTATCGAAGCGGCGCGCCCTAGCCGAGCTGCCGCCGCTCTGCAACCGACCGGTGGATACAAGCCCGTTCCAACGTGTTAGCCTTCATGTCCACCGTATCGCGGCAAAGCTTCCGGGAGGCTAGCATGCTGTTCCTTCTCTCCTTGTCCGCCGCCATCGCCGGCGCGGCGCCTGCGACGCCCGCGACGATCGATCTGAACCCGCAGGATCGCTACGCGCTGCTCGCCGGGCTCGGTGCGCGCCTCGATGGTCGCTACATCGTGTCGGGTATTACCGACGCGGACGTCGAGTGCGCCGCCTCGCACGTCTGCGCGACTCCCGACATGGTCGAGGACGGTCGCGCACGAGCGAGTGCGCGACAGGTCGGTTCCTACCGGCAGCTGCTGGACAGCGTGACGATCGACGACCAGAAACCGGTCGCGATCGTCGCTTTTCGTACGGCGAAGCGGATCGCGCCGGGGCGCATCCGCTTCGTCGCATCGGTGTTCGAGCGCGACATCGGGCGCTGGAGCAACAAGGTGATGGAGGTCGGCACGTCGCCGAACCTGGTGCCGGTGTCGCTGCGCAGCCAATTGCGAACCTACCGCGATCAGTGACGCGGACGCGCGGTGCCGCGTGACTAAAGCCCGCGTCGCACGTTAGGACGCGCGCATGACCGATCATACCGACGCCGCTGCCGCGCC
>NZ_JBELMJ010000002.1:39533-147838 GCF_042095875.1 Sphingomonas sp.
GCGTCGCACGTTAGGACGCGCGCATGACCGATCATACCGACGCCGCTGCCGCGCCCGTTCCGCCCGTCGCCCTGACGCGCCCGCACGAATTCACCACCCATGGCATCACGATCAGCGATCCCTGGGCGTGGCTGAAGGACCCGAACTACCCCGAGGTCACCGACCCAGACGTGCTCGCCTATCTCGAGGCGGAGAACGCCTATTTCGAGGCGCAGATGGCGCCGCACCGCGCGCTCGTCGACCGGCTCTACGAAGAGATTAAGGCGCGGATCAAGGAGGACGACGCCTCGGTCCCGCAGAAGGACGGCGACTATCTCTACTGGGCCGCATTCGAGACCGGCGGGCAGTATCGCAAATGGTGGCGCCGCCCGGTCGGCAGCCCCGATGACGGCTCCGCCGACGAGTTGATCCTCGACGAGCCCGCGCTCGCCGAAGGAAAGGAGTATTTCCGACTCGGCGGCTTCTCGATCTCGAACGACGCGACGAAGCTCGCCTACGCGGTCGACGATAACGGCTCCGAACGCTTCACCGTCCGCGTGAAGGACCTCGCCACCGGCGAACTGCTGCCGGACGTGATCGAGGGCATGCTGTCCGACATTGTCTGGATCGCCGACGACTCAGGCTTCCTCTATGGGCTCGCCAATAAGGAATGGCGCACCGACAATGCGCGCTTCCACCGCCTAGGCGACGATCCCGCCAACGACGTCGAACTGTTTCACGAGGATGACGAGGGATACCGCGTCGCTGTCGGCGAGACGAGCGATCGCCGCTGGATCGTCATCGGCACCGGCGACCACGTGACCAGCGAGGTGCGCCTGCTACCCGCCGACGATCCCTTCGCCGCGCCGATCCTGGTCGCCCCGCGCCAGACCGGCCGCGAGTATGACGTCGACACGCACGGCGACACCTTGTTCATCCACACCAACGACACCGATCCGATGTGGCGGCTCGTCACCGCGCCGATCTCGGCGCCGGGAACGTGGACCGAGCTGATCGCCCCTTCGCCGCATTTCTACATGACCGGCGTCGAGTGTTTCGCCGGCTTCTTCATCGTCGAGGGACGCGAGGACGGGCTCGATCAGATCTGGGTTCACTCATACGACGGCGCCGAGCCGAAGCGGATCACCTTCCCCGAGGCGAGCTACGCCGCGGGCACCGGCGACAATCCCGAGTATGACCAGCGCGTGATCCGGCTCGGCTACGAATCGATGGTCACCCCCGGCACCGTCTACGACTACGACGTCGAAACGGGTGAACTGACCACGCTCAAGGTGCAGGAAATCCCCTCTGGCTACGACGCCGCGCGCTACGCGACCGAGCGGCTGCACATCACCGCGCGCGACGGCACGCGAGTGCCCGTATCGATCGTCTACCCGAAGGGTTTCCCGCGCGACGGCAGCCGCCCGCTGTTCCTCTACGCCTACGGCGCCTACGGCCACGCGATCCCGCCCGGCTTCTCGACCGGGCGCCTCTCCCTACTCGACCGCGGCTTCGCCTACGCGATCGCGCACATTCGCGGCGGCGACGACCTCGGCCAGCAATGGTACCACGACGGCAAGCTCGACAAGCGCGAAAACACGTTCAACGACTTCGTCGACGTCGCGCGGGGGCTGATCGCCGACGGCTGGACCAGCGAAGGACGCATCGCGATCGCGGGCCGCTCGGCGGGCGGCGAACTGATGGGCGCGATCGTCAACTCCGACCCCGAATTGTGGGGCGCGGTGATCGCCGACGTGCCGTTCGTCGACGTGCTCAATACCATGCTCGACGAATCGCTGCCGCTGACCCCCGGCGAATGGCCCGAGTGGGGCAACCCGATCGAGGACAAAGCGGCGTTCGAGCTGATCCGCGGCTACAGCCCGTGCGATAACGTCCGCGCGCAGGATTACCCGCCGCTGTTCATCTCGGGTGGGCTCAACGACCCCCGCGTGACCTACTGGGAGCCCGCAAAATGGGCGGCGCGACTGCGCGCGACCAAGACCGACGACAATGTGCTGCTGCTGAAAACCAACATGGGCGCGGGCCACGGCGGCAAGTCGGGTCGGTTCGAGAGCCTGCGCGAGGGCGCGGAGGAGCACGCCTTCGTGCTGTGGCAATTGGGCGTCGAAGCCTAGGCTCATGTCGATCGAGTCGCTGGTCGCGCAATACGGGCTCGCCGCGCTGTTCGCCGGTGCCGCGCTGGAGGGCGAGGCGGCGGTGATCGCGGGCGGCTTGCTCGCGCATCAGGGCCTCCTATCACTGCCGGGCGCGGCGGCAGCGGCGGCAACGGGATCGTTCCTCGCCGATCAGGGCTGGTTCGCGTTCGGTCGGCACTTTCGCGAACAGCGCTGGATCGTGCGCCTGCGCGGCACCGCTGCCTTCGCCCGCGCGCAGCGGCAGCTCGAGCGGCACCCGCGCAGCTTCATCTTCGCCTTCCGCTTCCTCTACGGCCTTCGCACCGTCAGCCCGATCGCGGTCGGCACCACCGATATTCCGCAGCGGCAGTTCCTCGCGATCAACTTCGCCGCCGCGATCATCTGGGCGATGATGTTCACCGGCATCGGCTACGTGTTCGGCGACGCAGTCGAGGAGTTCGTCGGACGGCTCCGCCACGACGCGCGACTGTGGTGGATCGTCGGCGGCCTGATGGCGGCGGGGTTGATCGTCGCTGCGATCCACTGGTGGCGGGGACGCGAACGATGAGCTTCAAACAGGATTTCACCGCGCAGGATGGCGACATCGACGAGCTCGGCCACGTCAACAATGCGGTCTGGGTGCGCTGGATACAGGAACTCGCGGTCGCGCACTGGCACGCGGTCGCGCCGGCCGAGCACCGCGACGCCTACGTCTGGGTCGTGACGCGGCACGAGATCGACTATCGCGGCAACGTCGGCGTGGGCGAGCGTGTCACTGGCGAGACCTGGGTGCCCGAGCCCCCGCGCGGCGCGCGATTCGATCGCCATTTCCGCTTCACCGGCGCCGACGGGCGCGTCCGCGTGGAGGGCGTCACAACCTGGGCGATGATCGACCGCGCTACTGCAAGGCTGGTGCGCATCCGTCCCGAGGTCGCCGCTCCCTTCCTGAATGAGACAGCAGATTTGCCATTGTAAGCAACGCCGTTGGCGCGATCAGCTGAACGGGCGTAGGCAGCATCATCGCGAAGGGGACTCGCCATGATGATCGTCAACCTGCTGATCCTCATATTGCTGAGCGCGTGGGTGCTGCAGATCACGCTCGCAGTCGGGACCGCCACCTATCTGATCGCGCGCTCGCTGACGCAGCGTGAACCCGCCACGGCCGCGCTTCACGCCGGAGCGGCCTGACTCCGGGCGGACGCGGCTCAGGTCGCGGCCAGCAGCCGGCATGGCCGGTATAGTGTTCGACGTCCGGCGCGGCCGGCACCTTGCCCGACCGCACCGATCTTCCTCACGCCGGCTGACCGCCACCGCCGGTCGAACCGAAGATCTGCCCGGTCGAGAAGCTGAGCGACGGGTCCGCCGCCGCCACGTACAGCGCCGCGATCTCCGCCGGCTGCCCGGCGCGACCGATCGGCGACTGGCTGCCGAAGGTGCGTAATTTGTCGGGCGTCGCGCCGCCGCTCACCTGCAACGGCGTCCAGAACGGCCCTGGCGCCACCGCGTTGACGCGGATGCCGCGCGATGCGACCTGCTTCGCCAGGCCCTTGGTGAAATTGAGCACCGCCGCGCGCGTCATCGCATAGTCTATAATGTCCTTCGACGGGTCGGCAGCCTGTTCGGACGACGTGTTGACGATCACCGCGCCCGCACCCATCCGCTCCAGCGCCGCGCGCGTCAGCCAGAAGGGCGCGTAGACGTTGGTCTTCATCGTGTCGTCGAAATCCTGGCTGCTGATGTCGGCGAGCGTCGCGCGCGTCTGCTGCCGCGCGGCATTGTTGACGAGGATGTCGAGCCCACCCAGTTGCGTCGCCGCCTGCTCGATCAACCGGCGGCAGAAACGCTCGTCGCGCAGGTCGCCGGGGATCGCCACGGCGCGGCGTCCCTCCGCGCGGATCAGCGCGATCACCTCGCGCGCGTCCGGCTCCTCCGCCGGCAGGTAGTTGATCGCCACGTCCGCGCCCTCGCGCGCGTAGGCGATCGCCGCCGCGCGCCCGATGCCGCTGTCGCCGCCGGTGATCAGCGCCTTCTTGCCCGCGAGCTTGCCCGAACCCTTGTAGCTCGTCTCGCCGTGATCGGGTCGCGGCGTCATCTTGGAGGAGAGCCCCGGCCACGGCTGCCGCTGCACCGGATAAGGCGGCTTGGGGTAGGCGGCAGCGGCGGGCGTGGTCGCGGCGCCCGCTCCGCCCCCACCGCCCTGCGCGCTGGCTACGTCCGCGACGGCGACCGCGCCCGCGGTCAGCGCGGCGCCGGCGACGAAGGTACGGCGATCAGTATCGGGCATAACACGGCCTCTCGGTGAATGCAGGTCACCGCCGAAAGGCCGCTATCTTGAGTTAAGTTCCGTAACGAAGCGTGACTCGCGTCCGTCCCGCACGATCGCGCGTCAGTGCACCGTGCCGCGCGGGGGCGGGATCATCCGCATCGTGCGCACCAGATCGGGTGCGGCGTCGCCGTCGACCAGCAGTGTCGCGGTCGCGGTTGCGTCGCCCTCGCGTCCGTCGAGCACCAGCCGCCACAGCCCCAGCAGCACCGCCTCGATCTCCTCCACCTGCGGGTGACACGGCCGCTGGAACGACAGCGTCTCGCCCGAGCACCGGTCCAGGATGGTCATCGCCGCGTCGAACGACGATCCGCCGTCGATGAAGCGACCCGCCACCGCCCGCTTCGGCTCGCCCGCCAGCGTCAGCGTGTGCACCCAGGCGCGCATCGCGTCGAGCATCAACCGGTCGTGGGTGCGCAGGTCCGCTACCTTGCGGTCCATGAGATCGTACATGCGTGAAGTCCGCCGTGATCGATGAGAATGGTTCTCATTATAACGTCGGCGGACGTGCGTCAACGCGACTCAACGCGTCGCAGCCACGCCGTGGCGGCGCGTCATGCATTCGCGAGCACGCACCGCTCCGGCAGCACGTCACACTGCAACAGCGCGCCGCGCCGGAGCGCGACCGGCAGATACGACAACGCCGCCCGCGCCATTGCGCGAGCGGCGTCACCAGCCACGCTGATCGATGATCAGGCGGCGACGGGCTCGAAGTGACCGCACCAGTCGCTCGCCTCGACCTTCGGCCATACACCGGCCTGGTCGCCGTTCGCCTGACCGATCGGCGGATTGTAGCGGCACAGGCCGAGCGACTCGCCGGTCGCCTCGGTGTCGAAGAACTTGCACTTGGCGCAGGCCGCGCCGTCGATGGTGGTGAGGGCCATGATCTTTTCTCCGGTTATGCTGGACGACCGTCGCGCGTCCGAATTGCCTTACTCAACCGAGATACAGGCGACGAGTTCCGGAAAACAAGACAAATCAACAGTTGCGATTCACTCTCACGCCAGATGTGCGAGCGATTATCAAGAACAACTCTTCGCCGCGCTGCCGACTTTACTTCCTGATCGCCCGATCAGAAGCTCGTTCCACAGCTACTTGTTTAATGATAGTCATTCGCACTTTGGAGCTGACAGTTCGGCGGCACTCGGCGATCCGCCCTATGCCGCAAGATCGTCAGCGCGCCGGCAGACAGCGCTACACGCAGGCAACGTCCACGTCGGAGCGCAACATCATGCGCATTAAAGGGCATAGGACCCGCCACACCGCGGCGAACGAACGCGCGGTTCGCCAGCGTCACACCTTGACGACCACCGCCGCGCGGCCGCGTCAGGCCGGCTGCCGCGCGTAGAACAGCCTGCCCTCTTCTACCACCAGCACGACCGCGAGCACGGCCACGCCGATCCCGAGATAGCCGATTGCGAGCGGCAAGGTCGTGCCGTTGTACGATTGCCCGATCAGCGAGCCGACGATCACCGCCCCGACGCTGGTGATGAACCCCTGAATCGAGGATGCCGTGCCCGCGATCTGCCCGACCGGCTCCATCGCCATCGCGCCGAAGTTCGATCCGCACAGCCCGATGCACGTCATGCTGAGCGCCTGGAACGCCATGTAGCTCCACAACGTCTCGGTCCCGCTCAGGATCACCGTGATGTGCGCGACCGACAGCGCGATCAGCGCGAGCACCGCGGCTTGCGAGATCAACCGCGTTCCCAGCCGCTCGACCAACCGGCTGTTGGCGAATGAGGCGACGCCCATCGAGAAGGCGCAGGCCGCGAACAGGTAGGTGAAGCGGTCGCCTTCGCCGAACTCGTCGACGAAGATCTGCTGCGCCGAGGACACGAACGCGATGATCGCGCCGAACGTCATCGACGCCGCGACCGCGTAGCCGAGCGAGAAGCGGTTGGTCAGCGTCAGGCGATAGGCGTGCGCGAGAGTCGGCAACGACAATGCGCGCCGCCGCTCGGCCGGCAATGACTCGCCCAGCCGGACGAACGACCATGCCGAGACGAAGGCGGCGAACGCGGCGAGCGCGTAGAAGATATAGCGCCACGGCCCGAGCGTGACGAGCAGCACCTGCCCCAGCGTCGGCGCCATGATCGGCACCAGGAAGAAGATCATCTGCGCCACCGACAGCGTTCGCGCCATCTGCCGTCCGTTGAAGCGGTCGCGCACGATCGCCACCGCGAGCACGCGGGTCGAGGCGGACATCAGCCCCTGCAACACGCGCGCGCCCAGCAGCGCGGCGAAGGTCTGCGAACTGGCGGCGAAGATGCTGGCGGCGACGAAGCCGAGCAGCGTGACGAGCAGGACCGGGCGCCGCCCGAAACGATCGGCGAGCGGTCCGTAGACGAGTTGCCCGGTGCCGAACCCCAGCATGTAGGCGGTGATGATCCATTGCCGGTGATTGGCGGTCGTCACCCCCAGTTGCTCCCCGATGTCGGCGAGCGCGGGCAGCATCAGGTCGACGCCGAGCGCGTTCACCGCCATCAGCGCGGCGATAAAGCCAACGAATTCGCCGGGAAGCATCGGGCCAGGAATCTTGTGAATGTCGGAACGCGCGGTCATCGCGCCCGCCTCTAGGCCGATAGGCGGTGCGATGCCACCGATGTCAGCATCGCTGCCCCATTCGCGGGCGTGGCGATCCTACTACCTGCCGCCGATCTCGCTGCCGCCATCATTTGTACATGTTCTTAGCTTAAGGCAGGAGTCGGGGCGCAACCGCGTCCCACGGACAGCAGGTCGCCCCGTTGCACCGCGTAAGGCGGGGCAGCGGGGCGACTTGGCCGATCAACCCCGCAGCGCGATACGCCCGGTCAGCAGCGGCCGCAGCACCAGCGCGTTCACGTCGATGAAGACGTGTAACGCGACCGCGACCCACAGGCTGGCGGTCGCGACATAGGCATAGGCCAGCAGCGCGCCGGTCAGTGCGGTGGCGACCATCCCCGCCCATCCCTGGTAGCGATGCGCCGCGCCGAACAGCAGCGTCGCGGCGGCGAAGCCGAGCAGGGGCGATCCGCTCAGCGACGTCACCAGCAGCGGCACGAGCAGGCGGAAGAACCATTCCTCGCACACCCCCGCGACCATCGACAGCAGAAACCCCCAGCCCAGCTCCGCGCGCTCGCGCGGCAGCACCGCGCCCAGCCGCCCGATCTGCAACCGTCTTCGCGTCAGCCGCGCGATGCCCGCCCCGATCAGCGCCCCCGCGGCGATCGCGCCGCCCAGCATCCACGCCGCGGAACCGGCGAGCGACACCGTTCCGGTCTGCGCCCGCAACGGCGCGAACGCGCGCGGCATCGTCGCCAGCGCGCCGAGGTGACCGGCGAGCCCCAGCAGCACCAGCGAGCTCGCGCCGAACAGCAATGCGATCCGCGCCGCGGCGCGCGTGAAGTAACGTGCGCGCCCCCGAGGCCAGTGCGGCGGCGGAAAGCCCACCTCGCCGCCGCGTGCGAAATGGACGAACGCCGCCAGCGCGAGCGCGAGCAGCAGCGCCGCGCGCCACGCGTCGCTCATCCGGCGGCCCGCACCGGCCCGGGTCGCGGCGCTCTACCGCCGGGTGAGCGGTGCCCGCACCTGCATGGCCGTGGCGATCTCATCGCTTTACCGCCGTCCAGCATCGCGCGATCCTGCGTCCGCCGGATCGCCACGGCTTAGCGGTCGATGCGGTGCTCGCCCTTGACCCAGCGCACCGTGCCCGACGACGCGCGCATCACCACGCTCTCGGTCGTCATAACCTGGCCGCGTCGCTTGACGCCGGCGAGCAGCGAGCCGTCGGTGACGCCGGTCGCGGCGAAGATGCAGTCGCCCTTCGCCAGGTCGGTCAGGTCGTACTGCCGGTCGAGGTCGGTCACGCCCCATTTCGCCGCGCGCGCGCGCTCGTCGTCGTTGCGGAACAGCAGCCGACCCTTGAACTGCCCACCGACGCAGCGCAGCGCCGCCGCCGCCAGCACGCCCTCCGGTGCGCCGCCCGACCCCATGTAGACGTCGATCGTGGTGTCGGGATCGGTCGTCGCGATCACGCCCGCGACGTCGCCGTCGCCGATCAGCACCACGCCGCAGCCGATCGCGCGCAACTCGTCGATCAGCGCCTCGTGGCGCGGACGGTCGAGCACGCACGCGATGATGTCGGCGGGCTTCACGCCCTTCGCCGCCGCTATCGCCTCGACGTTCTGTGTCGGCGTACGATCGAGGTCGATCACGCCCTCGGGCAGGCCGGGGCCGACCGCCAGCTTGTCCATGTACACGTCGGGCGCGTTGAGCAGCCCGCCGCCCTCCGCGATCGCCAGCACCGCCAGGCTGTTCGGCCCCGACTTGGCGCAGATCGTCGTGCCCTCCAGCGGATCGAGCGCGATGTCGATCGCGGGGCCGGTGCCGCTGCCGACCTTCTCGCCGATGAACAGCATCGGCGCCTCGTCGCGCTCGCCCTCGCCGATCACCACGGTGCCGTCCATGTCGAGTTCGTTGAGTGCGGCGCGCATCGCCTCGACGGCGGCGGCATCGGCCGCCTTCTCGTCGCCGCGCCCGGTCAGCGTCGACGCGGCGATCGCCGCAGCCTCCGTCACGCGCACCATTTCGAGCACCAGCACGCGGTCGAGCACCTTGGAGGCAGCCGTCATGTATATCCCCTTACCTAGTCTTTGCGCCGCGATACGGGGCTTGCGTGACGGTGTCGAGGCAGAGGTACGAAGCAGGCCCGCCGCGACGGTGGTTCACGGCACCGGGTTCACAGCATCAAGGCCGCCTTCAGCCCCAGCACCGCGACGTCGTCCGCCGATCGGATGCCGCCGGGATGGTGGATGTACTGGATGTTGGGTTGCAGCTCCAACCAGTCGATCGGGTGCAGGCTGTAATACAGCTCGCTCGCGTATTCGGCGTCGCGCACCGGCGTGCCGGGGATCAGTTCGTCGCCGCGCGCCGCGCGTCCGTTGACGTTGGTGCGCGCCACCGCGAAGCCGAGCACGTCGCCCGGCAATCCGGGGAACAGCCCCTTGTAGAACAGCCCGGCCGACACCTGGTTGTCGGTTACCGACGTCTTCCGGTCGGCCTGCGTGACGTTCAGGAACACGTTCAACCCGGCGAGCGACTTGCCGTCCTTCGACTCGCCGGTGATCTGCTGCTGCACCGCGACGTACACGCCGTAGCGGCTCGACCGGCTGAGCGGCGACACGCCCGTCACGACCGAGGCGCCGCGGTTCCGATCGAGCAGCACGTCGTCGCCGTTCGCGGTCGAGAATCAGCCGCCGACCTTGTACGAGCCGACGCTACCGCCATCGCCGCCGCGCACCCAGCCGACCTCCGCGGGCACCAGCACGCCGGTCGCGCCGCTGAACCGCCACAGGAAGAAATCGTCGTCGAGGTTGCGCGGATTGACCTCGTACACCGCGGTGCCGACGTACAGGTCGTTCGGCAGGTCGACGCGCACGCGCGCGCCCCACTGCCCAACCGGCCAGTTCTGCCAGTAGTCGCCGACGAGGTTGCCCGGCTGCGCACCGCAGAAGCTCAGGTTCTGGAAGTGGCAGGAGAAGACCGCGAAATCCTCGCCGGGGTTGGTGCGGCCGAGCTTCACCTCCACCGCCTCGCCGATCCGCTGCTCGTACCAGAATTGCGTCAGCCGCACCGTCTGCCCGCGGCCGTACACCTCCTGCACCTGCTGCAACGTGCCGAGCCCGGCGTCGGCGCCCAGGTCGCGCCCGCGCCGCCACGTGACCGTCGCCTGGAACGCGCCGCCCTTAAGTCCGACGACCTTGTCGAGGTCGAGCAGAACGCCCGCGTCGAGCTGCCCCGTCTCGCGCCACAGCTTCCGCTCGCCGCCCGCGACATTGTACCCGCTCTCCGACGCGTAGCGCGCGGTCAGCCCGATGCCGCGCGCGCCCAATCGCGATCGGATCGCCTGCCAGTCGCCGATCAGGCCCGGCGGCGGGCTGCCCTGCGTGTCGCCGATCAGCGCGGACGGCGAGGTATCGCGCACCGGACGCAGCCGGGTGCGCGGTTGCCGCCGCGTGTCGGTGAGCGAGCCGGTCGGCGCCTGCTGCGTCACCGCGTCGTCGGCCGCCTGGGTGGCGGGCACCTGCGTATCGTTCTCGTCGGGCGCGGGCGCCGGTGCGCCGACGTCGACCTGCTGCGCCGCGACCGGCGGGGAGAAGGTGATCGCTGCCCCCGCCAGCACCGCGCCCAATCCGGCCCGCGTCAGCCGATCCACCCGCGTCGTCTTCATCTTCCTCATCGCCGTACCCGGAACGACATCGCTCCCATCATGCCTCGATCACGACCCCTGCGATCAGTCGCGCAGCAGCTCGTTGATCCCGGTCTTCTCGCGCGTCTGCGCGTCGACGCGCTTCACGATCACCGCGCAATACAGATTGGGGCCCTTGCCGGTCGAGGACGGCGCCGATCCTGCCACCACCACCGAGTAGGGCGGCACCTCGCCGTAGAAGGTTTCGCCGGTTTCGCGGTCGATGATCCGCGTCGACTTGCCCAGGTACACGCCCATCGACAGCACCGCGCCCTCGCCGACGCGCACGCCCTCCGCCACTTCGGACCGCGCGCCGATGAAGGCGCCGTCGCCGATGATGACCGGATCGGCCTGGAGCGGTTCCAGCACGCCGCCGATCCCGACTCCACCCGACAGATGGACGTTGCGCCCAATCTGCGCGCAGCTGCCGACCGTCGCCCAGGTGTCGACCATCGTGCCCTCACCGACATAGGCGCCGATGTTGACGAAGCTCGGCATCAGGATTGCGCCCCTGCCGACATAGGCGCCGCGCCGAACGACGCTGCCCGGCACGGCGCGGAACCCTGCGGCACGGAACTGCGCCTCGCTCCATCCCGAGAATTTCGACGACACCTTGTCGAACCAGTGGCCCTGGCCGGGTCCGTTGTCGATCAGGGCATTGTCGTTGAGGCGAAAGCTCAGCAGCACCGCCTTCTTCAACCACTGGTTGACGCGCCAGCCGCCCGCCCCGTCCGGCTCCGCCACGCGCGCGGTGCCGACGTCGAGCTGCGCCAGCGCCTCGTTCACCGCGTCGCGCACGTCACCAGAGGTGGACAGCCCGATCTCGGCGCGGTTCTCCCACGCGGTGTCGATGGTCTGGGCGAGATCGGTCATAGGTTCTCCGTGATCTGGTTGAGCCACTGCGTCACGTCGGTGACGCGAAAGTCGACGAAGCTGCGGTCGGCGTCGTGGTCCTGCTCGCTGCCGTTGTCGATCCACACCGTCGTCATGCCGATCGCCTTGGCGGGTCTCAGGTTGCGCGCCATATCCTCCACGAACAACGCCCGCCCCGGATCAATCCCGAACGCGCTGCAGATGCCGGCGTAGGCGGCAGGGGCGGGCTTAGGCACCAGGTCCATCGCGTGGATGTCGTGGACCGCCTCGAAACTCTCCCCCAGCTCCAGCCGGTCGAGTACCTTAAGCGCGTAGGGCTTGTCGCCGTTGGTGAACACGATCTTGCGCCCCGGCAGCTTCGCGAGCGCCGCCGCCATTGGCGCGTTCGCCTCCAGCACGTCCATCTCGATGTCGTGGACGTAAGCCAGGAACGCCGCCGGATCGACCTCGTGCTCCGCCATCAGTCCGGCGAGCGTGGTGCCGTGGCCGAGAAAATACGCCTTCTGCACTCGGTGCGCCTCGGCGAGATCAAGCGACAACAGGTCCGCGATGAACGCGGTCATCCGCCGGTCGATCAGCGCGAACAGGTTCGCGGACGCGGGATAGAGCGTGTTGTCGAGGTCGAACAACCAGGTGTCGATATGGGCGAGTTCGGGCAGCATCGCCGCGCGCTCTACTGCGCTTCGCGCCCGCATTGAAGCCGCCTTGAGAAGCTGCGCTGTACGGCTATCAAGCTCACCTGTCTGGCGCGAGGCAGGCTCCGCCCCCATCTTCGATCCATGACGCTCTACTCGCTCCTCGATCTCGTCCCCGTCGTCGAAGGCGGCACCGTGTCGCAGTCGCTGGCGAACGCCGCCGACCTCGCGCGCCACGCCGAAACGCTCGGCTTCAACCGCTACTGGGTGGCCGAGCACCACGGCATGAAGGGGATCGCGTCGGCCGCGACCGCGGTCGTGATCGCGCACGTCGCCGGCGCGACGACGCACATCCGCGTCGGCGCGGGCGGCATCATGCTGCCCAATTCGGCACCGCTCCAGATCGCGGAGCAGTTCGGCACGCTCGACGCGCTGTTCCCCGGCCGTATCGACCTGGGGCTCGGCCGCGCGCCCGGCAGCGACCAGCGCGTCGCGCACGCGCTGCGCCGCACTCTCGCCAGCGACGCCAATCAGTTCCCCAACGACGTGGTCGAGCTGCAGAGCTATTTCGCCGACGACGGCCGCACCGGCATCTCCGCGACGCCGGGCGCGGGCGCCAGGCCGGAAATGTGGATCCTCGGCTCCAGCACTTTCGGCGCGCAGCTCGCCGCGATCCTGGGGCTCCCCTACGCGTTCGCGTCGCACTTCGCCCCCGACGCGCTCGACGCCGCGCTCGCGATCTATCGCCGCGATTTCCGCCCCCCGGCACAGCTCGGGCGGCCCTACGCAATGGCCGGGTTCAACGTCTTCGCCGCCGACACGCACGACGAGGCCGAGTTCCTCGCCAGCTCGCAGCAGCAGTCGTTTATCGCGCTGCGCACCGGCACACCGGGGTTAATGAAGCCGCCGGTCGCGAACTACCGCGCCAGCCTGCCGCCCGCGCACGCCGCGATGCTCGACAGCGTGCTGTCCTGCTCCGCGATCGGCACCCGCGACGAGGTGGCGCGCGGGATCGCCGCGTTTGTCGCACGCACCGGCGTCAACGAGGTGATGGTGACCAGCGCGATCTACGACCACGACGCGCGCAAGCACTCGCTCAGCCTCACCGCCGATGCGATGGCAGAGCTCCGCCAAGCCGCCTAACCCGAGCGGGAGGGCATTGCCCTCCCGCGCCCGCGCGGTTACGCCGCCCGCATGACGCAGGTCGGCATCATCATGGGTTCGACGTCCGACTGGGACACGATGCGCCACGCGGCCGAGACGCTCGACGCGCTCGGCGTCGCGCACGAGGTACGCGTCGTCTCCGCGCACCGCACCCCGCAGCGACTCTACGATTACGCGACGAGTGCCGCCGACCGCGGGCTCAAGGTCGTCATCGCGGGCGCGGGCGGCGCGGCGCACCTGCCCGGCATGGCCGCGTCGATGACGCACCTGCCCGTGCTCGGCGTGCCGGTCGAATCAAAGGCGCTGAAGGGCATGGATAGCCTCATGTCGATCGTGCAGATGCCCGGCGGCGTCCCCGTCGGCACGCTCGCGATCGGCCGCGCCGGCGCGATCAACGCAGCCCTGCTCGCCGGCGCGATCCTCGCGCTCGGCGACGACGGGCTTTCGCTGCGGCTCCAGGCGTGGCGCGCGGCGCAGACCGCGGGCGTCGCCGAAGCACCCTGATTTTACCCCAGACGGAACTCGCCATGCCGCTCGCCCAGCTTGACCGTCCGCTTGCCCCCGGCGGCACCATCGGCATCCTGGGCGGTGGGCAGCTCGGCCGCATGATCGCGGTCGCCGCGGCGCAGCTCGGCTACCGCACCCACGTGCTCGCCCCCGACCGCGAGAGCGTCGCCGCGCAGACCGCCTCGAGCCTGACGCGCGCCGATTACCACAACAAGGTCGTGCTGGCTGACTTCGCCGCGCAGTGTGACGTCGTCACCTACGAGTTCGAGAATATCGCGGTCGCCCCGGTCGAGTGGCTCGCCGAGCGCGTCCCCGTCTATCCGCCACCCCAGAGCCTCGCGGTCGCGCAGGACCGCGTGCGCGAGAAGCGCTTCGTCGAGGAAGTCGGCGGTCGCCCGGCGCGCTGGCAGGCGGTCGGCACCCGCGCCGACCTGGACGCCGCACTCGCCGCAATCGGCACGCCCGCGGTGCTCAAGACCACGCGCTTCGGCTATGACGGCAAGGGCCAGATGCGCATCAACGATGCGGCCGAAGCGGATTCGGCGTGGGAGGCGATCGGCGGCCCCGCGATCCTCGAGGCATTCGTCACCTTTAGCCACGAATTCTCGATCCTGCTGGTGCGCGGCATCGATGGCACGATCACCAGCTACCCGCCGCCGTGGAATGAGCACCGCGACGCGATCCTGCACCGCTCGACGCTCCCCGCGCCCGCCGAGATCGCTCAGCAATGGACCGAGACGGCGGCGCTGACCGGGCGCATCGCCGACGCGCTCGGCCACGTCGGCGTGCTGACGTGCGAGTATTTCGCCGGTTCCGACGGACCCGTGTTCAACGAGATGGCGCCGCGCGTCCACAATTCGGGGCATTGGACGATCGAGGGCGCGGAAACATCGCAATTCGCCAACCACGTCCGCGCGATCTGCGGCCTGCCGCTCGGCGACACCGCGCTGAACGCGCACGCGGTCGTGATGGAGAATCTGATCGGCGACGAGTGGCACCGCTGGAACGACCTGGTCGCCGCCCCGCGCACCCACCTGCACCTCTACGGCAAGCGCGAGGCGCGCCCCGGCCGCAAGATGGGCCACGTCACGCGGCTGGAGCGCTGAGGCCGCGAGCGTCCGACATGAAGCCAACTCACACCTTTCCCTATCACCCGCCGTCACCCCGGACTTGATCCGGGGTCCCGCTTCTATCTGCAAGCCGGATGCGAGGCCGCATCGAGCGGCGCAGCATAGCTCCCTGCCACGCCGCTGCCTTGCTGCTGCCCAGCTTCGCCGCCAAAGGCGCGCAGGATGACTCGCTACGCGTTCTACGATCTGGACCGCACGATCACGCGCCTGCCGACCTGGTCCGCGTTCCTGCTGTTCGCCGCGCGGCGCCGCGCGCCGTGGCGGCTGGCGCTCGTCCCGGCCGCCGCACTCGCCGCGGTCGCGCACAAGGGCGGGCTGCTCAATCGCGATCGCCTGAAGGAAGTCATGCACCGCCTGCTGATCGGCGGCGCGGTGTCCGCCGATGACCTTGCCCGCGTCGCCGATGCCTTCGCCGAGCGTCAGGTCGCGGGCAACGTCCGCGCCGGCGCCGCGCAGCGCATCGCCGCGGACAAGGCCGCCGGCTACCGCGTCGTGCTCGCCACCGCCGCGCACCGCTTCTACGCCGAGAGGATCGCGCGCCGGCTCGGCATCGCCGACGTGATCGCGACCGAGGCGACGACCGCGTCCGATGGCCGCGTGCGGCACCACCTGTCGGGCGCCAACGTCTACGGCGCCGCCAAGCTCGCCGCCGTTACTGCCTGGCTTGGCCGTCGGGGCGAGCCGCGGGACTCGCAGCACGTCCGCTTCTACAGCGACCACCCTACCGACGCGCCCTGCCTCGCCTTCGCCGACGAGGGGTTCGCGGTCCACCCCGACGCACGCCTTCGCGCACTGGCCGGCGCGAACGGCTGGCCGATCCTCGACTGGACCCGCTGATGCGCGCGATTATCCTCAGCGCCGGGCGCGGCTCGCGGCTGCTCCCGCTGACCGATCTGATGCCCAAATGCCTCGTGCCGGTCGGCGGACGCGCGATCCTCGACCATCAGTTGCACGCGCTGGCCGAGGCCGGCGTAGGCGAGGCAATCGTCGTCGCGGGCTATCGCCACGATCAGGTCGGCGCGCACCTCGCCACGCATCGCCCGCCGCTTGGCGTCACGCTGCGCTTCAATCCCTTCTGGGCGGTGTCGAGCAGCATCGGCAGCGTCTGGGCGGCGCGCGACGTGCTCGACCACGCCTTCTGCCTGCTGAACGGCGACACGACGCTGACCGGCCCCATTCTCGCGCGCGCGCTGGCGCACGACGGCGAGTACGACCGCGCGGGAGTCGGCTTGGTGGTGGAGCCGATCGCGCGCGCCGACAGCGACGACATGCTGGTCCAGGTCGACGGCGAGCGCGTCGCCGCGGTGTCGAAGGCGCTGCCGGCCGAACGCGCGACGCACCGCTCGCTCGGCGTCGTCGTCGCGGGCGCGCAGAGCGGCTACCTTCCCGTCCTCGACCGCGTGATCGCGGGGGCGGACGGGATCAACGCTTACCACCACGACGTCGTCGCCGCGCTCGCCACGCAGGGCGCGGTCCACGCGATCGTCGAGGAGAGCGGCGGCTGGGTCGAGATCGACCGGCCCGAGGATGTCGAGCGCTGGAACGCGCAGCCGCGATGACCGCGGCTCCGGTCGCCTTCCTGTTCCTCGGCGAAACGCTGCTGATCCCGCACCTCTTCCCGATCGTGGAGGCGCTCGCCGACGCGCGCCCCGACCTGCCGCTCGACCTCTGGGTCAGCACCTCGACGCACGAGCGATTGCTCGCCGGCTGGACCGCGCATCTGCCGCACGTCCGCGTCCGCCGCGCCCCCGGCTTTCGCCACCTCGCCGCCGCCACGCCCGGCGAGCGCCCGGTGCTGCCGCTCAAGCTGCCGATGCTGCTCCGCCTCGCGCCTGCCCTCGCCCGCACCCGCGTCGTCGTCTGCGCCGAACAGACCAGCCTGTGGCTGCCGCGACTGTTCCCGTGGGCGCGCACGCGCTTCGTCAAGACCTCGCATGGCGTGGGTTCGATGAGCGCGCGCGACGACCGCCGCCGGTTGGCGGCGTCCTACACGCTGGTGCCGAGCGAGCAGGAGCGCGCCACCTATCTCGCGCGCGGCATGGCGCCCGACCGGATCGAGGCGACCGGCTACGTCAAGGCCGCCTTTCGCCAGCGCACGCCAGCGCGCACGCTGTTCGCGGACGATCGCCCGGTGCTGCTCTACACCCCGCACTGGCAGGCGCATCGCTCGTCCTGGCCGGCCTGGGGCGCGCAGGTGGTCGAACAGCTCAGCCAGCAGCGCGACTGGAACGTCATCCTCGCGCCGCACCAGCGCCTGATCGAGCGCGCGCCCGAGGTCCGCGACGTGCTCGCCCGCGTCGCGCACCTGCCGCACGTCCATGCCGACCTCGACAGTTTCGCGACCGTCGACGGCAGCTACACCGCGGCGGCCGACATCTACCTCGGCGATACGTCGAGTCAGCTGATCGAGTTCCTGGCCCGCCCACGCTCCGCGGTCTTCCTCGACGCGCACGCGCGCGCCTGGGCGGATGACCCCGCCTACGCGATGTGGCGCGCGGGCGAGGTCGTCGACGAGCTCGCCGACCTGCTTCCCGCGCTCGCCCGCGCCACCGCGCGCCATGCCGACTTCGCCGCGACCCAGCACGCGATCGCCACCGCCGCGCTCGGCGACGCGAGCGGTGCCGGCGCTCACCGCGCGGCCGAGGCCGTGCTGCGCGTCCTCGCCAACACCCCACCCCGCCGTTAAAGCGCCGCCGATGCAGCCGACCGAGTCTCTTCAGCCCGCGGTGGTGCCGCTGGGCGACAATCCCGTGCTCCTGTGGGGCATGACCGCGTGCGAGCGGCTGCGCCGCATTGCCGCCGCGCGGAAACTGGCGTTCGACGACCCGGGGGCGGCGAGCGAGACCGTTATTCTATCCGACCTCGCCTACGTGTTCGATCCCGCCTGGATCGTCTGGCTCCAGCCGCGCCCCGGTACCGTGCTGACGCGCGAGGGTCGGGTCGTGCTCGCGCACGTCGCCGCCGCCGATCGTGCCGCGTGCGAGCGCGCGATCGTCGAAGGCGTCGCCATCCCTGCGCACCTCGAACAGGTCGCAGCCGAGCGCGACGAAGGCGTCTTCAACGAAGCGCTGCGCAAGCGTGAGCGCCCCTTCGCTGAGGCATTGGTGCCCGCCGCCGTGCCGGCGATCGAGCGCGCCAGCTACGTCGGCGCGTACAAGGGGGTGACCGACCTCCTGACCAAATATCTCTGGCCCGAATGGGCGTTCGCGCTGACCAGGCTCGCGGCGCGCGTCGGCATCTCACCCAACGGTGTCACCGCGATCGGCTCGGTCTTGTGCATCGTCGCGACGATCGCCTTCTGGTACGGCTGGTTCTGGACCGGGCTCCTGACCGGGCTCGTCTTCATGGTGCTCGACACCGTCGACGGGAAGCTCGCGCGCTGCACCATCACCTCGTCCAGGCTCGGCAACGCATGGGACCACGGCGTCGACCTCGTCCACCCGCCGATCTGGTGGTGGGCCTGGGCGGCGGGCTGCGCGCCCTATGGCCGACCGCTGACGGACGCGACCTTCTGGGCGGTGATCGCGGCGATGCTGTTCGGCTACGTCGTGCAGCGATTGATCGAGGGCGCGTTCATTGTCCGCTTCGGCATGCATATCCACGTGTGGGAACGCTTCGACAGCCGCTTCCGATTGGTCACCGCCAGGCGCAATCCCAACATGGTGATCCTGTTCGCCGCGCTGCTGGTCGCGCGGCCCGACTGGGGGATCGTCGCGGTGGCGGTGTGGACGATGCTGTCGCTCGTCGTTCACGGCGTGCGGCTGCTGCAGGCGATGGTGCGCGCGCGCCGCGGCGAGCGACTGACGAGCTGGCTGGCCTGAGCCGCCGGGTTGTGACCCGCGCGTCGGCGCCCATATCGCATTGATGACACGACGTTTCTTCTACATCGCTGCCGCCGCCGCAGTGCTGGGCGGCTCTGCGTTCGCGCCCGAGACGGCGGCCGCGCAATCCTGCGTCGGCACGCCGGGCGCGGGCAAGGTGCGACTGGTGGTGAGCGCGACCGAAATCCGCAACGCGCACGGCGAAATGGTCTTCACGCTCTACCCCGACGATTCGCGCCGCTTCCTCGCCAAGGGCGGCAAGCTCGCGCGCGTGCGCACTCCCGCGCAGGCGCCCGTCACCGTCGCGTGCTTCTGGGTCGCCCCCGGTTCCTACGCGGTGGCAACCTACCACGACGAGAACGGCGATCACGATTTCAACCGCACGTTGTTCACGATAAAGGAAGGCTTCGGCTTCTCCAACGACGCCCCCACAACGCTAGGCCTGCCCAGCCTGTCGCGCGTGCGATTCCCGGTCGGTAACAGCGGCGCCGCGATCCGCGTGCGCACGCGCTACTCGCGCTAAGCGCCGTGGCGCGTAGCGCGATGCTGCACCATAGGGACACAATTTCGCCGGATCGCGCATGCAAGAGCGATGTTACAATCCCGTGTGGAGCGGCGACCAAGTGACTTCTTTTTTCAAATCCGTCGCGCTCGCGCGCACTGACGGCGCCGCGCTGGTACGTGCGCCGCTCGCCTTCGCGCGCGGCGATGGGCGTGATGCGCTGGTTGTTCCCTTCCCCCTACCCCCGCTGCGCGGGATCAACCCGTCGCGAGTCGGCGTCATCAGCAACCCGCGCAGCCGCCGCAACCGGCAGGGTAATCCGGTCCACCGCCGCGCCGGCGCGACGTCCGAGATGCTGGTCGCCGAACCCGCGACCAAGGACGCGCTGGCATTGGCACTCGCCGACTTCGCCGCGCGTGGGGTGGAGTTGATCGTGGTCGACGGCGGCGACGGCACGGTGCGCGACGTGCTGAGCGCCGCCCCGCTCGCCTTCGGCGCTGCCATGCCGCCGGTTGCGGTGATCCCCTCGGGCAAGACCAACGCGCTGGCGCTCGATCTCGGCATCCCGTGGGACTGGTCGGCGGGCGACGCGCAGGCGGCACTCACCGCCGGGCGGCTGGACACGCGCCAGCCGGTCGAGATCACGGGTGAGGACAGCGTAACGCTGCGCGGTTTCCTGTTCGGTGCCAGCGCCTTCACGCGCGCGACCGACCTGGCGCAGCGCACGCACGACATCGGCGCGTTCGGCGGCGTCGCGGTCGGACTGTCGGTGCTGGGCGCGGTGTTGCAGACGATGTTCGCAGGCAGCGGCAACGCGTGGCGCGCGGGCGAGCGCGTGCGCATCGCCGGTGTGGCCGACGGCACCGCGCGCGAGCACGATTTGTACCTATTGCTCGGCTCCACGCTGCGCCGTTTGCCGATCGGGCTGAAGCCGCTCGGCCAGGGAGGCGAGGGCTTGAACATCCTGGCGGTGGAGGCCCCGCCGCGGCTGCTCCCGCTCGCCGTGCCCGCGATCCTTGCCGGACGCGAGGGCGGGTGGCTCGCACGCGCGGGCTATCATCACCGCCACGACGCGCCGCACAGTCGCCTGACGCTGCCCGGCGGCTTCGTGCTCGACGGCGAGAGCTATCCCGGCGGCAGCTACGACGTACGCGCGGGCGAGCCGATCACCTTCGTCACCCCGTGACGCTGCGCGCGTTCGTCGCGGCCGAGCTCGAGCGCGCGGTACCGCCGATGGTCGCCGAGGCCGCTGGTTCGATCGCTGCGGCGCTGAACGGTGACGCGGTGCTGTTCTACGGATCGGTGCTGCGCACCGCCGACCTGGACGGTGTGCTCGATTTCTACGTACTCCGCCGCTCCGGCACGGCGACGGGCGTGAGCCGCCACGTCTGGCCCGACGTCAGCTACCACGAGGTCGCGGTCGGTGACCGGGTGATCCGCGCCAAGGTCGCGACCATGGACCTAGACACGTTTGAGCGCGCCACCGCCGGCCGCTCGCGCGACACGACGATCTGGGCGCGATTCGTGCAGCCGGTGGCGCTGATCCAGGTCGCCGACGCCGCGACGCGCGATCGCATCGTCGCCGCGGTCACCGACGCTGGGGTCACCGCCGCGCGCTTCGCCGCGCTGCACGGGCCGGCCCGTGGGGCCGCCGGCGATTACTGGCGCAGCCTGTTCCGCGCCACCTACGCGACCGAGCTGCGCGTCGAGGCGCCGGGTCGCGAGGACCAGATCCTGTCCTACGATCGCGCGCGCTACGACGCGCTGCTGCCGCTCGCCTGGGACGCGGCCGGGGTAGCGTTCGCGCGCGACATGGACACGCTTGCCCCCGACCTGCCCACGTCTCAGCGACAGGCGCTCGCCCGCCGCTGGTCGCGCGCGTGCCGCTGGGGCAAGAAGCTCAACGCGCTTCGGCTGGTCAAGGCCGCCTTTACCTTCGACGGCGCGACCCGCTACGCGCTGTGGAAGATCGAGCGCCACACCGGACTGTCGCTGCCGCTGACGCCGTTTCGCGAGCGCCATCCCCTGATCGCCGCGCCGGGTGTGCTGTGGCGCTTGTGGCAGCATCAGGCGGCGCGCTGATGTCGGACTCGCCTGCCGCGCTGATCCTCGCGGGTTCGCGCGGGACGGACGATCCGCTGGCCGGTTACGCCGGCGTGTCGGACAAGGCGCTGATCGTGCTGGGCGACACGACGATCCTCGCACGCGTCGTCGCCGCTGTGCGCGCCGCCGGCATCTCGCGGATCGGCGTGTCGGCGAACAGCGCGCCCGTGCGGGCCGAGGCCGAGCGCTGCGGCGCCGAACCGCTCGTCGCCGCGGCAGGACCTAGCGCCAGCGCCGCCACCGCGCTGGACGTGCTCGGCACACCGCTGCTCGTCACGACCGGCGACCACGCGCTGCTGCGGCCGGAGTGGATGCGCGATTTCGTCGCGCGCGTACCCGCCGCCGCGGACGTCGCGGTGCTGCTCGCGCGGCGCGACGCGATCGAGGCCGCGGCGCCCGGGTCAAGGCGGACCTACCTGCACTTCGCCGACGGCGACTGGTCGGGGTGCAACCTGTTCTATCTTGCCACCCCGCGCGCCGCCCGCGTGATCGCGTTGTGGCAGGAGGTGGAGCGCGACCGCAAGCGGCCATGGCGGATCGTGCGCCGGCTGGGGCCGGGGCTGCTGCTGCGCTATCTGCTCGGGCGATTACCGCTGGCCGAGGCGATCGCGCACCTGGGCGCGCGCGCCGGCGTGAGGGCGGTGGCGATCGCCGCGCCGGACGGACTGGCCGCGGTCGATGTCGACAAGCCCGCCGACCTAGACTTCGTGCGCGCGCATCTGGATCAGCTACGGCCCGCGACGCGCACGTAGCGCCACACCATCACGCCCAGCAGCAGCGCGCCGACCAGAGACGCACCGAACACGCCGATGCTCGCCCCCGCCGCGCCGATCCGCGGCAGCAGCACCAGCATCAGCACGAACTGCGCCGCCACCCCGATCGCGCGCGCGGTCATCGCCGAGGCGGAGCGGTCGCCCGCCAGCAACACCGGCTCGAACCCGACAACCGCCAGGTCGATCGACCCCGCCGCGGCCAGCCACAGCAGCAGCGGATAGGCACCGGCGTAGGCGGCATCGCCGCCGACCGCGACCAGCACGGGCTTGCCAATCAGGGCGACCAGCAACAGGATGACCAGTGCCGCGCCCGCGCTCGCGCCGAACATGCGGCGCAGCGCGCGACCCAGCTCCCGCGGCGCGACGTCGCGCAGGGTGCGGACCACCTCGGGAAATGCCGCGCGCGAGATCAGCTGCGACAGCTTGGTCAGCGCCTGCGCCAGCTGCAGCGCGAGCCGGAACGCGCCCGCGGCCGCCGGGCCGCCGAACGCGCCGACGAACATCAGCGGCAATTGCTTGGTCGCGAGCCCCAGGCTCGACACCGCGTTGCTGCTGATCACGAAGCGCGGCAGCCGCGGGTTCTCCGCGCGCAACTGCGCCACGTCGACGCGCGCGCGCCGGATCAGCGCGAGGTCGCCGCTGCGCGCCAGGGTAATCCAGTACATTGCCGCGGTGGCGAGCTCGGCCGCGGTCCACGCCCACAGGAACGCGTGCAGCGTCGGCGAGAGGAACGCCGCCGCAACCGCGCCGACGAAGCGCACTGCCGGGGTCACGCTGTCCGCCGCCGCCGCCGCGCGAAAGCGGTCGGTAAGCCGCAGCACGCCGAGCGCAGCCGAGCGGATCGACAGCAGCTGCGCCGCGGTGAAGATCGCGGTGTCGCGCAGCAGCGACGGGCGTATCCCCAGCCGGTCGCTCCACACCGCCAGGATCGCGGCGGCGAGGCCCAGGCCGACCACCGCGCTTCCCGCGTCGAGCAGCATGCACGCGCGGTACAATCGCCCCAGCGCCGCCTCGTCGCCGCGGGTGCGATGGTCGATGCCGAAGCGCACCACCACCTGCCACGTCTGAAACCCGACCAGCAGCGCCAGCCCCTGCGCCGCGCCGGTGACGAGCGCGAACCGGCCGAAGTCAGCGAGGCCGAGCGTGCGCGTCGCGATGCCGAGATACAGCAGCGATAGCACCGCCAGGACGCCGCGGCTGGCGAGCAGCCAGCCGAGGTTGGCGAGCACCGCACGCACGCCGGAGGCGGGCGCGGCGGAACGCGGGGACGCTGCGGGGGATGACCGGTCCGTCATGCCGCCCGCCTAGATAGCCCGGACGCGAGCGGCAAGACCGTGACTTGCCTGCAAACGCGCGACAGAGCACGCCATCGCGATAGCAGCCGCCTCATGCTGCCGATCTGCCCGATGGCGATATCCGCTTCTCCGTTCGATCGCAGATCATCTCGCCCGCTCGCCAATCGGGGCGAGAACCAAGGGCACCAGCGGCACGTTCGACGCGTCCGGCCGTTGTTGGACGATCCGTTCAACAGGAGCCTTTATGACTGATCCGCGCTTCAGCCAGCCGACCAGCTTCCCCGACGAGCCGCAGCAGCCCCGGCCGGGCACGACGACAGCGATGCGGACCAAGCCCGATCACGGCGAGGAGAGTTACGTTGGGAAGGGGTTGTTGGTGGACAAGGTGGCGCTCGTCACCGGCGGTGATTCGGGGATCGGGCGGGCGGTCGCGATCGCCTACGCGCGCGAAGGGGCCGATGTCGCGATCTCCTACCTGGCCGAGGAACAGGCGGACGCGGAGGAAACGCGTGCCTGGGTCGAGCGGGCGGGACGCCGTTGCCTGCTGCTGCCGGGCGACCTGCGTGACCGCGACCATTGCGCGGCGCTGGTGACGCGCACGGTAGATGAGCTCGGGCGGATCGACATTCTGGTCAACAATGCCGCGGCGCAGACGATGAACGAGGGGCTGGAGACGGTCGACGACGACGAGATGCAGGGCGCGTTCTCCGCCAACGTGTTCGCGATGATCCGCCTCGCCAAGGCCGCGGTGCCGCACATGCCGCCCGAATCCGCGATCGTGAACACCACCAGCGAGCAGGCGAAGGTCGCGGGCAAGAACATGATCGTCTACGCCGCGACCAAGGGCGCGATCTCCAGCCTGACCGTCGGGCTGTCGAACCTGCTGGTGGAACAGGGTATTCGCGTCAACGCGGTGGCGCCGGGGCCGGTGTGGACGCCGATCCAGCCGATCGCCAAGTCGCCCGAGGAACTGGAGACGCTGGGCCAGAACACGCCGCTGGGCCGCGCTGGGCAGCCCGCCGAGCTCGCCCCCGCCTTCGTGCTGCTCGCCTCCGCCGAGGGTAGCTACATGTCGGGCGCGATCGTGGCGGTCACCGGCGGCGTGCCGATCGGCTGACGGCGGGGAGCGGGAACCCGCCGCGTCGTCGAAGCGTCGGGGCGCCATGGACGACGCCGCCGAACTGCAATTGCCCGCACGCGCCTTCGACAAGCAGGACGATGGGTCCGACCTCGCCTTCTACGCGCCGGCGCGGCTGGTCACGCACATCGACGACGGCGCGATCGCGGCGCTGAGCGACTATTACGAGTCGCTGCTCACGCCGGGTCAGCGCGTGCTCGACCTGATGTCGAGCTGGGTCAGCCACCTGCCCGACGATCTCGATCTGGAGGTCGTCGGGCACGGGATGAACGCGGAGGAGCTCGCCGCCAATCCCCGGCTCGGCCGCTGGTTCGTGCAGGACCTGAACCAGGACACGCAACTGCCCGAGCGCGACGCGGCGTTCGACGCCGTCCTGATCTGCGTCGGCGTGCAATATCTGCAACGCCCGCTCGCGGTGCTGCGCGAGGTGCGGCGCGTGCTCCAACCCGGCGGCATCGTGGTCGCGAGCTATTCCAATCGCTGTTTCCCGACCAAGGCGGTCGCGGTGTGGCGCGCGCTCGACATGGAAGGACAGGCCGCGCTGATCCGGCGCTACCTCGACGCCGCCGGCTTCCACGACATCGAAGCGACGGTGCTGGCGGATGGCCGGTCGAGCGACCCGTTGATCGCGGTCGTCGCGCGCGCCTGAACCGCGAAACATCGGCGACACGGCAGGAACGCCTCGCTCGGGCAGGCGATCGGGGTGCGAACGGCACGCTTGCCGTCGCCGCGGCGGCGTTCTAGCGCGGGGACGTCGCAACGAGAAGGATGTGGTGGTGCGCAAGGGGATGATGCTGGCGGTCGCCGCGATGCTGTCGAGCGCGGCTTTCGGACAATCGACGCCCCCCGCGATCGTCGCCGACGCGGCGGCGCCCAAGGGCCGATTGCCCGACACGGCGGTACCCAAGGCCTACCGGCTCGATTTCACCATCCTGCCCGAGGCGGAGCGGTTCAGCGGCCACGGCGAGATCGACGTGACGCTGAAGCGGTCGACCAGCCGGCTCTACCTGCACGGCCGCGACCTGGCCGTGTCGAAGGTCGTAGCGCGCGTCGGAAACACGAGCGTGCCTGCCACCTTCACCCAGGTCGACGCGACCGGCACCGCGCGGCTGGACTTCGCGCGCGCCATCCCCGCGGGCGCGGCGACGTTGGTGTTCGACTATACCGGTCGGTTCGGCAACGACGCCGCCGGCCTCTACCACGTCAAGGTCGCGGACCGCTGGTACAGCTGGACCCAATTCGAGAGCATCGACGCGCGCGCCGCCTTCCCCTCGTTCGACGAGCCCGGCTTCAAGCAGCCGTTCACGATCACCGTCACCACCCACCCCGGCATGACCGTGGTGAGCAACAGCCCGGAAACCGGCGTGACCAAGGTGGCGGGTGGCATGGAGAAGCACGGCTTCGCCCCCACCAAGCCGCTGCCCACCTACCTGGTCGCGATCGACACCGGACCGTTCGTGCGCCGCACCGGGACGATCGCGCCGACGCCGGAGCGCAACTGGCCGATGCCGTACGGCGGGGTGGCGACGCGGCCGCAGGCGGACAAGATGGATTATGTGATGGCGGAAACGCCGCGCATCGTCGGGCTGCTCGAACGCTATTTCGGTGAAGCCTTCCCCTTCCCCAAGCTCGACCAGATCGGGTCGCCGATCATGCCCGGCGCGATGGAGAATGCGGGCGCCGACACCTACGGCGACGGCATCATCTTCCTCGATCGCAACGCCACGACGGGCGACAAGAAGGAATTCGGCATGGTGGTCAGCCACGAGCTGGCGCACCAATGGTTCGGCGACCTCGTTTCTCCGGAATGGTGGAGCGACCTGTGGCTGAACGAGAGCTTCGCCAATTGGATGGGCTATCGCATCGCCAACGAGTGGCGGCCCGAGCTCGGCATCGGCGTCGGCGCGCTCGCCGAAGGGTTCGCGGCGATGAACACCGACGCGCTGGAGGTCGGTCGTCCGATCCACCAGCCGATCACCGAGAACAGCCAGATCGACGCTGCGTTCGACAGCATCACCTACGGCAAGGGCGGGCAGGTCGTCGCCATGATCGCGGCGTACCTGGGCGACGACAAGTTCAAGGAAGGCGTGCGGCTGCACCTGCGTCGCCACGCCTACGGCAACGCCTCGTCCGAGCAGTTCTTCCGGTCGATCGCCGATGCCGCGCACGACCCCAAGATCCTGGCGTCGCTGACCAGCTTCGTCGACCAGCAGGGGGTGCCGGTGGTCGACGTTCGGCGCAGCGGCGGGACGATCACCGCGACGCAGTCGCGCTACGCCTTCATCGGCTCGACCCCCAAGCCACTCACCTGGACGATCCCGTTCTGCGTGCGCGTCGACGCGGCCAAGCAGTGCGAACTGCTGGACAGCAAGACGACGACGCTGACCGCGCCCGCCGGGCGGGTGGTGATGTCCAACGTCGGCGGCACCGGCTATTACCGCTTCGACCTCGCCCCCGGAGACTGGCAGGCGCTGATCGCCAGCTCGGCGACGCTGTCCGGCGGCGAGGCGGTGGCGAGCATCGACAGCCTATGGGCGTCGTTCCGCGCCGGCCGAGCGCCCGCGGCGTGGCTGATCGCGCAGGCGCGCGCGATGGCGGCCAACCCCGACCCGGCGGCGAGCGTCAACCCGGGCGTGCGGATCGCCGGGCTGCGCGCGCGCGGGCTGATCGCGCCCGCGTCGCTGCCCGCCTATCGCGCACTGATGGCGTCGATCTACACGCCGCGACTGACCGAGCTGGGGTTCGATCCGGCGGTCGGCGCGTACCGCAGCGAGGACCCGCAACGGCAGGAACTGCGCCACCGCCTGGTCGAACTCGTCGCAAACGAGGCGGGTGACGCCGCCACGCGCGCCACGCTGAAGGCGGCGGCGACGCGCTATCTCGGCGGTGACGCGGCGGCACTCGATCCCGGCTTCCTGTCCAGCGCGCTGACGGTGCTCGCGCAGGACGGCGGCCTGCCGGTCGCGCGGACGCTGATCGATCGCGGCCTGGCGAGCGAGGACGCGACGGTGCGGTCGAGCATGCTCGCCGCCGCCGGATCGAGCGGACGCGCCGATGTCGCCAACTATCTGCTGGCGCTCGACGATCCGCGGATGCGCGGTTTCGATCGGTTGCGGTTGATCTTCGGCGTCGTCGGCACGGTCGAGACGCGGGACCTGGGGACCGAGTGGGTGCTGGCCAACTACGATCGGCTGATCGCGGGCGCGAACGGCGTGTTCATCACCACGCGACTGCCGTCCGCCTTCGCGACGCAATGCGGTGCCGACCGCGCCGCGAGTATCGACGCGAAGGTCGGCCCGGCGATCCGCAAGGCGGACATCGGATTGCTCGCCTATCAGCGCACGCTGGAGACGATCCGGCTGTGCGGCGCGCTGCGGGACGCGAAGGCGGGTGAGATCGCGGCGGCGGTCACGGCCGCGGGCCGGTAGCGCGGCGCGCCCCTCGTCGCGTCCGGGCAGCGCGGGCATCGGTGATCGGCCATGAGATGATCGGCGGACGTGGGCGACACCCTGCTTGGGTCGTGCAGCGGCAGTAGCGACGCGCCACCTGAATGGCTCGCTACTGCGACGACGCGGTGAGCGGCCAGGCGCGTCGGGTGAGCGGATGTTTGGGAAGTTGTGCGATCTGCCTGACGCACCGCCCTTCGTCCCCCCAGACCTGATCCGGGGTCCCGCTTTCTCGAAAAGGCAGCAAAAGGCAGCAAAAGGCAGCGGGATCCCGGATCAAGTCCGGGATGACGGAACGCAAAAATTTGTCGAAAACCGCCCTAGTTCGTCGGCAGCGCGATCTCGAACAACGTCGGCCACAGCTTGCCCGTGACGAACAGGCGGCGCTTGGCGGCGTCCCAGGCGATGCCGTTCGCGACCGCTTCGGGGTTGGTCGCCGCGACTTCGGCGACGATCGGGCGCAGGTCGACGATCGCGGACACGATGCCGGTCGCGGGATCGATCCGCAGCAGGAACGGCGTGTGCCACACGTTGGCCAGCAGCTGCCCGTCGACCCATTCGAGCTCGTTCAGCTGCGTCACCGCGCGGCCGCGCAGGGTGACGGTCACGCGGCGCTGCTCGGCGAGGGTCGCGGGATCGTGGAAGAACAGCGTCGCGGAGCCGTCCGAGCGGATCAGCGTGCGACCGTCGCTCGTCAGGCCCCAGCCCTCGCCGTCGTAGCGCGCGGTGCCGAGCGACTTGAGCGTGCGCGCCGACCAGAGGTGCGCGACCCCGTCGTGCCACGTCAGGCTGACCAGCCGGTCCTTGTAGGCCGCCAGCCCTTCACCGAACTGCGCGGGCGGGATCACGGCGCGCTGCGCGACCTTGCCGGTGGCGAGATCGACGCGGCGCACGTCGGAGCGCCCCTCCAGACCGACGCTCTCGTACAGCGCGCCGTCGTGCCACACGAGCCCCTCGGTGAACGCCTGCGCGTCGTGCGGGAAGCGCGCGACGATGCGCGCGGCGAGCAGCGGCGGGTCGGTGACCGCCGACGGCGGGGTGGTCGGCGCGGCGGCGGTAGCGGGTGCGGGCGCGGCCTGAACGCGTGCGGGTGTCTCGGGCGCGCGCAGCGTCAGCGCGGCGCCGGTGGCAGCGAGCGCGACCGTGGGGATGACCAACCAGCGCAATCTCATGCCTCGAACTCCCTCACGCCTCACATTACTCCCCGCTCATGCTTGCGCGCGCTCGGCGTTTTCATTGCATCACGTCACCGGATGAGCCCGGCCCGTTGCAACGAGAACGGCCCGCCCGACATGACGCCGGGCGGGCCGCTACTCAACCGCTCATTTCAGGCGATCGGCTGAAGCCGATCAGCTGCCCGAGGCGAGGTTCACTGCCGCATACTTGCCGCGACGATCGACCTCGATCTCGAAGCTGAGACGGTCGCCCTCGTTGAGCGTCGGCATGCCGGCGCGCTCGACCGCCGAGATGTGGACGAACGCGTCGGGCTGCCCGTCGTCGCGCTGAATAAAGCCGAAGCCCTTCATCGCGTTGAAGAACTTGACCGTGCCGGTCGCCTTCTCACCGGTCAGCGAACGCTGCGGTGCGCCACCGGCGCCGCCGCGCGGACCCTGGCCACCGAAACCGCCGTCGCGCGGGGGTGCGCGATCGGTGACGGGCATCGGCTCGCCGTCGATCTTGAGGTCGGTCGCCGAGATGCGGCCACCGCGGTCGACCAGGGTGAAGCCGAGCGGCTGACCCTCTGCGAGACCGGAGAGGCCGGCCTGCTCGACCGCCGAGATGTGCACGAACACGTCCTCGCCGCCGTCGTCGCGCACGACGAAGCCGAAGCCCTTCTGCGCGTTGAAGAACTTGACCACGCCGGTACCCTCGCCGACGACCTGCGGGGGCATGCCGCGGCCACCGCCGCCGCCACCACCGAAGCCGCCACCGCCGCCGCGAAAACCACCGCCGCCGCCGCCGCCGCCGAAGCCACCGCCGCCGAAGCCGCCGCGGTTGCCGCCGCCGAAGCCGCCGCTACCGCCGCCAAAGCCGCCGCCGCCGAAGCCGCCGCGGTCGCTGTCGAACCCGCCGCCGCCGAAGCCGCCGCCGAAATCACCGCCACCGCCACCGAAATCGTCGCGCTTGTCGCGCCCACGCCCACCGCGTGCACCGCGGCCGCCCTTGTCGTAACCCATAACCCTGTTCAACTTCCCGGTCCGCCCGTCGCATCCGTTACGAGAACCACGCACAGGACGGCGAGCGCGGCTATCGGGGCGCGATCGAATAGGCGCCTTGCCCCTTGCATATCCTATTACGAAGCGCTCCGCGAATCGTTTCGTGCGCCTTTGGGCAGCAAGAAGGCAGTTTCTTCTAAATCTGTCGCAAGTGAAGCACAGCGTATCGCAGGCGCAAGCTTCGGTCGGTACAGTCGAGACCACTCTCGGTGCACGCTGCGTCCAATTAGGAGCCGAATACGCCCGGGCGATACAGCAAGGTGATCGCGACGCGGCGGTTGCGGGGGTCGCCCGGCGCTTGAACGATCATGGGTTCACGATCCGCCACGCCCTCGATCCGGTTGAAGCGCGATTCGGGGATGCCGCCCAGCGCCAGCCGCCGCCTGGTCGCCTCGGCGCGTCCCGAGGAGAGCATCCAATTGTTCATCGCGCGCGGGTCGCCGTAGGGCAGGCTGTCGGTGTGGCCGCGGATCATGATCGGGTTGCCGGTCTCGGCGATGGCCTTGGCCACGGTGCCGATCAGCTCGGACGCGCGCGGGTCGAGCGCGGTGGTGCCGAGCGCGAACATCGAATAATCGGCGTCGTCGACCAGGTCGATCCGCATGCCGTCGGGCGTCATGACGAAGCGGATGTGCTTGGCGAGGCGGGCAAGTTCCGCCTTGCTGGCCATCTGCTTCATGACCTCGCGCTTCAACTTGGCGAAGTTCTTCCGGTCCTCCGCCATCGTTTGGCGCGGACTGCTGCGCATCGAACCTTTGGGGCCGTAACCGTTCTGCGGACCGCCGGTCGATTCGGTCACGGTGGCGAGCGCCTGCATCGCCGACTGGCCCGACTTCGGCCCCAGCCGTTCCTGCGACATCAACGATTCGCCGCCGAACGGACCGACCCCGCCGATCCCCTTCGACTTGGTGTCGATCAGCGTCGGCGCGAAGTAATCGGCGATCCCCTTGCGCTGCTTCTCGGTCGTCGCGCCGAGCAGCCACAAGAGCAGGAAGAACGCCATCATTGCGGTAACGAAATCGGCGTAGGCGACCTTCCACGCGCCGCCATGGTGGCCGCCGTGGCCTTCGATGTAGATTTTCTTGACGATGATCTTGGGCGGCACGTTGGCGCCGTGGGGTGCGCGCGCCATCTTACTTGCCGCGCAGGCCGTCGAACACCTCGGCGAAGCCGGGCTGGTTCTTGTGCTGGATGCCCGAGCGCGCCGCCTCGATCACCAGCGGCTGCGGGTGGCCGTGGAGCGAGGCGATGATGATCTGCTTGACCACGTGGTAAATCGCGGCGTCGGCGTCGATGATCTGCTTCAACCGCCCGGCGAGCGGCGAGACGATGCCGTAGGCGAGCAGCACGCCCATGAAGGTGCCGACCAGCGCCGAGCCGATCATCCCACCCAATATGGACGGCGGCTTGTCGATCGAGCCCATCGTCTTCACGATGCCGAGCACCGCCGCGACAATGCCGAGCGCGGGCAGCGCGTCGGCGAGGCTGGAGAGCGTGGTGTGCGGCCCCTCGACCTCGTGGTGGTGCGTCTTGATCGCATTGTCCATCACGTCCTCGACCGCGTGGACGTCGAGCGTGCCCGAGGAGACGACGACGAGGCGCAGCGTGTCGGCGATCAGGTTGACCAGCGTGTGGTCCTTCAGCAGCCGCGGATATTCGGCGAAGACGGCGGAGGAGGACGGGTCCTCGACGTGCGGTTCGAGGGCGATGGGGCCCTCCATGCGCAACATCTTCATCAACTTCGACACCAGGAAGATGACGTCGAGATAGTCCTGCTTCTTGTACTTCGGGCCCTTGAACACCTTGGCGAGCCCGCCGCCCATCGCCTTCAGTTCCTTGCCGGAATTGCCGATGATGAGCGCGCCCGCCGCGGCGCCGCCGATGATGAGCATCTCGTGCGGGATCGCCTCCATGACGGGGCCGAGCGCACCGCCGGTGATCGCGAAGCCACCGAACACCATGACGAGGAGGACAACGAGGCCGATGCCGGCGAACATGCGCGAATTCCTGAGCTATTCGCCTGCATGGTTAACCGCGGGGTGGTAGCGAAGTGGTTAAGCGCGCGAGAGAAAAGGGCGCGTCACTCGCCGCGCCGACGCGATCAGCGGATATAATCGAACAGCGACAGCGAGGATAGCTTGGAGAAGCTCGCCTGCGTCGCCGACAGGATCGTCATCGTCTTCTGCAATTCAGTGATCGCGGTGGTGACGTCGACGTCCTCCATGTCGGAGCGCGCGGTCTCGCGGTCAGTCGAGACTTGCGTGAAATAGGCGGCTTGCAAATCGACCCGGACCGCGCGCGCGCCGACCGACGCCTGCGCCTGCGTGTTCTGCGCGGCGATGGCGGACAGATCGGCGACGTCGTCGGTCGACGGCGCACCGCCGGCTTCCAGCGTCGCGACCATCGCGGTCAGCACTTCGCCAAGGTCGCGCCCGGCCTTGCCGTCCGCACCCTTGAGCTTGAGCACGTCGCCAGCGGCGACGCTCGGCTGGACGGTCTGCCCGTCGCCGATCGGGATCGCGGTCGGTTGCCCCGCCGCGAAGGCGAGCGCGCCCGAGGCGACCTGCGTCACCGCGGGCGTCTCCGCCTGCCCCGCTGCCAGCACCTCCGACCCGCCGAACAAGGGGGCGCCGCGCGCGTCCCTGGCGTTGGCGAGCCCGACGATGCTGGAGAGTACGTCCTTCAGCTGCGTCGCGATCGCCTTCTTCGCGTCGGCAGACAGCGTACCGTTGCCGGCCTGGACCACGAGCTCGTTCGCCTTCTGCAACTGCTCGCCGATCGAGCCGAGCGTCGAATCGGCCTGCGCGAGCACGGACTGCGCGATCTTGACGTTGGCGCCGAAGGCGACGTCGTTGGCACCCGCGGTGCGCAGGGACTGCAACCGCTGATATGCGACCGGGTCGTCGGAAGGCGCCTGAAGCTTCCTGCCGGTCGACACCTGCGTCTGGAGCACCTCGGCACGCTGCGTCAGCGCGTTCATCGACGCGGCGGAGCGGCCGTAGAAGCCGCCGGCGGATAGACTGACAGACATCAGCGAATCTCCATCAACGACTGGAATACGTCCTTGGCGACCGAGATCACGCGGCTCGACGCCTGGTACGCCTGCTGGAAGCGGAGCAGCTGCACTGCCTCGTCGTCGAGGTTGACCGCGCTGGCGGAGTCGCGCGCGGCGGTGGTGCCGTTCAAGATCGCGCTCTGCGCGTCGCCGACGACCTTGCGGCTGCTGATCGCCGCGGCGTTTCCGGCGACGAGGCCGGTAATGCCGCCCTCGAACCCGCCGCTGGCGCGCGCCGACTGGAGCTTGGCGAGATTACTGCCGTCGCGCGTGCCGCCACCGACCGAGGCCGCGGCGATCTTCGCCGGATCGGTCAGCGCGACGCTCAGCCTGGTCGGGTCGGCCGCGTCATAGGTGAAGAAGTCGGTGCCCGCGTCGTTGGACAGGTCGCGTCCCTCGGCCTGGACCGCGTTGACGCTGTCGGCGAAGTCGCGCGCGGTGTCGGCGACGAGCCCGCGCGTGTCGACGATCCGCTGCGCCGCGTCCGCGATGCCGGCGAGCGAACCGCCGCTCGGCTGGAAGGTCTGCGACTCCTTGCCGCGCGAGAGCGTGAAGGTGACGTTGCCCTGCGCGCTGCGCGCGTAGGAAATGCTGCCCGCGCTGCTGCCCGACACGAGCGTCGGGCCGGCGTCGCCGCCCAGCCTGACGGTCGCGCGGCCCGCGGCGTCGAACGACGCGGAAACGTCGGACAGGCCGCTCATCTGTTCGAGGATCAGGTCGCGCTGATCGGCGAGGCTCGCCGCGCCCGCGCTGCCCGCGCCCGCTCGGCCGAGCCCGTCGTTGACCCGGGCGAGCGACTGCGCGAGCGTGGACAGGCTGGCGGCATCGCCGTCGGCCGTCTGGTCGAGGTCGGCCATCACCTGCGTCAGCGCGCTGCCGGTAGCGGCGAAGCCGGCGGCGACGCTGCCGGCATTCTCCAGCATGACGCTGCGCTGCGCGAGCGAGGCCGGGTCGGCGGCGAGCGCGGTCGCGGCGGTGTAGAAACTGGTGAGGCGCCCCGACACGTCGGCGCCGGTCAGCGCGGTCTGGATGCGGTCGAGCCAGGCGGAGCCCGCCTGCGTGCGCGACAGATCGGCGCCGGCGCTGCGCACCGCCGCCGACCGGATCGCGTCGCCCGCGCGCTGCGTGCCCGATACGGTCACGCCGTAGCCGTTGATCCCCTTGATGCCGGCACCCGACACTTCGGACATCGCCGCGGTGCGACGCGAGTAACCCGCGACGCCCGAGTTGGCGATATTCTCCGACGTGGTCGTCAGCGCGGTCTGGAACGCGCGAACGCCGCTGGCACCGATGGAAAGGAGATCGCTCATTCGGGCAGTGTGCCACCACCCCCGTTAAGATTCGGTTGCGCGCGGCCCAGGAACTCGGTCATCGCGCGACCGATGCCGAGCGGGGTGTGTTCCGCCATCGCCTGCACCGTTTTCTGGTCCTGCATGTCGCGGAACGTGTCGAGCGCCTTGCTGTCGAACAGTGGGTCGGCGAGCTTCGCCTGCCGCATCGATTTGAGCATCATGCCCGTGAACACCGACTCGAACTGCTGGCCCGCCTTGGCGAGGTTCTCCTTGGTGTTCGCGCGCGCGAACGTGCCGGTCGCGGCCGCGGGAGTGAGCGAGGCGGTCGCGCCAGCGCTGTTCGGGGCGATGTTGGGGGTGTCGGTCACAGGACGATCAGCTCCGCCTTGAGTGCGCCCGCTTCCTTCAGCGCTTCCAGGATCGCGACGAGGTCGGCCGGGCTCGCCCCGATCGCGTTCACCGCCTTGACCACGTCCGCCAGCTTGGGGCCGGGGTTGAGGAGGAACATCGGCTTGCGCTCCTCGTCCACCGCGACGCCCGACTTGCGCTCGAGCGCGGTCTGGCCCTGGCTGAACGGTGCGGGCTGGCTGATCCGCTGGTTCTCGTCGATGCGGACGGTCAGCTTGCCGTGGGTCACGGCGGCGGCGCCGACGCGCACCGCGGAGTTGATGACGACGGTGCCGGTGCGCGCGTTGACGATCACCTTGGCGGGCGGTTCGGCCGAGGCGACGTCGAGATTCTCGATCTGGCTCATCAGCCCGGCGCGGATGTCGGCGCCGACCGGCGCGCGCACCGCGACCGAAACGGCGTCGATCGCCTGCGCGGTGCCGAAGCCCAGCCGGCGGTTGATCGCGGCGGCGACATTCTGCGCGGTGGTGAAATCGGCGCGCGCGAGATTGTAGGTGATGAACGGCGTGTCGGCGAACCCGGTCGCGACCGCGCGCTCGACGGTGGCGCCCTCCGGGATACGGCCGGTGGAAGGCACGTTGACGACGATGGTCGATCCGTCGCGTCCTTCCGCGCCGAGCCCGCCGACCGCGAGATTGCCCTGCGCCATCGCGTAGATCTGCCCGTCGGCGCCGAGCAGCGGCGCGAGCACCAGGCTGCCGCCGCGCAGGCTCTTGGCCTTGCCCATCGAGGCGACGGTGATGTCGATCCGCTGTCCGGGCTTGGCGAAGGCGGGCAGGTCGGCGGTGATCATCACCACCGCGGCGTTCTTCAACCCCGGATTGACGCCCGCAGGGAGTTGTAGCCCGAAACGCGACGCGACCGCCTTCACCGACTGCACGGTATATTCGAGGTTGTCGTCGCCCGTGCCGGGCAGGCCGACGACGATGCCGTAGCCGGTCAGCTGGTTCGAGCGGATGCCCTGGAACCCGCCCAGGTCCTTGATGCGATCGGCGTGCGCGGGCGCGGCGAGCGCGACCAGCGCCAGCGCGGCCGCGAGGACGTGGCGAGCGAGCGAGCGGACGGGGGTGAAGGCTGTCATGATGGGTGAACCTAGACGGGTCATGGTTACCGGCGCGTCAACGCGAGCGAGTCAGAACGGCGAGATCACGCTGAAGAAGCGCGACAGCCAGCCCTGCCGGCTGGCGCGGGCGACGTCGCCCTTGCCGGTATAGGCGATCTGCGCGTCGGCGACTCGGGTGGAGGGGACGCGGTTGTTGACGTCGACGTCCGCCATGCGCACCAGACCCTTGATCTGGAGGTATTCGTCGCCGCGGTTGAGCGTCACGCGCTTCTGTCCCTGCACCAGCATCGTGCCGTTGGGATAGACCTGCGCGACGGTGACCGAGACCTCGCCCGAGAGCGAGTTGGCCTGGTCGGCGCTGCCCTGCCCGTTGAAGTTGCGATTGCCGCTGGCGCGGATCGAGTTCGGGTCGATGAACGACAGCGGCCCGGTGGCGGGCGGGGTCAGTCCCCCTGCCCCGTTAGAGTCGAGCTTGGACGAGGCGGTCTTCGACGCGGCGGTGCGCTCCACCAGCACGATGGTCAGCGGGTCGCCGACGCGGCGCGCGCGCCAGCCCTCGGTCAGCGCGCCGTAGCCGTCGGCGACGCGAAAGATCGCGCCGTCGGCGGGCGGCGGTGCGGCGGGCACGATCGGCGCGCGCATCGCGGTGAAATCCTCCGGCGGCTTCTTCGCGCCGAACAGCTTCGCGTCGGCCGCCAACGGCACCACCGCGGCGGCGACGAGCGCCGCGGCGGTCGCGCCGAGCGCGAGTTCGATCCAGTGCGCGGCGACGGCATGGTGCATGCGGCTGGCCATCAGATGTTCTGGTTCACGTACTTGAGCATCTCGTCGGTCGCCGAGATCATCTTGGAATTGACCTCGTACGCGCGCTGCGTCTCGATCATGTCGACCAGCTCCTCGACGACGTTGACGTTGGATGCCTCCAGCGCGCCCTGGCGCACCTTGCCGCGGCCGTCCTCGCCCGCGATGCCGAGGTTGGCGGCACCCGAGGAGGCGGTCTCGCGCAGGTAATTGTCGCCGGTGCTCTGCAGGCCCGCGGCGTTGGGGAAGCTGGCGACCTGGATCTGGCCGAGGTTCTGCGCCTCGGTCTGCCCCGGCACGGTCGCCGACACGGTGCCGTCGAGCCCGATCGTCACCTGCGTCGCGTTGGGCGGGATGTTGATGCCAGGCATCACCTGATAGCCCTCGCTGGTGATCAGCTGACCCTCCGGCGAGCGCGAGAAATTGCCCGCGCGGGTGTAGCCGAGCTCGCCGCCGGGCAGCTGCACCTGGAAATAGCCGTCGCCGTCGAGCATCATGTCGAGCGAGTTGCCGGTCTGCTGCGTAGCACCCTGCGTGTCCATCCGCGCGGTGCCCTGCACGCGCACGCCGGTGCCCAGGTTCAGGCCCGTCGCGTACTTGCTCTCCGCGCTCGACGCCGCACCCGCGGCGGTCACGACCTGGTACGACAACGTTTCGAACGCCGCGCGGTCGCGCTTGTAGCCCGTCGTGTTCACGTTCGCGAGGTTGTTCGAGATGACGCGCATTCGCATGTCCTGGGCGTCGAGCCCGGTGCGCGCGATGTGCATGGCGGCGGTGGTCATGGGCGGGTTCCTGTTCGTTCGGTTCTAGCGGGGGGCAGGTGGGTCAGCGCGGCGGTGCTAACTGGGGAGCCGCATCAGCGACGCGCTCGATTCGTCCATCGACTTGGCTTCCTTCAGCAGGTTGGCCTGCACTTCGTAGCTGCGCTGGTTCTCGATCATGTCGACCAGCGCCTTGGTCATGTCGACGTTGGAGCCCTCGAGCGCGCCGGAGGCGAGCTTTGCATCCAGGTTCTCGGGCAGGTTGCCGCCGCCCTTGACGTGGAGGAGGTTGTCGAGCCCCTTCACCGTGGTCGAGCCCTTGTCGGAGACGAGCTTGATCTTGTCGATGATCGTGGTCTCGGTCGCCGCGGCGCCGAGCGGGACGATCGAGATCGAGCCGTCGCCCGCGATCGACAGCGACTGATACGGTGGTATCGTGATCGGTCCCGACTGCCCCATCACCAGATAGCCGTCGCCGGTCTGGAGCGTGCCCGACTGTGTCACCGACAGGTCGCCGCGCCGCGTGTATGCTTCCGATCCGTCGGCGGCCTGCACCGCGAGCCACGTGTCGTTGCCGGTCATCGCGACATCGAGGTTGCGCCCGGTCTGCTGGATCGCGCCGGGCGTGCGGTCCGCGTCGGTCACCTCCTCCGCGGTCGGTTGCCGCGCCGAGATCGCCTGCGTGCCGTCCGACAGCGTGATGCGGTCGAACACGACGCGGTCGGCGCGAAAGCCGGTGGTGGACGCGTTCGCCATGTTGTTGGCGATCGCCGCCTGCGCCGCCATCTGCGCGCGCAGGCCGGTCGCCGCGGTGTAGACGAGCTTGTCCACCTATCCTGCTCCCTGCCCCGGCTCGATTACGCGCGGATGTTGAAGATGGTCTGCGAGATCTGGCTCGCGGTATCGAGCGCCTTCGAGTTCGCCTGGAAGTTGCGCTGCGCGGAGATCAGGTTGACCAGCTCTTCGGTGATGTCGACGTTCGAGCCCTCGATCGTGCCCGACATCAGCTTGCCGAAACCGTTCTCGTTCGCGCTGCCGATCGTCGCCGAGCCCGACAAACCAGTCGAGGTCCAGTAATTGCCGCCGTTCTGCTTCAATCCGGTCGGGTTGACGAAGTTCGCCAGCGCGACCTTGCCCAGCTTGACGCTGTCGCCGTTCGAGTAGCTGGCGGTGATGATCCCGGTCTCGTCGACCGCGACGCCGGAGAACTCGCCCTTCGCGCGGCCGTCCTGGCTGCGCGAGACGACCGAGAACGGCTGTTTGGCAGCGGTGCTGCCGGCCAGGTCGAGCGTGATCGTGCGCTGCGCCGCACTGCCCGCGCCGGTTGCAGGGGCAGTCGCGAGCGCGATCGCCCCGTTCGGCGACGTCATGTTGCCGTCGCCGTCGAAGGTCACCTTGGTGCCCTGCCCGGTGTTGAGCGGCGCACCGGCGGCGTAGCTGTACATCGTCCACGAGGTCGCGCCCGACGCGTCGTTCGGCGCGTCCTTGACGAAATAGTTGGTCAGCGTGGTCGTGTTGCCCTTGTCGTCGACGATCGAGGTGCTGGTCGACGTATTGTAGGTCGACGGATCCTCGGGCTTGAACGGAGCCGAGATGCCCGTCGCCGCGGCGTTCAGCTTCATCTTGAGCGTCACCGCACCGGTCGCGACCGGTTCACCGCTGTTGAGCGGGATGCGCACGTCGCCGACCTTGCTGTTCGCGGGCACGGTGCCGTCACTCTCTACCGCATAGGCCTGCAACCGGCTGCCCTGCGAGTCGGTGATGAAGCGATTGGGATCGACCGAAAAGGCGCCGTTGCGCGTGTACGCCTGCGTGCCGACCGCGTTGGGCATCTTGACCGCGAAGAAACCGTCGCCCGCGACCGTCAGGTCGAGGCTGTTTCCCGTCGTCTGCAGGCTGCCCTCGCTGAACTGCTGGCGATTTTCCTGCAACACCGCGCCCGAGCCGACCATGCGGCGCGGGTCGGAGGTGAAGTTCGACGCCATCACGTCGGCGAACTCGCTGCGCGACTTTTTGAAGCCGTTGGTCGACACGTTGGCGAGGTTGTGGCTGATCGTGGAAAGGTCGGTCTGCGCGGCCTGGAGGCCCGATAGCGAGGTGTAGAAGGACATAAGGGTTACTCCGAGGAAGGGGTGAAAACGGGAGAAGATGGTGGAAAATCAGCCGATCTGGCGAACGGCGCTGGCGGGAATCTCCCCCAGTCCGGGTGCGGTGAGCATCGTCTGACCGGTGGCGGTGGAGACGGACTGGACCGGCGCCCAGACGAGGTTGGTCGCGGACACGAACTTACCCTCGTTCGACGCCGCCACGCTGACGGTGAACGGCCCCGCGCCCGCGTCCTCGCCTGCGTCGGTGCGGCCGTCCCAGTCGTAGCTGACGGTGCCGCCCGCCTGCGCGCCCAGCGACAGGTTTTTCAGCACCATGCCGTTCGCGTCGGTGATCGTGACGCCGACGTCGCTCGCCGCGCCACCCAGCTCGATCGCGCCCGCGATCCCGCCCGAGGTGCGCGCGTAAGCGGTGGTGCCCGGCGTCAGCACGGTCTTGCCGATGTAGCTGACCGCGTCGGCGGTGGTCGTCGCGCCGAGCTTGTCCGAGATCGCCTGCAGCGTCGTCGACATCTGCGTGATGCCGGCGAGCGAGGAGAATTGCGCCATCTGCGCGACCATCTGCGTGTTGTCGACCGGGTTGAACGGATCCTGATTCTTCATCTGCGCGGTCATCAGCTTCAGGAAGTCGCCCTGGTCGAGCGTCGTCTTGGCGCCCGTCAGCGCCTTGGTGGCGTTGGTCGCGGCGCTGGTGCCGGTGGTGTTGGTGATCACTGGCATGTTCAGCGGCCCAGCTTGAGGGTGTCGATGATCAGCGACTTGGCGGTCTGCATCACCTCGACGTTGTTCTGGTAGGTGCGCGCCGATTCCATCATGTCGACCAGCTCGCGGGTCTCGTCGACCGCGGCCTCGAATACGTTGCCGTCGCGGTCGGCCATCGGATTGGCAGGGTCGTAGCGCTTGGTCGGGGTCTCGCCCGCCGTCACGATCCGCTCGACGTCGACCGTCGAGAGGCCGGAGGCGGCATCGTAGCTGGTGCGGAACACAGGCTTGATCGTTTTGTACGCGGCCTCGACCGACCCGGCGATTCCGCCCGCGTTGGCGAGGTTCGACGCGCTGGTGTTCATCCGCGTCAGCTGCGCGGACATCGCGCGGCCGGCGGTCTGGAAGATGGTGACGGGCGTGCTCATTCGCTTATTCCCCCTTCAGCGCGCGGGTGATCTGGCCGATGCGCCCGTTCAGGAACGACAGCGTCGTCTGATACTGGACCGCATTCTCGGCGAAGGCGGTCTGCTCGCCGGCGAGTTCGACGGTGTTGCCGTCCATGCTCGGCTGGCTCGGCACGCGGTACTTGGTCTGCGCGGTGATGCCGGCGTCGACGTTGCCGGTCGCGGTCGCGCTCGCCAGCGCCGACTTCCAGTCGATGTCGCGCGCCTTGAAGCCGGGCGTGGACGCGTTGGCGATGTTGGACGCGAGCACGCCCATGCGCTGCGCGCGCACCTCCAACGCGTTTCCGTGTACCCCGAACAGACTGTCGCCAGCCATGTGATCTGCCTCCTGCGATGCGCCGACAAGGCGCTCGCGAGATGTTGAGCAAGGGGCGTGCCAGTTTCGATCGCAGGCGTGGCACGGCAGCGGCGACCGATCGGGCGGCAAGCGCTTGCCGGTTGCCGGCAATCGGCGTTGCCGGGCGGCAGCGAACCGGCCGTCGTGCCGATGGAGACGATAGCGCTGCCGGAACTGGCCCGCGGCTTGCACGGGCGAGCGCGATGACACCAGGCACTTTCCTCGACCCGCTCGCGCTCGCCATCGTCGGCGGGGGCACGTTGCTGGCGACCATGCTGCGCACGCCGACGCGCGACCTCGCGCGCGCGATCGCCGCGTTGACGGTGCTCGCGCGCCGACCTTTCTCGGCCGACGCGTTGCTCGAGCAGATCGCAGCGCAGGACCGGATCGCGCGGCGCCACGGCGCGATGGCGCTCGACCGCAGCGTGATCGCCGACGCCGACGTCGCGGCCGGCATCGCGGGCATCGTCGACGGCATGGCGCCCGAGGCGATCGCCGCCGAGCTCGACCGCGGTCGCCGCGCGCGGATCGAGCGGCATCTGGCGGCGGCGGACTGCTGGGCGGGCGCCGCCGAGGCCGCACCCGCAATGGGCATGGTCGGCACGCTGATCGGGCTGGTGGTGATGTTCACGCGGATGAGCGACCCCGCCGCGATCGGCAGCGCGATGGCGGTGGCGCTGCTCGCCACGCTGTACGGCGCGCTGCTCGCCAATCTCGTCGCGCTGCCGGTCGCGGCGCGGCTGCGCGCGGCGGCGCGGGTCGAGGCGAGCGAGCGGCAGCGGCTGGTCGCGCCGCTGATCGCGCTGGCGACGCGCGAGGCGCCGCGCCCGATGAACGTGGCGACGATCCGGGCTAGCGCGGCGTGATGGCGCACGCGACAGCGGTGTCCAACGACGACTTCCCCGCCTTCGCATCGGCGCGGCCGTCGTGGCTGATCACGCTCGCCGATCTGGCGCTACTGCTGGTCGGCTTCTTCGTGCTGCTCGAATCGAACCGGCAGCTCGACGCGCGCGCGATCACGCGCGCGGTCGCGGTCGGATTGGGCGTGACGCCGCCGCCGATGGCGGTCGCGGCCGAGGTGGTGGGCGGCTTCGCGCAAGGGTCGGCGTCGATCCCGGCAAGCCCCGACGCGATCGCCGCCTGGGCGCGCGGCGAGCTGCGCGACCCGCGCGTAGCCCTGCGCATCACCGGCGCGACCGACGGCAGCGTCGCCGACGCCGATCGGGCCACCGGCAGCGCCGCCTTGCTCGCCACCGACCGCGCGCGCGCCGTCGCGGCGGCATTGGCGGTGCGAGGCGTGCCGATCGAGCGCACGCAGATTTCCAACGCCGAGGTCGGCACGCGCCCCGCGCGCCACGTCCTCATCACGCTCGCCTTTATCGGCGAGGAAGGAACACGATGATCATTCTCTCGCTGCTCGCCGCCGCCGGCTTTCAGGACACCGCCTCGCTCGACCGTGCGGTCGCCGCCTTCACCGCGCGCCCGATCGGCAGCGAGGGCGGCGCGCGCGCATCGGTCGATCCGCGTCTGCGGCTCGCGCAATGCCCGACGGTCGCTTTGTCGTGGCGCAGCGAAGCGCACGACGCGGTGGTGGTATCGTGCGCCGGGCCGGATTGGCGCATCTTCGTGCCGGTACTCGCACCGCCCCGCGCGGCGGCGGCGACGCCGGCCGCGGTGAGTGCCGGAGCTGCGATGACGCCCAAGGCCGCGCCACCGGTGATCCGCCGCGGCGATCCGGTCACGATCGAGGCGGGCTCGGACGGCTTCTCGATCACGCGCGAGGGCGTGGCGGTCGGCGATGCCGCGCCGGGTGCGCGCTTCATGGTGCGCGTCGACGGCACGCCGCGCCCGGTGCAGGCGGTCGCGGTCGACAGCGGTCGCGCGACGCTGCCCGGCTGGAGCGAGTGAAAAAAGTCCTAAATCGGTTCGCCGAACGGTCGTTTCTTCGCGTGTCAGCGACGACCAACAGGTGCGGACATGGTGGATGCGGTAAACCCGACGACGATCAAGGCGAACGATCTGCGCATCGGCGCAGTTACGCGGGTGGCGATGGCCGCGCCGGCGGTGGCGGGTACGCCCGTCCAGGCGGCGGTGCCGACGCCGACGCTCGCCAATACGATGGCCGCCGCCGCGCCGATCGAGGCGAGCCGCGTCGCGCTCATCAAGGAAGCGGTGGAGAGCGGTCGCTATCCCCTGTCTCCCGCCAGCGTCGCCGACGCGCTGATCGCCGCCAAGTACGAGTGGATGTCGCATGACGCGTCGTGATGCTTTGGTGCGCGTGATCGACGCGCTGCACGCGGAGATCACCGCGCTCAAGACCAACGACGTCGGTGGCCTGGAACGCGCCACCGCGGCGAAGCTGAAGGGGATCGAGACGTTGCAGGCGCTGGGCGACGGTCCCGCCACGCCCGAATTGCGCGGGCTGGCCGAGGAAGCCGACCGGTTGAACGACACCTGCCGCATCTACGTCAACCTGATGGCGGCAAATGTTCGCCGCCGCCTGCAAGTCCTGTCCGGCGACGCTGCCGGTGCCTACGGCCGCGGCAAGCTCGCCTACGCCTGACGCGCGCTTGGCACGACCCTTGCTGATCGACCGGCTCTTAACAGGGCCTTTAACAGATCAGCATGACCGTTTCCGCGATCAACTCGGCGAGCCAACGCGTCACCTCCGCGATCCAACGGGCGGCGGCGCGTACCGGCATCGACTTCGATTACCTGATGGGCCAGGCGAAGCTGGAAAGCGGCTTCAACGCCAACGCGCGTGCCGGCACCTCCTCGGCGACTGGGCTCTACCAGTTCATTGAGCAGAGCTGGCTGGGCGTGATGAAGCAGCACGGCAGCGAGCACGGGCTCGGCTGGGCGGCGGACAGCATCCAGCGGGTCGGCGGGCGCTACGTGGTGGCGGGCGGCAACCGCGAGGCGGTGCTGGGCCTGCGCAACGATCCCGAGGTCGCCAGCCTGATGGCGGCCGAGCACGCCAGCGACAACAAGGCCGCGATCGAGGGTGCGACTGGCCGCACCGCGACGGGCACCGACCTCTACATGGCGCATTTCCTGGGGCTGGGCGGCGCGAAGCAGTTCCTGTCGGCGATGGCGGGCAATCCGGGGCGCGACGCCGCCAGCCTGTTTCCCGCCGCCGCGCGCGCCAATCGCAACGTCTTCTACGCGAGCGACGGCAGCGCGCGCTCGCTGTCGCAGGTGTACCAGCGGTTCGCGGACAAGCTGGGCGACGGCGCGGACGCCTCGGGCAGCGGCGTCGCCTCGACCGGCAATCTGTCGACGATGCAGTTCGCCGCGCAGGCGCTCGGCATGGGCGATGACGCAACGGTCGTGACCGGTGCCGGCGAGAGCGCGAGCGACGCGCTGTCGTGGGCGCGCTCGACGCTCGGTCAGATCAAGGGTCAGGCGGCGAGCCAGGCGTCGCTGCTGCGGCCGAGCCCCGACAACGCCCGCCTCGCCTACCTGATGCTCGCGTCGATGGGGGGTCGCTAAGCGATGAAGCTGCTCGCCAACGCGCGCCAGGCAGCACTGCCCGCCGCGATCCTGCTGCTCGTCGTGCTGATGGTGGTGCCGATCCCGGCCGCCATGCTCGACGTGTTCTTCATCATGAACATCACGATCAGCCTCGCGGTGCTGATGGTGGCGCTGAACGCGGAGAAGCCGCTCGATTTCTCCGCCTTCCCGACCGTGCTGCTGTTCGCGACGCTGTTCCGGCTCGGGCTGAACGTCGCCTCGACCCGCGTCGTGCTGGTCCACGGTCACGAGGGCGAGTCGGCCGCGGGGCACGTAATCGAGGCGTTCGGCACCTTCGTGATCGGCGGCGACTACGTCGTCGGGCTGTTCGTGTTCGCGATCATCGTCATCATCAACTTGATCGTCGTGACCAAGGGCGCGGGGCGTGTGTCCGAGGTGTCGGCGCGCTTCACGCTCGACGCGTTGCCGGGCAAGCAGATGGCGATCGACGCCGACCTGAACGCCGGGCTCATTACGCCAGACGAGGCGAAGAAGCGCCGCATCGACGTCGCGACCGAGGCCGAATTCTACGGATCGATGGATGGTTCGTCGAAGTTCGTGAAGGGCGACGCGGTCGCCGGACTGCTGATCCTCGCCGCCAACGTGATCGGCGGGCTGATCCTGGGTCCGGTAAGCCACGGCCTCGGCATCGCCAAAGCGGCGCAGACCTACACCATGCTCGCGATCGGCGACGCGCTGGTCGCGCAGGTGCCGGCATTGCTCTTGTCGATCGCCGCCGCGTCGATCGTGACCCGCGTCAAGTCGGAGAAGGACCTGGCGGGACAGATCGGCAGCCAGTTCGGCTCGGCGCGCACTTGGACGCCGGTCGCCGCGATCCTGACGCTGCTCGGCGTGCTGCCGGGCATGCCGCACCTCGTCATCCTGCCGATCGCCGCGATCGCCGGGTTCGCCGCGTGGAAGCTCAACCAGATCGCGAAGCGCCCCGCCCCCGCCGAGCCCGTGGCCGTAGCCGAGGCGCCCGACCTGTCGAAAATCGGCTGGGACGAGGTGACCGAGGGCATGATGGTCAACCTCGACATCGGCTACGGGCTGGTGCCGCTGGTCGACGAGCGCCGCGGTGCGCCGCTGATGGCGCGGATTACCGGGGTGCGCCGGCAATTGTCGAAGGAGCTGGGCTTCGTCGTCCCGCAGGTGCGCGTGCGCGACGACATCAACCTCGCGCCCTATACCTATCGCCTGATGCTGGGCGGCGTGTGCGTCGGCGAGGATCAGGTCTCGCCCGACGAGATGCTGGCGCTCGACACCGGACAGGGTTTCGGCGAACTGCTCGGCAAGAAGGCGAAGGATCCGACCTTCGGCCTGGAGGCGACCTGGATCGCGCCGGGCGACACGGACGCCGCGACCGGTCAGGGTTACCTGGTGGTCGACGCCGGCACCGTGATCGCGACGCATCTCAACCACGCGCTCGGCGCCCATGCGTCGGACCTGCTCGGCGCCGACGAGGTGCAGGCGCTGCTCGATGGCCTCAAGGAACGCTCGCCGCAGCTGGTCGCGTCGCTGTGCCCGCAGCCGCTGCCGCTCACCACGCTGACCGCGGTGCTCCGCGCGCTGCTGGCCGAGGGCATCCCGCTCAAGGAATTCCGCCGCATCGCCGCCGCGATCTCGGCCTCGGCGCAGCACAGCGCCAGCGCGGAGGAGATCGTCGAGCTGGCGCGGCCGCTGCTGGGCGGGCTCATCATCCAGAAGCTGGCGGGCGTGCGCGAGCCGCTGCGCGTCATGACGCTGGAGGGCGGGCTGGAGCAATTGCTCGGCCAGGCGATGCGCGCCGACCCGTCGCGCCGCCACGTCATCGAGCCCGACCTCGGCCGCCGCATCGTCGACGCGCTGCAGGCCGCCGCCCAGCCGATGATCGCCGAGGCCAAGCCCTTCGCGCTCGTCGTCCAGCCCGCGATCCGCGTGGCTGTCCGCAAACTCGTTCGAACCGTTCTGCCGGATACCCCTGTCATGAGCTTCTTCGAAGTACCCGAGGACAAGGCCGTCGAGGTCGTCGCCGTGATCGGCGGCGCAGGCCAGCCCGCGCACGTCGCGCACCAGCAGGCGCTGGCAGCATGAGCGCCGAGCCGATGCGCGGCACGTTCGCCGACGCGCAGCCCGTGGCGAGTCCTTCCCTCACCGGCGCGCCGCTCACTTATAGTCCGCGCGTACGCGCGCGAAACGACGCGGCGCTGGTGCAGGCGCACCTGCCGCTCGTCCGCCGGATCGCGTGGCACGTCCACGGCTCGGTCTCGACCGCGGTCGAGGTCGAGGACCTGATCCAGGTCGGGCTGGTCGCGCTGGTTGAGGCGGCGGCGGCGTTCGAGGACCGCGGGCAGGTGACGTTCAAGCAGTACCTGACCACCCGCCTGCGCGGCAGCATGATCGACGAGCTGCGCCGACACGCCGCGATGACGCGCGGCGCGATCCGCCGCCGCCGCGAGTTCGCGCGCGCGACCAGCGCGCTGTCGGGCGAGCTCGGCCGCGCGCCGGTCGAGCGTGAGCTGGCCGATCGGCTGGGCGTGTCGGTCGAGAAGCTGCGCGGCGATTATGCCAGCGCCGACGCGGTCAAGTACGAGTCGATCGACGAGGTCTACGCCGACGACCAGCCGTGGTTCGCGAGCGACGAGCCCGACGCCTTCACGCAACTGGCCGAGGCCGAGCAGCGCGATTGCCTGATCGCCGCGATCGCGAGCCTGCCCGAGCGCGAGCAGCTGGTGATCCAGCTCTACCACGTCGAAGAGCTGAACCTGGACGAGATCGGCCAGGTGCTGGGCGTCGGCGCGGCGCGGGTTTGCCAGATCAAGGCGGCGGCGCACGCCAGGCTGAAGAAGGCGATGCTGCGCCGCTGATATCAACTGCCGACAGCCTCTCTCCCCTGCCCCGCTCGCGCCACCCGCGCCGGCGGGGTTTCTTTTGCGCCCGCGAAGCGTTGGCGGCGGTGAAGGAGAGCGATGATGACCGACCAGCGTAAGCCCGAGCCCGAACTGCCGATCGGCGACGTGGACGCGAGCGGCGTGCCGCTCGGCCACGAGGCGGAGCGTCGCCCGGCCGAGGACGACACGGCCGCGCACGACGACGGCACCGACGCGAATACCGACGACCTAACCGTGCAGGGCGGCGAGTAGCCAAGGTCCTGCGCGTGCCAAGCAGGTGCGGAGGCGCGGAAGGTCACGCTAAGGTCACGCCAACGCGTACGCGCGCGCTCGCGAGTCTATATACATGGTGCTGTTAAAGCGCCGCGCCGTGCCTGCCATCGCCCCCGGCATGTAGGACAGCGCGAAACCGCGCGGGCGGCGGACGAGCGAAAGCCCCGGCAGTCGGGTGACCGCCGGGGCTTCGTTCTCGCCGAGAATTGTTCGGGCTTAGCCGAGCAGCTTGAGCACGCCCTGCGCCGACTGGTTCGCCTGGCTGAGCATCGCGGTCGACGCCTGGCTGAGGATCTGCGCCTTGGCGAGCGACGTCGTCTCGGTCGAGAAGTCCGCGTCCTCGATCCGGCTGCGCGCGTCCGACAGGTTGGTCGCGTTCGAGGTCATGTTGTTGACCGCCGATTCGAGCCGGTTCTGTGCGGCGCCGAGGCCGGCGCGGGTGGTGGAAATCTGCTTCAGCGCGTCGTCGAAAGCTTGAAGTGTCGGCACGGCCGGCGGCGTGGTTGTTCCGTTCGCAGTAACGGGAACCGAGCTGCCGGTCATGCCGCCGTTCGCCGCAGTGAAATCGACGATGTCGGCGAGCTTGCTCTTGGTGTTGTCCGAGCTGTCGAGATCGGCGACCGAGATCTGCAACGTGTCGTTGGCGTTCGCGCCGGTCTGAATGTCGAACGTCTTCGCTGCGCCATCGGTCGCACCGCCGGTGAACAGCGTCTTGCCGTTAAATTGCGTGTTCTTGACCACCGAGTAGATCTGGTTGGCGAGCGCGTCCTGCTCCTTGTAGATGTTCTGCTTGTCGTCGTCCGAATAGGTGCCGTTCTGCGACTGCACGGTCAGCTCGCGCATGCGCTGGAGCATGTTGGTGACCTCGTCGAGCGCGCCCTCGGCGGTCTGCGCCAGGCTGATGCCGTCGTTGGCGTTGCGAACGCCCTGGTTCATGCCCTTGATCTGCGCGGTCATCGAGCTGGCGATGGCGAGGCCGGCGGCGTCATCCTTGGCCGAGTTGATGCGCTTGCCGGTCGACAGGCGCTCCATCGACGTGGCGAGCGACTTGCTCGCCATCGTCGAGGCGTTGGCGGCGCGGAGCGAGGAAATGTTGCTGTTGATCACGGTCATGGCAGGGTCTCCATCATCGGCACCGCTGCTGCCCCCACGGCGCGCACGATGCGTTCGCACCATCAAACGACCGGTCGGCGCGTCCTTTAAGGACTTTTCGCGCGATCGATGCTCTGTTTGCCGAAAACGAGAAAGGCTCCGGCGCAGTGCCGGAGCCTTTCGTATCGCGCGAGGCGTGACGCCCGAGTGGGGGCGACGCCGCGCCCCGCCTAGCCGACGGGATCAGCCCAGCAGCTTGAGCACGCCCTGCGCCGACTGGTTGGCCTGGCTGAGCATCGCGGTCGACGCCTGGCTGAGGATCTGCGCCTTGGCGAGCGCGGTCGTCTCGGTCGAGAAGTCCGCGTCCTCGATCCGGCTGCGCGCGTCGGACAGGTTGGTGGCGTTGTTGGTCATGTTGTTGACCGCCGACTCGAGCCGGTTCTGCGATGCGCCCAAGGAAGCGCGCTGCGTCGCCACCGCTGACAATGCACCGTCATAATCTTCGAGCGTCGCGGCGGCGCGCAGCGACGCATCGGTCGTGACCGCACCATTCGCGTCGCGCACCGCGAACGTCACGACTTGCGAAATCGACTTGGTGTTGGCGACATAGCCGGTGGCCATGTTCGAGAAGCTGAGCGACACGGTGTCGCTGGTATTGGCGCCCGTCTGGATCGAAACCACACCGGCCGTGCCGGCAGTGCCGTCGAACAGGTTCTTGCCGTTGAACGTGGTGGTCTTGATCACCGAATCGATCTGCTTGGCGAGCGCGGTCTGCTCGGTGGTGATGTTGGTCTTGTCGGTGTCCGAATAGGTGCCGTTCTTCGACTGGACCTGCAGCTCGCGCATGCGCTGGAGCATGTTGCTGACCTCGTCGAGCGCGCCTTCGGCGGTCTGCGCCATCGAGATGCCGTCGTTGGCGTTCCGAATGCCCTGGTTCATGCCCTTGATCTGCGCGGTCATGCTGGACGCGATCGCGAGGCCGGCGGCATCGTCCTTCGCCGAGTTGATGCGCTTGCCGGTCGACAGGCGCTCCATCGAGGTCGACAGCATGTCCTGTGCCTTGATCCCCGCGTTCGAGGCGCGCAGCGATGAGATGTTGCTTCCGATAACGGTCATGGGTGCTCCGATAAGCCAGGCTCCGACCGCCGCCCCCGTGGCGAAGGAGAAGGTGCCGCCCTTCCAAACGACCGGCGCGGCCCACGATTAAGTCGAAAATCTGCCATGCCCGCCCCTGTGCGCCCGAACGCAACGAACCCCGATGGCCTCGCCATCGGGGTTCGTCGTGTGGCGCCTGGCGCCGCGGGATCGGAGCCGACACCCGAGCGGGGGACGGCGCCGGCTCCGAGCAGGTCAGCCGAGCAGCTTCAGCACGCTCTGCGTCGACTGGTTCGCCTGGCTGAGCATCGCGGTCGACGCCTGGCTGAGGATCTGCGCCTTGGCGAGTGCGGTCGTCTCGCTCGAGAAGTCGGTGTCCTCGATTCGGCTGCGCGCGTCGGACAGGTTGGTCATGTTCGAGGTCGTGTTGTTGACCGCCGATTCGAGCCGGTTCTGCGTCGCACCCAGGCTCGCCCGCGCCGTCGACACTGCCTTCAGCGCATTGTCGTAGATCGTCAACGAACCGCTTGTCGTGTCGCTAGCGAACGTCAGGGCAGTCACCGCCGCCACGTCGCCGGTACCCAGGTTGGCCGACTGCAACGTAATGGTGTCGGTGCTGTTCGCGCCGGTTTGGATGGTGAAGCCAGTCGCGGCACCCGCATCGAACAGCTTCTTGCTGTTGAACTCGGTGTTGGTCACCACCGCGGAGATCTGATCCTTCAGCGCCTTCTGCTCGGCACGGATGTTGGTCTTGTCGCTATCGGCGTAGGTGCCGTTCAGCGACTGGACGCTCAGCTCGCGCATGCGCTGGAGCATGTTGCTGACCTCGTCGAGCGCGCCCTCGGCGGTCTGCGCCATCGAGATGCCGTCGTTGGCGTTGCGGATGCCCTGGCTCATGCCCTTGATCTGCGCGGTCATCGACGAGCTGATCGCGAGGCCGGCGGCGTCGTCCTTCGCCGAGTTGATGCGCTTGCCGGTCGACAGGCGCTCCATCGAGGTCGCGAGCGACTTGCTCGCCATCGTCGACGCGTTGGTGGCGCGCAGCGCCGAGGTGTTGGATGCGATAACGGTCACGTCTGTTCTCCTGTGCCCAACCCGTCCGCCGCCCCCCGTTCATCGAGGCAGGATGCCGAGCCGTCGAAGCATCAAACGACCGCCCGGCGGCATGATTTAGCCGTTTGTTGCCGCCAGCCGGCAGCGTGGTGCCGCGGCCCTTGCCGCTGGCCGCCGCCTCGTGCGGGCACGCGTACACGGAAGGAAAACACCTCGCGCGCACCCACGCGAACGCGCCCGGAAAATATCTGCCGCCGCCCGGCAAGGATACGCGGCGTTAACCAATTGGGCGGCAAAAGAGGGCAGCAACACAGGGAATCGATTTCATGCGTTCGATCGTGCCGTCGGCGAGAGTGATGAACGAGCATCTGACGCTCGTGTCGTCCTTGCGCGCGCAGGGGTTCGCCGTGGAGCTGCCGGGTGGGCGCGCGCAGGCGGGTGCGGGGCATCTGGTCGCCGAGGGCGAGGCGATGGCGGTGCCGGCGCGCACGCTGATCGTCGCGCGGCCGGACGCGGGCGAGGCGCCCGGCGTGGTGCCGTTCCGCGACGGGCAGCCGGCGCGGATCAGCTACGCGCACGGCGACGCGGCGGTCGGCAACGCCTTCGCGCGCGCGCTGATCGGTGGGCCCGAGCTGCCGACCGCGGCGGACCCGGAGAGCCTGGCACTGCTGGCGCTCGCCGAGCGGGTCGCGGAGGCCGACATCACCGTGCTGATCAACGGTCCGACCGGCACCGGCAAGGAAGTGCTGGCGCGCACGATCCACGCGAACTCCGCGCGGGCCGACGGGCCGTTCGTGGCGCTGAACTGCGCCGCGCTGCCCGAGACGATGCTGGAAGCGATGCTGTTCGGGCACGTGAAGGGCAGCTTCACCGGCGCGACCGCGGCGGGCGACGGCTTCTTCCGCGCGGCGCACGGCGGCACGATCCTGCTAGACGAGATCGCCGAGATGCCAGTGGGGTTGCAGGCGAAGCTCCTACGCGTGCTGCAGGAGCGCGAGGTGGTGCCGATCGGCGCGACGCAGCCGGTGCCGGTCGACGTGCGCGTGATCGCCTGCGCCAACCGCGATCTGCAGGCCGAGGTCGCCGCCGGGCGCTTCCGCGCCGATCTCTATTACCGCCTGTCGGTGTTCCCGCTGACCACCAAGGCGCTGGCCGAGCGCGCGCAGGACATTCCCGCGCTCGCCGCGACGATGATCCTGCGCCACGCCGGCGCGCGCAGCGTCGTGCCGTGGCCGTCCGACGACGCGATCGCGGCGCTGATGGCGCACGACTGGCCGGGCAACGTGCGCGAGCTGGAGAATGTGATCCAGCGCGCGCTGCTGTTCGCGGGCAATGCCGAGGTGATCGAGGCGCACCACATCCTGTTCGATCGTCCGACCGCGGTGGCTGCGGTGCCGGCCGCGCTGCCGCCCGCGGAGCAGGCTGAGGAGCCCGCGACGCTGGGACAGGTCGTGCAGCTGTCGGAATTCGCCAAGATCCGCGAAACGCTCGCCGCGTGCGGCGGCAGCCGGATCGAGACGGCCAAGCGCCTCGGCATCTCCGAGCGGACGCTGCGCTATCGCTTGGCCAAGGCGCGCGAGCAGGGAGACGACCTGGCCTCGGCCAACACGCTGCGGGCCGTCGGCGCATGAGCGCGATCGGAGGCGTCGGCGGCGTCGACCGCGTGATGGCGCTGAGGGCGCAGATCCTGGAGCGCAACAGCGCGTTGCAGCGCGCGAACACCGCCGCGGGGGCTGGGGCGCCCGAGAGCGCGACCGCCGCCGCGCCGACCAGCTTCGCCGACACGATGCAGAACGCGCTCGCGAAGGTGAACGACGGTCAGCAGCGCGCCAGCGCTTTGTCGGAGCAGTACGAGCGCGGCGAGACGATCGACATCGCCAAGGTGATGCTCGCCCGGCAAGAGGCATCGGTCGGTTTCGAGGCGACGATGCAGGTCCGCAACAAGATCCTGTCCGCGTACAAGGACATCATGAGCATGCCGGTCTGACATGAGCAACGCACTCGCCCCCGCGAATAATCTCGTGCCCGAGAAGTTCGCCAACCCGCTGCGCCAGATCCAGGGCGCGCTGGCCCAGCCCGCGGTGCGCCGCGCGGGGCCTATGGCGCTGATGGTTGGGTTGATCGGCGCGGCCGGGCTCGCCTGGTCGGCGCTGTCCGCCGCGCCGCAGAAGACGCTGTTCGCAGGGCTCCCCGACGCCGACAAGGCGGCGGTGACGAGCGCGCTGACCGCCGCCAACATCCCGAGCCAGATCGACGACGGCGCGGGTACGCTGACCGTCAACGAGGAGGATTATTCCAAGGCGCGGCTGCTGCTCGCCGGGCAAGGCCTGCCCAAGGCGGCGCCGGGCGGCTACGCGATCCTCGACCAATTGCCGATGGGCGTTTCCCGCGCGGTCGAGGGCGAGCGGTTGCGCCAGGCGCGCGAGACCGAGATCGCGCGCTCGATCCAGGAGATCGACGCGGTCGCGGAGGCGCGCGTCCACCTGGCGGTGCCCGAATCGACCGTGTTCGTGCGCGACAATGCCGCGCCGTCGGCGTCGGTGGTCATCAAGTTGCAGGCCGGACGCTCGCTGTCGGACGCGCAGGTGGCGTCGATCATCAATCTCGTCGCCTCGTCGGTGCCGGGGATGAAGCCCGACAGCGTCACCGTGGTCGATCAGCTCGGCGCGTTGTTGAGCAAGTCGGGCGACGGCGGCAGCGACAGCGGCGACGCACGGTTGCGCGTGCAGCGGCAGGTCGAGGACAAGGTACGCCAGCAGCTGAACGCGCTGCTGACGCCGCTGGTCGGCGCGGGCAATTTCACCGCCGAGGTGCAGGCCGACGTCAACATGGACGAGACCAGCGCCACGCGCGAGAGCTACGACAAGAACGGTATCCTGCGCGCCGAGACGGGCAATTGGACCGGCAACCAGGCGAACGCGCAGGCGCCGGGCGGTATACCCGGCGCGCTGAGCAACACGCCGCCGCCCGCCTCACAGCTGTCGACGCCGCAGCCCGCCACGGGCAACCCCGGCACGCCCGCGAGCGCACCGGTCGCGGGCGGCCCGGCGCCCGATGCCAACAAGCAGTCGGACTCGTTCCAGCGCGCCTATGACCTGGGCAAGGAAGTGTCGGTGACGCGCGCGGCACCCGGCAGCATCAAGCGCCTCTCTGTCGCGGTGCTGCTGCGCGACCCCGAGAAGGGTCGCCGCACCGCGATGGAGATCAACCAGATCGACAGTTTGGTGAAGTCCGCGGTCGGCTTCGACGGCAATCGGCAGGACCAGGTGACCGTCATTAGCCGCAAGTTCGCGGGCGCCGACGATGCGGCCAAGGACGGCCCGGCGTGGTACGACAACAATTGGCTGCCGGTGCTGGCGCGCAACCTGACCGCGATCGTCATCGCGCTGCTGGTCCTGCTGCTGGGCGTGCGGCCGATCGCCAAGGCGTTGATGAAGAAGCGCGAAGAGGCGACCCCTGCCCTGGCCGCGCCCGCCGGGGTCGACGCGGACGGCAATCCGCTGCCCGCGGTGGACGCCGACGGCAACCCCGCGATCACGGTCGCGCCCCCGGTCAGCCTGGAGCAGATCGCGGCGAGCCGCAGCTACGACGAGAAGATCGGCGCGGTGCGCGGCTTCACCCGCGATAATCCGGCGCGCGCGGCGCTGGCGGTGCGTGACATGATCATGGCGGACGCGAAATCGTGAGCGAGCAATTGCCGATGCGGCACTTCACCGGCGTGGAGCGCGCCGCGGTGCTGATGATGCTGGTGGGCGAGGAGGAAGCCGCCGCGATCCTGCAGAAGCTGGAGCCGGAAGAGGTCCGCCGACTGGGCAGCGCGATGTTCGCGGTCGCGGACGTGAGCGAGGAGGACGTCGAGCTGGTGCTCGACGATTTCGTCGGCCGCGCGCGCGAGCGCAACGGGATCGCGTTCGATCCGCGCCCGCACGTCGCGGCGGTGATGAACCGCGCGCTGGGTCCGGAGAAGGCCGAGAGCGTGCTGGCGCGCATCACGCCGGCGGAGGCCGCGTGCGAGATCGAGCTGCTCGACTGGCTGGACGCGCCCGAGATCGCACAGATGCTGGAAAAGGAGCATCCGCAGATCGCCGCGGTGCTGATCGCCAACCTCGATCCCGCGGTCGGCAGCCAGGTGCTCGAACTGCTCCCCGACGCGGCACAGCCCGACATCCTGCACCGCATCGCGAAGCTGGGGCCGATCACGCCCGAGGCGGTCGAGACGCTGCGCCAGATGATCGCCAACCGGTCGGCGAAGAGCGCGGGGCGCGGACCGAGCCAGGGGCTGCAACTGGGCGGCACGCGCGAGGCGGCGAAGCTGCTGCAGGGCGCGCGCAAGGCGACCGAGCAGCGCGTCATGCCGAAGCTGTTCAAGCTCGACCGCGACGTCGCCAAGCAGATCGAGGAAGCGATGTTCGTCTTCGACAATCTGCTGGAGATGGACGACAAGAACCTCGGCACGCTGATCCGCAACGTCGACGGCGACACGCTGACGCGCGCGCTGAAGGGCGTGGACGAGGCGGCGCGGGCGCGGCTGCTCGGCTGCATGTCGGCGCGCGCCGCCGACGGCATCCGCGACGAGATGGAAGCGCGCGGGCCGATGAAGCTCTCCGAGGTGCTCGACGCGCAGAAGGCAATGATCCAGGTCGCGCGCAATCTCGCCAAGGACGGCACGATCCAGATGGGCGCGGGCGACGACGATTATGTCTGAGGCGAGTTTCTCCGCGGGAGCAGCAGAAACGGGTGGGTTCGTGGTCGGTTTCCCGGCGCGCCGCGATGCCGCGGCCAGCGCGCTCGCCGACACGCACGCGACGCGGCCGTCGGGCTTCACGCCCGCGGAACTGATCGCGCGGATCGAGGAAGCGTTCGGCGGCGGGCCGAAGCATTTCTCGCCCGCCGCGCCGGACACTGACCCGACCGCGGGCTGGGACCCGATGGACGCGGACGCGGAGCCGACGCCGTTCATCGATCCGGTCGAGACCGCGCGCGAGGCGGGTTACGCCGAGGGCGTCGCGGCGGCGCGCGCCGAGATGGCGGCGACCGCGGCACGCGACGGTGCGATGCTGACCGGGCTCGCCGCCGCACTGGCGCAGGCGAGCGGATTCGACCGCGACCTGCTCGCCGGGCGGCTGCGCGCGACCGTGATGACGCTGGTCAGCCGCGTGATCGGCGAGGCGGGCGTTTCCGCCGACCTGCTCGCGCGGCGGGTCGAGGCGGCGACCGACCTGCTGGCGGACGCGAGCGAATCGGCGATGCTGCGCGTCCATCCGGGCGACGTGGCGCTGCTCGACGGGCATTTGCCCGCGACCGTGTTCGCGGTCGGCGACGAGAGCGTGACGCGCGGCAGCTTCGTGCTGGAGGCCGCGTCGACGATCGTCGAGGACGGGCCCGAGATGTGGCTCGACCAGCTCACCGCCGCGATCGACCGGGTGGCATTGCCCACATGTTGAACGTCTTCTCGGGCGATTACCTCGACACGATCGCCAACGCCGACTTCGCGCCGCGCGCGCGCGTGTCGGGTCGGCTGTCATCCTATGATGGGTTGCTGATGGAAGCGGTCGGCCTGTCGCTGCCGGTCGGCACCGTGTGCCGCGTCGGCGACCACGTCGAGGCGGAGGTGATCGGGTTTCGCGGCGGTCGCACGCTGATGATGAACCTGGGTGGACCCGCGCCGCTCCTCCCGCAGGCGCCGGTGCGCCCGAGCGGGCCGGCAGGCGAGGCGGAGGTGGGTGCCGCGATGCTCGGCCGCGTGGTCGACGGCGCGGGCAAGCCGATCGACGGGCTTGGCCCGATCCGCGGTGCCGGGCGCTGGCCGCTGGCGGGCAAGCTGCAATCACCGCTCGACCGCGGGCGCGTGCTGGAACCGCTCGACGTCGGCGTGCGCGCGATCAACGGGCTGCTGACGATCGGTCAGGGGCAGCGCGTCGGCATCATGGCGGGATCGGGCGTCGGCAAGTCGGTGCTGCTCGGCATGATGGTGCGCGCGGCGCAGGCCGACGTGATCGTCATCGGGCTCATCGGCGAGCGCAGCCGCGAGGTCGCCGATTTCCTGGAGACCAAGGTGGCGGGCGAGGCGCGCGCGCGATCGGTCGTGGTCGCGGTGCCGGCCAACCACTCGCCGGTGCTGCGCATCCGCGGCGCGCTGCGCGCCACCGCCATCGCCGAGGCGTTCCGCGCCGAGGGCAAGAACGTGCTGCTGATCATCGATTCGCTCACCCGCGTCGCGCACGCCGGGCGTGAGATCGGGCTGGCGCTGGGCGAGCCGGCGTCGGCGCGCGGCTACCCGCCGTCCGCGATCGCGATGCTGCCCAACCTGATCGAGCGCGCGGGGTCGGACGTCCACACCGGCGGCGCGATCACCGCGATCTACACCGTGCTGGCCGACGGCGACGACGGCAACGATCCCGTGGTCGACTCGGCGCGCTCGATCCTCGACGGGCACATCGTGCTGACGCGCGCGCTGGCGGAAGCCGGCGTCTACCCCGCGATCGACGTGTCCAAGTCGGTCAGCCGCGTGATGACCGACATCTCCGAGCGCCCGCACCTGGCGGCAGCGCGCGCGCTCAGGCGACACCTGGCGACCTATGAGCAGAACCGCGACCTCGTGCTGATGGGCGCGTACCGGGCGGGGAGCGACCCCGCGATCGACGCCGCGATTGCCTATCATCCCGCGGTGATGGAGTTCGTGCGGCAGGATACCGATCAGTCGGTCAGCCTCGCTGACGCGGTGACCGAGCTCACCGGCGTGTTCGGCGACGCCTGAACGTGGCGCTCGACTCGAAACGCCTCGCACGCGTCCACCGCGTCCGCACGCTCCAACTCGGGTTGGCGCAGGCCGACGAGGCGCGCGCGCGCGAGCAGGTGGCGAGCGAGCAGGCGCTGGCCGGACGTATCGCGCAGCTCGCCGCCGCCGTCGCGCCGAGCCAGGCGCAGGCGGGTGCGACGACGCTCGCCGCCGCCGCGCATTACCGCGAGCGGTTGCAGCGATCGTCGGAAGCCGCGACCAACCGTGTGCGCACCGCCGAGCAGGCGGCCGAGCGCACCGTCGCGGCGACGCAGGCCGCCAAGCGAGACCAGAGCGCGATCGAGAAGCTGATCAAGCGCGGGCAGCAGGCGCTGGTCGAGGCGGAGCTGCGCGCGTTGCAGGACCTGCCCGGCACCCCGCGGAAGAACCGGCACGATCCTTGCTGATCCACTCTCCGGTGCCCCTTGCCGGTGAGTTTCCGTTTGCCCATGACCGCGATCTCCAGCCTGTTGTCGTCCACCGCCGCGCTGCCGCCGCCCGTGAGCGCGGGCGCTGCGACGCCAACGCTCGCCTCCTTCCTCGACCTGCTCGCGCCCGTCATGCTCGACCTGGTGCCGGGGGAGCGGCAAAGCGACGCCGGGTCCGGCAAGTCGCTGCCGCTCCAGGACGACGCACTGGGTAGCGACGCGGACGCGCTGGCCTGGCTCGGCGTGACGGCTTCGCCAGTGGTGGCGATGGTCGCGCCGACCGAGGGTCCGGCGCCGGGCGCGGATGGCAGCGGTGTGCCGGCGTTGAGGTTGGTCGTGCCGACAGTGGGCACGGCGAGTGTCGGCACGATGCGGCCGTCGCCTGTTGCGCCGCTCATGGCTCCGCTTGCTGCGCCGCTGCCGGGAAGCGACGGAGTGGCGTCGATGGCGTCGGGCACGCGCATATTGCCCGCGTCCGCCGCGAACGCGGTCGAAGATCTGCCCTCGATGGTCGGGTTCATGGTCTCGCGTGCGCCGCTCGCATCACCGATCGGTACGTCGGCAGGCGGGGTCCATGCGTTGACGCCATCACTGCCGGCAAGCGATGGTGTCGCCTCCGTCGTGTCGGGCACGCGCACGTCGCCAGCAGCCCACTCGGCCGAGTTGCGCGCCTCCTTGACCTCGCCGGTGGCGTTCGCCGTGCAGCACGCGCCCGTATCGGTGACGCTCGGCGCGTCAGATGACGTCGCCGTGCCCGAGCAGCGCTTCAGTCGCTACGCCATTCCGGCGCCGGGTGCGCCGACCAGCATGTTCGTCAACGGCGATCGCGCGGGTGCGACGTTCGGCGTCACGGGAGCGACGAGTTGGACTGCCACCCAGCCATTCTCGCGTGAGCCGCTTGCTGCACCGATCGGCACGTCGGCAGCTCAGAGAGACGCAATAACGACACGGCTGCCGGGGAGCGACGAAGACGCGTCGCTGGCATCGGGTACGCGCGCATCGCCCGCATTAGCGTCGGGCGGAGTGGACGTCTCCCTGCCCTCGGCTTCTGAGTTCGCCGTGCCGCACGCACCTGCGTCGGTCGGGCGCGGCGTGCCGGATAATGCCGCGAGTTCCGAGCAGATCGTGGGTCTTGCCGACCTCCCGACGTCGGGTGCGCCCGCTGCCATGTTCGCGCAGGACGAACGCGCGGGTGCGCCGCTCGGCAATACGGGACCGGCAGTTCGGACCGGCGCCCAACCGTTCTTGCCTGAGCCGCTCGCCACTCCGATCGTCGCGTCGGCGATCGGGGTAGAGGCGGCGGCGACACCGGTGCCCGCCAGATGGGTTCGATCGAATGGGGGCAGTGTGTCGCTCGTCGCTGGCGCGCCTGCGCCGAGCATCGCGTCCGTGGCGCCTACGTCTCGGGCACCGATTGGGCAGCAGCGGTTCACCCAGATGATCGGCGAGCCAGCACGGGTCCGCATCGATCTGCCGAATATGTCTCTCGCGGTGCCGCTACCCGCCGTAGCCGAGCCGGCGGTTGCGGCGTCCTTGCCCGCAATACCGACCAGTGAGGCCATCACGTTCGCGTCAGCGCAGATGAGCGTCACCGGATCGCGCGCACCGTTCGCGGGTGCTGCGATTGTCTCGGACGCGGGCGCAGGGGCACTTAGCGGAGCGCCGGTGTCGGTGGGCGCGCGGTCGACCGCCTCGGCTCCCATCGTGCTGCCCGGCGGGGGGGCCGCTCCTGGCGTTCCGCTCGCAGGCGTTGGTACGACCGGCACGCCGGTCGGAGCGCCGGTGCCCGGTGCGGCGGCGCCGGCGGCGCGCGTGTTCGCCGAGGCGATCCACCACGCGCTCGGCGAACAGGTCTCGCGCCAGCCGAGCGACCTTGTCGCGACGCTCGCGCCCATAGCACCCGCGCTCCACGGTGTTCCGACGACCGGCACGGCGCAGGGCGCTCCGCTCGACCTGCGGCACGAACACTGGCCCGCGGCGATGATCGAGCGGATCGTCTCCCTGCGCGACATGGCGGCGGAGAACGACACCCGCCTGCGACTGTCGCCCGACATGCTGGGCACGATCGACGTGTCGCTGCGCCGCGACGGCGATCAGGTGCAGGTCCAGATCAGCGCCGAGCAGGCGCAGACGCGGCAGCTGCTCGCCGAGGCGCAGCCGCGCCTGGCCGAGCTGGCCGACGCGCGCGGGGTGAAGCTGCACCTGACCGGCGGACACGCGGGCGGTCAGGCGGGCGGCGGCGACCGCCCCGGTGGCGACGCGCCGCGCCACCATCCATCCACGCCCGTATCGACGAGCCGCCAGACGGCCTCGCACGACGACGCGGGCTCGACCGATCAACGCATTGCTTAACGGGGATAATCGAACATGAGCGACAAGGAAGCGGCGCCCGCTCCGAAGAAGAAGGGCAAGCTGGTCAAGATAGTGGGATTGGTGCTGGGGCTGGGCGTGCTGGTCGGCGGCGGCGTCGGCGCGGGTCTGTACGCCGCGAACAGCGGGATGGTCGGCGGCGGCCATGCCGAGGCCAAGGAGGACCCGAACAAGCCGCACCTGGTGCCCAAGTCCGAGCAGAAGCGCGCGGGCGAAGGTGGCGAGGGCGGCGGCCACGGCGGCGGCGGCGAGGAAGCGGCGTCCGAGAGCCACGGCGGCCTGCCCACGCCGGAGAGCATGGCCGGAGACAAGTTCGCGTCCAATTACTACCCGATGGAGAAGGAGTTCACCTCCAACCTCCAGGATTCGACGCATTTCGTCCAGGTCGGGGTCGCGATCTCGACGCCGTACGACGACAAGGTAATCGAGCACCTGAAGACCAACGACATCGCGATCCGATCGGCGGTGCTGATGACGCTGGGCGACACCACCGAGGAGCAGGTGTTCACCAGCCAGGGCAAGCAGCAACTGGCCCGCAAGCTGGTCGCCGCGATCAACGGCGTGCTCGAACAAAAGGAAGGATTCGGCGGGGTCAGTAACGTCTACTTTACCAATTTCGTTGTTCAGTGAACGGGCATGGTTAACAGGCCCGCAACCCCCGAATCGACGCCGGCGCGCAAGTCCGCCGCGCCACGTCCCGCGTCCGAGCGACGCGAGCGCACGCGCGGCCACGTCGGCGCGGACGCGGGGCTGCTGGGGCAGAGTAAGCTGCATCCCTTCGGCGACCTCCACACGCTGCAGCACCTGTCGGCACGGCTCGCGCGCAATCTGCGCCCCGTGTTCGAGGGCTATATGCGCCGCGAGGCACGCTGCTGGGCCGAGCCGCTCGAGGTCGTCCGCTTCTCCGACTATCGCGCCGAGCGCGGCGACGCGCTGACCGCGTGGTTGCCGATGGGGATGGACGGGCGCGCGATGCTGTGCGCGGTCGACGGCGCGTTCGTCGTCGGGCTGCTCGACATCTTCTTCGGCGGCACCGGCACTGGCACCGGTCCGGTCGCCGCGACCGACCTGTCGCCCGCCGCCGAGGCGCTGGTGACGCGGCTGGGCGCGGGCGTCGCCGACCAGCTGGAGCTGACGTGGGAACCGGTGGCGCGCGCCGCCTTCTCGGTCGGGATCTGCGAATCCAACGCCGCGCACCTTCAGGGTATTGAAACGGACGAGGTCATGGTCGTCACGCGCTTCGGCGTGGCGAGCGAGGGCGCCAAGCCGGTGTTCGTCGACCTGCTCTACCCGGTCGGCACGCTCAAGCCCTTCACGCAGGTGCTGACCGGCAAGGTCGTCGCCAAGGCGGTCGAGGTCGACGCCGGGTGGCAGATGGCACTGACCCGCGCCGCGATGACGGTGCGGATGCCCGTTCGCTCCGTGCTCGCCGAGCCGGTGCTGCCGCTGCACCGGTTGATGGACCTGAAACCCGGCGACGTGATCCCGATCGCGTTCAACAACGACGTGCCGATCGTGATCGGCGACACCTGCGTCGGCACCGGCACTGTCGGCACCTCCAACGGTCGCGCCGCGATCCGCATCTCCACGCTCAAAGGACCTATCGTATGAACGACATGACCGCCGATTTCGCGGTCGACTCCGCTGTGGCCGCGAACCTGCGGCTGTTGCAGGACGTCGACGTCAAGCTGACGGTCGAGATTGGATCGACGACGCTGGCGCTGCGCGAACTGCTGGCGCTGGGCGAAGGCAGCGTGATCGAGCTCGACCGCCAGGCGGGCGAATTGCTCGACGTGTTCGTCAACGGCACGCTGATCGGCCGCGGCGAGGTGGTGACGGTGGGCGAGCGCTTCGGCGTCAAGCTGCTCGAGCTCGTCTCGCCCGAGAAGCGCGGCTGAGGCGCAAGTCCGATGATGTGGACCTACGTGCTCAAGCTGATCGTGCTCTTGCCGCTGGTGTGCGGGCTGATGATCGGTTCGCTGTACCTGTGGCGCAAGCTGGAGACGCGGATGCCGGGCGCGGCCGCGACGCGGGGGATCGCGGTGCGCGAGACGATGATGATCTCGCCCGGCGTCAAGCTGGCGGTGGTCGAGTTCGAGGGGCGTCGCCTGCTCGTCTCGGTCGCGCGCACCGGCGTGACGCTGGTCGACAAGGGTGGCGCGGTGTCGGCGTCGGACGAGCTCGTGCCCGCCGCTGCCGCTCCGACGCCGTCGTTCCGCGACGCGCTCGCCAGCCTCACCAAGGGATCGCGCGCGTGAGCATCACCGTGACCCGTACCGGGCGCGGCCCCGCGCTGATCGTACCGGTCGCGGCGCGTCCGCAGAACAATCATAGCTGGACCCGCGTCGTGCTGGCGCTCGCCGCGATTCTCATCATGCTGTGCATCGCGGTCCCCGCCTTCGCGCAGGTCGCGCCGCCCGCCGGCGCACCCGCCGCGCCTGCACCGGGCGTCGGCGACGCGATCGACCGTGCGCTCGGCCAGCTCTCGCGCGGGGACGCGAGCGCGACGCCGGGCGGCGGCTCGCTATCGCTGTCGCTCCAGGTCCTCATCATCATGGGGCTGCTCACGGTGCTGCCCGGCATCGTGCTGATGATGACCAGTTTCACGCGGATCATCATCGTGCTGTCGATCCTGCGCCAGGCGATGGGGTTGCAGCAAACGCCGCCCAACCAGGTGCTGATCGGCCTGTCGCTGTTCCTCAGCTTCTTCGTGATGGCGCCGGTAGTGAACCAGATCAACGTGAACGCGATCCAGCCCTATGCCGCCGGCCGGTTGAACGGCACGCAGCTGATCTCCACCGCGGGCGCGCCGCTGCACGATTTCATGACCAAGCAGACGCGGGTCAAGGACGTGACGATGTTCGCCGAGATGGCGAAGTCGGGACCGTACGCGTCGCCGCGCGACATCCCCTATTCGGTGCTGCTGCCCGCGTTCGTGACCAGCGAACTCAAGACCGCGTTCCAGATCGGCTTCCTCGTGTTCCTGCCCTTCATCGTCATCGACCTGGTGGTGGCCACCGTCCTGATGGCGCTGGGCATGATGATGCTGTCGCCGACGATCATCTCGCTGCCGTTCAAGCTGCTGTTGTTCGTGTTGGTCGACGGCTGGGCGCTGACGATGGGCAGCCTCGCCAACTCGTTCGCGACCTGACGCACCCGCCCTACCCGACCGACCTCTCGCGGATTTGAACTCATGCAGCCCCTCGCCGACGCCGATTACTTCCTGACGGTCGCCAACCAGACGATGTGGGTGCTGGCACTCGCCGCCGCGCCGATCCTGATCCCGGCGCTGCTGTCGGGCCTGATCCTCGGCATGGTGCAGGCAGCGACCTCGATCCAGGAACAGACGCTGTCGTTCGTGCCCAAGCTGATCGTGGTCGCGGTGTCGATCATGATCTTCGGCGCGATGATCCTGGGGCTGCTGAGCGATTTCACGGTCGAGATCTTCGCGCGCATCCCGGATTTGGTGCGGTGAGGCGCAGCCTGCGAGAGCGCGCACGCTGCGCGCCACGCAGGCAAGCCCGGCCGGCGCGCGCCCTGCGCCCGTTCGACGACGCGGCTTCGCCGCGGCGCTTGCCACGAGATCCCGCCACGCCGCGGCAAAGCCGCGTCGTCAGTCCTCGGCAGGGCCGAGGCTGGCCGCGCTTGCGCGCGTGGGCCGCGACACGCAGCCTCTCGCGAGCTGCGCGGTGTTAGGCTTCGGTCTCGCCATCGAGCCGCAGCTCTGGGCGCTGCTGTTCGTGATGGTTCGCGTCGGCGCGGCGCTGATCGCGGCGCCGGTGTTCGGCAACGTGTCCGTGCCGCTGCCGGTGCGCGTCGCTTTGTCGGGCGCGATCGCGGTGCTGGTGCTCGGCACCAACACGATCCAGGCGCCGGCCGAAATCTTCACGCTCACCACCATCCTGTCGGTCGTGGCGGAGGCTTTGGTCGGGCTGGCGCTCGGCTTCGTGCTCCAGATCGCGTTCGCCGCGCCGCTGGTGGCCGGCGAGATCATCGGCGGCGCGATGGGGATCGGATTCGCCAACATGATCGACCCCAATTCGGGGCGGTCGAGCCCCGCGATCGGCCAGTTCCTGTCGATCATGCTGACGCTGCTGTTCCTGTCGCTCGACGGGCACCTCGTGCTGGTCGACATGATCGTGCGCAGCTACCAGGCGCTGCCGCCGGGCGCGGCGTGGCTGGACGGCGCGCAGTTCCGCGACATCGCGCTGTTCGGCGGTTACGCGTTCCTCGCGGGGCTCCTGCTCGCGCTACCGGTCGGGTTCCTGCTCTTGTGCCTCAACCTCGTCATGGGGATGCTGTCGCGCTCCGCGCCCGCGCTCAACCTGTTCGCGATTGGCCTGCCCGCCAGCCTCGCGGTCGGCGTCGTCTCGATCGCGATCGCTTTCCCGGCGATGGGCGATTACCTGCAGGTCATCGTGCGTGAAGCGCTCGCCGCCGCGCAGAGCCTGGTGCTCGCCTGATGTCGGAGGGTGGCGACAAGACAGAAGCCCCAACCCAGAAACGCCGCAAGGACGCGCGCGAGAAGGGCGACATCCTCAAGTCCAAGGACCTCGCGACCGCTTTGGTCGTGCTGGCGGGCGTGGCGTGGATGATCTTCTTCGGGCCGCAACTAATCGCGGCGTGCAAGGCGGTGATGGCGGCGAGCTTCACGTTCGATCGCGGCGACGTGGAGGATTTCCAGCCGTGGCGGCCGCTGGTGCAGGCGGGATGGAAGCTCGCGCCCGCGCTGGCTACCCTGTTCGCGATCACGATGGCGGCGGCGGTGGTCAGCCAGGCGGCGCTCGGCAGCCTGTCGTTCAACGCCTCGGTGCTCGCACCCAAGGGCGGGCGGCTCAACCCTGCGTCGGGGCTGAAGCGCATCTTCGGGACCAACGGCTGGACCGAGCTGGGCAAGTCGCTGCTCAAGGTGATCCTGCTCGGCGCGATCGGCGCCTACATGCTGTGGGGGGTGGCGCAGTCGAGCTTCGGGCTCGCTTACTCGAACATTAACCAAGCGATCTCGTCGCTAGGGTCAACGCTGACCGGCGTACTGCTGGTGATGGCGATGGGGCTGGTCGGAATCGCGATGCTCGACGTGCCGCTGCAGATCATCCAGCTGCTCGGCAAGCTGCGCATGACCAAGCAGGAGGTCAAGGACGAGCACAAGGAGAGCGAGGGTAACGCGGAGATGAAGGGGCATCAGCGCGCGCAGGCGCGCGCGATGCTGTCGGGCGGGGTGCGCAAGGCGGTGGGCGAGGCGCACGTCGTGCTGACCAACCCGACGCATTTCGCGGTCGCGCTGCGCTACGATCGCGGGCGCGACCAGGTGCCGGTGGTGGTCGCCAAGGGCCGGGGTGCTACCGCGCTGGCGATCCGCGAGCTGGCGGGGGAGCGGGGCTTGCAGGTGCTCGAATATCCCGCCCTCGCCCGCGCGGTCTATTACACCAGCCGCGAGGGGCAGGAGGTGCGCGACGATTTGTACCTCGCGATCGCGACGGTGCTCGCGTTCGTGTTCGGCGTCAACGCGGCGGCGGGCGGCACGCAGCCGCCGGTCGAGGTGCCGGCGGGCGCGCGCTTCGACGAGAACGGCATCCAGCAGGGGTGAAAAGCTGGCAGCAGGCGTAAAGGTTCGGACCAGCCGGTCGTTTAACGGATCACAGCCATGACCACGACCAGCGCCACCAGCGGCACGACGCCGACGCCCATGCCGACCAAGTCGACCGCGAGCGTCACCACCTCCGCGACCAACTCGCTGCTGACCTCGCTCGGCACCGGATCGGGGGTGGACACCTCCAGCCTGGTCACCTCGCTGGTCGACGCGCAGTTCGCGGCGAAGAAGAACGCGCTGTCGAGCAAGCTCGACACGATCTCGTCTCAGATTTCCGCGGTCGCGACGCTCAAGAGCAACATCACCGATTTCACCAAGGCGCTGGAGAATCTGGTCAAGAGCGGGACGCTCGCCTCGCAGCCGGTGGTGTCGAACACGGGCGTGCTGTCTGCGACCGCGCTGACCGGCGGCAAGCTGTCGGGGCTGAACAGCACGATCAGGGTGACGCAGCTCGCCACCGCGCAGACCGCGGTGAGCGCGAAGGTGGCGACGCCCAAGGCGACGACGTTCGGTTCGGGCACGCTGACGCTGAAGATCGGGACGGTCACGACCGGCACGGACGGCAAGCCGGTGCTCAAGGGCAGCGACGCCGACGGGGACGGCGCAGAGGACACGATCGCGATCGCGATCGACGGGACCAACAACACGCTGTCGGGCATTGCCGCGGCGATCAACGCGAAGAAGTCGGGCGTCACCGCCTCGATCGTGACCGACGCCGACGGCGGTGCGTATCTGTCGCTCAAAGGTGCGACCGGCGCGGCGCAGGCGTTCTCGCTGTCCGCGGACTCGGCCGACCTCGCGCCGTTCGCGGTCGATCCGCTGTCGTCCGGTTCGGCGATGAAGGTGTCGAGCCAGTCGCAGAACGCCAAGCTGACGATGGATGGCGTCGACGTCGAGCGCGCGTTCAACGAGGTCAGCGACCTGATCGCGGGCGCGAAGCTCAACCTGACCGCGGTCGGGACGACGACGCTGACCTCGAGCCGGCCGACGACCGCGATCACCAACGCGGTGAGCGACTTCGTCGACACCTACAACGGCATCGTCGCGACCATCAAGGAACAGACCGACCCGATCACCGGCGTGCTGCGCGCCGACCCGGCGGCGAAGAACCTGCTGCGCGCGCTCCAGGGCCTGACGAGCAGGGTGTTGAACGGCCAGGCGAGCGCGGGCGTACCCAATACGCTGGCCGCGATCGGCATCCGCACGACGCGGCAGGGCATGCTGGAGGTCGACGACAAGGCGCTGACCGCGGCGATGACGACCAACGCCGACGCGGTGGAGGCGATGTTCTCCTACGGCACGTCCGACGGCATCTACTCGGCGATGCAGTCGCTGCAGCTGAACGCGACCAGCTCAATCTACGGCCTCGGCGCGTCGACGAGCAATTACCTGAAGACGCGCAGCGACACGACCGAGAAGCAGGACAAGTTGACCGATCAGGCGGCGTCGATGACCGCGCGGCTGACGCAGCAATTCTCGAGCATGAACGCCAAGGTGTCGGCGTACAAGTCGACGCAGTCGTTCATGCAGCAGCAGATCGACCAATGGTCGAAGTCGAACTGAGATGGCCTATGCTTCGGCCCTGCTGCGCGATCCGGCGCGCACGTATCGCGAGATCGACCTCGCCGGCCGCACCGCGGTGGCGGACGGCCCGGCGCTGGTGCAGTTGCTCTACGAGGAACTGATCGCGGCGCTGCGCACCTCGGCCTGGGCGGCGGAGAACGGGCGCTACGCGGTCAAGAGCGAGCGCGTGACGCGCGCCACCGCGATCCTGTTCGCGCTGGAAGCCAACCTCGATTTCGAGCGCGGCGGCGAAGTGTCGACCGTGCTCGCGCGGCTGTACGCCGGCGCGCGCCGCCGCGTAGTGGAGGCGAGCATCGGCCACTCGGGCGCGCCGTTCCGCCATGTCGCCGACGAGTTGGATGAGATCGCGCAGGCGTGGAAGCAGGCGCGCGCGGCCTGAGAGCCGCATCGTCGTCACGCCCGCGGAACAACCCCGCTCTGTCGCGCACTTGATTGCGCGAGCGATGAGTGGACAAGCGTTGAACAGCGAACAACGGTGCTTACCCGATGGCGGGACGGACGCGTTCGCGGGACGACCCACGCTGCGCCGGATAGCGCACCATGGCGCGGCGATGCGGGCGGTCACGCGCTGGGTCGTGCTGCTCGCGCGCACCGTGCGCGGCGCGGTGCACGACGATTTCGGCATCGCGGCGAGCTCGATCGCGTTCGCGGCCTTTCTCGCGATCGTGCCGCTGATCGGCCTCGTCGCCGCTGCTTACGGATTGCTCGTGCCGGACGCGACCGTTGCCGCCAATCTCGCCCAGCTGACCACGATCCTGCCCGGCGACGCGCAACGGATCGTGGTGCGCAGCCTGCACCTCGCGCCCGCGCTCGACCGTCGCGGCATCGTCACCCTGGTTGCGTCGCTGGGCGTCGCCTTGTTCAGCGCGCGGCGCGCGGGACGGTCGATGCTGCATGGCATCAACCTCGCCTACGGCATCGAGCGCGAGCGGCGCGGGATCAGGCGGCACGTCGTGTCCACGCTGCTGGTGCTCGGTTGCGCCGCGCTGGTGCTGACCGCGCTCATCTCGCTGTCGGTGCTCGCCATCCTGCAGAGCTACGTGCCCGACGGGTTGCCGGGTGCGCGGCTCGCCTCGACCGCGATCCTGTTCGGGTCGTTGACGCTGGGCGCGGGCGGCGGGTTGATCCTGATCTATCGCTACGCGGTCGCGGGCGAGCCGGTGCCGTGGAAACAGGCGCTGCCCGGCACGATCGCGGGCGTCGCGATGTGGCTGTCCGCGACGCTGCTGTTCCGCGGCTACGTGTCGCATCTCGCGCGTTTCGACAACACCTACGGATCGCTGTCGGCGGTGGTCGTGCTGATGCTGTGGTTGACGGTGTCGGCCTGGGCGCTGCTGCTGGGTGCCCGCTTGAACGCGGAAGCGATGAACCAGCCGGAAGGAGGCAAGCAGGCATGAGCGCGGACACGACCGACACGGCCACGCAGAACCGGTACCGCAACCGGCTGCTCAGCATCATCACCGCGATCCTGCTGATCGCGGCGCTGCGCGGGGCATTCGCGGTGGTGATGCCGGTCGCGTTCGCGGCAATCATCGTCGCGGCGCTGTGGCCGCTCAAGCACTGGCTGGCGCGGTTCGTCCCTTCGTGGCTCGCCTACACGCTGACAATGCTGGCGCTGGTCGGCATCCTGGGCGCGTTCGCGGCGGCGGTGTACCTGTCGATCGGGCAGGTGTTCGACGCGCTGTCGTCGCAGTGGACCACGCTGGAGCGCGCCTATGTACGACTGGCGCGCGCGGCGAGCGAGCACGCCGTACCGCTGGGCGGGACCATCGACCGGCAGCGCATCACGGGCGTGCTGCAGATGCTGGCGAGCGGCGTGTACGCGTTCGTCACCTACGTGGGGTTCATCGGCATCGTGGTGGTGCTGGGCCTGCCCGAGGTGCCGCGGCTGCGGCGCAAGCTGTACGAGATGTTCGAGGGCGGCGCGCGGCGCGACATGCTGGAGGTCGGCGAGGACATCTCGCACCAGATCCGGCGCTACCTGGGTACCACGCTGGCGACCAGCATCCTGACCGGCGTCGCGTCCGCCGCATGGTCGTGGATCACCGGGCTGGAGCTGGCGCTGGTTTGGGGAATCCTGAACTTCCTGCTGAACTTCGTGCCGGTGATCGGCAACATCGTCGGCATCGTGCCACCGGTGATCTTCGCGTTCATCCAGTTCGGCGGATGGCAGATGCCGCTGCTGGTGTTCGCCGGGTTCGCGGTCCTGCAACTGACGATCAGCAACTTCGTCTACCCGATCATGCAGGGCAAGCAGCTGTCGCTCTCCCCGCTGGCGATCATCGTCGCGATGACGTTCTGGAGCTGGGTATGGGGGATCGCCGGCGCACTGATCGCGGTGCCGCTGACCGCCGGCATCGCGATCGTGTGCAGCCAGTTCGAGCGCAGCCGCTGGATCGCGCGGCTGTTGTCGTCGTGAACGCCGCGGGGTGCGCTACATGCCCGTGCCGCGCCCGATCCAGCGGTGGCGCACGAAGAACAAGGTCGTGCCCGCGGCGATGACGACGCACAACGCGACGATCGCGTCGAACGCCCAGGGCTCGTGCGCCAGCCACAGCCCGTCGACGTTCATGCCGTACAATCCGGTCAGGAAGGTGAGCGGCAGGAACACCATGGCCGCGATCGCGATCACCAGGCTGCGCGAATCGAGCTGTTCCGCGCGGAGGTCGGTCAGCGCCTCGTGCACCACGCCCGCGCGCTCGCGGATCGCCTCCACCTCCTCCGCCATGCGCGCGGCGCGGTCGGCCGCCGCCGACAGATGCGCGCGGTCGTCGTCGCCGAGCCAGTCGCCCGGCAACGTCGCGAGGCGTTCTAGCGCGATGCGCTGCGGATTGAGGAAGCGCCGGTAGTTGATCGCCTCCGACCGCACGCGCGTGACGCCGCGGCGCAGCTCGAAGATGCGCTTGGTATCGAGCTCTTGCTCGCAATCGTCCAACCAGTCGCCCAGGTCGGCGACGACGGGGTCGAGGTCCTCGGTGATCTCGGTCGCGAAGGCGGTCAGCAGGTCGCCGGGGTCGCGGATCGCGCCCGACTTCACCTCGGCCACCACGGCGTCGAGCGCGACGAGCTTCTTGCGCGTGACCGACACGACGCGGCCCTTCGCGGCCCAGATGCGGATCGAGGCGAGCATGTCTGACGATTCGATCTGCTCGTCGGTGCGGCCGCGCAGGTTGAGGAAGGCCCCCTCGCCTTTGTCGCCGCCCATTTTCTCGCAGCGCGGGCGCGTCTCGGCGGCGGTCAGCGCGTCGACCGTGAACGCCTCCAACTTCGCGCGGTCGCGCAGCCACGCCTGCGCGTGCTCGGCAGTGGTGGCGAGGTGGACCCAGACGAACGGCGCGCCGCAGCCAAGCGCGTGGTCGATCTCGACCGGCTCGGCGCGGCCGTCGGCGATGCGGTAGGCGAAGCCGCTCACGCGCCCTGCCCCGCGAAGGCCACGTCGACGGTGAGCCCTTCGGCGCTGGTTGCAGGCGCGGCGTCGGTCGCCGCGCGCACCGCGTCGGCGCGCGCGCGGTCGAGCACGGCATGGGGCACGTCTGCGCGGTGGGTGACGCGGTCGGCCTGCGCGAGCCAGCGTGCCTCGCGCAGCGTGAGGTCGTCGGGATCGGTCGAGCGCAGGCGGACGTGCGCGACGCGCGGCGCGGCGCCGGCGGCGATCCGTGCCGCCACATCGACGTTGCCGTGATCGTCGAGCGGGTCGAGCGCGCCGCCCGAGGCGAGCGCCGCGCCGATCGCGCGGCGGCGCTCGGGCGTTTCGGGAAAGCGCGCGCGCAGCGCGTCGCGCGCGGCGTGGAGCGCCTCGGCGAGGCGGCCGAGGTCGGCGGGCAGGATCGCCTCTAGCCGCTGACGCACCGCCGCCGCGAGCCCGGCGGAGACGCCGCCGGTGCCGATCGCGACCAGCAGCGGCGCGCGATCGACGATCGCAGGCAGCGTGAAGTCGCACAATTCGGGCCGGTCGACGACGTTGACGAGCAGGCCCCGCGCCTTGAGCCGATGCGCCGCGGCCTCGTCGTCGGCGACCACCGCCAGCCGCGCCTCGCCCACCCGCTGCTCGCCGACGATCGTCGCGCCGGCGCGCTCGAGCAGGCGGCGCTTGGCGTCGGCGGCCTCACCCTCCCCCACCAGCACCACCGCGCGGCCCGAGAGCCGCACGAAGATCGGCAGCGCGGGCCAGTCGCTCACCGTGTCGTCCCCTCACCTACAACCATTCGGGCACGCGCTCGGCGGCCAGGATCGTCTCGGCGGCGATGCGGTCGGCGACCACGGCGTAGCGGTCGCCGTCGACCAGCACCTCGGGCACCAAGGCGCGGCTGTTGTACGTCGAGGCCATCGTCGCGCCGTAGGCGCCCGCGCTGTGGAACACGGCGAGGTCACCGCTCGCGACCGCGTCGATCTCGCGTGCCATCGCGAAGGTATCGCCGGTCTCGCACACCGGACCCGCGATGTTGCCGGTCATCCGCTCGCCGCTGGGCCGAACGGCGGCGAAATCGTGCCACGCGTCGTAGAGCGCGGGGCGCGCGAGGTCGTTCATCGCCGCGTCGACGATGACGTAGGGGTTCACGACGCCCGGCTTGACCCAGATCACGCGGGTCAGCAGCACGCCCGCGTTGGCGGCGATGACGCGGCCGGGCTCGAACATCAGCTCCACGCCCCAGCCGCGCGTCACGCGCTCGACCATCGCGCCGTAGTCGGCGGGGGGCGCCGGGCGATCGTCGGCCTTGTAGGCGACGCCCAGCCCGCCGCCGAGGTCGACGCGCGTGACACGGTGACCGGCGGCGCGCAGTTCGTCGACCAGCGCCTTCACGCGCGTGTACGCCGCCTCGAGTGGGGCGAGGTCGAACAGCTGGCTGCCGATGTGGATCGCGACGCCTTGCAGGTCGAGGCCCGGCAGCGCGGACAGCCGCGCGAACATCGCGGCGGCCTGATCCACGGCCACGCCGAACTTGTTCTCCTTGCGCCCGGTCGAGATTTTGGCGTGGGTGCCGGCATCGACGTCGGGGTTGACGCGCAGCACCGCGCGCGCGGTCATGCCCCGCTCGGCGGCTAGCGCCGCGAGCACGACGCCCTCCTCCTCCAGCTCGATGTTGAACTGCCCGATCCCGGCGTCGAGGCCGCGCAGCAGCTCGGCCGGGGTCTTGCCGACGCCCGAGAAGACGATGTCAGCGGCGGGCATGCCGGCGGCGAGCGCGCGCGCCATCTCGCCGCCCGAGACGACGTCGGCGCCGTAGCTCTCGGCGGCGAGCAGGCGCAGCACCGCGATATTGGGGTTGGCCTTGATCGCGTAGGCGAGGTGCTTGTCGCTTACGCCCGACAGCGCGTCGCGGAAGGTGCGGGCGTGGTCGCGAAAGGCGGCGGCGGAGTAGACGTAGACGGGAGTGCCGACCTCGTCCGCGATGCGCGACAAGGGCACGCCCTCGCACCACAAGGCGCCGTCGTGATGATGGAAATGGGTCATTGCGGGGGGAGGTCAAACTCGTCGGGCTTGCGGGGCTTGGACTGGGTGAGCAGCTCGTTGCTGCGCGTCGGGCGCGCCTGCACCGAGGGGGTGAGCAACTCCGCGGGCGTGGGCGTCGCGGTTGCGCCGCGCGGCGCGACGGGCAGCGATGCACCCGGCGCGGGTTTGAGGTCCTGCGTCGAGCCACAGGCGGCGAGCGGCAGCGCGGCGGCGATCAGCAGCGTGGTTCTCATGCCGTCTCTCCCCTCGCCGCACGGATTGCGGCGCGGACGTTATCGGGCGCGGTGCCGCCGAAGCTCGTTCGGCTGGCGACCGAGGCGTCGACCGACAGCACGTCGAACACGCGCGCGTCGATCCGCGCGTCGATCGCCTGGAGGTCGGCGAGCGGCACGCGGTCGAGCGTGACGCCCAGCGTTTCCGCACGCGCCACCGCGCGTCCGGTGATGTGGTGCGCCTCGCGGAACGGCACGTCGGCCTCGCGCACCAGCCAGTCGGCCAGATCGGTGGCGGTGGCGAAGCCGCTCTCGGCGAGGGCGCGCATCCGGTCGGTGCGGAAGGTGACGCTCTCGACCATGCCGGTCATCGCGGCGAGGCACAGGCCGAGCAGGTCGTGCGCCTCGAACACCGGCGGCTTGTCGTCCTGCATGTCCTTGGAATAAGCGAGCGGCAGGCCCTTCATCGTCACGGTCAGGCTGACGAGGCAGCCAGTGATCCGCCCGGCGTGGCCGCGCACCAGCTCGGCGGCGTCGGGGTTGCGCTTCTGCGGCATGATCGAGCTGCCGGTCGACCATTGGTCGGACAGGCTGATGAATCCGAACGGCTGCGACGCCCACAGCACGAACTCCTCGGCGAGCCGCGACAGGTGCAGCGCGCACTGCGTCGCCGCCATCAGGTAATCGAGCGCGAAATCGCGGTCACTGACCGAATCGAGCGAGTTGCGCGTCGGCGCGTCGAAGCCGAGCGCGGCGGCGGTCGCGTGGCGATCGACCGGGAAGCCGGTGCCGGCGAGCGCGGCGGAGCCGAGCGGGCACAGATTGGCGCGCGCGCGGTTGTCGGTGAAGCGGCTCAGGTCGCGCGCAATCATCTCGTGATAGGCCATCAGGTGATGGCCGAGCGTGACCGGCTGCGCCGATTGCAGGTGGGTGAAGCCGGGCATCACGCTGCCGGCATGTTCCTCCGCGCGCGCTAGCAGCGCGGCGTCGAGCGCGCGGAGCGCGGCGAGCACCTGATCGGTCGCGTCGCGGACCCACAGCTTGAAATCGGTCGCGACCTGGTCGTTGCGGCTGCGCGCGGTGTGGAGGCGTCCGGCGGCGGGTCCGATCGCGTCGGCGAGCCGCGCCTCGGTCGCCATGTGGATGTCCTCGAGTGCCAGGTCGACCGGCACGCCGTCCTGCTCGTAGTCGCGCGCGACCTGCTCCAGCCCGTCGCCGATCGCGGCGGCATCAGCGGCGGAGACGATGCCCTGCGCGCCCAGCATCGCGACGTGCGCGCGGCTGCCGGCGATATCCTGCCGCCACATCCGCTTGTCGAAGGGGATGGAGGCATTTATCTCGCGCATCACGGCCGCCGGTCCTTCGGCGAACCGCCCGCCCCACATCTGGTTGGAAGCTTCTATGTCAACGCGCTCGGCGATCGTACTTCTCCTCGGGATCGCATCGACGATCGGCGGTTGCGATAAGCCCGCATCGGACAACGGGCAAGCGGCGTCGAGAGGGCAAGCCGCGTCGGCGGATAACGTGGCCGTGCCGGCGCCGACGTCGGACGAGGCGCCCGCGTCGCAGGCGCCCGCCCCCGCGGCGGGCATGGTCGATCGCAGCCACAAGGGCGAGGCAGCCCCCACCGCCACCTTCGCCAACGCGGCGGGCAAGCCGCTGACCGTCAAGGCGTTCGCGGGCAAGCCGACGCTGGTGAACCTGTGGGCGACGTGGTGCGCGCCGTGCGTCAAGGAGATGCCCGCGCTCGACGCCGCGGCGAAGGAAGCGTCGGGGCGCGTCCGCTTCGTCGCGATCAGCCAGGACATGGACCCGAAGAAGGCGCGCGCCTTCTTCGCCGAGCGCCGGCTGTCGACGCTTCAACCGATGTACGATCCGCAGCTCGGGTTCAGCCTGGCGCTGAACGCCAACCTGCCGACGACGATCCTGTACGACAAGCGCGGGCGCGAGGTGTGGCGCGTGACGGGCGAGCGCGACTGGACCAGCGCTGAGTCGCGCGCGCTGCTGAGCGAGGTCTGAGGCCAGCGGCCGATCAGCGGCGCTCGTCGCGCTGGTCGGTCCGGTCGTAGCCGCGCTCGTCGACCGGTTCGCGCGCCCGGTCGCGGTCGCGCAGCGAGGCGCCGGCGCGCTGCAACGCCGCGCCGACGTCGCCGACCGCGCGGTCGCCGTGGCGGCGGATCTGGTCGGCGAGGTCGTCGGCCGCGCGGCTGGTCTGGTTCGCCGCCTCGTCCACCGCGCTCTCGCCGACGCGGTCGGCCTGCCCGCGGATCGCGTCGCCGAGATTGTCGAGGCTGCTCGACACGTTCGCCGCGGCGGCGTCCATGTCCTCCGCCATCGCGTTGCCGACGCGGTCGGCCTGGCGATCCGCCTGACGGTCGATCTGTTCCTGGCAGCCGGCGAGCGCGACGGCGGCGACCGCGGCGAGGATGGCGGGTTTGAGCATGACGCGATCACTCCTTCGTGCCCCGCTCAATCCACGAACTGACGAATGGGTTTCGCGCGGTCGGGGGCGTGGCCGGCAGCGGTGCCGCCAGCCGATCCCCTGTCAAACGTCACTAAAAGGCGAACGCTCGCTCAGACGAGCGGTGTTCCCGTGACGCGCAGCGGAACGCGCCCGAGATCGCGCGCGGACCGTGCCGGGTCGGCTAGCGTGATCCGCTTGCCGGTCCAGGTCAGATCCTCCGCCTTGCGCGCAGCCTGCAGCATGCGGTTGACGTGAACGGGGGTCAGCCCGAGCGCGTCCGACATGGTTTCCTGCGTCAGCGGCACGTCGAAGCCACGATCGCTCACGAGCCCGGCGAGGCCCAGCCGCTCGTAGAGTTCGAGCAGCAGGTCCATGATCCGCTCCTGCGCGTTCATCCGGCCGAGGCGCGTCACCTGCGCGAGCAGATACGCCTCGTCGTGCGCGCGGCTCACCGCGTAGGCGAGGTCGAGCGCGGGCGAGACGCCGCGCGGCGGCGCGGCGCACACGCGCACGTGGGTCAGCGCGACGATCGTCGAGGTCGACACCGGATCGGGCAGGTCGCTGACGCCGATCACGTCGCCGGGCAGGATCAGGCTGACGATCTGGCGCCGGCCGTCGACCAGCACCCGGACCCGCGCCGCCCACCCTTCGAGGAGGATCAGCGGCGTTTCCACGGCGTAGCCGTCGGTGAGCAGTTCCTGGCGCGGGCGCAGCGCGTGAGCCTCGGCTTCCGCCGCACCGAGCAGGCGCTCCGCCTCGTCGTCGAGCGTCACCAGCCTCGACAAGCGCGAGACGATCGCCGATTGTTCGTCGATCCGGGCGCGGGCATTGATCATTCTTTGTCTCCCCGCCCGCGGTGCGCGGCTACGGTCGCGAGTGTCTCTGCGGGTGCGCGAGAACTGGTCAAGCGCAACGTCGTCCGACGGGCGTCGAGTAGCGACGAACCGTCGTCATCTTATCCGAATAAAGGCCGGAATGGCGACGTCGTCAACCGGTTGATGTGCGCACCCGTCGTGATCGCCTCCGCGTCGCGGGCCTGGGCGTCAGCCGTTATCGGGCGTCAGCCATCGTCGGACGATAGCGGCATCCGGATCGAGCAGGTGACGCCGCCACCGCGGAACGAGAGGCTGGTCGCGGCGCCGTGCCGCTGCGGCAGAACCTGCTCGATATACTCGCGACCGAAGCCGTCGCTGCTCGGGTCGGTCGATATCGCCGGCACGCCGCGTTCGATCCAGTTGAAGTCGAGCGCGCGCGCGCCGCCCTGATCGACGTCGACGCGCCAGCGGACGTCCACCTGTCCGTTGCCCTTGAGCGCGCCGAATTTAAGCGCGTTGGTGGTCAGTTCGTGGACCGCCAGTCCCATCGCCTCGGCGAGCGAGAGCGACAGGGCGACCTCAGGGCCGGTCACGCTCACCCGCGCGGCGTCGGTCGCGCCGACGCTGATCAGTTCGTCGTGCACCAAAGCTTCCAGATCGGCCGATCCGTGCGGATAGCGCGTCACGATCACCTGCGTGCGCGCGAGCGCGTCGAGCCGGCCGCGGAAGTGATCAACCATGTCCGACCGGTCGTGCGTCGCCTCCGCGGTGCGCATGAAGACCGATCGAATCACCGACAGAATGCTGCGCGCGCGGTGCTGCAGTTCGGCGGTGAGCCGGACGTAGCGTTCCTGCATCACGCGCAGATCGTGGACGTCGGTCGAGGTGCCGAGCCACTCGACGACCGCGCCGCGCGCGTCGCGAACCGGCGCCGCGCGGGTAGTGAACCAGCGATACTCGCCGGTCGCGGCGTGGAGGATGCGGCCCTCCATCTCCAGCAGTCCGGTGCGCTCGGCCGAGCGCCAGAAGGCGCGCGCGGCGGCGCGGTCGCTGGGATGTAGCGCGGCCTCCCAGCCGAAGCCGAGGCTCTGCTGCGCGGTCAGCCCGGTGAAGCTGCTCCACTGCGGACTCGACCACGTCCACTCGCCGCCGTCGACCGCGCGCCAGACGAGTTGCGGCATGCCCTCCACCAGCGCGCGCTGGCGCGCCTCGCTCTCGGCGAGTGCCGCCTGCGCGCGCTTGCCCGCGTCGATGTCGATCGCGAAGGCGACCAGCGTGCCGTCCTCCAGCTCGCGCCCCGCCATCAGCACCCATCTGCGCGCCCCGCCGGGCGCCACGAACTGCGTCTCGAACGGGCCCACCCGCCCGGTGGTGGCGAAGATCGTCAGCTGGTGCCGAGCGTCCGACGCGTGTTCGGGAGCCACGAGCCCGACCCAGTCGAGCGCGCCCGCCTCCAGCTCCGCGCGGGTCCGACCCGTCTTGGCGAGCAACCGGTCGTTGGCCTCGATCAGCGTGCCGTTTCGCGCCAGCACCAGGATGCCGAAGGCGGTGTAATCGAGCAACCGCTGCAACTCGCCGCCGCCGCGCCGGCGCGGGGCGCTGCTGCCGCGGCGTGTCGCCGCCGTGTCGGCATCTGCGATCGGCCGTGGGTCGACGAGCAGCGCGGCGAGATCGGGGTGATGGCGATCCAGCCACGCGAGATCGGACGCGCACGACAGTTCGGGATGCGCCTGAGCCCAGAAATGCTCGGCGCGCACGTAGGACAGCAGCGCCACCATCTGCGCGTAGCGCTCGGGTCCGACCGCCGCCGTCAGTGCCTCGGCGACCGGCACCGCGTCAGCCGGGCAGGTAAACACGCGGGCGAGCGCGTCGAGCACGTCGGCCTCGTCGTCCGAGCCCGCAGCGGGGAGCGAACCCGGGGCGGCGTCGCGCGCGGTGACCCGCGTCACGAGATCATCCAGTTCGCCCCGCGTGACGAAGGGGCGGCGCAGCAGCGCCACCACCGCCTGCCTGTCCTGGTGCGGCGTGTCGCGTTCGCCGGCGGGATAACCGTTGCCGACCAGGCGGCTCACGTGACGCACCAAACAGTAGCGCACGCCCGCCGCCTGCGACAGGCGCACGAACGCGCGCTCCTTGAACAACGGCGGCAGCGGGTTGTCGAGATAGGCTTCCGCGGCGAAGCGGCACAATGCCTCCAGCCCGGCCTTGTCGCTCGCGGAGGTGAAGCGCGCCGGGCTGACGCCCAGGCGCTGGGCGGCGCTCGCCTCCGCGCTGTCGTGTGCGGGGATCCGGTCGGGGTTCGGCGCGTCGTCGTGGGCGGGCTGCGTCACCGGGCGTTCCTTTCCTTACGCGCGGTCACGATGGCCGCGCACCGCAGGCTGGGTATCGCATAACCGGCGACGCGCCCGAACGATGCACGGCGTGGCGGTCAGGCTTCCTCGTCGTCGCCGGCAGCGCCTTGGTCGGGACGCGCACGGCCCTTGAACCCTTGCGCGATCACGTACCATTCGGACGAATCCTTGCGGCTGGCGGGCGGCTTGGCGTGCTTCACCGTGGTGAAGTTGCGCTTCATCTCCGCGACCAGATCGGCGTCGGCGCCGCCCGCGAATACCTTGGCGACGAACGCGCCGCCCGGGCGCAGCACGTCGATCGCGAAGGCGAGCCCGGCCTCGACCAGCGCCATGGTGCGCAGGTGGTCGGTCTGCTGGTGGCCGACGGTGTTCGCCGCCATGTCGGACAGGACGAGGTCGGCGGCGCCGCCCAGCGCCTCGGTCAGCCGATCGGGCGCTGCATCGTCCATGAAGTCCAACTGCAGGATCGTCACGCCGTCGATCGGATCGACCGGCAGCAGGTCGATGCCGACCACGGTCGCGCCGGGCGTGCGGCGCTTCACCACCTGGCTCCAGCCGCCCGGCGCGATGCCGAGGTCGAGGATGCGCTTCTGCCCGCGCAGGAATCCGAACCGTTCGTCAAGCTCGAGCAGCTTGTACGCCGCGCGGCTGCGATAGCCCTCCGCCTTCGCGCGGCGGACGTACGGGTCGTTCAGCTGCCGCTCCAGCCAGCGCGTCGACTGCGCGCTGCGCCCGCGCGCGGTGCGCACGCGGGTGCGTCCTCCCGATCCACCTCTCGACATGGTTCAGCCAGCTTCCATCAATCGCCGCAGGATGCCCTCGCGGATGCCGCGATCGGCGATACCGAGCCGCTCGGCCGGCCACAGGTCGAGAATGCCCTCCAGGATCGCGCAGCCTGCGACCACCAGGTCGGCGCGCTCGCGCCCGATGCAGGGAAAGCGCGCGCGCTCGGCGAGCGACATGCCGGCGAGGTCCTGGCTGATCCGGCGCATGGCGGCGGCGGGCGCGATCAGCCCGTCGACCTTGGCGCGGTCGTAGCGTTCGAGCTCCAGGTGGACGCTCGCCAGCGTGGTCACCGTGCCGCTGGTGCCGAGCAGCCGCGGGCGCTCGCCTGGCTCGGGCAAGCGCGCGGCGAAGGGCGCGAAACTCTCGCGCACCAGCGCGCGCATCCGGGCGTAGCTCGCCGCGCGCTCGCCCGCGCCGTCGCCACCGCCCGCGCTCTCGGTCAGCGACACGACGCCCCAGGGCGCGCTGTGCCAGTCCTTGACGGTCGGCACGGTGCTGGTCGTGTCGATCAGCACCAGCTCGGTCGAGCCACCGCCGATGTCGAACACCAGCGCATGGCCGGTGCCCGGCTCCAGCAGCGCGTGGCAGCCGAGCACGGCGAGGCGCGCTTCCTCCTCGGCGGAGATGATGTCGAGGTGGATGCCCGTCTCGTCGTAGGCGCGCGCGATGAAATCCTGCCCGTTCGCCGCGCGGCGGCACGCCTCCGTCGCGACCGAGCGCGCCAGCGTGACGTTGCGGCGCCGGAGCTTATCCGAGCAGACCTTCAGCGCCGCGATCGTGCGCTCGATCGCCAGGTCTGACAGGCGCCCCGACGAGGCGAGCCCCTCGCCCAGTCGCACGATGCGCGAGAAGGCGTCCACCACCGCGAAGCCCTCGCCCTGCGGCCGCGCGATCAGCAGCCGGCAATTGTTGGTGCCGAGGTCGAGCGCGGCGTAATGCCGCGCGTAGCCGCTGCGCGGATGGGTGCCGCCGCGTGGGTTCTGGCCGCCGCGCGCGTCGGGCGATTGCTGCCTAGCCGAACGGGCGGGATCGGGGTCCCGCCGGCGCGGCAATTCGGCGGGTATTTCCACCATTGCCGTCGTACTCACTTTTTCTTCCGTCACGACATCGCTGGAGCGACGCGCCGGTGCTTGAACAGCAAGTTAGCAGCGCCCGCCCCCCGCGGCAAGCCGCCCGCAGATGAGCGTTGACACGCCTGCCACGCCACCCTAAATGCGCGGCCTCGTTGCCCGATCCTCTAATGGTAAGAGAGCGGACTCTGACTCCGTCAATCAAGGTTCGAGTCCTTGTCGGGCATCCACTTACCGCTAAATAGCCTCTCGATTCGAGAGCAATCGACCCAGGCTGGCGAACCGCAGTGTCCCAGCAGCAACCCCGCTTCTTTCAACTGATTCGATCTGGCCACCTGGGTTCAGCGCGGTGGCGACGGCTGCGTGCGAGCGATTGGGAAGCACTGGTGGGTCCGCCGGGGCTCGAACCCGGGACCTCTCGATTAAAAGTCGCTTGCTCTACCGACTGAGCTACGGACCCCAACAGTGTTCGCGCGACCTAGGGGCGGGGCGGCGCGCGGTCAACCGGGCGCGCAGGTGACGCAGCGCGAGGCCGGTCACCGGATCGCGCCACTCAGGGGCGAGGTGGGCGGCGGGGGCAAGCACGAACGCGCGCTGGCGGAACAGCCGATGCGGCACGGTCAGCCGGCGCGACGCGACCCGGCCGCCGGACCACAGGATCATGTCGAGGTCGATCACCCGCGCCCCCCAGCGGCGACCGGCGCGGCGACCGAACGCCCGCTCGATCCGCTTGAGCCGCGCGAGCAGGTCGGCCGGCGACTCGTCGGTGTCGATCAGCGCCGCGGCATTGGCGAAGGTGCGGGTCGAGGGGCCGAGCGGCGCGCTGGCGACGATCGGCGAGGCGCGCCCGCCCAGCAGACGCAGCGCGGCGGCGACCTCGTCGCGTGGTCGGCCGTGGCGGCCGACGCGGTTCGAGCCGAGCGCGACGAGGTAGGTTGAGCGACCCATGGCGATGCGCCTATCGCACGCGGATGTATTTCGCACCCTCCCCCATCCCCGACACCGAGCCGCCGCACGATTGCCCGCGCTGCCCGCGGCTGGTCGCCTTTCGCGATGCCTTGCGCGTCGAGTACCCCGACTGGTGGAACGCGCCGGTCAACGCCTTCGGTGACCCGAGCGCGTGGCTGGCGATCATCGGACTCGCCCCCGGCAAGCACGGCGCGAACCGCACCGGGCGGCCGTTCACCGGCGATTACGCGGGCGAGCTGCTGTTCAACACGCTGGGCAAATACGGGCTGGCGCACGGCACGTTCGAGGCGCGGGCGGACGACACGCTGACGCTCGACGGCGCGATCATCATCAACGCGGTCAAGTGCCTGCCGCCCGAGAACAAGCCGACGCCCGAGGAAATCCGCACCTGCCGTACCTTCCTGGCGGGGCAGACCGCGGTGCTGCCCAACGTCCGCGTGTTCGTCGCACTGGGGCAGATCGCGCACCAGTCGGCGGTCAAGCTGCTCGGCGGGCGGTTGCCCAAGGCGAAGTTCGGGCATCTGGCCGAGCACGAGATGCCCGACGGGCGCATCCTGCTCGATAGCTATCACTGCTCGCGCTACAACCAGAACACCGGGCGGCTGACCACCGAGATGTTCGAGGCGGTGTTCGCGCGCGCGCTCGAGCTTCGCGAGCGGGTTGGGGCGTGATACGATTGTTGCATCGCTGAACGAGGAGTTCGACTGTGTCACTTCTTCTGCTCGTCGCGCTGGCCGGTGCTGCGCCCGCCAAGACGCTCAATGCCAAGCCCGTTTGCCAGGACATGCAGACTCGGCTGATCGCGGGAAAGCGCGCGGGCGGCATTCATCCGCTCGCGCACGAACCCAATGCCGACGCGGTGCTGACGGTGCTGCGAAGCGAGAACGGCTGCTCGCGCCCGGTCAAGGTACGCGAGGACATCGGCGCGCGGCGACGTTGATAGCGGCGGCGCCAATGCCTCAGATGTCGGCGACCAGCCGGCCGTAGAGTTCGGGGCGGCGGTCGCGGAAAAAGCCGAAGGCGGCGCGGTGGCGCTTGACGCGCGCGAGGTCGAGCGTCGCGGTGATGACGCCCTCCTCCTCCCGGTCGAGCTCGGCCAGTATGTCGCCGCGCTCGTCGGTGATGAACGACGTGCCGTAGAAGGTCTGGCCGTGCTCGGTGCCGACGCGGTTGGCCGCGATCACGGGGACGACGTTCGACACCGCGTGGCCGACCATCGCGCGGCGCCACAGCCGCGCGGTGTCGAGCGAGGTATCGTGCGGCTCGCTGCCGATCGCGGTGGGGTAGAACAGCACCTCCGCCCCCATCAGCATCATCGCGCGCGCGGTCTCCGGGTACCATTGGTCCCAGCAGACGCCGACGCCGAGTGTGGTGCGGTTCGGGCCCGGCCACACCTTGAACCCGGTGTTGCCGGGGCGGAAGTAGAATTTCTCCTCGTAGCCCGGGCCGTCGGGGATGTGACTCTTGCGGTAGACGCCCCCCACCTCGCCGTCGGGGCCGATCATCGCCAGGCTGTTGTAATGGTGCGGGCCGTCCGCCTCGAAGAAGCTGGTCGGGATCCACACGCCCAGCGCCTCGGCCAGTGCCTGCATCGCGAGCACCGCCTTGTGCTCGCCCACCGGCGCCGCATTGGCGAACAGCCCCTCGTCCTCGACGCGGCAGAAATACTCGCCCTCGAACAATTCAGGCGGCAGGATAACCTGCGCGCCGCGCCCGTGCGCCTCGCGCACGGCCTCGGACACCTTGGCGATGTTGGCGTCGATGTCGGCGGAGAAGGCGAGCTGGAGCGCAGCGACGGTGATCTCGGTCATGCCCGCGCAGATAGCGACGTCGTTACTCAAGCGCCAGCTTCGCGCCCTCCACGTCGTCGAGCAGCGCGGCGGCGACCGGCCCGCCGTGCAGGACGGAAATGTCGCCCGTCGTCTCCAGCACCACTGCCCGCACCTGCGCTAGGTCGTGGACGTTGGCCGCGCGTAGCTTCGCCATCACGTCGCTGCGTGACACGCGGGTGCTGCGCAACGCCGCGTCAATGAACGCACCCTCGTGCATCAGCAGCACCGGCGTGTTCTCCATCACGCGGCGCGCCGCCCGCCATCGACGCAGCAGCGCCAGCGCGACCTGCGTCGCGAGCAGCGCGAGGATCGCGACCATCGCCTGCACGTAGGCGGCCCAGCCGGTGACAGTCGCCGCAGTGGCGAGCAGCGACGCGGTCGCCAGCGTGATGACGAAGTCGAACGCCGTCATCTTGGAAAAGGATCGCAGGCCGACGATCCGCACCAGCAGCAGAATCCACAACAGCCCGGCAATCGTCAATGCCGCCCCGCGCACGACCGCGTCGGTCAACGGGGACAACGCGAACATCGTCACCCGATCAACAACCCTGCGAGCGCGGCGCTCATCAGGTTGGCGAGGCTGCCCGCGACCAGCGCGCGCAAGCCGAGCTTGGCGATCGTCGGGCGCTGGTTGGGGGCGAGGCCGCCGGTCACCGCCATCTGGATCGCGATGGAGGAGAAGTTGGCGAAGCCGCAGAGCGCAAAGGTGATCACCGCGACCGTGCGCGGCGACAGCGCCGCCGCCTGCTTGCCGAGGTCGATATAGGCGACGAATTCGTTCAGCACGATCTTCTCGCCGAACAGCCCGCCCGCGATCCCTGCCTCGTTCCACGGGATGTTGAGCAGGAACATGACCGGCTGGAACACGTAACCGAGCAGCCCCTGGAAGCTCAGCCCCGGTAGCCCGAGCAGATTGCCGATGCCGCCCAGGATGCCGTTGGCGAGTGCCACCAGTGCTACGAACGCCAGCACCATTGCGCCGACCGCGACCGCGAGCTTGACGCCGGTCTGCGCGCCCTGCGCCGCCGCCATGATGAGGTTGGCGGGCTTCTCCTCGTCGTGCGTCGCGTCGGGCAGCGGTTCGCCCGGCGTCTCCGACGGCAGCACCGCGGGGCCGCGCGCGTCGAGCCGCCCTTCCGCGATCGCGATCTGGCGATCCTCGATGCTCAAGGGGTCGTTGGGGTCGTCGAGCGGCAGTTCGCCGGCGCGCGGGGCGAGCCGATCGGGCATGATGATCTTCGCCATCAGGATGCCGCCGGGCGCCGCCATGAAGCTGGCGGCGAGCAGATAGTCGATGCTGATCCCCATCGAGGCGTAAGCGGCGAGGATCGTCCCCGCGACGCCCGCCATCCCGCTGGTCATCACGGTGAACACCTGCGGCGGGGTGAGCCCGGCGAGATAGGGTCGAATGACGAGCGGCGACTCGCTCTGCCCAACGAAGATGTTGGCGGCGGCGCACAGGCTCTCGACCTTGCTGACGCCGATCACGCGCTCGATCGCGCCGCCGAGCCAGCGCACCACCAATTGCATGATGCCGAGGTGATAGAGGATCGAGACGAGGGCGGCGAAGAAGATGATGACCGGCAGCGCCGCGATCGCGAAGCTCGTCCCGCCAATCTCGGGCCGCGCGAGCGGGCCGAACAGGAACTCGACCCCCGCATGCGCGTAGCCGAGCAGCGCCGCGACCCCGCCCGACGCACCCGCGAGCGCAGCGCGGCCGGGCGACCAGTAGAGCACGATGACCGCGATCGCGGCCTGGAGCGCGAAGGCGGAGCCGACCACGCGCAGGCGGATAGCGCGGCGATCGGTGGACAGCAGCAGCGCGATCCCGAGGATCACCGCGACGCCGGCTAGGCCGATGAGGATACGCTGCATGAAATTTCCGAGACAGGTGGATCGAGAAGCGCGGCCCCCCGCGCTGACCGGCATCATACACACGGGTCGGTGCGGCGCCATACATGCTGCGGATCGCCGGTAACAGCGGGAAAAAGCGTGCAAAACCGCGGTTCGGGCACCGCACCGACGACGGAGGCGACGGCGATCGAGGCCACCTTGCGCCTTGCAAGCGCTCGCGTCGTCGTGCTCAACATGACGCCGAACGGGGAAAGACGTGTCGATGACGATGACGACGAGGCGGCTGGCGTGGTGCGCGCCGATGCTGCTGCTGAGCGCACAAGCCGCGCCGGTCGCGGCACCGGACGGCGATTTCTGCACGCGACTGGCCGCCAATGCCGGGATCGAGCGGCCGGCACCGCCGCCGCCCGGCCCAACCAGCTGGACGGTCAACGCGCTCAACTTCGGCCAGCGCTTCATCTTCGGCGGCGCAGCGGCGACGGGTGTCAGGGTCACGCCGGTCGAGCCCGCGACCGCGGCAGATTACCGGCGGCTGGAGGATCTGTGCATGCCCGAGGACAAGGGTGCGACCTGCAACCTTGTCGGCCCGCTCACTTCAAGTTCATCTGGAAGGGCAAGAAGGTGGTGACGCCGATGCAGCCGGGCGAGCGCGCGACGATCATCGTGGCCGGCACGCGCACCACCTGTCGATCGGGCACGGACGCGGGCACTGCGGGGGCATGAACGTTCTGACTTCTCCGGGCGATTGACCGGGCGGCGTTTCGCGTTAGCAGTTCGGCCATGCCGATCCCGCCCACGCCGATCCACCAGACGCCCGCGATCTCGCGGTCGTTGTTCGTGTTCTCGATCTTCTACGGCGGCATGACGTGCATCGCGGGCGTGCTGGGCAACAAGCAGGTGTCGCTCGGGCCGTTGTCCGCGCTGGGCCCCGCGGTCGGCCTGCCGCCGCTGGCGATCGAGGCGGGCATCTTCGCGTTCCTGCTGCTGGTCGTCACCAGCAGCGCGGTGGCCGAACTGCACGGACGCGCGACCGCCAACAAGTTGGTGCTGTTCGGGTTCGTGCCATTACTCGTCTCGATCCTGCTGACGCTGATCGTGCTGGCGCTGCCCGCGGCGGGCGAGATGGGGGCCGATCGGCTGGCGGCGTTCAACACCATGATGGGGGCGACGCCTTGGATCTGGCTGGGCGGGATCATCGCCTACGGCGTGTCGCAGACGCTGAACGTCACGATCTTTTCCTGGCTAAAGGGGCGCGAGGGCAATTCGCTGCTGTGGTTCCGCGCCGGGGTCGCCAGCGCGCTGAGCCAGATCATCGACACGATCCTGTTCATCACCATCGCCTTCGGGACTTCGGCGGTCGGGTGGCTGATGGCGGGGCAGATGCTGGCCAAGGTCGTGCTGTCGGCGGTCCTGGTGCCGCCGCTCATCTACCTGGCGGTCGCGATCGGGCGGCGGCTGGACCGCGAGGGTGCGCGGCCGGGCGTTTGAGCCCTCTTGTTCCGCCGCCGCGATCCGCTAAGGCGCCGGGCGTGGAGCACGGCGGCGACGCCGCGCACCATCTGATCGCGCCGGTGCCCGAGAGGGCTTGAAAGGGAATGCGGTGAGAGGGGGCCTCCCCCTCCAATCCGCGGCTGTCCCTGCAACTGTAAGCGGCGAGCGCGGTGCACAAGGCGGGCGGTTCGTGCCGTTCGCAGCCACTGGGGAAACCTGGGAAGGCCGTGCACCGGGCCGTGACCCGTGAGCCAGGAGACCTGCCGGCGCGTGTCGCTCATTGGCTTTGGTCCAGGGGATGGCCGGGGCACGGGAAGTTTTCTCGTCGAGCGACGAAGCCGCGCGGCTCGGGGTCGCGACGGTGCGTGGACCGGGTGGCGCGACGCGTCCGCCGCTCAACCGCGCGCCGACTGGTTTCGTGGCGCCTCGGCACGCGAACGACCCCTTTCCGCGCGTCCGTCACGACGCCGAAAGGGGATCAAAGCATGAAGTTCGTTTCACTGGCACTCGCCACCACCGCCGCGCTGCTGCCGCTATCGGCCACCGCGCAGCTCGCGCAGGCCGACCAGCCCGCCGACACCGACGCACCCGTTACCGACACCGTTGTCGTCACCGCCAACCGCGGCGCGGGCGGCATCTCCACCGCGACGCTGGGATCGTCGGCGACCGTCATCAAGCCGGTCGACCTGGCCGACCGCCAGACGCGCGTCGTGTCCGACGTGCTGCGCGACGTGCCGGGCGTCTCGGTCAACCGCACCGGACCGGTCGGCGGGTTGACGCAGGTCCGCATCCGCGGCGCGGAAGGCAACCATACCCTGGTCCTGATCGACGGGATCGAGGCGGCCGATCCCTATTCGGGCGAGTATGACTTCGCCTCGCTGGTCGCCGATCCGGGCGCGCGGATCGAGGTGCTGCGCGGCGAGCAGAGCTCGCTCTACGGATCGGACGCGATCGGCGGCGTGATCAACTACATCACCGCGAGCGGGCGCGAGATGCCGGGCTTCGCGGGACGGATCGAGGCAGGCTCGTTCAACACGGTCAACGGCGCCGCGCGCGGTGCCGGGACGCTCGCGGGCGTCGATTACGCGGTCGGCGGGTCGTACCTGGGCACCGGCGGCTTCGTGGTGGCGCCGGGCGGATCGCGCGACATCGGGTCGCGGATCGGGACGGTGAACGGCAAGCTCGGCTACGAAGTCGCGGGTGTCAGCTTGCGCGGCGTGGTGCGCTACACCCACAGCGAGGCGGAGCTGAACGACCAGGATTACGCAGTCACCGGCAACGCGATCGACGCGGGCGGCACGTACCGCAACGACGCCTTCTACTCGCTGCTCGGCGCGCGTTTCGGCACCGCCGACGGGCGCTGGAGCAACGACGTGTCGGCGCAATATGCCGACACGGACCGCGCATTGTTCGACGACGCAGGCAACGAGACGTCGGGCAACACCGGGCGGCGGATCAAGGGATCGTACGTGTCATCGCTCAAGCTCGGCGGCGACCGCGTCACGCACCAGATCACCGGCGCGGTCGATTACGAGCGCGAGGAGTTCCGCGGCACCTCCGCGTTCATCAGCGGCGCCAACCCGTTCCGCGACACGACCAACTGGGGCTTCGTCGGCCAGTATCAGTTGACGGTCGGCGAGCGGCTGGGGCTGGGCGCGTCGGTGCGGCACGACGACAACAACCGGTTCCGCAACGCGACCACGTGGCGCGCGCAGGGCAGCTACCGCTTCGATTTCGGCACGCGCGTGCACGCGGCGGGGGGCGAAGGCGTCAAGGCGCCCAACTTCTCCGAACTGTTCGGCTTCTCGCCGACCAGCGGATTCGTCGGCAACCCCAACCTCAAGCCCGAGCGCTCCTACGGCTGGGAAGCGGGCGCGGAGCAGTCGTTCCTGGACGGGCGCGGGCGCGTCGACGTGACCTATTTCCACGCGGTGCTGCGCGACAAGATCGTGTCGGTGTTCGCGCCGACCTACACGGTGGTCAATGCCGCGGGCCGATCGCCGCACGAGGGTGTCGAGGTGTCGGCGAACCTCGCGCTGCCCGCGGGCTTCCGCTTCGACGGGTCGTACACCTATCTCGACGCGGAGGACGAGGCGGACGCGACGCTGATCCGCCGGCCCAAGCATATCGGCAGCGCGAACCTGGCGTGGCGCGCGCCCGACGACCGGTTCGGCGCGAACGTGACGGTGCGCTACAACGGGCGCGCGCTCGACACCAATTTCGCGACCTTCGCGACCGAGCGGCTGGACGACTACACGCTGGTCAACCTGAACGGCGACGTCCAGCTGACGCCGGGGCTGTCGCTCTACGGCCGGGTCGAGAATCTGTTCGACGAGGATTACCGCGAGGTGGTGGGGTTCCGCACCGCGGGGCGCGCCGCCTACGCCGGCATCCGGGCGCGGCTGTAAGGCGGGTGCGCTGGCCGGTGTTCCTCGCGCTCGCGCTCGCCGCGTGCGGCGCGGGGGCGCCGGTGCCGCGGACTGCGCCCGCGCGGCCGGTCAGGGTGATGAGCCTCAACCAGTGCACCGACCAGCTGGTGCTGGCGCTGCTGCCGCCCGCGCGGATCGCGTCGGTGACGTGGCTGTCGCGCGACCCGCGCTACTCCGACGCGGTCGCGGCGGCGCGGGGGGTCGCGACCAACCGCGGCGGGGTGGAGGAAGTGGTGACGACCCGGCCCGACCTGATCGTCACCGACACCTTCTCCAACGCGGGCGGGCGCGCGATCCTGCACCGGCTGGGCTATCCGGTGATCGAGCTGCCCGACGCGAGCGACGCGGGCGCGATCGCCGCCAACATCCGCACACTGGCGGCGGCGCTGGGTGAGCAGGCGCGCGGCGAGGCAATGATCGCGGCGATGATGCGCGACCTCGCCCCCTCCCCGTCCCGGCGCGAGCGCGTGGCGGTGTGGACGCGCGACGGGTTGAGCGAGACGCCGCTGCTCGCGCTCGCGATCCGCGCGGCAGGCTACACCGACGTGACGCCGGCGGGCGCGCCCGCGGACGTCGAGACGTTGCTGGCGCTCGCCCCCGACCGCCTGGTCACGATGAGCGCGGGCGAGCGCGACGCGAGCGTCGCCGACAGCCGGCGCGAGCACCCGGCGGTGCGCACGCGCTGGCCGCGCGCCAGGCGGATCGACGTGCCGCTATCGCGCGTGATCTGCGGCACGCCGGCGGTCGGCCGCGCGGCGGCGGCGCTGAGGGCGGCGGCGTGACGCGCGTGCTGGTTCCTGCACTGACGCTGCTGGTGGCGGTGCTGTTCCTCGCGTCGCTGTCCGCCGGCACGATCTGGTTCGCGCCGGCCACGCTGGCGCGCGCGCTGCTGGGCGGGGGCGAGCCGCTGGCGCGCGAAATCGTGGTCGAGATCCGCCTGCCGCGGGCGGTGCTGGCGCTGCTGGTCGGCGCGGTGACCGGGCTGTCGGGCGCGGTGTTGCAGGGGTTGCTGCGCAATCCGCTGGCCGAGCCGGGGTTGCTGGGCGTGTCGGCGGGGGCGTCGCTGGGCGCGGTGATCGCGATCTACTACGGGTTCGCGGCGACGTTCGCGCTGGCGACGCCGCTGTTCGCGCTCGCCGGCGCGATGGCGGTGATCGCGGTCGCACTGGCCTTGTCCAGAAGCGGCGGCACGCTGGCGCTGATCCTGGCGGGCGTGGCGGTGTCGACGATCGCCGGGGCGGGCGTCAGCCTGGCGCTGAACCTCGCGCCGAGCCCCTATGCCGCGTACGAGATCATGACTTGGCTGATGGGGTCGCTCGCCGATCGCAACTGGGATCACGTCGTGCTCGCCGGGCCGTTCATCGCAGGCGGCGCGGCGATGCTGTTCGCGACCGCGCGCGCGCTCGACGCGCTGGCGCTGGGCGAGGCGCAGGCGGAGAGCCTGGGGGTGAACGTCGGCGCCGCGCGACTGCTCGCGCTGATCGGCACCGCGATGGGGATCGGGGCGGCAACCGCGGTGGCGGGCACGATCGGCTTCGTCGGGTTGATCGCGCCGCACGTCGTGCGCCCGCTGGTCGCGCATCGCGCGGGCGCGACGCTGCTGCCCGCGAGCCTTGCCGGCGCGGCGATCGTGCTGGCGGCGGACCTAGCGGTGCGCACATTGCCGTTCGCCGCCGACATCAAGCTGGGCGTGTTCATCGCGGCGGTCGGCGCGCCGTTCTTCCTGTGGCTGGTGTTGCATCTCAGGCGGGTGAGCCCGTGAGCGCGCTGTCGCTCGACACCGTCACCGTGCGGCGCGGCGCGCGCGCGGTGCTGCACGAGGCGAGTGCGCGGTTCGCGCCCGGTCGCCTGACCGCGGTGATCGGGCCGAACGGCGCGGGCAAGTCGACGCTGCTGGCGGTCGCCGCCGGGCTGATCGCGCCGGACGCGGGCGCGGTGCGGCTGGGCGAGGTGCCGCTGGCAAAGGTCGGGCGGCAGGCGCTGGCGCGGCGGCGGGCCTATCTGCCGCAGGCGCCGCGCGTCGACTGGCCGATCAGCGTCGAGCGCGTCGTCGCTCTCGGGCTGACCGCGCATCTGCCCGCGTTCGGCGGGCTGTCGGCCGACCTGCGCGCGCGGGTGGCGGAGACGCTCGAGCAGTTCGACCTGACCTCACTGCGCAACCGCGCCGCGACCGAGCTGTCGGGCGGCGAGCTGGCGCGCGTCATGCTCGCGCGCGCGGTGGTGGGTAGCCCTGAGGTGGTGATCGTCGACGAGCCGACCGCCGGGCTCGATCCGCGCCACGCGCTCGACGCCGGGCGGCGACTACGCGCGCTGGCGGACGCGGGCTGCGCAGTGGTGGTGGCGCTGCACGACCTCGACCTGGCGCTACGCATCGCCGACGACGCGGTCGCGCTGCGCGGCGGCGTGGTGGTCGAGCACGGTGCCGCCGACGCGGTGCTCACCGCCGAGGTGCTGAGCGCGCTGTACGAGGTCGAGATGCGCGTGGTGCGCGACGCGCACGGCGCGTGCGTGCGGGTGTGGTGAGCGCCTCACGTCACCCCCGACCTGCTCAGGGATGACGGTCCAAAAGGCTTAGCGGCCGACTGCGGTGTATTCGAACCCGGCGGCCTCGACCTGCTCGCGGTGGTAGATGTTGCGCAGGTCGACCAGCACGGGCGCGCTGAGCAGCGACTTGACGCGGCGCAGGTCGAGCGCGCGGAACGCGTTCCACTCGGTCAGGATGACCAGCGCGTCGGCGCCCTCCATCGTCTGATAGGCGCCATCGCAGTAATGGACGTTCTCCAGCACCTTCTTCGCCTGCTCGTGACCCTCGGGATCGAAGGCGCGGACGGTCGCGCCCGCGTCCTGCAGCGCCTGGATCACCGCAATCGCGGGGCTGTCACGCATGTCGTCGGTGTTGGGTTTGAAGGTGAGGCCGAGCACCGCGACGCACTTGCCGCGCACGTCGCCGCCCATCGCGGCGATCACCTTGCGCCCCATCGCGCGCTTGCGGTTGTCGTTGACCGCGACCACCGCCTCGACGATCCGCTGCGGCGCCTCGTAATCCTGCGCGGTCTTCAGCAGCGCGAGCGTGTCCTTGGGGAAGCACGATCCGCCGTAGCCGGGGCCGGCGTGGAGGAACTTGTCGCCGATGCGGCCGTCGAGCCCGATGCCGCGTGCGACGTCCTGCACGTTCGCGCCGACCTTCTCGCACAGATCGGCGATTTCGTTGATGAAGGTGATCTTGGTCGCGAGGAAGGCGTTGCCGGCGTATTTCGTCAGCTCGGCCGCGCGCCTGCTCATCTCCACGATCGGCGACTTGTTGAGGTAGAGCGGGCGATAGACGTTGCGCAGCACCGCAAGCGCGCGCTGGTCGTCCGAGCCGATCACGATGCGGTCGGGACGCTTGAAGTCGTCGATCGCCGCACCCTCGCGCAGGAACTCGGGGTTGCTCGCCACCGCGAAGTCCGCGTCGGGGTTCGCCTCGCGGATGATCCGCTCGACCTCGTCGCCGGTGCCGACGGGGACGGTGGACTTGTCGACGATCACGGTGAAGCCGGTCAGCGCGGCGGCGATCTCCTCGGCCGCGGCGTAGACGTATGACAGGTCGGCGTGCCCGTCGCCGCGCCGGGACGGCGTGCCGACCGCGATGAACACCGCGTCGGAGTCGCGCACGCCCTCGGGCAGGTCGGTGGTGAAGCGCAGCCGCCCCGCCTCGACGTTGCGCGCGACCAGCTCGTCCAGCCCCGGCTCGAAGATCGGCATCACCCCCGCGAGCAACTTATCGATCTTGCCCTGGTCCTTGTCGACGCAGACCACGTCGTGGCCGAAATCGGCGAAGCAGGCGCCCGAGACGAGGCCGACATAGCCCGAGCCGATCATGGTGACGCGCATGTTGGTGATATTACCCCCGTTGGACGCAGTGCCGCCGCGGTGACGCGGCGGTGATGGGCGGCTTAGCCACGTGGCCGGCGGAGCGCCAGCCACCAAGCCTTACTATGCCGCCGTAACGGAGCGGGTGCCAAGGATATGTAAACGCGTCGGGTGCCGGGCGGCGGTGTTGCCGCCCGGCGGACCCCGGTCAGGCGAGCATGCGGACGCTCGGCTCGCGGTCGTAGAAGCGGTGCCGGGCCGCGTCGACGAACGCGCTGCCGGTGTCGGTGACGCCCGCGTCGGGCTCGACCCCCGCCTTGTCGAGCAGCGGCTTGGCGGCAGCACTCGCGCCGATCGCCTTCAGGTGGCCGAACGCGTCCATTGCGAACTGCACCGCGGCGCCCTCCTTCATCAGCGCCTTCGCGCCCTCGTCCGACAGCAGGATCGCGACCGCGTCGAAGATCTGGCTCGGCGAGCCGGCGAGCTGCCCGTCGGCCTTGCGCATCGAGCCGTCCGACAGCTTGGCGCCACCGACCTTGGGCGCGACGATCACCGCCTTGCCCCCCTCGCCCTCGACCGCCGCGATCAGCGCGTCGAGTTCGGCCGCATCGGTGCCGTCGTGGATCAGGATGCCGACGCTGCGCCCCTCCAGCGTCGGCTTCATGTTCTTGTGGATCGACAGCGCGTCGGACGGTGCCATGTCGACCGGCTCCTTCGCCGCCGCCGCCTTGTCGGGCAGCGGAATACCGATGCCATCGGCGACGCGCTGCGCCAGGTCCTCGTCGACGTTGCGCAAATTGGCGACCATGCGCGGCGGTACCTGGTCGAGCACGCCGACCTTGGATAGTTCGAACACGAATGCCGAGGCGATGTGCGCCTGCTCGTGCGCGTCCTGCGAGCGGTAGAACAGCCGCGCCTGGCTGTAATGGTCGGCGAACGTCTCCGACCGGACGCGCAGCTTGTCGCCCTGCTCGTCCGCGCCGGTCGCGGCGTTGACAGTCGCGAAGCCCGCCTCGCTCTCGCGCGCGCCGCCGTCCTCGCCGTGCGCGGCGAGGCTGTTGGGCTCGTAATTGGCGCGGCCCTTCGGCACGTGGACCTGCATCTTACCGTCGCGCTGGAAATTGTGCATCGGGCAGCGCGGGGCGTTGATCGGGATCTGGTGGAAGTTGGTCGTCCCCAGCCGCGAGTTCTGCGTGTCGAGATAGCTGAACAGCCGCCCCTGCAGCAGCGGATCGTTCGAGAAGTCGATGCCCGGCACGATGTTCGTCGGCAGGAACGCGACCTGCTCGGTTTCGGCGAAGAAATTGTCCGGGTTGCGGTTGAGCGTCAGCGTGCCGATCACGCGGACGGGCACGTCCTCCTCCGGGATCAGCTTGGTCGCGTCCAGCACGTCGTACGGCTGCGCGTCGGCGAACGCCTGGTCGAACACCTGGATGCCGAGATCCCATTGCGGATAGGCGCCGGTGTCGATCGCCTCCCACAGGTCGCGGCGGTGGTAATCGTTGTCGGCGGCCTGGAGCTTCAGCGCCTCGTCCCAGATCGTCGAGTGCAGCCCCAGCCGCGGCTTCCAGTGGAACTTGACGAAGCTGGCATGGCCTTCCGCGTTCACCAGCTTGAACGTGTGGACGCCGAAGCCCTCCATCATGCGCAAGGATCGCGGCAGCGTGCGGTCGGACATCGCCCACATCAGCATGTGCGTGCTCTCGGGCATGAGGCTCGCCCAGTCCCAGAAGGTGTCGTGCGCGCTGCCCGCCTGCGGGTAGGCGCGGTCGGCCTCCATCTTCACCGCGTGGATCAGGTCGGGGAACTTGATCGCGTCCTGGATGAAGAACACGGGGATGTTGTTGCCGACGAGGTCCCAATTGCCCTCGCTGGTGTAGAACTTCACCGCGAAGCCGCGCACGTCGCGCGGGGTGTCGACCGAGCCCGCGCCACCCGCGACGGTCGAGAAGCGCACGAATACCTCGGTCTGCTCGCCCTTGCGGAATACCGCGGCCTTCGACAGGTCGGAGATGTCAGCGGTCGCCTCGAACACGCCGTGCGCGCCGGAGCCGCGCGCGTGGACGATCCGTTCCGGGATACGCTCGTGGTCGAAGTGGAAGATCTTCTCGCGCAGCACGAAATCCTCGAGCAGCGTCGGCCCGCGCTTGCCCGATTTCAGGCTATTCTGATTGTCGCTGATCGGCACGCCGTGATTGGTGGTGAGGACGGGCGCGTCGCCCGACGCCTGCTGATGCGTCTCGCCGCCGTTGCCGCGCGAGGTGGTAAATTCAGTCATGTCGGATATGCACTCCAGTAAGCCCTATCAACGTCCATCGGGACCGCTTCGTTGCGGGTCCCGCGACGAAAGGCTGGCGCGGTTCGGCAGGTCGCGGCAGGACGCGGCGCTACGATCAGGAGAGACGACGATGGGCTTGTGGTTCGAGGAATTTTCGGTCGGGCAGACCTTCACCCACCCGCTGCGCCGCACGGTGACCGAGTATGACAACATGAGCTTCAGCCTGCTGACGATGAACCCGCAGCCGCTCCATATCGACTTCGACTTCGCGGAGAAGAGCGAGTGGGGGAAGCCGCTGGTCAACAGCCTGTTCACGCTGGGGCTGATGATCGGCATGTCGGTGCAGGACACGACGCTCGGCACCACGGTCGGCAACTTGGGGATGAGCGACACGCGCTTTCCCAAGCCGGTGTTCCACGGCGACACGCTGCAGGCGGCGAGCGAGGTCGTGTCGATCCGTGAGAGCAAGTCCAACCCGGCGGTCGGCATCGTCGAGTTCGAGCACCGCATGACCAACCAGCGCGGCGAGCTGGTCGCGATCTGCCGCCGCGCGGCGATGATGAAGCGGCGGCCGGCGGAGGGCTGAGGGTTACCGCGCTACCGGCGGGCGGTGAAGCGCGCGTAGGCGTCCAGCACCGGCGCGGCAAGTTCGGGGCGGCAGATCAGCAGGTCGGGCAGCCAAGTGTTCGCGCGGTTGTAGACCAGCGGCGTGCCGTCGGCGCGGCTGACGTGGAGCCCGGCGGCGCGCGCGACCGCGGCGGGGGCGCAATTGTCCCACTCATACTGCCCGCCGGTGTGGAGGTAGATGTCGGCTTGCCCACGCACCACGGCCATCGCCTTCGCGCCCGCCGACCCCATCGGGATCAGCGCGGCGTCGAGCGCCTCGGCCACCGCCAGCGCCTCGGGCGCGGGGCGCGAGCGGCTGACCAGCATGCGCAGCCGGTCGGGCGCGTCGCACAGCCCGCCGGGCCGCGCCGAGCAGAGCGTCAGCGACACCGCGGGCAGCGCCACCGCGCCGATCAGCGGTTCTCCGCCGATCGCCAAGGCGACGTGGACTGCCCAGTCGTCGCGCCCCTCGCCATACTCGCGCGTGCCGTCGAGCGGGTCGACGATCCACACGCGCCGCGCCGACAGCCGCACCTCGCTGTCGCGCTCCTCCTCCGACAGGATCGCGTCGTCGGGGCGGTTGTGGCGCAAAGCTTCCATGATGAAGGCATTGGCGACGCGGTCGCCCGCCTGGCCGAGCGCGGCGCCGGAGAACAGGCTGGACGCGCGCGCGGCGAGCAGGATCGCGCCGGCGTGCTCGGCGATGTGGCGCGCGAGCGCGGCGTCGTCCTCCAGCCCCGGCGGCGGCGCCACCGCCGCGAGCGCGAGCGGCGTTTCGTTCACGGGATCAGCCCCATCACGGTATCAGTCTGGCGACGATCGCGTCGGCCGCCTCGTCGGGCGTCATGCGGCGCGTATCGATGCGGATCTCGGGCGTCTCCGGCGGCTCGTACGGGCTGTCGATGCCGGTGAAGTTCTTGAGCTGGCCCGCGCGCGCCTTGGCGTAGAGCCCCTTCACGTCGCGCGCCTCCGCGTCGGCGAGCGGCGTGTCGATGTGGACCTCGATGAACTCGCCCGGCTTCATCATGCCGCGCACCATGTCACGTTCGGAGCGGAACGGCGAGATGAACGCGGTGATGACGATCAGCCCCGCATCGGTCATCAGCTTGGCGACCTCGCCGACGCGGCGGATGTTCTCGACCCGGTCGGCGTCGGTGAAGCCAAGGTCGCGGTTCAACCCGTGACGCACGTTGTCGCCGTCGAGCAGGAAGGTGTGGCGGTTCATTCGCGCCAGCTTCTTCTCGACCAGATTGGCGATCGTCGACTTGCCCGCCCCCGACAGCCCGGTGAACCACAGCACGGCGGGCTGCTGGTTCTTGAGCGCCGCGTGATGCTCGCGCGCGGTGTCGGTCGCCTGCCAGTGAACGTTCTGCGCGCGGCGGAGCGCGAAGTGGATCATGCCCGCGGCGACGGTCGCGTTGGTGAACTTGTCGATCAGCACGAAGCCGCCGAGCGTCTTGTTGGCCGCGCGTTGCTCGCTCGAATACGGCTCGAACACCAGCGGGCGGTCGGTCGAGAGGTTGGCGACGCCGATCGCGTTCAGGTCGAGCGTCTTGGCCGCGAGCCGCTCCAGCGTGTTGACGTTGACCTGGTACTTGGGCGGCTGGACATTCGCGGTGACGGTCTGCGTGCCGAGTTTCAGCCAGTAACCGCGGCCGGGCAGCAATGCCTCGTCCGCCATCCACACGATCGTCGCTTCGAACTGGTCGGCGCTCTCCGGCGGGGCGTCGGCGGCGGCGATCACGTCGCCGCGCGAGCAGTCGATCTCGTCGGCGAGCGTCAGCGTGACCGACTGGCCCGCGATCGCTCGATGTTGGTCGCCGCCGAGCGTGACGATCCGCGCGATCGTGCTGGTCCGCCCCGAGGGCAGCACGCGCACCGCGTCGCCCGGACGCACGCTGCCGCTGGCGATCAGCCCGGAGAAGCCGCGGAAGTCGAGGTTGGGGCGATTGACCCACTGCACCGGCATGCGAAACGCCCGCACGGCGTCGGCGTGCTGGTCGACCTCGACGCTGTCGAGATGCGCGATCAGCGTCGGGCCATCGTACCATTGCGTGTTCGCCGACGGCGCGGTCACGTTGTCGCCGCGAAAGCCCGAGATCGGGATGGCGGTGAAGTCGGTGATGCCGATCGACGCCGCGAAGGCGCGGTAATCGGCGACGATCGCGTCGAAGCGCGCCCGGTCGTAGCCGATCAGGTCCATCTTGTTGACCGCGAGCACGACGTGACGGATGCCGACGAGGTGCGCGAGGTAGGAGTGGCGCCGCGTCTGCGTCAGCACGCCCTTGCGCGCGTCGACCAGGATCACCGCCAGGTCGGCGGTCGACGCGCCGGTCACCATGTTGCGGGTGTACTGCTCGTGCCCCGGCGTGTCGGCGACGATGTACTTGCGCGCCGTGGTCGAGAAGAAGCGGTAAGCGACATCGATCGTGATCCCCTGCTCGCGCTCGGCGGCAAGGCCATCGACCAGCAGCGCGAAGTCGATCTCGCCACCCTGCGTGCCGACGCGCTTCGAATCCGCCTCCAGCGCGGCGAGCTGGTCCTCGAAGATCGTCTTGGAATCGTACAGCAGCCGCCCGATCAGCGTCGACTTGCCGTCGTCGACCGACCCGCAGGTGATGAAGCGCAGCAAGGTCTTGTTCTGGTGCCGGTCGAGATAGGCGTGGATGTCGTCGGCGATCAGCGCGTCAGGGGTGTAGGCGGTCATCGGTCGGTCTCGTCGGCTCGGGCCGGGTGGCTGGCGGAGGGGCGCAGTGCGCGGGCGTACGACTGCTGGGCGCGGGACCCCGGCCTGCGCCGGGGTTGACGCCTCGTCACCCGGCGGGTGACGCCGATGTCCGCGGCCACGCTTCGCATGACGTGGCGCGTCAAAAGTACCCCTCCTGTTTCTTCTTCTCCATGCTGGCGTCGCCTGCGTCGCGGTCGATCGCGCGGCCCTGCCGCTCGGAGGTGGTGGTGAGCAGCATCTCGCGGATCACGTCGGGCAGGGTCGCCGCCTTGCTCTCGACCGCGCCGGTCAGGGGGTAGCAGCCCAATGTGCGGAAGCGGATCGAGCGCGTCACGGGCTGCTCGCCCGGTAGGAGCCTGAAACGCTCGTCGTCGACCATCAAGAGCGTGCCGTCGCGCTCCACGGTCGGGCGCGGTGCGGCGAAGTAGAGCGGGACGATCGGAATGTCCTCGGCGGCGATATACTGCCAGATGTCGAGCTCGGTCCAGTTGGAGATCGGGAACACGCGGATGCTCTCACCTTTCGCTTTCCGCGCATTGTAGAGGTTCCACAGCTCGGGCCGCTGGTTCTTCGGGTCCCAGCGGTGATTGGCCGAGCGGAACGAGAAGACGCGCTCCTTCGCGCGGCTCTTCTCCTCGTCGCGGCGCGAGCCGCCGAACGCGGCGTCGAAGCCGTGAAGGTCGAGCGCCTGCTTCAGGCCCTCGGTCTTCCACAGATCGGTGTGGAGCGCGCCGTGGTCGAACGGATTGATGCCGCGCGCCTCCGCGTCGGAGTTGCGATGAACGAGCAGCTCCATCCCGCTCTCGCGCGCCATGCGGTCGCGCATCGCGTACATGTCGCGAAACTTCCACGTCGTGTCGACGTGGAGCAGCGGGAACGGCGGCGGCGAGGGATAGAACGCCTTGCGCGCCAGATGCAGCATGACCGCCGAGTCCTTGCCGACCGAGTAGAGCATCACCGGACGCTCGCACTCCGCCACCACCTCGCGCATGATGTGGATCGCCTCGGCCTCGAGCCGGTCGAGATGGGTCAGCGTGCGCTGGTCGGGCGCCATTTCATGTCCTCGTCTTGGGTGCCGAAACTGGGGCGCCTGTTACCCAACATATGCGGACGCGACCGCGCGCCTGCGACAATGATCTGCTCGCGGGGTTGAAAGCGCTGGTTTGGCGGCGGTATCTATGTGCGCCTCGCGCGTTGGCGCGGGTGAGGAGACGCGAGCATGTTCGTCGACAACCGCCACTGGCCCCCGCCCCCGCCGTGGCAGCCCGAGCGACCGATCCGCCGGCTGACGGCCAAGCAGGCGCGGGTGATGCGCAACATCGTCGTGTTCAACCTCATCATGCTGATCTTCGGGCCGCTCGCGGGCGTGACCCTGCTCGACGCGGTCGCGGCGGCGCTGCGGTGACGGTCCAGCCGGGGGACGTGCTCGACTTCTGGTTCGAGGAGGTCACGCCCGAGCAGCGTTTCGCGAAGGACGATGCGCTCGACCGCACGATCGCCGAACGGTTCGGGCCCGCGCGCGACGCGGTGCTGGCGAGCGACGCGGCGGGTTGGCGCGACACGCCCGAGGCGCTGCTCGCCGCGATCGTCCTGCTCGATCAGTTCTCGCGCAACATCCACCGCGGTGAAGCGGAGGCGTTCGCCGCCGACGCGCTGGCGCGCGAGCTGACGCTGCTGGCGGTCGAGCACGGGTGGGAGGAGCGCTACACGCCCGAGCAACGGCAGTTCCTCTACATGCCGCTGATGCACGCGGAGGATGCGGCGCTACAGGCGCTGTCGGTCGAGAAGTTCGAGCAACTGGGGGAGGAGGAGGCGCTCGCCTTCGCGCGCGATCACCGCGACGTACAGGCGCGCTTCGGCCGGTTCCCGTCGCGCAATGCCGCGCTGGGGCGCGCGTCGTCGCCCGAGGAGCAGGTCTATCTCAGCCAGCCCGACGCCGGTTGGTGATGCGGGAAGGTGGCGGGGTGGTGGAGCTGAGGGGAATCGAACCCCTGACCTCTGCAGTGCGATTGCAGCGCTCTCCCATCTGAGCTACAGCCCCGCCCGGCCCGGTCGCGCGCGACCGAGCGCTGCCACTAGCGACGTTGATCGCGGCGTGCAACTGCCTTTCGCACGCGAAAAGCGACCGGCGCCGCTCGGACCGGCCGGGCGCGTGGCCCGACCGATCCCGCTCCGTCACCGCCCCAGCAGCACGCGCGCCTGCCCCGCGATCTGCGCGAGCATCGCGGCATTGGGCGCGGGCGCGTGGCGCGCGCGGTCGACCACCGCCTTGAACTGCCCGACGCGCGCGGCATTGTCGGCGAGCCAGCGCGCCACCGCCTTCTCCGGCGCGCCGTTGGCGGTGCGGCCGAGGAAGTCGAGCCGCAGCTGCTGGAAATCGCGCGCCAGCCCCGCGATCAGCAACCGCTCCCACGGATCGCTCGAGGTGATCCGCGCCGAAGTCGACTGCGCCCAGTCGAGCCCGAGCGCCTGCCCCAGATGCGTGAACGCGCGCGCGATCCGCGTCTCGTCGATCCCCGAGCGACCGCCCAGGTCGGCGAGCCCGACGACGCCGTCGAGCTCGAACAACCGCACGGCGCGCGCAACGAGGTCGGCGGGCGCGCCCGTCGCCTCCAGCGTCGCGGCGATGCGGCGGCTCTGCGCCTGCGCCTCGTCGAGCAGGAGGTCGCGCGCCGCGGCGTCGAGCCGCGCGATCCCGCGCCCGAGCCGCTCGAGCACCGCCGAGGGCATCGTGCCCGGTGCCTCGACGCGCAGCAGATCGGCGACGTGCGAGCGCGTCGCGACCGCGACCTCGTCGAACAAGGCGTAGCGCGCCGCCTCGGGCATCGCGGTCTGCTCGATCTCGCGCCACAGCTCGGCGAGGCCGAACTGACGCTCCGCGACGACGAACATCGCCGCGATGTCGGACAGCGCCGCGCCCTCCTCTTCCGCCAGCTCGAACGGGTGGAGGATGCCGATGCGATTGACGATGCGATTGGCGAGCTTGGTCGCGACGATCTCACCGCGGAGCCGATGCTGGTCGATCGCGTCCGCGAACCGTTCCTGCATCGCAGCCGGGAAGGCGGCGTGGAGGTCGGGCAGGAGCGCGGGATCGGTCCCGAGCGAACTCGCCTCGATCGCGTCCTGCAGCGCGAGCTTGGCGGTGGCGAGCAACACCGCCAGCTCGGGGCGGGTCAGCCCGCGCCCGTCGACGCCGCGGCGCAGGAAGTCGACGTTGGAGGCGAGCCCTTCCACGCGGCGGTCGAGCCGCCCGGCCTCCTCGAACACTTCCATCACGCGGACGTAGCTCGGCACCGCCTGCGCGGCCTCGTTGCCCGATCCTTCCGCGATCGACAGCGCGAGCGTCTGGAGCCGGTTGTCCTCCAGCACGAGGTGCGCGACGTCGTCGGTCATGCTGGCGAGCAGCGCGTTGCGGTCCTCGTACGCGAGCCGGCCCTCGGTCATCTCGCGGTTCAAGGCGATCTTGATGTTGACCTCGTTGTCCGAGCAGTCGACGCCGGCCGAATTGTCGATGAAGTCGGTGTTGATTCGCCCGCCGCGCGCGGCGAAGGCGATGCGCGCCGCCTGCGTCACGCCCAGGTTCGCGCCCTCGCCGATCGCGATCGCGCGCAGTTCCTCCGCGTCGACGCGCTGGCGGTCGTTGGCGGGATCGCCGACGGTGGCGTTGTTCTCCGCCGCCGCCTTCACGTAGGTGCCGATGCCGCCGAACCAGATCAGGTCGACCGGCGACTTCAGGATCGCGGCGATCAGCAGCGACGGCTCCATGTCGCCGACGGGGACGTCGAGCGCGGCGGCGACCTCGGGCGTGATCGCGATCGACTTGGCGGCACGGCTGTGGACGCCGCCGCCCGCCGACACGGGCGCGGAATAATCCGCCCAGGACGAGCGCGGCAGCGCGAACATGCGCGCGCGCTCGTTCCAGCTCGTCTCAGGGTCGGGGTTCGGATCGAGGAAGATGTGGCGGTGGTCGAAGGCGGCGACCAGCTTGATCGCCTTGGACAAGAGCATGCCGTTGCCGAACACGTCGCCCGACATGTCGCCGCAGCCGACGACGCGGATCGGTTGACACTGCACGTCCACCCCGCGCTCGGCCAAGTGGCGCTGGACCGACACCCACGCGCCCTTGGCGGTGATTCCCATCGCCTTGTGGTCGTAACCGACGCTGCCGCCGCTGGCGAAGGCGTCACCCAGCCAGAAGTCGCGTTCCAGCGCCAGCGCGTTGGCGACGTCGCTGAACGTCGCGGTCCCCTTGTCGGCGGCGACGACGAAATACGGGTCCTCGCCGTCGCGGATCACCACGCCGTCGGGGTGAACGACGCCGGTGCCGACGATGTTGTCGGTGATCGACAGCAAGGTACGGATGAAGATGCGATACGCCTCGGTCCCCTCCGCCAGCCACGCTTCGCGGTTGGCGGGAGACGGCAGCTGCTTGGCGTAGAAGCCGCCCTTCGCGCCCGTCGGCACGATGACCGCGTTCTTGACGCGCTGCGCCTTCATCAGCCCGAGGATTTCCGTGCGGAAATCGTCGCGGCGGTCGGACCAGCGCAGGCCGCCGCGCGCGACGGGGCCGGCGCGCAGGTGGATGCCCTCGACCCGCGGGGAATAGACCCACACTTCGCGCCACGGCAGCGGCTTGGGCAGCCCGGGCACAGCTGCGCTGTCGAGCTTGAACGCCAGCGCCTCGTTCGCGGCTGGAGTAAAGGCGTTGGTGCGCAGCGTCGCGTTGATCACCGCGCGGAAGCTGCGCAGGATGCGATCGTCGTCGATCCCCGACACCGCGTCGAGCGCGCGCGTGATCTCGTCGTCGCTCTCGCCCGCGTCGCCGTCGAACGACGGGTCGTGCAGCGCGTGGAACCGCGCGATCAGCGCGCGCGAGAGGTCGGTGTTGCGCGCCAGCGTGTCGACAACGGTCGACATGGTGTAGGTCAGCCCGGCCTGGCGCAGATACCGGTACCAGGCGCGGAACAGCACGGTCGCCTGCGGGGAGAGCCCGGCGGCGACGACCAGGCTGTTGAAGGCGTCATTCTCCGCGTAACCGCGCAGCGCCGCGGCGATCGCGCCCTCCAGCACCGCGGGCTGGTCGTCGAACGCCGCGTCGGGCGCCTCTACGACGAAATCATGCACGAAGGCGTTGTCTGCCTCGCGCAGCCGCGTCGGCAGTTCGCCGACCACGCGGAAGCCGAAATTCTCCAGCACCGGTACCGCGTCGGACAGCGCCAGCGCGCCGTGCAGCTTGTAGATCTTGAGCCGGTGATCCTCGCCCGCGATCGTCGGGTAGAGGTGGACCTGCCGATCGCCCTCGCCGTCCAGTTGCGACAAGCGCAGGATGTCCTGCGCCGCCTCATCCGCGTTGGACACGTTGCGGTAATTGGGCGGGAATGCCGCCGCCCAGCGCAGCGCGAGCCGCGCGGCGCGCGGCGCGGGCACGCGCTCGGCGAGTGCCGCCTCGACGTCGGGCACCCAGCCGCGCACCATGCGCGCCAGCCGCTGGTCGAGCGGCGCGGCATCGGGCACGCGCCCGCCCTCGCGCAGGTCGAGTGTGAAGCGCAGCAGCGCGATCACCTGATCCTCCAGGCTAATCGACCAGTTGATCACCGGCCCGCCCGCCGCCTCCGACAGCATCTCGCCGATCGCGCTGCGGCGCGCGGTGGTGACGTCGTCGCGCGGCAGCCACACGAACGCGAACAGGTGCCGCGCGAGCGCGGAGCGCACCAGCACCAGCTTGGGCCGCGGACGGTCGGCGAGGCTCATCGCGCTGAGCGCGAGCCGCTCCACCGCGGCGGGATCGACCGCGGTGAGCAGGTCGTGCGGCAAATAGGCGAGCGCGTGCATCAGCGCCTTGCCCGTGTGCCCCGCGGGATCGAAGCCGAACTTGTCCTCGAACTCGGCCAGCCGCTGACGCAGCACCGGCACGCTGCGCGGCGGCGCGTTGAGCGCGGCCGAGGTCCACAGCCCGGCGGTGATCGACAGGCCGGTCACGCGCCCGGCCTGCATGACGGGCACGACCAGCAGGTCGAGCGGGACGCGGCGGTGGACGGGCGAGATCAGGCTCGATTTCAGCAGCAGCGGCGCCTTGTTGCCCGCCTGGAACCACTCCACCGCCAGGTGGCGCGAGCGATCGGCGAGGAACGGCACCGCGTGCGCGTTGCGCATGATGCCGAGCGCACCGTCCACGTCGTCGCCGCCCGACACGTTCCAGCGCTGATGCCCGAGCAAGGTGAAATGGCGGTCGAGGAACCAGCGCAGCAGGCTCGCGCCCTCCGCGTCGCCGCCGGTGTCGTCCAGCGTACCCGCGTCGTGCGCCAGCGCCGCCTGCATCGCGCGCCAGTCGCGGGTCGCCGCGCGCACGTCGGCGAGGACGGACGCCAGCTCCTCGACCAGCTCGCGCCGGTCGCGCGCGTCGGCGCGGTCCATTTCCAGGTAGATCATCGACTCGCGCAGGCCGCCGTCGACGTCGATCGCGGTCAGCGCGCCGCTCTCGTCGCGCGACACCTGGACCACCGGGTGGAGGATGCGCTCGATCGCGATGTCGCGCGCGCCGATCGCGGCGGCGATCGAATCAACCAGGAACGGCATGTCGTCGTTGACGATCCCGACGCGCATCTGCCGCGGGCCGCCGTCGCCCGGCAGCGGCTCCAGCGCGATCGCGGGCGTGCCGGGCGCGCGCGTCGCGCCGGTCGCGATCAGGAACTCGGCGGCGCTCGCCTGCTCTTGCGGGGTGAAATCGAGCAGCTCGTCGGGAAGTGCGCCGTGGGTGAGACGCGCCGCCAGCGTGTCGAACAGTATCATCTGTAACTTCCTCGCCATCACCGCGGCTATGCGCCGGTCGCGGTCCTATCTCAACCCCCGCCGCGCGGCGGGGATAGCGCGGGAGCGGCCGGCGAGTGGGTTGGTGCCCTGGGTGATCCGGGGGGTAGGGCACAACGAACTGACGGCGTCTCTGGAGCGCTCGTGATAGGCCGAAACGACCGCCACGAGGTGGAGATCGTCGCTGCTCCAATAGTGCTTTCTTGGCGGAGGGCGCGATGGCGCTGTCACGCCTTCACCAAACGCTCGATCAGCGGCCCGACCCGACGTCCGCCGAGCGACCGCGCGGCACTAGCGCAGTCGCGCCAGCACCCGCCTGGACAGCGCATCGTCGGTGGTCGCCCCGACGATGTCGATCGCACCGTCGGCAGCGGCGCGGCCGAGCAGCACCACCGGCTCGCCCGCGGCTACCCCGGCCTCGACCGTGCCTGGCGACAGTTGCGCGACCGCGCGGCGCGCCGACAACGGCAGGTCGTTGCGGCGCGCGGCGTCGCGCCGGCGTGCGACACGCTCGGCCGCCACCATGCCGCGCACGCCGCCGGGCGTCGCCTCGATCAAGCGCGGCAGCGCGCCCTCCGGCACGTCGCGGCGGCGCGCGAAGGACAGAACCGCGCGCGCTTCGGCGATCTCGCGCGGTGCGGCGGGCTGCTCGTCGGCGTCGAACACGAGCCGGGCGACCGCGCCGAGCGGCGCGCGCGCGTGCTCGCTCAGCCCGGCGTCGGCAAGCAGGTCGGCGAAGCGCTCGGGCGCACGCTCGGCGGCGCGCGCGAAATCGTGTGCCCGGCCGATCGCGCGGAACCGCGCGACACGCCCGCGCGCGTTCGCGACCCGCGCCGCCGCCGCGCTCTCGCGCGCCAGCGCCAGTCGCTCGGCCAGGTCGGTGTCGTCGCCGGGCAGCAGCACGGGTGCCGCGCTCGGCCCGTCGGCCCATACCGGCGACAGATCGGCGGCGCGGGGCGCGGCACGGACTGCACTCGCCAGCTCCGCGTCGAGCCGAGACTGCGCGTCGACGCTGACCATCTCCTTCCAGTTGATCACGCCGTAGATGAAGTCGATCGCCTCGCCGTTGGAGGAGAAGGGCATCAGGATGCCGCGGTAGAAGGTGCTGTGCCCGCGGATGCCGACGAACTCGGCCTCGAACCCGACGGGCGCACGGTTGGCGATGATCTGCAGGTAATGGTCGGTCAGCCGCGACAGCAGCGAGCGCGGCGGGACCTGCGCGATGCTGGCGATCGATTTGTCGACGCCGCACTCGGCGCGGAGCGCGGTGCCGAGGAACTGGATCGCGGGATCGTCGAGTCCGTCGCCGAAATCGAGCAGCACGCTGTGCGGACCGAAGTCGGCGATGCTCGCGGGGTCGAGGTCGGCGATCGTCGGGAACGGCCGGTCGCGCAGCAGCGACACCCAGTGGTTGTAGGCGCGCACGTGCATGCGCCGCTCGTCGCTGCCGATCTTGACCTGCGGCTCACCCACGCCGCTGTCCAGCGGGTCGTTGTCCTGGCGGATGCCGCCCCGATCGCCATCGGTCCCGCGCGCGCTTTCCATAACCTGCTCTTTCCCGACGACGTCGCCAGCCAAGGTGCGCGATCGTTCGCGACCGACATGCGCGCGCACCCGTAAACGCCACGTAAACCGTGGACCCGCGCGGCCGCGCCGTTCGCCCGGCAGACGGCCGCGACGATCCCGCTTGTCACCCACCCCCACGCCTGCTAAGCGCCGCGCCTCGCCCACACACGGGCGCACCAGGCCGCCTTAGCTCAGCTGGTAGAGCATCGCATTCGTAATGCGGGGGTCACAGGTTCGAGTCCTGTAGGCGGCACCATCCTTCTTGACACGCTTCCGCGAGGAAAGCGGCGGCGGCCGAGGCTAACGGGCGCTGGCTTGGGAACCCACGTGGGACCTAGTTGGGGCTGCTTTGATTAGGCAGCGGGGTTGGCGGTCACGACGTGCGGCCCTTGCATCCGACATGCTGCGGCCACGCTCGATTTCAATGCAGCATTGGTTATCCGCCAGCGTCTTACCTATTTTGCGACCACACTGAAGCCGTCGCTCGCTTCGCTTGGCGGCATGCAGCAGTATCGCGGACAATCGTCTGCAGCCGGCTACTCGCGGCTTAGGTGGACATATCACGCAGGACAAGCAATGGCTCGCCGATGCGAGAAGTCGATCTGCAGGCGATGCTCGGCGCGCGCTTGCTAGAGGTCTCACGACCGCGGCAGGTGGAGCGATCCGATTGCCTCTGCGGCTGGGGCATGCGCGTAGGCCTGCGCGCGCGAGATGCACTGCATGTCGCTCCACTTCTCCGCGAGTTCGCATCCTCGCCCCTAACGCGCTCCGTCGCATTGAATCGCCCCGGGTTTGTGGGAGGCCCCAACTCCTGAGAGGAAGGGGCCATGACGAGCA
>NZ_JBELMJ010000003.1:0-12888 GCF_042095875.1 Sphingomonas sp.
CGCGGAACATCGGATCCTCCAGCGCGCGTCCGGTGCCGATCGCGACGCAGATCAGCGGATCGTCGGCGATGGTCACGGGCAGGCCGGTCTCGTCGCGCAACACCTCGTCGAGCCCCTGCAGCAGCGCGCCGCCACCGGTCAGGACGATGCCCTGGTCGACGATATCGGCGGCGAGTTCGGGCGCGGTGTTCTCCAGCGCAATGCGCACGCCGTCGACGATCGCGGCGACCGGCTCGCTGACCGCCTCGGCGATCTGCGCCTGGGTGATCGGGATTTCCTTCGGCACGCCGTTGACGAGGTCGCGGCCCTTGACGAACACCGTCTTGCCGATCCCGTCGACCGGCGGCTTGGCGCAGCCGAGTTCCTGCTTGATCCGCTCGGCCGTGGCCTCGCCGATCAGCAGATTGTGGTTGCGACGCACGTAGGACACGATCGCCTCGTCCATCTTGTCGCCACCGACGCGGACGGAGGTGGTGTAGGCGAGGCCGCGCAAGCTCAGCACCGCGACCTCGGTCGTGCCGCCGCCAATGTCGACCACCATGCTGCCGACCGGCTCGGTCACCGGCATGTCGGCGCCGATCGCGGCCGCCATCGGCTCCTCGATCAGCCACACCTGGCTCGCGCCCGCGTTCTGCGCCGCGTCGCGGATCGCGCGGCGCTCCACCTTGGTCGAGCCCGAGGGCACGCAGATCACGATCTCGGGCCAGCGCATGAAGCGGCGCTGACCGTGCACCTTCTCGATGAAATATTTGATCATCTGCTCGGCGACGTCGATGTCAGCGATGACGCCGTCGCGTAAGGGACGGATCGCCTCGATCGTGCCCGGCGTCTTGCCCATCATCAGCTTGGCGTCGTCGCCGACCGCCTTCACGCGCTTCTGCCCGTTGATCGTCTCGACGGCGACGACCGACGGTTCGTTGAGCACGATGCCGCGACCGCGGACGTAGACGACGGTGTTCGCCGTTCCGAGATCGATCGCCATGTCGTGCGAGGACATCTTGAACAAGCGCGAGAAGACCATGTGAGCTGCGTTCCGTATGGCGCCGTTGGCCGGCGGTTCTTGCCTGTGCCCGGCCCGTCGAAGCCACGCGGGCGGCTTCGCGAATTCAATCTTTCAGGTCGCGGGATGAGGCCGCTTGGGCTAGGGACACCACCGTGTCAATACGTCGTCTGCCCGAGCATCTGGTCAACCGGATCGCCGCCGGTGAAGTGGTGGAAAGACCGGCCAGTGCGTTGAAGGAATTGATCGAGAACGCGATCGACGCCGGCGCCACGCGTATCGCGGTTGAACTTGCCGCGGGCGGGGTCGAGCGGATCGCGGTGACCGATGACGGTTGCGGCATGGCGCCCGCCGAGATCGCGCTCGCGCTGGAGCGTCACGCGACCTCCAAGCTGCCGCACGAGGACATCGACCGGGTCGAGACGCTGGGTTTCCGCGGCGAGGCGCTGCCCTCGATCGCGAGCGTCGCGCGCGTGACGATTGAGAGCCGGCCGGCGGGCGCGGACGGCTGGGCGCGCGTGGTCGACAACGGCGTGGTGGTGCGCGAGGAGCCAGCCGCATTGCCGCCGGGGACGCGGGTCGTGGTCGAGGGGCTGTTCGCGCGCGTACCGGCGCGGCGCAAGTTCCTGCGCTCGCCGCGCGCGGAATACGGTGCCTGTCTCGACGTGGTACGCCGGCTGGCGCTCGCCCGGCCCGACATCGCCTTCGCGGTCGAGCATGACGGTCGGCGAACGCTGAGCGTGGCCGAATCGCACGATCGTCCTTCGCGCGTCGCGGCGCTGACCGACCGCGCGCTCGCCGACAATTCGGTCGCGATCGACCTGGAGCGCGACGGCGTGGTGCTGGGCGGAGTCGCGGGACTGCCGACGTTCCACCGGGGGGTCGCGGATCACCAGTATCTGTTCGTCAACGGGCGACCGGTGAAGGACCGCCTGCTGCTGGGCGCGATCCGCGGTGCCTACGCCGAGATGATGCCGCGCGACCGCCACGCCGTCGTGGCGCTGTTCCTCGACCTGCCGAGCGACCTGGTCGACGTGAACGTGCATCCGGCGAAGACCGAGGTGCGCTTCCGCGACCCAGCGATGATCCGCGGCACGATCGTCTCGGGCCTGCGCCGCGCGCTGGACGCCGCCGGGCACCGCGCGGTGCAGCGGCCGAGCGAGGACGCGCTCGCGATGTGGCAGCAGGAGCCGGCGGCGGCGTGGAGCGGCAGCGCGACGCAGGCGGGCCTGCTCGACCGGCCCGCGACGGCGCCGTCCTACGTGAACGAGCGTCGGCCCAGCTTCATCGCGGCCCCGCCGCTCGCGCGCGCCGAGCCCGCCTGGGCGCCGCCGCCCGAGAGGCGCGACCATCCGCTCGGCGTCGCGCGCGGGCAGGTGAGCAAGACCTATATCGTTGCGGAGGCAGAGGACGGGCTGGTCTTGGTTGACCAGCATGCCGCGCACGAGCGCCTGGTGCTGGAGCGTATGCGCGGCGCGCTGGCGGGCGGCACGGTCGCGAGCCAGGCGCTGCTGCTGCCCGAGGTGGTCGAGCTGGAGGAGCCGGCGTGCGACCGGCTGGAGGCGCGGGCGGGCGAGCTGGCCGAATTGGGGCTGGAGCTGGAACGCTTCGGTCCGCGCGCGATGCTGGTGCGCGCGACGCCCGCGCTGCTCGGCAGTGCCGACCCGAGCGGGCTCGTCGTCGACCTGGCGGACGAGCTCGCCGCCTACGACGAGGCGTTGAGCTTGCGCGAGCGGCTGGACGCGATCGCGGGGACGATGGCGTGCCACGGGTCGGTGCGCGCGGGTCGGGTGCTGTCGGTCGCCGAGATGAACGCGCTGCTGCGCGAGATGGAGGCGACGCCGCATTCGGGGCAGTGCAATCACGGGCGACCGACCTGGGTCAAATTGGCGCACGGCGACATCGAGCGGCTGTTCGGCAGGCGCTGATCCGATCCGCGGCGCGAAAGCGGGACGCGGTAGCGCTACCGATCGCGCAACGGGTCTAGCTTAACCTAGATCGACACGGCATCGTGGCCCCATGACCGAGATCCTGCTTCCGCCCGGCGACGAGTTCCTCCGTGAAGAAACGATTCGCGGCGGCATGGACCTGCTGTTCTTCTCCAACACCCGCCACCTGCGGCACGCCGACGACACGCTCGCCGAGCTGGGGCTGGGGCGGGCGCATCACCGGATCTTGTACTTCGTCGCGCGGCAGCCGGGGATCAACGTGACCGCGCTGCTCGCGATCTTGGGGATCACCAAGCAGTCGTTCGGGCGCGTCGCCAAGCAGCTGGTCGCCAAGGGTCTGATGGAGCAGCACACCGGCGAGCGCGACCGGCGGCAGCGGCTGCTCAAGCTGACGCCCGAGGGGGCGAAGCTGGAGAAGGCGATCTTCGACGACCTGCACGACAATGTGGTGCGCGCGTACCGGGCGGCGGGTAGCGAGGCGGTCACCGGGTTGTGGATCGTGCTGCAGCACCTGATGGGCGAGGAGGCGCGGGTGCAGTTCCGTACGGTGCAGCGGCTCTGACCGGCGGCTGTTCGATCGGAAGGTGAGGCTAAGGTGAGGCCAACGCGCGTTCGTGCCGGAGCGATCGGCGGGCGGCGCGACCGCGTGAATGGTGGGCGCGGGCGGACGGGATTTCGACGCGGCAAAGAACCGAGTGGGCGTAGCCGAGGTGCCTCGCTGTAGGACAGCGCGTGCTCGTTCGGTCCGCCGCGACAGTGACCGGCACGTGGGCTGCGCCGGTTGGCTCCTTTCCCCGATAGGCAGGTCACTCGCCGCCTTCGTTAATCTGCGGGAAACCCTATCGCGGCTCGCGCATTCTACCGCGCAACACGAATATGGTCGCAAGGTGATGCCATGAAGCAGCTTTTCCCCGTCGTCCTCGCGCTGATCCCGTTCTCCGCGGTTATCACGGCGGTGCTGATGAACCCGTGAGGCGATGCCGCCTTCGCTCGGCGCACGTTACTCAAAGGAAAAGGCCGCCCGGTTTCCCGAGCGGCCTTTCTTTTTGCCGGGATGGCGCGGGCGTCAGCCCTGCGCCTGATCCTGGTCCTGCTGGACCTCGGCGGTAGCGCCGGGCTCCGCGTTCGGGTCGTACGCCTCGACGAAGCCGCCCTGGTCGCGGCCTTCCTCGAAGACCTGCTGCATGACGTCGACGCCGGACGCCTGCATCTCGGCCTCTTCGGGCGAGCGCGCGACGTTGACCTTGACGTTCACCACGACCTCGGGGTGCAGCTGCACCTTGACGTCGTACAGGCCGATCGCCTTGATAGGACGATCGAGCACGACCTGGCTCTTGGTGACCTTGTAGCCCTCAGCGACCAATGCCTCGACCAAGTCGCGGACCGCCACCGAGCCGTAGAGCTGACCGGTGTTCGACGACTGGCGGATCAGCGTGATCTGCGCGTCCTTGAAGTTGCCGGCTTCCTTCTCGGCGTCGCCGCGGCGCGCCGCGTTGTCGGCCTCGATACGGGCGCGGTTGGCCTCGAACACCTTGCGGTTGGCCTCGTTGGCGCGCAGCGCCTTCTTGCGCGGCAGGAGGAAGTTGCGGGCGAACCCGTCCTTCACCTTGACCACGTCGCCGATGGCGCCGAGCTTCTCGACGCGCTCGAGCAGAATGACGTCCATGTCTGCTACTCCTTACTTCACGATGTAGGGCAGCAGGCCCAGGTGACGCGAACGCTTGATCGCCTGCGCGAGCTCACGCTGCTTCTTGGCGGACACGCTGGTGATGCGCGAGGGCACGATCTTGCCGCGCTCGGACACGAAGCCCTGGAGCAGACGGACGTCCTTGTAGTCGATCCGGGGCGCATCCTTGGCGCTGAACGGGCACGACTTGCGACGACGGAAAAACGGACGGGCCATTACGCGAACTCCTCCTCACGGCGGGGGCCACGGTCGCCGCCGCGATCACCACCACGGTCGCCGCGATCACCGCGGTCGCCGCGCTCACCACCACGCTCGCCGCGGTCGGCACGACGCTCGCGGTCGCGCTCCTGCTTGCGCATCATGACGGTCGGACCCTGCTCCAGCTCGTCGACGCGGACGGTCATGTAGCGGATGATGTCTTCGTTGATGCCGGCCTGACGCTCGATCTCGGCGACGGTGTCGCCGGGTGCGTCGATCTCGAGCATGACGTAATGCGCCTTGCGGTTCTTCGCGATGCGGTACGCGAGAGAGCGCAAACCCCAATTTTCGGTCTTCACGACGCGACCACCGTGGTCGGTCACGATCTTGCTGGCGTTTTCAGCCAGCGTGTCCACCTGCGCCTGTGCCAGATCCTGGCGCGCAAGGAACACGTGCTCGTAGAGAGCCATGTGCTACCTTCTTCTGTTGGCCGATCGCTGACGGACGCCCCATGCGCACCGCCCCTCCGGCTGTCGTGTAATCAAACGCGTCAAGGGCGGGATGGCTGAGCCACCCCGCCCCGAACGTGTCGTCGCTATGCCGCAATCACGCCCGCGGCGCAAGCCGGGCGGAAGGCACGGCGGATCAGCGATAGATGCGCGTCACCACGGTGCGGACGGTGCCGCCGCGGTTCGCCACGAGTACCGCGTCGCGGCCCGAGCGAACCCAGCGATAGCCGCGCGGCGGGGCGTAGAGGCCGCGACCGCGATACTGGCGATAGTCGATCACGCGGTAATTGGGGGCGTAGCGGCGGTCGAAGCGCTGGCCGGCGCGCCAGGCGCGCGCGTTGTTCTGCCGCGTGACGGTGCGCTGGACGACCGTGCCGTTGCGACGCTCCTTCACCGTGGTGACGGTGCGGGTCTGCGCCTCGGCGGAGGCGGCGACGATCGGCGTCAGCGCGACCGAGGCGGAAATGGCGGACAAGATAATCTTCTTGAACATGATCGTGGCTCCCGTTGATCTGCGGCGGCGTCACCCGCCGTCGAGAACCAAGTTAGGAAGCGTTCGTCGCGGCCCCGTGTCGCAGCGAGCGCCAATTGGTCGCAATTTGTCGCGGTTTCCGAGCCATCCTGAACGGCGCGTCAGGAAGCACGCGATTTCGCCCGTTTCAACCAAATCGCAAGCGGCGCCGGGCTAGGCCGGCGCGCATGAAGATGCATCACACCTTTCACCGCGCCGACGCGGATGGGCGCGCCCGCGCGCTGCCGTGGCTGCTGGCGCTGCTCGCCTGCGCCGCGACGGCGCTGTGGATCGGGTGGATCGGGTTCGAGGCGTCGGACGATTCGCTCTACTGGCAGGGCGCGATGAAGGTGATGACGCAGCCGCCGTTCGCGGGCGACAACCACTGGACCACGCGCTTCCCGCTGACGCTGACCTTCGCCGCGGTGCTGCGCGCGATGGGGCAGGGGTTCGCGGCCTTCGCGGTGACGGCGATGATCTTCTATGCTGTGCTGATCGCGGTGACGGGCGCGTTCGCGGCCAAGGTGGCGGGGGCGCGGGCCGGGTGGATCGCTGCCTTGCTGACCGCGACGCTGCCGGTGATCGTAAGTCACGCGACGACCGTGTCGGTCGACCTGATCGAGGCGGCGGCGCTGGTGCTGGGCGTCATGCTGCTGGGCGGCGCGCGCGCGGACCGCGCCGGTTACGCGCGCGGCGTCGCGGCGGGGGTCGCGTTCGGCGTCGCGATCCTGTGCCGCGAGACGAGCGTGCTGCCCTTGGTCGGGCTGGTGCCGCTGTTCCTGATGGGTCGCCCGGTGCCGCGCGGGGTGCTGATCGCGGTGGGTGTCGGTCTCGCAATCGTGCTGGGCGGCGAGGCGCTGTACCAATGGGCGCTGACCGGCGATCCGCTGCGCCGCTACACCATCGCGTTCAACCACGACGATCATATCGACCGCGCGGCGAACATGGAGGGCAATTTCCTGCTGTGGCCGCCGGTCGATCCGCTGCTGGTGCTGCTGGTCAACGACGATTTCGGCTTGCTGTTCTGGGTCGCGGGCGCGGCGGTGGCGCTGGGCGCCTGGGGCGCGGTGCCGCGCGCGCAGCGGCCGCGCATGGTGGTGCTCGCCGCGATGGCGGGCGCGATGTTCCTGCTGGTGGCAGTGCTCTACGGCAAGCTGGTGCTCAACCCGCGCTACTTCACGCTGCCCGCGCTCGCCGCGGTGGTGATCGTCGCGATCTGGGCGGCGCGGTTGTCGGCGGTCTGGCGGACGGTGGTGCTGGTCGCGGTCGTGTCGAGCAACCTGCTGCTGATGGGCGTCGGCAACGCGCATCCGCGCTGGGTGATGGAGGCGATGGTCGCGGCATCGGCGGAGCACCCGCGCGAGGTGATTGCAGCCGACCCGCAGACGGTGCGCCGCGCGCTGATCCCGATGCTGTACGCGGGCCGCGAGAACCTGCGCTACGCACCCGCGCGCGCCGGCGGGCTGGAGATCGCCGAGGCGGAGCACGCGCCGGCGGGGCAGGTGGTGGCGCGCTATCCCTCGCCGCCGACGCGCATCGGCGCGATCCTGCGCGCGCTGGGGCTCGAGCCGCTGGTGCCCGGCGCGGTCGCCAGGCGGATGTTCGCGCCGAGCCCGGAGGCCGTGCTGGTCCGCCGCTCCGGTTGACCGCTCCCGCCCCCGCGCCTAGCAGCGCAGCCCTTCACGCATGGAGAGGGCGATGCGCGCATTTATTTTTCCCGGGCAGGGCAGCCAGGCGGTCGGCATGGGCAAGCCGCTCTCCGACGCGTCGCCGACCGCGCGCGCGGTGTTCGAGGAGGTCGACGACGCGCTCGGCCAACACTTAAGCCGCGTGATGTGGGAAGGCCCCGCCGACGACCTGACGCTGACCGAGAACGCGCAACCCGCGATCATGGCGAACGCGATCGCGACGTTGCGCGTGCTGCAACACGAGGGCGGCGTGCGGCTGGCCGACAAGGCGGATTACGTCGCGGGTCACTCGCTGGGCGAGTATAGCGCCTTGTGCGCGGCCGAGGCGCTGGACCTCGCGACCGCCGCGCGACTGCTTAAACTGCGCGGGCGCGCGATGCAGGCGGCGGTGCCGGTCGGCGAGGGCGCGATGGCCGCGCTGCTCGGCGCCGACGTCGAGAAGGCGGGCGTGATCGCGGGCGCCGCGGTCGATTCGATCTTGGCGGAGGGCGGTGCTGAGCTGGTCTGCACCGTCGCTAACGACAACGATCCGTCGCAGGTCGTGATCTCGGGCCACCGCGCCGCGGTCGAGCGCGCGGTCGCGCTGGCGAAGGAGATGGGAGCGAAGCGCGCGGTGCTGCTGCCGGTCTCCGCCCCCTTCCACTGCGCGCTGATGGCTGACGCCGCGACCGCGATGGAGGCGGCGCTCGCCGAGGCCGACCTTCGCGCGCCGCTCGTCCCCGTGTTCGCCAACGTCGATGCGGCCGCGGTGGCCGACCCGGGCGCGATCCGGCGGCTGCTGGTCGAGCAGGTGACGGGGCGCGTGCGCTGGCGCGAGTCGGTGCTGGCGATGGCGGACGCGGGCGTGACCGAGTTCGTCGAGTTCGGCGGCAAGGTGCTGGGGCCGATGGTCAAGCGGATCGTACCCGACGCGACCGTCACCAGCGTGGTGACGATGGACGACGTCGAAGCGCTGACCAAGACGCTCTGACCCACGAGCTGAGGAGAAGAAGCATGTTCGATCTTTCAGGCATGACCGCGCTGGTCACCGGCGCGTCGGGTGGCATCGGCTCGGCGATCGCGCGCGGGCTGGCGGCGCAGGGCGCCAGGCTCGCAGTGTCGGGCTCGAACGCCGACAAGCTGGAGGCTTTCCGCGCCACGCTGGACGGCGATCACGTCGCGGTGCCGGCGGACCTGTCGGACGCCGCCTCGGTCGATGGGCTGGTACCCGCGGCGGTGCAGGCGTTGGGCGGGCGGCTCGACATCCTCGTCAACAATGCCGGGGTCACGCGCGACAACCTCGCGATGCGGATGAAGGACGAGGAATGGGACACGGTGATCCGCGTCAACCTGGAGGCCGCGTTCCGGCTGATCCGCGCGGCGGCCAAGCCGATGATGAAGCAGCGTTTCGGCCGCGTCGTGTCGATCACCTCGGTCGTCGGGCAGACCGGCAATCCGGGGCAGGCGAACTATGCCGCGTCGAAGGCGGGGCTGGTCGGCATGTCCAAGGCGCTGGCGCAGGAGCTCGCCAGCCGTAACATCACGGTAAACTGCGTTGCACCGGGCTTCATCCGCTCGGCGATGACCGACGTGCTGCCCGAGGCGCAGAAGAGCGCGCTGCTCGACCGCATTCCCAACGGAGACTTGGGCACGGGCGAGGACATCGCCGCGGCGGTGGTCTATCTCGCGTCGAAGGAAGCCGGCTACGTCACCGGCCAGACGCTGCACGTCAACGGCGGTATGGCGATGGTGTAGCGGCGATGGCGCGACGGAGTGCGACCGGCCGGTGTCCCGCGCCGTCGAACGTCGCACTTGTCACGAAACGCTCCCCGTTCTACCTGCGTTCAGGAAGTTACTGACCCCCCAAGAAGAAGAGGGATTACCATGAGCGAGACTGCCGACCGCGTGAAGAAGATCGTCGTCGAGCACCTCGGCGTCGAAGCCGACAAGGTGACCGAGGATGCCAGCTTCATCGACGATCTGGGCGCGGACAGCCTCGACATCGTCGAGCTGGTGATGGCGTTCGAGGAAGAGTTCGGGGTCGAGATCCCCGACGACGCCGCCGAGAAGATCACGACCGTCAAGGACGCGATCACCTACATCGACGAGCATAAGGGCTGATCCCTTCACTCGGAGAGTCGAGATTTGAGCGGCTCCCCATCCTCGTCTAGAGGGCGGGGAGCCGTTTCGGTTTGAGAAGACACCCGCGCACGATGCGCCGCGCGCCAGGGGTGAAGAAGGAATGCCTATGCGTCGCGTCGTCGTCACCGGTCTCGGCCTCGTCACCCCGCTCGGTGCGGACGTGGAGACCGCGTGGGCCAATCTCATCGCCGGCAAATCGGGCGCCGGGCCGATCACGCGCTTCGACGCGTCGAACCAGAAGTGCCGCATCGCGTGCGAGGTGAAGCCCGCGGACCACGAATACGGCTTCGATGCCGACAAGCGCGTCGACCACAAGATCCAGCGCCAGGTCGACCCGTTCATCGTCTACGGCATCGACGCGGCGGGGCAGGCGCTGGAGGATGCCGGGCTGACCGACATGGACGACGCGACCAAGCTGCGCGCCGGCGTGTCGATCGGATCGGGGATCGGCGGGCTGCCGGGGATCGAGATCGAGTCGATCAACCTGCACGAGCGCGGCCCCGGCCGGGTCAGCCCGCACTTCGTCCACGGCCGGCTGATCAACCTGATCAGCGGGCAGGTGTCGATCAAATACGGGCTGATGGGTCCCAACCACTCGGTCGTGACCGCCTGCTCCACCGGCGCGCACTCGATCGGGGACGCGGCGCGCATGATCCGCGACGACGACGCCGACATCATGCTGGCGGGCGGCGCGGAGAGCACGGTCAACCCGCTCGGCGTCGCGGGCTTCGCGCAGGCGCGCGCGCTCAACATGAGCATGAACGATCGCCCGACCGAGGCGAGCCGCCCGTACGACAAGGATCGCGACGGCTTCGTCATGGGCGAGGGCGCGGGCGTCGTCGTGCTGGAGGAATACGAGCACGCCAAGGCGCGCGGTGCGAAGATCTACGCGGAGGTCGTCGGCTACGGCCTGTCGGGCGACGCTTATCACGTCACGGCGCCGCACCCCGAGGGCAAGGGCGCCGAGAATGCGATGCGCATGGCGCTGCGCAAGGCGGGGATGGAGCCGGGCGAGATCGACTACATCAACGCGCACGGCACTTCCACGATGGCGGACACGATCGAGCTGGCGGCGGCCAAGCGCGTGTTCGGCGACGATCTGTCGGGTGCGTCGATGTCGAGCACCAAGTCGGCGATCGGCCACCTGCTGGGCGGTGCCGGAGCGGTGGAGAGCATCTTCTGCATCCTGGCGCTGCGCGATCAGATCGTGCCGCCGACGCTCAACCTCCACAATCCCGACGAGGGCACCGAGGGCGTCGACCTCGTCCCGCTGACCGCGAAGAAGCGGCAGGTGCGCGCGGTGCTCAACAACAGCTTCGGCTTCGGCGGCACCAACGCCTCGCTGGTCATGAAGTCGATCTGAGGGACTGACACCGATGCGCCGTCCCGGTTGTCTGGCGCTGATCGCCGGGCTGGTTCTGATCGTCGCGGCCGCGTGGGTGCTGCTCGGCTGGTCGGGCAGCGGTCCGGCGACGAAGCCGATGAACGTCGAGATCGCGCAAGGCTCCAGCCTGGCGAGCGCGGCGACGCAGCTGGAGAAGGCGGGCGCGATCCGCTCCGCCTCGCGCTTCCGGTTGCGCGCGCGGCTGTTCGGCGGGTCGGGCTCGATCAAGGCGGGCGAGTTCGCGATCCCCGCGGGTGCGAGCGAATCGTCGATCCTGTCGATCCTGCAGGGCGGCCGCGCGGTCCAGCGGCTCGTCGTGATCCCGGAGGGGCTGCCCTCGGTCATGGTGCGCGACAAGTTGATGGCGGCCGACGCGCTGACCGGCAGCGTCGGCGTGCCCGCTGAAGGATCGGTGCTGCCCGACGGTTATTCGTTCGAGCGCGACGAGACGCGCGCGGCGGTGCTGGCGCGGATGCAGGCGGCGATGAAGAAATACGTCGCACAAGCCTGGGCGAAGCGCCGTCCGACGACGGTCGCCCGAACGCCGCAGGAGGCGGTGATCCTCGCCAGCGTGGTGGAGAAGGAGACGGGCAAGCCGTCGGAGCGGCGGATGGTCGCGGCGGTCTATTCCAACCGGCTGCGGATCGGCATGCCGCTCCAGGCCGACCCGACCGTCATCTACCCGATCACCAAGGGCCGCCCGCTCGGCCGCCGCATCCGCCAGTCGGAGCTGCGCGCGGACAACGGCTACAACACCTACGCCTCGCCGGGGCTGCCGGTCGGGCCGATCGCCAATCCGGGGCGCCTGTCGATCGACGCGGTGCTGGACCCGGCGCAGACGAAGGCGCTGTATTTCGTGGCGGACGGCACCGGCGGGCACGTGTTCGCCGACACACTGACCGAGCACAATGCGAACGTAAAGAAATGGTACGCGATTCGCCGCGCGCGCGGAGAGATGTAGCGCTGGGTTCTATCGCATCGGTTACAGGGTCTGACACTGGCGCTCGCGCCTTGTTTCCTGGTGCGTCTCGCCTCTTTCTTCCGTCACCCCGGACTTGATACGGGGTCCCGCTTCTGAACTACGGCAGGAAAAGGCAGCGGGATTCCGGATCAAGTCCGGGATGTCGACTGAGACAGCTGGTCGTAAGTCGCTGACGCGGCGCTTATCAGCGATCTCAGCAGGTTAGGTCCGCCGCTCGTGCAGGACGACCAACCGCTTGCCGCGCCTCGAACCAGGGCGTCACCAGCAGGTGAGGGATCGCGAGCGACGCGATCGCGGCGAACAGGCCGCGCACGCCGCTCGGTTCGACGTGCAGCAACAGCGCGACGATCAGGCCGGTCGCGAGCAGCGCGCCGCCGAAGACGGGCGCGACCGATCGCAGGTACGACGCGGTGGTGGCGCAGCCGAGCCGGTCGCGACGCTCGATCGTCTGCGGCAGTGCGTGCAGGATCAGGAAGCCGAGCGTGAACCCGACGAGCGGGGGCAGGCACAGCAGCGCGACCATCCCCAGCGCCAACCGCAGGTCGCGTCGGCGGACCGCCAGCAGCAGCATGATGCCGCAGGCGAGCCCGCCCGCGCCGGCCAGGACGGGCGCCAGCCCGGGCAGCGAGGATGACGGTCCGCCCGCCACCCGCAACAGCTCGGCGTAATCGGTCGCGTGCAGCGCCGCGGGGCCCGCGACCAGCGCGGTTCCGCGCGCCACGCGCTCCCCGATCGTGCCGTCGGGCGCGTCCTCCACGCCGAAGTGGAAGGCGGAAGCGAGCAGGAAGGCGGGAAGGGCGACGGCGGGATCGGTCGTCCACCACAGCAACGTCGTCAGCGCGACGAGGCAGTAGACGAG
>NZ_JBELMJ010000003.1:12988-125755 GCF_042095875.1 Sphingomonas sp.
CGGGATCGGTCGTCCACCACAGCAACGTCGTCAGCGCGACGAGGCAGTAGACGAGCAGGAACGTTGGTCGGCGGGCGGGGGCGACCACCGCCAGATCACCTGCGCCGTGGACCATGCCGATCACGCCGATCCCGAGCACCGCGAAGCCCAATTGTACCACCACCGGGGCGAACGCGGCAGCCGCCGCGCCCACCACCAGCGATGCGGCGCCCTTGTTCACGCGCGGCGTTCGTGATCGCGCAGCGCGGACTCGAGGTTGTTCGCCGCGTAGAAGGCGTAGACGACCTTGGCGACGACATCCATGACGAGGATAGCCCACACCGACGCCGGATCGTTGATGATCTTCAACCCCTCGGGGCCAATCAGGAAGACGATCGGGTAGAGGAACCAGATCACAGTCAGGAAGGTGACGTTCTTGCCGTAGGCGGAGCCGAGCGCGTCGCCGCGCTGCATCGCGAGCGCCCGCAGCGGTACCCACAGGAGGTAGAGCACGCCGAGGAAGGCAGCGCACGACCACAGGTACCACATCCACTTGACGATCGGAGCCTCCACAAGTGACGAGATCAACCCCGTCTCGATCATCAGCACGTCCAGCACGATGATCGCGGTCAGGTAGCCGCCGACTTCACCGGTCTTGCCGCGCTCGTGGAACGCCAGCAGCACCAGGCTGGCGAGCAGGATCGGGGTGGTGAACGTCCAGTCGATGTAGCGCGCGACATAGGTCGCCGAGCCGTCGAGCTTGACCAACGTACCGATGCCGAACGCCATCGCGAGATAGGCGGTCGCGGCGATGAACGGCACGGCGGCGTGCAGCAGCGTGTGGTGTTGCGAAGGCGTCGCCTTGCTCCCCGTGGCGTAGATCGCCAGCGAGGCGAGCGACATGATCGTGAATCCGATCATGAAGGCGGTTTGATCCATCGTTCTGTCTCCTGTCTCCGCCTGAGAGCGGCGGACCTAGAAAACTAACGCGGATCAAACGTTACGGTGCCAGCATTGTGACGAATTATTTCTAGGCGACCGCGCGCCACGCGGCGGAGCGGGTACCGGCAGGAATGGGCCGCGCGCGACGGGACGGCGACGGCCCGTGTCGCATCATCCCCCGAGCGCCATCGCCTTCTTCGCGCGCTCGGTCACCTCGGTCATCGTGCCCTCGGTCACCCAGCTGCCGCCGACGCACAGCACGGGGTCGAGCGCGAGCCAGTCGGGCGCGTTCTTCGCGCTGATCCCGCCGGTCGGGCAGAACTTGCACTGGTAGAAGGGCGCGGCGAGCGCCTTGAGCGCCTTGACCCCGCCCGACGTCTCGGCCGGGAAGAACTTGAAGTGGGTGAGCCCGAGGTCGAGCCCGCGCATGATGTCGCCCGCCGTGGCGACGCCGGGCAAATAAGGCAGCTTGCTGTCGATGATCCGCTCGCTCAGCCGGTGCGACAGGCCTGGCGAGACGATGAACTCCGCGCCCGCGTCGACTGCCTGGTCGAACTGGTCGGGCGACACGACGGTGCCCGCGCCGACGATCGCGCGCGGCACCTGCTTCATCTCGCGGATCGCGTCGAGCGCGGCCGGCGTGCGCAGCGTCACCTCGAGCACGCGCAGCCCCCCCGCGACCAGCGCCTCGGCGAGCGGGCGCGCCTGCGCCGCGTCGTGGATCACCAGCACCGGAATCACCGGCGCCGTCTGCATGATGTCGGAGATGTTCATGTATGCTCCTGCGCGTAGGCGGCCGCGGCGCCGAACAGGCCGGGCTGGGGATGGGTGATGAGCTTGACCGGGATGCCGGCCATCAATTGCTGGAACCGCCCCTTGGCGACGAAGCGCTGGTCGAACCCCGAGCGGAGCAACTTGTCCTTGATCCGCAGCCCCAGCCCGCCCGCGATCACCACGCCCTTCGCGCCGTGCGCGAGCGCCAGGTCGCCTGCCACTGCGCCCAGTGCCAGGCAGAAGCGGTCGAGCGCGGCGAGCGCCAGCGAATCGTCGCCGTCGAGCGCGTCGGTCCAGATCTCCTTGTCGGTCCGCTCGCGGATCGCGCGCCCCTCAAGGCTGGCGAGCGTCTCGTAGATCGCGACGATGCCGGGGCCCGCGACGATCCGCTCCGCCGACACGCGCGTGAAGGTGCGGCGCAACCGCTTAAGGATCGCGTCCTCGATCCCGTCGAGCGGCGCATAGTCCATGTGCCCGCCCTCGGTCGGCAGCACGAGATAGCGGCCCGCGCCCTTGTACACCTGCGCCACGCCCAGCCCGGTGCCGGGGCCGCAGACGGTGGTCACGCCCTCGACCGGCAGCGGCGTGTCGGGACCGCACAGATGCTCGAAATCGGCGTGCGGCAGCTGCGCGACCGCGTGGCCGACCGCGCCGAAATCGTTGATGATCGTCCAGGTGTCCGCGCCTAGCCGCTCGGGGATCAGCGACGGGCGGATCACCCACGGGTTGTTGGTCAGGCGGATCACGTCGCCGGTGATCGGCGAGGCGACCGAGATCGCCGCGGCCTTTGGCACCGGACGGTCGAGCCCGGCGGCGAACGCCTGCCACGACGTCTGCAGACTGGCATGGTCGGCGGTCTTGAGCGTCACCACGTCGCCGAGCGAGACGACGCGGCCGTTCTCGACCTCCGCGATCGCGAACCGCGCGTGGGTGCCTCCGATATCGACCGATACGACCTCGCTCACAGCATCGCTCCCGCCAGCATCGCACTCGCTCCCCTTTCCGCCTCGTCCGCTTGCCCCCGAAACATGCCGAACAGCTCGCGCCCCATGCCTGACGGGGCGGGCGGCGGGGTCGGGCGCGCGCGCGCGGCGAGGACGTCGGCGTCAACCAGTACGTCGAGCGTGCCCGCCACTGCGTCGACCCGCACCATGTCGCCATCGCGGATCAGGCCGATGTTCCCGCCGACGCCCTGTGCATTCGGCAGCGCCTCCGGGCTGACGTGGATCGCGCACGGCACCTTGCCGCTCGCGCCCGACATGCGCCCATCGGTGACGAGCGCGACCTTGTGCCCGCGGTTCTGGAGCACGCCGAGCGGCGGGGTGAGCTTGTGGAGTTCGGGCATGCCGTTGGCGCGCGGACCCTGGAAGCGGACGACGACCACCACGTCCCCGTCGAGCTCGCCCGCCTTGAACGCGTCGAGCACGTCGAGCTGGTCGTCGAACACGCGCGCGGGCGCCTCGACGATCCAGCGCTCGCGCTCCACCGCCGACACCTTGATGCAGGCGCGACCGACGTTGCCCTGGAGGATGCGCATCCCGCCGTCAGGCGAGAAGGGCGCGACGGCGGGGCGCAGGATCGTGTCGTCGCCGCTGGCACCCGGCGGAGTCCAGCCGAGCGCGTTGCCGTCGAGCACCGGTTTGTTCGCGTAGGCGGAGAGATCGTCGCCGGCGACCGTCACGATGTCGCGGTGGAGGTGGCCGCTCGCGATCAGCTCGCCGATGACGTAGGGCATGCCGCCCGCCGCCTCGAACCCGTTCACGTCGGCGGAGCCGTTGGGGTAGACGCGCGCGAGCAGCGGCACCGCGGCGGAGAGGCGGTCGAAATCCTCCCAGTCGATGACGATCCCCGCCGCGCGCGCGATCGCGGGGACGTGGAGCAGGTGATTGGTCGACCCGCCGGTAGCGAGCAGCCCGACCGCCGCGTTGACGATCGCCTTCTCGTCGACGCACAGCCCGAGCGGGCGGTAGTCCTCGCCGGACGTGCCGATCGTGGCGAGGCGGTGGACCGCGGCGCGGGTCAGCGCCTGGCGCAGCTTGGTGCCCGGGTTGACGAAGGCGGCGCCAGGCATGTGTAGGCCCATCACCTCCATCATCATCTGGTTGGTGTTGGCGGTGCCGTAGAAGGTGCAGGTACCCTGGCTGTGATAGGCACCGATCTCCGCCTCCAGCAGTTCCTCGCGCCCAGCCTCGCCGACCGCGAAACGCTCGCGCACCGCGGCCTTTTCCTTGTTGGGGAGGCCCGAAGGCATCGGACCGCCGGGCACCATCACCATCGGCAGATGCCCGAAACGGAGCGCGCCCATCAGCAGCCCCGGCACGATCTTGTCGCAGATGCCGAGCAGCGCCGCGCCCTCGAACGTGCCGTGCGACAGCGCCACCGCGGTCGACAGCGCGATCGTGTCGCGGCTGAACAGCGACAGCTCCATGCCCGGATAGCCCTGCGTTACGCCGTCGCACATCGCGGGAACCCCGCCCGCGACCTGCGCGGTCGCGCCGACCTCGCGCGCCCAGACCTTCATCTGCTCGGGATAGCGGTAATAGACCGCGTGCGCCGACAGCATGTCGTTGTACGAGGTGACGATGCCGATGTTCATGCCCTGGCCGCCGCGCATCGCGGCGCGGTCCTCGGGCGTGCCGGCGTAGGCGTGGGCGAGATTGGCGCAGCCGAGCCGCGGGCGGCCGGTCCACGTGTCGCGCTCGCGCTCGATCAGGTCGAGATAGGCGCGGCGCGTGGGCCGCGAGCGCGCGACGATGCGATCGGTGACAGCCTGTACGGCGGGGTTCATCGTTGCGGCCTTCCGTTCGCCCTGAGCTGATCGCGTGCTTCTAATCGCTCAGGGCGGCAGGGCAATCTGTTACGTGATGTTACGGTGCCCAGTGGATGTCGACCGGCAGCTCGACGTCGGCGAGCACGCGGCCGATCGGGTAGGGCGACCCCGCACCCTGCTTGATGGCCGTCTCGATCACCGTGCGCTTCTCCTTGCCAGTCACCGCGATCAGCAATGCGCGCGCGGTGATGATGCCGGCGCGGCTCAGCGTCACGCGCGCGACCGGCGCCTCGGGCGGCAGCGGGTCGGGCATGACGCCCAGCGCGCGGCGCTCGCGCGGGCCGTTCAGCGCCTCGTCGAAGTCGGGGCCGGGGAAGATCGACGCGGTGTGGCCGTCGCCGCCCACGCCCAGCATGCACAGGTCGAGCGGCCAGTGCAGGTCCTGCATCAGCGCGTCGGCGGAGCGGCCGGCCGCCTTGTAGTCGTCGGTCGCCTTGGGCACAACCGGGATCACGCGCGCGCCCTTCGGAATGAACGTCTTGCCGAGTGCCGTCACGTTCGACAGCGGGTCGCCCAGTGGCACGATCCGCTCGTCGCTGGGGATGATCGTCACGCGCTTCCAGTCGAGCTTGGCCTGCGCGAGCTTCTCGTACGCGGGCAGCGGCGTCTTGCCGCCCGCCAGCGCGATTACCGCGGAGCCGCGCGCGTCGATCGCGCTCTCGATCACGAACTGGATGTCGCCCGCGACCGCGTCGGCCATCTCGGCCGCGTCGTCATATTCCCACCACTCGATCTCGGTCGTCATTATACTCTCACTCACATGGAATTGGGGCAGGGCACGCGCTCGCGCTCAATCGTCCTGCCAGGTAACGCCGTCGCGCTCGGTCAGCGCGATCGCGGCGGAGGGCCCCCAGGTGCCCGCGGGATAATGTTTCGGTTTGGTGCCGTTCGCGGCCCAGCCGGCGCGGATCGCGTCGGTCCACACCCATTGCGCCTCCACCTCGTCGCGGCGGACGAACAGGGTCTGGTCGCCCTCGATCAGGTCGAGCAGCAGCCGCTCGTAGGCGATCCGGCGGCGCGTCCCGGCGAACTCGGCGTCGAGGCTGAGCTTCAACGGCACCTCGCGCAGCCGCACGCCGTCGCGGTCGAGCCCGGGCTCCTTCGCCATCACCAGCAGCTCGATATATTCCTCCGGCTGGAGGCGGATCACGAGCGTGTTGGGCTGGAGCAGCCCGCCGCGCCCCGCGAACATCGAGTGCGGCACCGGCTTGAACTGGATCGCAATCTCGCTGCGGCGCTTCGCCATACGCTTGCCGGTGCGCAGGTAGAAGGGCACGCCCTGCCAGCGCCAATTGTCGACGTGCGCCTTGATTGCGACGAACGTCTCGACGTCCGAATCGTAGCCGAGCTCATCGTCGTAGCCCTTGACGACCTTGCTGCTGACCGCGCCTTCCTCATACTGGCCGGTAACGGTGTTCTGCGGCACCTCGGCGGGCGACATGACGCGCAGCGAGCGGAACACCTTGGCCTTCTCGTCGCGGATGTCGTCCTTGCTGTAGCGCGCGGGCGGCTCCATCGCGATCAGCGCGAGCAGTTGCAGAATATGGTTGGTCACCATGTCGCGCAGCGCGCCCGCACCCTCGTAGTAACCGGCGCGATCCTCCAGCCCGACCGTCTCCGCGATCGTGATCTGGACGTTGTCGATGCCGCGCGCGTTCCAGACCGGCTCGAAGAAGCTGTTGCCGAACCGCAGCGCGAGGATGTTCTGCACCGTCTCCTTGCCGAGATAGTGATCGATGCGGAAGATCCGGTCCTCGGGAAAGACCGCGGCGACGGTGTCGTTGATCTCGCGGCTGGAGGCGAGGTCGTAGCCGAGCGGCTTCTCCAGCCCGATCCGCACCGTGTCGCCGGCGAGCCCGACCTTCTCCAATCCCTTCACCGCGGGCTCGAACAGCGACGGTGCGGTTGACAGGTAGATCGCCAGGCCGCCTGACACGTCGCCGATCTTGTCCGCCAGCGCCTGGAACGTCGACTCGTCCGACAGGTCCGCCGGCTGGAAATGGAGGCGATCGAGGAAGGAGGCGATCTTCGCCTCGTCCTTCTGATCGTCGCTCAGCCGGTCGTCGAGCGCCTCGCGCGCGATCGCGCGGAAACTCTCGTCGTCCTCGTCGCCGCGCGCGGAGCCGGTGATCGTCAGCCCCTCGGGCAGCAGCCCGTCGGCGTGCAGGCCGAACAGCGATGGCAGCAGCATGCGCTTGGACAGGTCGCCGGTGGCGCCGAACAGGAGGAATTTGCCGACAGGGTTGCGCTGCATGTTGGCTCCTTGATCGTTGTGCCCGCCACGCGCCCGTCAGGGCACCGGACGGCGGGCCGGATTGATGCGTCGACCGCCTTAGCGCGTGAGCCCGGCCAAGGGGTCCAAACCCGCCATCAGATTCAGGTTCTGCACCGCCGCGCCCGCCGCGCCCTTGCCCAGATTGTCGAGCGTGGCGACGAGGCGGAGCTGGCGCAACTCGTCGTGGCCGAAGACGTGGAGCGTCATGCGATCGGTGCCTGCATCGGCCTCGATGCCGAGCGTCGCAGGCGCCTCGTCCGACACGCGGACGAGATCGCAGCCGTGATAGGCCGCGTGCAGCGCCCGCGCGACCGCGTGCCGGTCCGTGCCGTGCGCGAGTTGTGCGAGGTGCAGCGGCACCTCTACGACCATGCCGCGATAGGTGTCGGCGACCGCGGGCTGGAACACCGGGCCGTGGGCCAGACCGGCGTGGCGCGTCATCTCGGGCACGTGCTTGTGCCCGAGCGCCAGCGCGTAGGGGCGAAATGCGGTGCCAGCACTGCCGTCCTCGAACTCGGCGATCATCGCCTTGCCGCCGCCCGAGTAGCCCGAGGTCGCGTTGACGGTGACCAGCGCGTCGGCGGGCAGCAGCCCACCCCGCACCAGGGGACGGACGAGCGCGAGGAAGCCGGTCGGGTAGCAGCCGGGGTTGGCGACGAAGCGCGCGGCGGCAATCCGCTCGGACTGGTCGGGTTCGAGCTCCGCGAAGCCGTAGGTCCAGGCGTCCGCGACGCGGTGCGCGGTGGAGGCGTCGATCACGCGGGTGCGATCGTTGTCGATCATCGCCACCGCCTCGCGCGCGGCGTCGTCGGGCAGGCACAGGACCACAATGTCGGCGTCGTTGAGCGCATGCCGGCGCGCGGACGCATCCTTGCGGTGCGCCTCGTCCAGGATCAGCAGCGACACGTCGCCGCGCGCCGACAGGCGATCGCGGATCTCAAGTCCGGTGGTGCCGACCGCGCCGTCGATGAAGACGGACACGCTCACTGCGGCGCGACCGCGTCGGCGTCGACGTAGCCGACCAGCCCGGCGTCGACCGCGATCCCCCAGGCGACGCCACCCGTCAGGTCGAGCAGGTCGAATGCCGCGCCGCGCGCGAGCGGGACGAGCACCGCGGCGTCGCGGCCGCGCGCGTCGCGCAGTTGCTCGTCACGCGCTACGGTGCGGCGAAGCGGCGCGGCGTAATGCGGGGCGAACACCCGGTCGGCGAGGCGGACGTCGGCGACGTCGGCGCGCACCGCCTCGGTGCGCGGGTCGAGCGCGCGCGACGGGCCGGTCAGCGCGAAGGTGAGGCGCGGGACACGCTCTCCGATCCTCGGCGCCGCTTCGCTCGGCGCCGATCCGTCCAGCGCCGCGTCCGCCGCCCGGTCAGGCGTTGACTGCGGCCCTGACGGGTGCGGCATGGCCGTCGCCGTCGCCGATGAACTGCCCGAACTCCTCAAGAAAATCTGCCCCTTCGGATGTGCGCGCGACGAAGATGTTGCGCTTGTCGCTGTCGTCGCGTTGCCGGCGCAGATAGCCGAGCGTCCCCAGCCTGTTCAAGGCGCGAGTGACGACCGGTTTCGACACGTTGAGCGCGCGCGCCAACCCGCGCACGGTGTGCGGACCGGGCCGCAGATACACCACCAGCAACAGCGCCATCTGTCGATTTGTGAGGTCGGGTTCGCCCGAGCGCACGTAATCGACCAGCGCGTTCATCCATTGACCAAGTTCGGGCTGAATAAGACTTGCCACTTCCTCGTCCCGCTCGTTCGCGCGCCCGGAAGCGTTCCGGGTTTGTGCGCTCTTAACGCCTTGTTCACGCGCTGGTTTCAGCACCGTCACGAATTTGGCTGCGCTCCGGCACACTGCGCGGCGCGGCGTTGCCACGCTCCGTCGCGGTCGCCCGCCACGGTTGATTGCGCGGGCGCTTCGGCCTATGTCGCCGCGCGTCGCGCCGGCTACGGCGCTCCCCCGATCGGAAGTGCGTCTTCGCCTCATGTTCACGTTCCTGCTCGTCATCCACGCGATCGTCGCGGCCGCGCTCGTCACGGTTATCCTGATGCAGCGCTCGGAAGGTGGCGGCCTGACGTCGAGCGGCAGCCCGTCCGGGCTGATGTCGGCGCGCGGCGCGGCGGACTTCCTGACCCGCGCGACCTCCGTGCTGGCGGGCGCGTTCATCCTCCTGTCGATCCTGCTCGCGTTCCTGGCGGCGAACCGCAACGCGACCTCGGTCGACACCTCGCTCCAGCGGCGGGCGCCCGCCGCGGCGGCGGCACCGGCGCCGACCAACCAGGACGCGCTGTCGGACGCGGCGCGCGCCGCCGCGGCGGTACGGGCCGACGCCCAGCCGGCCGACAACGGCGTCCCGCTCGCGCGCTGACGCTTTGTCTACCGGTCGACATGGGTGATCGTGTCGACACTCGCTTCATCGTTTTTCGCCGCGCGCGTGTCCTGCGCGCGCTTGTGGTCGTTCGTAATTCAGGGTTAGGCGTTTCTCCCCATGGCGCGGTTCATCTTCATCACCGGCGGCGTGGTTTCCTCGCTCGGCAAGGGTCTCATGGCGGCGAGCCTCGCCGCGCTCCTCCAGACGCGCGGCTACCGGGTTCGCATCCGCAAGTTCGATCCGTACCTGAACGTCGATCCGGGCACGATGAGCCCGTATCAGCACGGCGAGGTCTACGTGACCGACGACGGTGCGGAGACTGACCTCGACCTCGGCCACTACGAGCGGTTCACCGGCGTTGCCTCGCGACAGTCTGACAATGTGACGTCGGGGCGCATCTACAAGACGATCATCGAGCGCGAGCGGCGCGGCGATTACCTGGGCGCGACCGTGCAGGTGATCCCGCACGTCACCGACGCGATCAAGGCGTTCGCGCTGGCGGAGACGGACGACGTCGACTTCGTGCTGTGCGAGATCGGTGGCACGGTGGGCGACATCGAGTCGCTTCCCTTTATCGAAGCGATCCGGCAGCTCAAGAACGAGCTGGGACGCGGCAACGCCGTCTCGATCCACGTGACGTTGGTGCCGTACATCGCGGCGGCGGGCGAGCTGAAGACAAAGCCGACGCAGCATTCGGTGCGCGAGATTGCGGCGCTGGGCGTCCAGCCCGACGTGATCGTGTGCCGCTGCGAGCAGCCGCTGCCGACGTCGGAGCGCGCCAAGATCGCCCTGTTCTGCAACGTGCCCGAGAGCGCGGTCATCCCCGCGCTCGACGCGAAGAGCATCTACGCGGTGCCGCTGCAATATCACGGTGAGGGACTCGACTCCGAGGTACTGCGCGCGTTCGGGATCACGCCGTCGTCGGTGCCTGATCTTTCCCGCTGGGAAGAGATCGTCGAGCGGCTGGAGCACCCGGAGGGCGAGGTGACGATCGGCGTCGTCGGCAAGTACGTCGGGCTGCAGGACGCGTACAAGTCGCTGAACGAGGCGCTGGTCCACGGCGGAATCGCCAACCGGGTCAAGGTCAACATCCGCTGGATCGACGCGGAGCTGTTCGAGGGCGACGAGTCGGAGATCGCCGCGCAGCTCGAGCCGTGCCACGCGATCCTCGTGCCCGGCGCGTTCGGGTCGCGCGGGGCGGAAGGAAAGATCGAGTCGGTCCGCTTCGCGCGCGAGCGGCGCGTGCCCTATTTCGGCATCTGCTTCGGCATGCAGATGGCCTGCGTCGAGGGCGCGCGCGATCTGGCGGGCATCGCCGACGCGTCCTCGACCGAGTTCGGTCCGACGCCCGAGCCGGTCGTCGGGCTGATCACCGAGTGGATGGGCGAGCGTGGGCTGGAGAAGCGCGCGGCCGACGGCGACCTGGGCGGCACGATGCGGCTCGGCGCCTATCCGGCGAAGCTCGACGGCAACAGCGTCGTCGCCTCGGTCTACGGCGCCGGCGAGATCGAGGAGCGCCACCGCCACCGCTACGAGGTCAACACCGCGTATCGTGAACGGCTGGAGGCGGGTGGGCTCGTCTTCTCCGGCATGTCGCCCGACGGCATGCTGCCCGAGATCGTCGAGCGGCCCGATCACCCGTGGTTCGTCGGCGTCCAATTCCATCCCGAGCTCAAGTCCAAGCCGTTCGACCCGCATCCCCTGTTCGCCAGCTTCATCGCCGCGGCGGTCAAGCAGAGTCGGCTGGTCTGAACCCACTTTAATCAGGTCGTTTTCAACCCGTCCCGGTCAAGCCTTCATTCATCGCTTAGCGCTATGGCAATGCTTGATCGGGGTGCAGGCGCCATGCTGTATTCCGGTGCAACGGGATCGGTGGGGATCGCAGCCATGACTTTCGCAGCAACGGCGGCCGCTGGCCTGCCGCAACCAGCGCAATCAGCCATCCGTTCGGCGCGAAAGGCCGGACCGCGCCACTTCCTGCCGCCCGACACCGATCGCAGCATCCTGTCGCTGCTGTTCGACATGGGGTTGACCCGGCACTTCATGGGTCACGTCGTGCTGACCGCGGCCGGGCTCGCGGTGCTGCGCGTCATCACCGGCTGACGACGCTCGAATATGGAAAAGGCGCCCGGGCGGATCGCCCGGACGCCCCACGACGCCTCGAAAGGGAGCAAAGAGGCGCCGAACTCGAGCCGGCGCGCGCGTTACGCGGCCTTGGCCTCGTCCACCGCGGACTGCTCGACGGCGGCGAGCGGCGCACCGGTGCGGACCGCGATCTTTTTCGGCTTCATCGCCTCGGGCACTTCGCGCACCAAGTCGATCACCAGCAGACCGTCGTTCAGCCGCGCGTCCTCGACGAAGACGAAGTCGGCGAGTTCGAAGCGACGCTCGAAACTGCGGTTCGCGATGCCGACGTGGAGGAAGTTGGGGCTCTCGGCCTTGTCGTCCTTCTTGCCGGCGACGAGCAGCAGGTTCTGCTGCGCGGTGATCTCGACCTCGTCGCGGCTGAAGCCCGCGATCGCCAGCGTGATGCGATAGCGGTCGTCGGCGAGACGCTCGAGATTGAACGGCGGATAATTCTCTGACGTGCCGCGCGCGTTGGCCTCGATCATGTCGAACAGGCGATCGAACCCGATGGTCGAGCGGCGATAGGGAGTAAGGTCGAAACGCATCTCAAATCCTCCGATAGAAGCGAGTTGAAAAGCGGCGTCCGGGTGCCCGCGACGCCGGCATTCATGCGGCCCGGCTGCGCGGCACCGCACGCGAGAAAGATGGTGAACGCAGAAAGCCTTTCAAGGCACGCGCAAACATCTACTTCATTGATGGGATTTGATCGCACGTCCTAGTCTCCCTGGACCGAAAAGGGGACCTCGCCGATGCCGATCACGCTCGTTCTGCTGCTCGTTCAGGCTGCTGCGGCAGCAGCGGTCGCGCAGGCCGTTCCGCCTGCTCCCGCGCCGCAGAAGGGCGCGGCACCGGACGAGGCCGTCGCGGGCCGGCTCGGCACCGCACAGCAGGGCGACGGCGACGTCGTCGTGACCGCCAGGCGCCGCGCCGAGACGGTGCAGACGGTGCCGATCGCGATCTCGGTGATCGGCGGGCAGGCGCTGGCCGACACGGGGGCGTACAACGTCAACCGGCTGACGCAGCTGCAGCCCTCCCTGCAATTCTACTCCACCAACCCGCGCAATTCCGCCGCCAACATCCGCGGACTGGGCGCGCCGTTCGGGCTTACCAACGACGGGATCGAGCAGGGCGTCGGCATCTACGTCGACCAGGTCTATTACAGCCGTATCGCCTCGGCGACGTTCGACTTCACCGATACCGAGCGGATCGAGATCCTGCGCGGGCCGCAAGGGACGCTGTACGGCAAGAACACGACCGCGGGCGCGATCAACATCACGACGCGCAAGCCCAGCTTCACGCCCGAGGCGCGGGTCGAGCTGACCGCGGGCAATTACGCCTTTGTCCAGGCCAAGGCATCGGCGTCGGGTCCGCTGGTCGACGACAGGCTGGCGGTGCGGCTGTCGGCGTCGGTGACGCGGCGCGACGGCACGGTGGACAACGTGCGCACCGGCGTCCGTATCAACGCGCACGACAACAAGAGCCTGCGCGGGCAGCTCTACTGGCACGCGACCGACACGCTCGATCTGACGCTGTCGGCCGATTACAATCACCAGGACCCGGATTGCTGCGCGCAGTACTTCGTCCGCGTCGGCGCGACGCAGCGCCCGCTCGCGCGCCAGTACGAGGCGCTCGCCGCCGCATTCGGTTACCAGCCGCCGTCGCGTGACCCGTTCGACCGGGTCACCGACCTCGATACGCCGCTGCGCGCGCGGCAGGAGTTGGGGGGCGTGTCGCTGGTCGGCGAACTCGACCTGGGCGGCGCGTCGCTCACCTTGGTCAGCGCGTGGCGCAAATGGGACTGGAAGCCGTCGAACGACCGCGACTTCATCGGGCTGCCGATCACGATCGTCTCGGCCAATCCGTCGCAGCAGCAGCAGGTGAGCCAGGAGCTGCGCATCGCCTCGAACGGTCGCCGCGCGGTGGATTACGTCGCCGGGCTGTTCTACTTCCACCAGACGATCGACACGCAAGGATTGCAGGTGCAGGGGCCGGCGGCGAGCCGGTACCTGCTCAGCGGCGCGAACGCGAACGATCCCGCGGTGCTCGACCGCCTGACCGCGCGCAACACGATCGGGTTCAGCAACACCTCCGCGGCGGCATTCGGCAAGCTGACGTGGCACGTCTCCGACCGGCTGTCGATCGCGCCCGGCGTGCGCGTCAACTACGACCAGAAGAAGGGCGACTATTCCTCGGTCGTGACTACCGGCAGCGGCGCGACGCTCGACTGTTCCGCCGCGGCGCAGGCGGCGAGCAGCGTGACGCGGGATCGATGCGGCGTGCTGGCGCCGCAGCGCTACCGACCCGATTTCGACGACTGGAACGTCTCGGGCGACGTGACGCTCGCCTACGACCTGTCGGACGACAGTCATTTCTACGCGACCTACGCGCGCAGCTACAAGTCGGGCGGCATCAACCTGTCGGGGCTGCCGCTAGGGAGCGACAACCTCCCGCTGCTCGCAACGGCCACGGTGAGGCCGGAGACGGTCAACCATTACGAGCTCGGGCTCAAGAACCAGTTCCTCGACCGCCGCGCGACCGTAAATCTCGCCGCGTTCTGGACCGACATCTTCGACTATCAGGCAACCGTCACCAACAGCCAGTTGAGCGTGCTGCGCGGCTATCTCGCCAACGCGGGGCTGGTGCGGACGCGGGGCGTGGAGATCGACTCGGCGTTTCGGCCGACCAGCCGGCTGAACGTCTACGCCAACGCGGCCTTCACCGACGCCAAATACGCGCGCTTCACCGACGCGCCGTGCCCACCCGAACTGTCGGGCGGCACCGCGCTGCCGGTCGTCAATGGACAGATCGTCGGCACGCCCGGCGCGCCGGGCACGCCGGGAAACAGCCTGCCGTTCTGCGACGTCTCCGGGCAGCGCATCCCCGGCGTGTCGAAATGGGCGTTCTCCTACGGCGCGGAATACGGCATCCCGACCAGTTTCGGCGGGGCGGCGGGCAATCTCTACCTTGGCTACGACGGCAGCTATCGCTCGAACTTCTCGTCCAACCCGTCCGAGTCGATCTACACGCGGGTCGACGGCTACTCGATCTCCAACGTCCGCGTCGGCTACCGCGAGGGCGGCCGCGTCAACCTGTTCGGCTGGGTCCGCAACGTCTTTGATCAGGACTATTTCGAGCTGCTCGCCACGCAATCGGGCAACACCGGGCTGGTGGTCGGCCAACCGGGCGATCCGCGCACCTACGGCGTGACCTTCTCGGCGTCGTTCTGACGCCGGTCGACGGCTCTGCGTTACAGGCGGGGCAGTCGAACATGGTCGATGACCGTGCGTGCAAGTGTTCCAGGGTTGTTACAAAGCAAACGCCCGGGCCGTTTCCGACCCGGGCGCCCGCGTGACGATGAACTCGTCAGCCCCCTAATCCTGCATTCCGCCCGCGCGCCTCGTTGTTCACGAGACGGGGCTGGTCTGCTTTCCCCGAACCACGGCTTGTGCCTGTGTGCCAGTGCGATGATTGCTAGGTGACGCCCGTCCTTCTGTCGACTGTTATGAACGCTCGTCAAACCGAATGTCGCGCGCCTGTGTCGTATTCGCCACAGCTTGGTGCAGCGCCGCCGCGTAGTGCCCGTTGCTCCAGCCCGTTGCCAGCGCGCCGCCTGCATCCTAGAGCGGCGGCCATGTTGCTGTCGCGCTACGAGAGCATGATCGCGCGCCGGTATCTGCTGCCCGGCCGCGGTGAACGCTTCATTGTCCTGGTCGCCGGGTTCAGCCTAGGCGCGGTGATGCTGGGCGTCGCCGCGCTCGTCATCGTCATGAGCGTGATGAACGGCTTCCGTGCCGAGCTGTTCGACAAGATCGTCGGACTGAACGGCCACGCGGTCGTGCAGGGGGTCGGCGGGCGCCTGCCCGACTGGCAGCAGGTAGTGCGCGAGGCGCGCGCGACTCCGGGTGTCACGCAAGCGACCCCGCTGATCGAGCAGCCGCTGTTCGCCACCTACAACGGCCGCGCCGAGTTCATCCTGCTGCGCGGGATGCGCGTGCAGGACATCCGCGACAATGCGACGATCCGGTCCAAGGTGGTGGTCGGCAGCCTCGCTTCCGTGACGCCGGGCAGCAACAACGTCGCGATCGGCGCGCGGCTGGCCGAGGCGCTGGGCGCGACGATCGGGTCGCAGATCACGATCTGGAATCCGCAGGGGCAGTCGACGCCGTTCGGCACCGTGCCGCGCCAGGTCAGCTACACCGTGGCCGCGATCTTCGAGGTCGGCATCTACGATTACGACAAGGCGTACGTCATCATGCCGATCGGCGACGCGCAGACGCTGCTGCTGATGGGCGACTCGGTCAGCATGATCGAGCTGGAAACGAAGAATGCTGACAAGGTGGGCGAAATTCTCGCCCCGCTCGCGCCCAAGGTGCAGGGCTATGCGATCATCCGCGACTGGCGGCAGCTCAACGCCGAATTGTTCGACGCGCTGGCGGTGGAACGGGTCGCGATGTTCGTGGTCCTGTGCATCATCATCCTGGTCGCCGCGTTCAACATCGCCAGCTCGCTCATCATGCTGGTGCGCGCCAAGACGCGCGACATCGCGATCCTGCGCACCATGGGGGCGAGCAGGGGGGCGATGCTGCGCATCTTCATGACGGTGGGCACGACGATCGGCGTGCTCGGCACGATCGCGGGCCTGCTGCTAGGCGCGGTGTTCCTGTTCTACCGTCAGGCGGTGGTCAATTTCGTCCAGTTCGTCACGGGGCAGAATTTGTGGGATCCCTCGATCCGCTACCTGACCGAGCTGCCGTCCAAACCCGATCCGGTGGAGATCGTCGCCATCGTCGTCATCACGCTCGTCATGACCTTCCTCGCGACGATCTACCCCGCCTACAAGGCGGCGAGTACCGATCCGGTACAGGTGTTGCGGTATGAGTGACGTCGCAGACGGCACCGGCCGGCGCATCGGAGCCGCCCCAGGAGCGATCGGCGCTGGCGGCTTCGCCGCGACCGATGGCGGCGGGCTCTCGGTGAGCGGCCCCGTCCTCGAGACTCGCGGCCTCGCGCGCAGCTTCACGCAAGGGTCGGAGACGATCCACGTTCTGCGCGGCGTCGACTTCGCGATCGCGCCGGGCGAGATCGTCGCGCTGCTCGGCCCCTCGGGCTCGGGCAAGTCGACCATGCTCCAGGCGATCGGCCTGCTGGAGGGCGGGTTCGAGGGTTCGATCCGCATTGCGGGCGAGGAGGCGGCGCGGCTCGACGCCAAGGGGCGCACCGCGGTGCGGCGCGACCGGCTCGGCTTCGTCTACCAGTTCCACCACCTGCTCGCCGACTTCAACGCGATCGAGAACGTGATCCTGCCGCAGCTCGTCCACGGCGACGAGCGCGCCGCGGCGGAGGCGCGCGCGACGACGCTGCTGACCGTGCTCGGGCTCGGCCATCGCCTGACGCACCGCCCGTCGCAGCTGTCGGGCGGCGAGCAGCAGCGCGTCGCGGTCGCGCGCGCGCTCGCCAACCGCCCCGCGCTGATCCTGGCGGACGAGCCGACCGGCAACCTCGACGAACATACCGCCGACGTGGTGCTGGCCGAGTTCCTGCGGCTGGTGCGCGAGGAGGGCTCGGCCGCGCTGGTCGCCACGCACAACGAGCGGCTGGCGGCGCGGATGGACCGGGTGGTGCGGCTGCACGAGGGCCAGTTGCAGTGAGCAATTGGCGCGAGGCGGTGACGCTCTCGGGCCGGCACGTCACGCTCCGCCCGCTCGCGCGCGGTGACCGCGACGCGATCGTCGCCGCGCTCGCCGACGTGGGCCCGAGCTTCGCGACGATCGTACCCGACGCCGCCACGATCGACGGCTGGTACGACGCGATCGAGGAACAGGTGGCGGCGGGTCGCGCGCTGCCGTTCGTCGTGCTCGACGCGAGCGGCGCGGTGGCGGGCGTCACGCGCTTCCTGCGGATGAACGAGGCGCATCGCCGCCTGGAGATCGGCGGCACCGTCTACGCACCGCGCGTCCAGCGCACCGGCGTCAACACCGAGGCGAAGCGGCTGCTGCTAGCCCACGCCTTCGACGCGCTCGCGTGCCAGTGCGTCCAGTTGCGCACCAACGTGCTCAACCGCGCCTCGCGCACCGCGATCGAACGGCTCGGCGCCCGGCTTGACGGGATCTTGCGCGGGCACATGGTCACGCCCGCGGGCGAGGTGCGCGACAGCGCGGTCTACTCGATCATGGCGCACGAGTGGCCGCAGGTCCGGCGCAATCTCAACCAGCTGATGCGAGGGGAAGCACGATGACCGCGATCACCGACATGACCGTCACCGCCGCCGACGGGACGCCGACCAGCCTCGACCGGTGGCGCGGCAAGGTGCTGCTGATCGTCAACACCGCGTCCAGGTGCGGCTTCACGCCGCAGTACGAGGGGCTGGAGGCGCTCCACCGCGAGCTCGCCCCGCGCGGGTTCGCGGTGCTGGCATTCCCCTGCCACCAGTTCGGCGCGCAGGAGCCGGGCGACGCCGCCGAGATCGCCAACTTCTGCTCGCTGACCTACGACGTGACCTTTCCGCTGTTCGCCAAGGTCGAGGTAAACGGCGACGCTGCCGATCAGCTGTTCGAACGATTGAAGGCCGACGCGCCCGGCGTCATGGGCACCAAGGCGATCAAGTGGAACTTCACCAAATTTCTGGTCGACCGCGCCGGCAACACCGTCCGCCGCTACGCCCCGACCACCAAGCCGGCGGATATACGCCGCGATATCGAGGCGCTGCTGTAGCGTCTCAGCCCGGCACCGCGAAGGCGCTGGCGCCCTTGCGGTGGTCGGCGGCGGCGGTGATCGAGGTGATGCCGCCGAAGATGAAGCTGATCCCCAGGATGTAGCCGGGCAGCGTCAGCGCGGAGAAGGGCACGGTCGCGAGGATGAACAATGCGAGCAGCACGTTGATGATGCCGAGCGCGATCAACATGCCGCGCCGCCGCTTCAGCCGGAAGCCGTAGACCAGCTCCAGCACGCCGCGCACGCCCAGCCACACCGCGACCAGCAGCGTCAGCGACAAGGCGCCGGTCGCCGGCTCCAGCACCATGATCAGCCCGACGATCACCGACAGCGCGCCGAACAGGATCGTGTAGCCGCGGTGCGCGCTGCCGCGACCGAACAAGGCGGCCGCGATCGCGAACGCGCCCGACACGAAGAAGAAGATGCCGATCACCACCGTCGCGGCGAAGGTCGCGGCGAACGGCGCCGCGAACGCCAGGATACCGAGCAGCACCGACACGATGCCGTACGCCATGATCCAGCCCCAGCCCGCGCCGACCTCCGTACTGCCCGCAGGTCCTGCGCCTCTAACGTCCGTCATTGCACTTACTCCTGCCTGCGCGATCGAACGGGTGCGGACGCGCGCCGGTTCCTCGCGCGGTTGCGCGCTGGTCGAATCGCTTCCGCGCGCCTAGGTTGGCGCGATGCCTCATTCCGGGTTCGTGCCGCTCCGCATCTTCTCCTGCTACACCATGCTCGACGGCGCGATCGATCCGAAGGCGATCGCCAAGCGCGCGGCGAAGCTCGGATTTCCCGCCGCGGCGCTGACCGACCGCAACGGGCTCTACGCCGCGATGGCCTTCTCCGACGGCGCGTTCGCGTCGGGCGTGCAGCCGGTGATCGGCACGATGCTGGGCATCTGCCGGCCCGACATGCCGGAGGGCGGCTCTCCCGTCGTCGACTGGATCGCGCTCTACGCGCAGGATAGCACGGGCTACGACAATCTGTGCGCGCTGGTCAGCCAGGCGCACCTCGACCGCCCGCTGGAGCACGCGCCGCACGTCACCTTCGACGCGCTGGCGCGCCACACCGACGGCCTCATCGCGCTGACCGCGGGCGGGGAGGGTGGCCTCGCGCGCCTGTTCGCGGAGGATCAGCCCGCGCGCGTCGCCGCCTACGCCGATCGCCTTCAGGCGCTGTTCCCCGACCGGCTCTACGTCGAGCTCGTCCGCCGCGGCGACGCGGTAGAGGAGGCCGCGGAGGAGGCGCTGATCGACCTCGCCTACGCGCGAAACCTACCGCTCGTCGCCACCAACCCGTCCTGCTTCGAGGAAGCGAGCTTCGGCGAGGCGCACGACACGATGCTGTGCATCGCCAATTCGACTTACGTCGAGACGGAGGACCGCCCGCGCAGCTCGCCCGAAGCGTGGATGAAGCCCGCGGCCGAGATGCGCAATTTGTTCGCCGACCTTCCTGAGGCGATCGACAACACGCTGGTCGTCGCGCGGCGCTGCGCGGTCGCCGCACCCAAGCGCAAGCCGATCCTGCCCAGCCTCGCCGGCGACCGCGAGGGCGAGGCGGCAATGCTGCGCGACCGCGCGCGCGCGGGGCTCGACGCGCGGTTGCAGCGGATCGAGGAACTGGCGGCCGCCGCGGGCGACGCCGCCGAGCCGCTCGCATTCGACTGGAAGCAGCGTTACCGCGACCGGCTCGAATTCGAGCTCGACGTCATCATCCAGATGGGCTTCCCCGGCTATTTTCTGATCGTCGCGGACTTCATCCAATGGGCGAAGGCGCACGATATCCCGGTCGGTCCCGGCCGCGGATCGGGCGCGGGCAGCGTGGTCGCCTGGGTGCTGACGATCACCGACCTCGATCCCTTGAAGCTGGGCCTGCTGTTCGAGCGCTTCCTCAACCCGGAACGCGTGTCGATGCCCGACTTCGACATCGACTTCTGCGAAACGCGCCGCGGCGAGGTGATCCGCTACGTGCAGGAGAAATACGGCCGCGATCAGGTCGCGCAGATCATCACCTTCGGTAAGCTGAAGGCGCGCGCGGTGCTGAAGGACACCGGCCGCGTGCTCCAGATGAGCTACGGCCAAGTCGACCGGCTCGCCAAGCTGGTGCCCAACCACCCGACCGATCCGTGGGACCTCAAGCGCGCGCTCAACGGCGTGCCCGAGCTCGCCAAGGAATACGCCAACGACAACCAGGTCCGCCACCTGCTCGACCTGGCGACGCAGCTCGAGGGGCTGCCGCGCCACTCCTCCACCCACGCCGCGGGCGTGGTGATCGGCGACCGGCCGCTCGCGCAGCTCGTGCCGCTCTACCGCGACCCGCGCTCGGACATGCCGGTGACGCAGTTCGATATGAAGTACGTCGAGGGCGCGGGGCTGGTGAAGTTCGACTTCCTCGGCCTGAAGACGCTGTCGGTCCTGAAGAAGGCGGTGCAACTGCTCGCGAAACGCGGCATCTCGGTCGACCTCGACGCGCTCGCCTGGGACGACGAGGCGGTCTATCAGCTGCTGCAGAGCGGCAACACGGTGGGTGTCTTCCAGCTCGAATCGGAGGGCATGCGCCGCACGCTGTCGGCGGTGCGCCCGACCAATTTCGGCGACATCGTCGCGCTCGTGTCGCTCTACCGTCCGGGTCCGATGGACAACATTCCGTCGTTCGGCCGCCGCAAGCAGGGCACCGAGCCGATCGAGTACCCGCACGCCCTGCTCGAACCGATCCTCGCCGAGACCTACGGCATCTTCGTCTATCAGGAACAGGTGATGCAGGCGGCGCAGGTGCTGGCGGGCTACTCGCTCGGCGGCGCCGACCTCTTGCGCCGCGCGATGGGCAAGAAGGTCAAGGCGGAGATGGACGCGCAGCGCTCGATCTTCGTGACCGGCTGCCAGGAGGTGAACGGTATTCCGAAGGCGAAGGCGAACGAGCTGTTCGACCTGATCGACAAGTTCGCGGGCTACGGCTTCAACAAGAGCCACGCCGCCGCCTACGCGCTGCTCGCCTATCAGACCGCGTGGCTGAAGGCGCATCACCCGCACGAATTCTTCGCAGCGTCCATGTGTTACGACCTGCATTTGACCGACAAGCTCGCGATCTTCGTCGACGATGCGCGGCGCTTGAGCGTCGAGCTGCTGCCGCCGTGCATCAACGCCAGCCAGGCCGAGTTCGATGTCGAGCCGACCACGGACGGCGGCCTCGCGATCCGCTTCGCGCTCGCCGCGCTGAAATCGGTCGGTGAGGGCGCGATGGAGCGGCTGGTCGAGGCGCGCGCGCAGGGCGGCGCGTTCAAGAGCCTGTCCGACCTCGCCGACCGCGTCGACCCGCGCCTCGTCAACAAGCGCCAGTTGGAGACGCTCGCCGCGGCGGGCGCGTTCGACGGGCTCGACCCGAACCGCGCGGGCGTCCACGCGGTGGCGGAGACGATCCTGGCTGTGGCGGCGAGCGCGCATCACGGCCGCACCAGCGGGCAGGGCGGCCTGTTCGGCGAGGAAACGCACGGCAGCGAGGTGATCAAGCTGTCCGCCGACGCGCGCTGGAGCCTGACCGAGCGGATGGAGCAGGAGAAGGAAGCGTTCGGCTTCTACTTCTCCGCGCACCCGGTCGACCGCTACCGCATGCTCGCCAAGATGCACGGCGCGCGCCACTTCGCGTCGCTGGGCGACCTGCACATCGCCGATGGCGCGCGCGTCGGCGCGACGCTGGCGGTGCTGGTCGAGGAAGCGCGCTGGCGCACCTCCGCGCGCGGGCGGCGTTACCTGATGGTGACGCTGTCCGACCCGACCGGGCAGTTCGCCGCCACCTGTTTCGAGGATGGCACCACCGCCGACCTGGAGGAAGCGGCGCGGATCGGCGGCTGCGGCTTGCTGACGGTCGAGCTCGACCGCCGACCCGGCGAGGAGACGCCGCGCGTCAGCGTCAAGGCGATCAAGCCGTTCGAGACGCTGGCCGCGACCACCCGCTTCGCGCTCGAGGTCGCGGTGAGCGACGCCGCCGCGATCCCCGCGCTCGCCGCACTGATCGGCGAGCGGCGCGGGCAGCGCGGCAAGGTGACGCTGACCGTGCCCGTTCTAGAAGGCGGCAGCGCGCGCGTCCTGCTCGGCCATGATTTCTCGCTCGACGCCGAGCTGGCCGAGCGGATCGAGGGACTGGCGGGCGTCACCGCGGTCACGTTCGACGTCGAGGAAGTGCGCTTGCGCGCGGTGGGCTAGCGACTTTACTCCGTCGTCCCGGGCTTCATCCGGGACCCCGCTTCTCGATCCCACCCGAGCGAGAAGCGGGACCCCGGATCACGTCCGGGGTGACAAGGATCAGAACAGCTCGCCCTGCGCACCCGCCGGCGCGCGAAAGCGCGAGCAGTCGAGATCGAGCCGCCGCCGGTCGTCGCCGAACCCGTGCTTCACGCGCGCGATACGGAAGCGGGTGCGCAGCAGCTCCGCCCACACGCCTTGCCCGCGCATCCGCGAGAAGAAGCCGGGATCGTTGTCGCGCCCGCCACGCAAGCTCTGGATCGTCGCCATCACCTTGCCCGCGCGGTCGGGGAAATGCTCGTCGAGCCAGGCGCGGAACAAGGGCGCGACCTCCCACGGCAACCGCACCGGGATGTACGACACGCCCAGCGCGCCCGCCTCCGCCGCCGCGGCGACGACGGCCTCGACTTCGTGGTCGGTCACTGCGGGGATCACGGGCGCCATGTTGACGTAGGTCGGCACCCCCGCCGCCGTCAGCCGTCGTACCGCCGCCAGGCGCCTGAGCGGCGTCGGCGCGCGCGGCTCCACCGTCATCGCGACGCGGGGATCGAGCGAGGTGATCGAGATCGCGACCGCAGCCTGCCGCTTCGCCGCCATGGCGCTCAGCAGGTCGATGTCGCGCACCACCCGGTCCGACTTGGTGGTGATGACGACCGGATGCTCCGACGCGGCGAGCACCTCCAGCAGCGCGCGCGTGATCCGCCACTCGCGCTCGATTGGCTGGTACGGGTCGGTGTTGGTGCCGATCGCGATCGGCGCGCACGAATAGCCCGGCTTGCGCAGCTCGGCGCGCAGCAGCTCGGCCGCGTCCGGCTTGGCGAACAGCTTCGTCTCGAAATCGAGCCCGGGAGACAGGTCGTGAAACGCGTGGCTCGGCCGCGCGAAGCAGTAGATGCACCCGTGCTCACAGCCGCGATAGGCGTTGATCGAGCGGTCGAACGGCACGTCGGGCGAGGTGTTGCGCGTGATGATCGTGCGCGGGTGCTCGATCGTTACCGTGGTGCGTACCGGCGCCGCCGCGCCGTCAATCGTCTCGCGCGCGTCGAGCCAGTCGCCGTCGGCCTCGCTCTGCGGCAGGTTGAAGCGCCGGCTCTCCGCGTTGAGCGTCGCGCCCCTGCTTGCCCGGTTCTTCTGCGCCGCCATGCCCGCAGGCTAGGCGATGTCGCGGAACATAGCAAGAACGCGGGAGCTCAGCGCTCCAGCAGGCGCGGCATCAGCTCGACGAAGTTGCACGGGCGGTGGCGGCTGTCGAGCTGGTCCTTCAAGATGCCATCCCACGCGTCCTTCACCGCACCGGTCGATCCGGGCAGCGCGAAGATATAGGTGCCGCGCGCGACGCAGGCGCAGGCGCGGCTCTGCACGGTCGAGGTGCCGATCGTCTGGTACGACAGCCAGCGGAACAGCTCGCCGAAGCCGGGGATCATCTTGTCCGAAACGCGCTCGACCGCCTCGGGCGTCACGTCGCGCCCGGTGACCCCGGTGCCGCCGGTGGTGATGACGCAGTCGATCGCGGCGTCGTCGATCCAGCGGTCGAGCTGCGCGACGATCGCGTCGACGTCGTCGCGCAGGATCATGCGGTCCGCCAGCAAATGGCCGACGCCCTCGATCCGCGCGACCAGCGCGTCGCCGGAGCGATCCTCCGCCAGCCCGCGCGTGTCCGACACGGTCAGCACCGCGATGCGAACGGCCACAAAGTCGCGCGTCTCGTCGATTGGCACGCTGGGTTACTCGGCGCGCGTGGTGGAGGCGGGGCTGACGGTGCCGTTGATCGCAATCGCGGTCTTTGACGCCTCAGCGTTCATCCGCACTGCGCTCGCGCCGGGCAGGCCGGGGAAGCGCGGCCACATGCCCTGGGCCAGCGCCGAGCGGCTCGGCGACGCCGGCTTGCCGCCCTGCGCCTCGTACATCCAGTAATTGCGCAGCACCGTGACGACGTAACCGCGCGTCTCCCAGTAAGGAATGCTCTCGATGTAGAGCAGGGGATCGCCGCCGTCGCGGACGATGCCGTTCCACTCGGCGACGTGCACCGGCCCGGCATTGTACGCCGCGATCACCTTGGGCAGCAGCCCGCCAGTCATCCCCATGTCGCGCAGCCGCTCGATGTGGCGCTGCCCGATGTCGATGTTGGTCGACGGACGCGTGAGCGCGGCTTGGTCCACCGTCATCCCGCGCTCGCGCATGTAATCGGTCGCCGCCGCGGGCATGATCTGCATCAGGCCATAGGCGCCCGCCGGGCTCTTCACGCGCGATCGGAATCCCGATTCCTGCAGCGTGTGCGCGTAGACCAGTGCCTTGTCGATCCGCCAACCGCTGTCGGGCGTCCAGCTGGGCTGCGGGTAGCGCGCGTCGGCGGTCGCGGTGACGCCCTGCGGCATGTTGTGCGCCATCCACACCGCGGTCGCGGGCAGGTCGAGCTGCTCGGCCAGCCGCGTCAGGCTGGTGAATTCCTTGGGATCGCCGATCCGCGCCTGCTGACGCAGCACGCGCTCGGCCTCTTCTTCCTCGCCGATCTCGACCAATGCGGCGGCGACGCGGACATTTGGACGACGCTCCAGCGCGGCCCAGTCGCCGGTTACGCGCTGCGGACGCGCGCGCGCCGGGTCGATTCCCAACGCCTCGCGCGCCAGCAGGCCGTAGAAGGTTTCGCCGAACTGCGACGCCTGCTTCAACCGCGCCTCGACCTTGTCGGGGCGACCGCACATCATGTCGGCGCGGCTCGCCCAGTAGAGCGCGGTGGCGCGCAGGTCGGTGTCGGCCGCGCGCGCGGCGACGTTCTCGAATGCCGGGCTGACCGCGGCGCAATCCTTCTGCCGCCACGCGGCCAGCGCGCCGGTCCAGCGCGCCTGCGTTGTCCAGTCGCCCGACCCCAGCTCCGCCTTCGCCGACAGCGCGCGCGCCTCGCGGTCCAAGCCTTGCAGGAAGTAGATCCACGCGATCCGCGCCTGCCACTCGGTCAGCGCCTCCGGGCTCAACCCCGGCGTCGCGTCGAGCAGCGCCTCGGCCTCCGCGCCCATGTCGCCCTTGACGTAGGGCTGCATCTTCACCGCGAGATCGGCGGCGATCAGGTCGCTCTTGGTCGCCTTGGCGCGGATGCGGGCAGGGGCGCCGTCGTTCCAGATCAGCCGCTGCTGCACGGGCAGCGGCGGCAGTTCGGTGATGCCGCGCGCCTTGGCGATCCGCTCCAGCGCCTCGGCCTGCGGCAGCTCGGGCGCCTCGTTGACCAGCCGCAGCGCGGCGTCACCCTCGATTTTGGGGCTGCCCTTGGCGGTGTATAGCTCGGCGCGCGCGTAGGCGTGCAGGGGGCCTTGCGCCATGCTGTCGAGCGCGATCTGCGCGTCGCTCCAGCGGCTCTCCTCCAGCGCGGCTAAAACGGTGCGATAACCGTCGCGCTGCTCGGCGCTCAGTTGCTTGGGGATGCCGGGGCTCGCCGCGCGCGACGGCGGGGCGGGTTCGGCGATCGCGGGCACCGCGACCGCGGCGGCACAGCACGCACCCGCCAACCAGGCCTGCTTGAGCAACTTCATTTCGACAACCCGCTGTTAAACAAGATCAGGTCCTTCCACGCTTCGGACTTGCAGGCCGGCCGGTCCAGCAGGACGCGGGGATGGTGGCTCGCAATCACCTGCGTGCTGGTGCCATTCTTATGGTTAAAGCTGTGCAAACGCTCTCTCGCCCCCGCGACGTTCGTCCCCAGAACGGCACGGGTCGCCGCATCGCCGAGCACCAGCAGCGCCTTGGGCGCCGCGAGCGACAGATGGTGGCGCGCGACCTCGCCCAGCCGCTGCTCCAGCTCGCGCGGCACGCGACCCGTCGTCGGGCGACGCACGCACACGGAGGCGAGCAGGATGTCGGCGCGTTTCAGCCCGATGCTGCGCAGCATGTTGTCGAACAATCGCCCGACCTCGCCGCCCAGCAACTGCCCGCGGTCGTCGCGCTCGGGACAATCGACCAGCACCATCAGCGAAGGCGCGTCCGGCCCGGCCCAGCCGATCGCCTCGCCCGCCCACACCGCGTCGGGCGCCTCGCGCCCGCTCCGCCAGGTTACGAACTCGGCCAGCGACTCGGGCAGCGCTGGCGCCGGCGTGGCCGGCGGCGCTGCCCGCCCGCCCGGCGCCGCGCGTGCGTCCAGCTGCTCGCGCGTATTCGGCGGTTCGGGCTCGGAAGCGGGAGCGAAATTCTTCGCTTCCAACCAGTTGACGGGCGCGTCACCCACCACCACGTCGACACCGGCGTCGCGCCACCAGTCGAGCGCGCTCGCTGCCGCTGCGCCCCAATCGAGTTTCTGGTCTGCTCCCATCTGGGCTCGCATAGCATGGATGGTTGACGCGAAGGTCAAGTTACTGGCACCGCGGGACGGTCAGAATGTTGCTGCGGTGCGACGAGGAGCGGAGCGGCCCGATCAGGCGGCCTCGCCAGAGGAGAGAGTGAAGTGAGCGATCGCGAATCCATGCCGTATGACGTGGTGATCGTCGGCGCCGGCCCGGCCGGTCTGTCGGCGGCGATCCGCATCAAACAACTCGCTGCCGAAAAGGAAGCGGACATCTCGGTCTGCGTGCTCGAGAAGGGCTCGGAGGTCGGCGCGCACATCCTGTCGGGCGCGGTCATCGACCCGCGCACGCTGGACGAGTTCCTGCCCGACTGGCGCGACGACGGCTGCCCGCTCGCCGAAGTGCCGGTGACCGAGAACATCCACTGGGTGCTGACCAGGAATAAGAAGGTCGACCTGCCGCACCTGTGGACGCCGCCGTTCCTCCACAACAAGGGCACATATACCGGCAGCCTCGCCAATTTGTGCCGCTGGATGGCGGGCAAGGCGGAGGAGTTGGGGGTCGAGATCTTCCCCGGCTTCGCGGCGGCCGAAGTGCTGTTCAACGACGACGGCAGCGTGAAGGGTGTCGCGACCGGCGACATGGGCGTCGCGCGCGACGGCACGCACAAGGGCGACTACCAGCCCGGCCTCGAGCTCCACGCCAAATACACCTTCTTCTCCGAGGGTTGCCGCGGACATCTGTCCAAGGAGCTGATGCGCATCTTCGACCTGCGCGCCGACTGCGACCCGCAGGTCTACGGCCTGGGCGTCAAGGAACTGTGGGACATCGACCCCGAGCTGCACACGCCGGGCAAGGTCATCCACACGCAGGGCTGGCCGCTCAGCGAGACCGACGGCTCGAACGGCGGCGGCTGGATCTATCACCAGGCGAACGGGCAGGTGTCGATCGGCTTCGTCACCTGGCTCAACTACACCAACCCTTACGTCTCCCCGTTTCAGGAGATGCAGAAGTGGAAGACGCATCCGCAGGTCGCCGCACTGCTGAAGGGCGGCAAGCGCGTCAGCTACGGCGCGCGCGCGATCTCGGACGGCGGGCTCCAGTCGATCCCCAAGCTCGTGTTCCCGGGCGGCGCGCTGATCGGTGACAGCGCCGGCTTCCTCAACGTGCCGCGGATCAAGGGTACGCATACCGCGATGAAGTCGGGCACGATGGCCGCGGAGGCCGCGGTCGACGCGATCCTGTTGCAGCGCTCAAGCGACGAGCTGACCGCTTACCCGGATGCGTTCGAGACCAGCTGGGTCAAGAAGGAGCTGTCGATCGTCCGCAACGTCGTGCCACTGGTCAAGAAGTTCGGCGACCTGATGGGCTCGGGCCTCGCCGGCATCACCATGTGGTCCGAGTATCTCGGGCTCAAGATGCCGTTCACCATGCACCACCACCCGGATCACGAGACCTTGTGGCGCAAGGACCTGGTCAAGAAGGTCGAGTACCCCAAGCCCGACGGCGTGCTGACCTTCGACAAACTCTCCTCGGTGTTCCTGTCGAACACCAACCACGAGGAGGATCAACCCGTCCACCTGACGCTGAAGGACGCGTCGGTCCCGGTCGCGCACAATCTGCCGCTCTACGACGAACCGGCGCAGCGTTATTGCCCGGCGGGCGTTTACGAGATCGTGGGCGAAGACACGCACGATCCCCGTCTGGTGATCAACGCGCAGAATTGCGTCCATTGCAAGACGTGCGACATCAAGGACCCGACGCAGAACATCAACTGGGTCGTGCCCGAAGGCGGTGGTGGACCCAATTACCCGAACATGTGATCGCAGCCGCTCGCCCCTCCACCGTGCCAGCGCGGTGAGGGGCTTGATCATGGCGGTCGCCGCGATCGTCGCGACGCCGGCCATGGCGCGGGCCGGGGTGCCCGCTGTCTCGCTCGCGCCGGTGTCCGCAACCGCATCGGAGGCCGACACGGCCGCCTATCTGCGCGCGCGCGTCGCCGACGCCGACGGGCGGGTCGCGCTCGCCGTCGCCGACTACGACCGCGCGCTGCGCGACGCCGCCGACGATCCGGTGGTCGCGGTCCGCGCCTACCGCGAGGCGCTGCAATACGGTGACTTCGCGCTCGCCGATCGCGCTGCCGCGACGCTGGCGCGGGCGGACGTGCTGCCCAGCGACGCGCCGCTCGTCATGCTCGCCGCCGCTGCGCGCGCGCACGACCGCGCCGCCGCCGAGCGTGCGCTCACCGCGCTCGACACGACCCCGCTGCGCATCCTGTCGCCGCCGTTGCGCGCTTACGCGGCGCTCGAGTGGCGCGGCGATCCCGACAAGCCGCTGGCGCAGCCGTCCGCCGACGCGGTCGCGCGCCGCTTTGTCGCGGAAACGCGCGCGCTGATCCTGCTCGCGCGCGGCCGCGGCGATGCGGGACTCGCCGCGCTGCGCCCGCTGCTCGGCAACGACCAGTCGAGCACCGACACGCGCATCGCCGCCGCGCGGCTGCTGATCGGGCGCGGCGAGCGCGACCGCGCGCGCGCGCTGCTCGTCGGCGACGCACCGCCGGTGGTCGCGCTGCGCGCGCGCGTCGGTGATCGCTCGGCCGCCGGTGCCGAGCCCGGTCTCGCCTTCGGCCTGTCGTGGCTGCTGACGCGCGTCGCTTCCGACTTGGCGCTCGGCCCGCCGGGCAGCCTCGGCTACACGCTGACGCAGTCCGCGCTCCGCGCCGAACCCACCAACGACCGTGCGCGCCTGCTGCTCGCGGGCGCGCTGGCGAAGGACGCGGCGACCGACCGCGCGCTCGCCGTCCTGGACGCGGTCGACCCGCGCGGCATCTACGCGGCGCAGGCGACCGCCGCCCGTATCCAGGTGCTCGCCGACGCCGGTCGCACGGCGGAGGCGCTGCGCCTCGCCGAACCGCTCGCCACCGGCCGCGACGCCGATCCGGCCGACGTGCAGCGGCTCGCCGACCTCTACCTCCGTCTCGAACGTTCGCGCGACGCGGCCCCGCTCCACCGCCGCCTGGCCGAGCGCGCGGGCGCCGACTGGACCGACTGGCTGCAATATGGCGCCGCGCTCGACCGTGCGGGCGAGTGGCCCGACGCGCGCGCCGCGCTGGAGCGCGCCTACGCGCTCGCCCCCGACCAGCCGCTCGTTCTCAACTATCTCGGCTACGCGCTGACCGAGCACGGCGAGCGCCCGGCCGAGGCGCAGGCGATGCTGCAGCAGGCCGCGCGCGCGCGCCCCGACGATCCCGCGATCGCCGATTCGCTCGGCTGGGCGCTGTTCCGCGCCGGCGCGGCGCAGCGCGCGCTGCCGCTGATCGAGCGCGCCGCCGCCGAAGACCCCACCAATCCGGAGATCGGCGAGCACCTCGGCGACATCTACTGGCGGGTCGGTCGCCGCTACGAGGCGCGCTATGCCTGGACCGCCGCGCGCGCTAGTGCCGAGACGCCCTCGGTCGCGCAGCGTCTGACGGGGAAGATCAGCAACGGGTTGTGAAGGGGCCGGCGTGTCGCATTCGGGTGTGTCGGAACAGGTGATCGTCGAGCGCGCCCCCGCCAAGCTCAACCTCGCACTCCACGTCCGCCGCCGCCGCGACGACGGCTACCACGACCTAGAGACCCTGTTCGTCTTCGCGCGCGACGGCGATACGGTCGGCGTCGCGGTCGGCGCGCCGTCGCTGACGATCACCGGACCGTTCGCCGCCGGGCTGGACGCCGGCCCCGACAATCTCGTCGCGCGCGCCGAACAGGCGTTCCGCGCGCGCTACGCCATCGCCGCGCGGCACCGCATCACGCTCGACAAGCATCTGCCGGTCGCCTCCGGGATCGGCGGCGGATCGGCCGATGCCGCCGCGACGCTGCGCGCGCTGGCGCGGCTCCACGGCACCCCGCTGGACGACTCGCGACTGGTCGAGATCGCTGCCGCGCTCGGAGCCGACGTGCCCGCCTGCCTGCTCGGTCGCGCCGCCTTCGGTCACGGCAAGGGCGACGCCCTGACGCTGATCGACGGGCTCGGCGACATGCCCGCGCTGCTCGTCAACCCGGGCGTCGGCGTCTCGACCGCGGCGGTGTTCGCGCGCTGGGACCGGGTCGACCGCGGCGCGCTGGGCGAGGGCGAGACGCTCGCGCGCGCGCTGGCGGGCCGCAACGACCTGCAACCACCCGCCGAGCAACTCGCCCCCGTCATCGCGGACCTGCTCGCCCTGCTGGCACAACAGCCGGGTGTCCGACTGTCGCGCATGTCGGGGTCGGGCGCGACCTGTTTCGCGCTGTTCGACCATGCCGCCGCGCGCGACGCCGCCGCGCGCGCGGTCGCCGCGGCGCACCCGTCGTGGTGGCGGCTGGAGACGGTGATCCGGTGATCCGGCTATCGGTCGCCGACGGCGTCGCCCGCGTCGCGCTCGACCGCGCGGCCGCGCGCAACGCGCTGCCGACCGCCGCCTGGCACGACCTCGCCCGGGTCGACGCGTGGGTACCGACCGACGCGCGCGTCGTGCTCCTCGCCTCCGACGTTCCCGGCATCTTCTCCGCCGGCGCCGACCTCGCCGACCTCGCGCGGCTCAGCCACGACGTGCCCGCGCGCGCCGCCTTTCGCACTGCGATGCGCGCCGGCATCGACGCGGTCGCCGCGCTACCGATACCCGTCGTCGCCGCGGTCGAGGGCGGGTGCCACGGCGCCGCGGTCGCGCTGGCGCTCGCCTGCGACCTGATCGTCGCCGCACCCGCCGCGCGCTTCGCCATCCCGCCCGCGCGGCTCGGCATCGGCTATCCCGCCGCCGACGTCGCCCGGCTCGTCGCGCGCGTCGGTTCGGGGCAGGCGGCGCGGCTCCTGTTCACCGCCGCGCCGATCGACGCCGAGGAGGCGCACCGCATCGGCCTCGCCGACCTGATCACCGATCCGCACGCCGTCGCCGCGACGATCGCCGCCAACGACGCCGACGCGCTCCGCTTGCTAAAGCGTACCCTGCGCGATCCGACCGACCCCGCGCACAACCGCGCGTTCGAGGATTCGTTCGCCGCACCGCGCTTTGCCCAAGGCGTGTCGCGCTACCGCCAACCTTGATTTAGTGTCCGTGTTCCCCACTTGTTCCGATGGAACAGAATGTGTACACGAGCAGGAACGCGTTGAACGTCACGCGCGGGTGCTCTAGCGAAAGGGATCGGCAATGGCCGCCAAACTTCAGGTGATCGATACCGGCATGGCAACCGCGACTAACGACCGTCAAAAGGCGCTCGACGCCGCCCTCGCGCAGATCGACCGCGCGTTCGGCAAGGGCTCGGCGATGAAGCTCGGGCAGAAGGAAGCGATGCAGGTCGAGGCGATCTCGACCGGGTCGCTCGGGCTTGACATCGCGCTCGGCGTCGGCGGGCTCCCGCGCGGCCGCGTGATCGAGGTCTACGGCCCCGAATCGTCGGGCAAGACGACACTCGCGCTCCACGTCATCGCCGAGGCGCAGAAGAACGGCGGCACCGCCGCCTTCGTCGACGCCGAGCACGCGCTCGATCCCGTCTACGCCAAGAAGCTGGGCGTCAACATCGACGAGCTGATCGTGTCGCAGCCCGACACCGGCGAGCAGGCGCTGGAGATCACCGATACGTTGGTGCGCTCCAACGCGATCGACGTGCTGGTGGTCGATTCGGTCGCCGCACTCGTTCCGCGCGCGGAGATCGAGGGCGAGATGGGCGACAGCCACGTCGGCCTCCAGGCGCGTCTCATGTCGCAGTCTCTGCGCAAGTTGACCGGCTCGATCAGCCGCTCGCGCTGCATGGTGATCTTCATCAACCAGCTGCGCATGAAGATCGGCGTCATGTACGGCAATCCGGAGACGACGACCGGCGGCAACGCGCTCAAGTTCTACGCTTCCGTCCGCCTCGACATCCGCCGCACCGGCGCGATCAAGGACCGCGACGAGGTGACCGGCAACGCCACCCGCGTGAAGGTGGTCAAGAACAAGGTCGCGCCGCCGTTCAAGCAGGTCGAGTTCGACATCATGTACGGCGAGGGCATCTCCAAGATCGGCGAGATCCTCGACCTCGGCGTAAAGGCCGGGCTCGTCGAGAAATCGGGCGCGTGGTTCTCCTACGACAGCGTGCGGATCGGGCAGGGGCGCGAGAACGCCAAGAACTTCCTGCGTGAGAACAAGGAGATGGCCGATCGGCTGGAAAAGGCGATCCGCGCGCGCACCGACGCGGTCGCGGAGGAGATGATGGCGGGCCCGTCCGAGGACGACGACATCTGATTTGGGCACCAGCCCGACCTGGAACTAGCGCGGCCTGCCGGCAACGGCGGGCCGTGTTCGTCCGACCGGCGCGCGTCGCGGCGCGCCTTGGCCTCACCTTTGCCTCACCTTCCACGCACCCGGCCGATCTGGCGGCTGCGAACACCCGTCTTGGACTGACTTTCGCCTCACCTTCCGCCCGCGCGGGGCACGCGTAATGCCACACGCCTTGGCCTCACCTTCGCGTGACCTTCCGCGCCCGTGACCGCGGCGGCGGACTGGACCGGCAAGGTCGGCGACACCTGGGCGCGCGAGTGGCAGCGAACCGAGCAGAGCTTCGTCGACCTCGAACAGGCGCTCGCCCGCGCGATCCTGTCGGTCACGCCCACTAGCGGGCAGTTCCTCGACCTCGGCTGCGGCGTCGGCACCACGGCGGCCGGCATCGCCGCCGCGCGGCCCGACGCGACGGTCACCGGCATCGACCTGTCGCCCGCGTTGGTCGCCACCGCGCAGGCTCGCCACACCGCCGCCAACCTCCGCTTCGTCGCGGGCGACGCGCTAGGCGGGTCGGTCGACCAGCCGCTCGACCTGATCTTCTCGCGTCACGGCGTCATGTTCTTCGCCGATCCCGTCGCCGCCTTCACCCACCTGCGCGCGCGGTGCAGCGCGGGTGCGCCGCTGGTCTTCTCCTGCTTCCGCGCGCGCCGTCACAACGCCTGGGCGGCCGAACTAGGCGCCGCCACCGGGCAGCCGATCGACGACGACCGGGCCTACACGCCCGGACCGTTCGCGTTCGCGGACCGCGACTTCGTCGCCGACCTGCTCGCCCGCGCAGGGTGGCAGGGCGCGTCGGCCGCCACCGTCGACTTCGACTATGTCGCGGGCACCGGCGCCGACGACGCCGCCGCCCTCGCCGACGCCCTCGCCTTCTTCACCCGCATCGGCCCTGCCGCCGCCGCGATCCGCGCTTGCTCCGACCACGCCCGCGCCGAGCTGCTGGAGCGGATCGGAACCCGGCTCGCGCGTTATGCACGACACGGGCGCGTCGCCATGCCGGCCTCCGCCTGGATTTGGACCGCACGCGCCTGAGGGGAGCCCGCATGACCATCATCGTCCACCATCTCGAGAACTCGCGCTCGCAGCGCGTGCTGTGGATGCTGGAGGAGCTCGGCCTGCCGTACGAGGTCAAGCGCTACGAGCGGAACAAGAAGACGATGCTGGCACCACCCGAGCTGCGCCGCGTCCACCCGCTCGGCAAGTCGCCGGTGATCCAGGACACCGGCGACGGCGACGGCGACGGCGACGGCGGCGGCGACCGCGTCATCGCCGAGACGGGCGCGATCGTCGAGTATCTCGTCGACAAGGCGGACGGACAGTTCGGCGCTCCGCCCAAGCGCGACGACGCGCTCGCCTACCGCTTCTGGCTCCACTATGCCGAGGGCTCGCTGATGCCGCCGCTGCTGCTCAAGCTGGTGCTCGGCCGCATCCCCCTGATGGGCAAGCCGGCGACCCGGCGCATCCAGCCGATGATCGACGTCCACCTCGACTTCGTGGAACAGTCGCTCGCCGATCGCCCGTGGTTCGCGGGCGACCGGATCAGCGCCGCCGACGTGATGATGAGCTTTCCGCTAGAGGCCGCGCGAAGCCGCGCCGGGCTGGACAAGGACCGGCCGAACACGATTGCCTGGCTGGAGAAGGTGCACGCGCGTCCGGCCTATCAGAAGGCGCTGGAAGTGGGCGGTCCCTACGCTTACGCCTGAGTGAATAGAGTGTGTTAGCCACGCGTTAACCACCTGCGCGTACGTCGGGCACCATGCCTCTCGCCCGACCGACGCGCTCGCTGCTCCTCGACCTGGTCCTCGCCGTCGTGTTCGGCGCCGCGGCCTGGTTGTGCCTCGCTTATACCCGGACCGGCTCGCCGGTCGCGCTCGTGTGGGTGCCCAACGCGCTGCTGGTCGGCGTGCTGATCCAGTCGCGCTCGCTCCGGCTCCGACCCATCTTCCTGTGCAGCCTCGCGCTGCTCGCCGCCGCTGCCCTGACCGCCGATCTGCCACCGCTGCAGATCGCGGTGCGCGCCTGCGTCAACATGGCGGAAGTGCTGATCATCGCCCTGGCGATGCAGGGGGCGGGGCGCGATCCCGGGCTCGACAGCCTGCGCCAACTCGCCCGCTTCACCGGCGCCGCGCTGCTCACTCCTTTTGCCCTGTCGGGGCTTATCATGACAATCTTCTGGTCGCGCGGGGCGGACTATGCGGTGACCGCTGGTGTCAGCTGGGCCGCGGCGCACGCGCTAGGCCTGCTGCTGGTCGCGCCGCTCGTCTGCGCCGGCATCGACGCGATCAGGCATCGCGACAGCATGCACCGTATCCGCGTGCTCGAGGTCGTGGCGATCGGTGCGGGCGCGCTGGTCGTCGCGGGTCTGTTATTCTCCCAATCGCGCTATCCGCTGCTGTTCCTCACCGGACCCGTCGTCATGCTCGCTGCGATGCGGCTCGGCCGCTTAGGCGCCGCGCTGACCGTGATGATGCTCGCGGTGGTCGCCTCGGTCGCGACGTACAACGGCGTCGGCCCGATCACGTTGGTCCGCGACGATGCGGACGGCAGGATGCTGGTGCTGCAACTCTTCCTGGCGTCGAACTTCTGCCTAGGGCTGCCGGTCGCCGTGATCCTGCGTCGCCTCCAGCGCGCGCGCAACGACCTGCGCACCCGCAACGACAACGCCCAGGCGATGCTCGCCAACATGCAGGAGGTGCTCTATCGCATCGACGTCGAGGGGCGCTGGGAGTTCCTCAATCCGGCGTGGGAGCAGCTGACCGGCATACCGGTCGCGGAAGCGGTCGGTACCCGCGTACGCGATCGCGTCCACCCGGCCGACCGGCCGACGCTTGACGAATGGCGCAGCCGCTACGGCGCTCGCGAGCTCGACGGGCCGTTGGGCCGGCTGCGGATCATCCGGCGGGACGGCGCGATCCGTCACGTCGACGTCAGCGCCCGCCTGTTGTTCGACGAAGCGGGTGCGCCGATGTCGGTCGTCGGCTCCATCCACGACGTGACCGATCGCCTCGCGTTCGAGCAGGCGCTGCGCGAGAGCGAGCGCCGGTTCCAGACGCTCGCCGATCTCGCGCCCGTTGGCATCTTCCGCACCGACACGCGCGGCGGGCTGACCTACGCCAATCGCGCCTGGTACGCGCTCGCCGGACTGACCGAGAATCAGGCGAGCGGTGACGGCTGGGCCGCCGCGGTTCATCCCGGCGACCGCGACCGCGTGTTCGATGACTGGCAGGCGACCGCGGGCGCCTTCAGCAACTATCGCGGCGAATTCCGCTTCTCGCATGCCGACGGATCGCTGCTGTGGGTCGACGCGATGAGTGCGGTGGAGCGCGACCTGTTCGGCTGCCCGATCGGCCATATCGGCGTCACGATCGACATCAGCGAGCGGACCTTCGCCGCGGCGGCGCTCGCGGACAGCGAGGCTCAGCTGCGCCTGCTCGCCAGCAACGCGACCGACGCGGTGTTCCGCCTGGCGCTGGACGGCACCTGCCTCTACGCCTCGCCGTCCGTGCGCGACGTCATCGGTGCGCCGCCGGAGCGACTGCTCGGTGCCTCGCTGCTCGATCGGTTCCATCCGGAAGACGACGCCATCGTGCGTCAAGCGTACCGCGATCTGGCACGCGGCATCATCGACAAGATGGTGATCAGCTATCGTTCCAAACCGCTCGACCGCCCGGACACGTGGCGCTGGCTGGAGGCGAACTGCGGCCTCGTCCGCAATCTCGCGACCGGCGCGGCGCAGGAGATCATCGTCTCGATCCGCGACGTCACCGCGCGCAAGGAGCTGGAACTGCAACTCGCCAGCGCGCGCGACGCCGCCGAGATCGCGGGCGCGGCCAAGGCGAATTTCCTCGCTAACATGAGCCACGAGATCCGCACCCCCATGAACGGGGTGATCGGCGCGACCGAGCTGCTGCTCGACGGCGAGCTCGATCCCGATCAGCGCGCACGGGTTCAGGTGATCGCCGATTCGGGCCGCGCGATGATGCGCCTGCTGAACGACATCCTGGACCTGTCGAAGATCGACGCCGGGCAGATGCGGCTCGCCTCCGAGCCGGTCGACCTGCGCCACGCGCTGCGCGGTTGCGCCAAGCTGATGGCGCCGCTCGCCGAGCAGAAGGGTCTGGCGCTCGGGTGCGAGTTCCCCGACGAGCTGCCGCCGCGCGTGATGGGCGACGGGCTGCGGTTGCGGCAGATCGTCCTCAACCTGCTGGGCAATGCGGTCAAGTTCACCGACACGGGCGCGGTGACGCTGCGCGCCGGCGTGGCGGTCGACGACGGGTCCGAGTGGCTGGAAGTGGAGGTGCGCGACACCGGCATCGGTATCGTACCGTCGCGGCAGGACGCGATCTTCGACAAGTTCATGCAATCGGACGCGGGCACCGCGCACCGCTACGGTGGGTCGGGTCTGGGTCTGTCGATCGGCGCGCAGCTCGCGCGATTGATGCACGGGTCGCTGCGGCTGGAAAGTACGCCGGGCGAGGGAAGCAGCTTCTTCCTGCGCGTGCCGCTGGTCGCGGCGGCGGCCGCCGAACCGCCGACCCAGGTCGTCTCCGCCTTGCCGGCGCGTCCCGCCGCGCCCGACATTCGCGTGCTGCTCGCCGAGGATCACGAGATCAACCAGATGCTCGCCTCCGCGATGCTTCAGCGTCTGGGCGCGCGCTGCCTGATCGCGCCCGACGGCGCCGCCGCGGTTGCGGCGGTCGAACAGGCGAAGGCGGAGGGCGACCCGTTCGCGCTGGTGCTGATGGACATGCAGATGCCGGAGGTCGACGGACTGGAGGCGACGCGGCGCCTGCGCGCATCGGGTCACGACTCGCACACGCTGCCTATCGTCGCCCTGACCGCCAACGCCTACGCCGACGACATCGACCTGTGTCTCGCCGCCGGGATGCAGGCGCATCTCGCCAAGCCGCTGCGATTAGCCGAACTGCAGCAGGTGCTCGACCGCTGGGGGCGTGCGGCGGCACCCGATTGCCACAGTGTGCTCGAGTCGCTGTCCACGTTGATCCGCCGCGGCGCACTCGAGGAGAAGACGCTGATCGAGATCTCCGCGCACCTGCGCACGCTGGCGGCGAGCGGCACCTCGCCGCTCGCCGACGCCGCAGCGGACGTTGAACAGGCGGTGTCGGGCTGCGTCGGCGACGACCTGCCGGCGGTGCTCGAGCGCGGGTTGCAGACCCTCACGCGGGCTGCCTGACCTCACCCCAAGGAGTAATGTCGCGGCCCGGTGAAGTCGGGCAGAAGCGGATCATCGAGAGGGCGTCGACCGCCCCCAGCCAGACGTAAGGAACAACGCCATGATCCGCTTTCCCCTGATCGCCATCGCCGCCCTCGCTACCACGCTGTCTGGCACCGCGCAGGCCGACACCGGCCGCGCCACCCCGTCGCGCCCCGTCGTTGCGCGCACCGCAATGGATGGCAGCACGGTGTGCCTCAACACCGCTGCCAGCAACGGCTGCGCGAACTACCAGGCCGCGCTGCTGCGCACCGTCGGACAGAAGGCCGCGGCATCGCGCACCAACATCTCGGTCAACGATCTCGGCCGCCGCCAGCTCAGCGCGCTGATCGCCAGCATCAACTGAGGTCGGCAACGACCTTAGTCGACGACGTAGCGCCCATCGTCGTTACCGCTTTGCTTACCATTGCCGTCGTAAGGTCCGCCTGACTGCACCCGCCCGCGGGTGCGCAGACGGAGCCCGCTACCATGACCGCCCCTGTGTCCCACCTGGCGATCGTCGTCGACGATCACCCGATGTGCCGTCAGGCGACTGCCATGGCGCTGGGCGTCGCGGGGCCGGAACTGACGGTGGTGGAGGCAGCCTCGCTCGCCGAGGCGAGCGAGCGAGCAGGGGAGGCCACGCTGATGACCCTCGATCTCGCGCTGCCCGACAACCGTTCGGTGCTCGGGGTACCCGCGTTGCTCGATCGCTTCCCGCACCTGCGGATGCTGGTGATCAGCGGCGCGCTCAACCCCGAAATCGAGCAGCAGGTCGCGGCGACCGGCGCGCACGGCTACCTGTCGAAGGCGACGCCGATCTCGGTGATGGTGGAGGCGATGCGCACCGTGCTCGCGGGTGACGCGTGGTTCTCCTTTCCGGTCGCCGACGCGGCGCTGCCCGCCGACAGTGACTTCGCGCGGCTATCCTCGCTCACGGCCGCGCAGTCGCGCGTGCTGCACGCGATGGAGAGCGGACGGCTCAACAAACAGATCGCGTTCGATCTCGGATTATCGGAAATCACCGTGAAAGCGCACGTCAAGGCGATCCTGAAGAAGCTGGCGGTTCCCAACCGCACGCAGGCCATCCTCATGCTGCAGCGGGCCCAATCGTGAGCGCTGCCACGCCGGCGCTCGACCTCTCCGCCGTACCGTTGATCGACCCGTCGCAACTGCGCGACTTCGCCGATTTCCTGCCGGGTGCGCAGGTGGTGCAGCTGATCCGTACCTTCACCAAGGAGCTGGAAACGCGCCCGTCGATGGTTCTCCACTTGGCGCGGCAGGGCGATCACGCCAACGCGCGCGCGGCGGCGCACTTCCTGAAAGGCGCGGCGCTCAGCGTCGGCGCGCGCCGCATCGCGCTGCTCGCCGACTCGGTCGAGCGTGCCGCCGACTCGTCGCTGCTCGACCACGCGCAGGAGCTGCCCGACTGCGCGATCGACACCCTAGGCGAACTGGAGCTGGTTCAGCGCACGCTGCAGGCCGCTCGCTGAGCGTCAGCGTCAGCGTCGATCGGCGGCGGTGTCGGCGCGCGTCGCGGTGAACTCGGATGTCGCGCTCCACGTCGGCCACACGCCGGCGTGGCTCAACCGCGCGCCCATGTCGCGGAACAGGTCGACGTCCTGCGCCGCGCCGACCAGGTTCCAGTCGGCCGACCAGCGATCGCACGTCTTGTGATAGCAGGCCATGTAGCCATCGAGCCAGCGCTGCCCGGCCGCGGTGCCGCCGTCGCGCAAATCGGGTGCGCCGCCCAATGCCATCAGCAGCAGCGAGGGCACGCCGCGGCGCACGACCGAGAAATGGTCGGCACGGTAGAATAGCCCTCGCTCGCTGAACGTCTCGGGCGTGATCGTCCGTCCCTGCCTGGCCGCGGCCTGGGTCAGCAGGTCGTCGAGCGAACTCTGCCCCTTGCCGACGAGGATGACGTCGCGCGCGGGTCCGGCGGTCTGCAGGATATCGAGCGTCAGGTTCGCGGCGGTGAGGCCGAGTGGGTAGACCGGGTGGGTCGCGTAATACTCCGACCCGAGCAGCCCGCGCTCCTCCCCGGTCCAGGCGGCGAACACCAGCGATCGGTCGGGCGCGGGCATGGCCTTGAACTGGCGTGCGAGCTCGATGATCCCTGCGACCCCCGCCGCGTCGTCGTTGGCGCCGGGGCGCAGCGTCGCACCGCTCGCGTCCGCCGGGCCCTCGCCGTAAGCGTCCCAGTGCGCGCCGAACATCACGCTCTCGCGCGGGCGCTTGGCGCCGGAAATCTTGGCGAGCACGTTGGCGCTCTCGATCCGCTCGACCGAGACGGCGGCGTCGGCGGAAAAGCGCGTCTTCATGTCGACCGGCCGGAACGATGCCGAGCGCGCGGCCACGCGCAGCTTCGCGAGGTCCAGGCCGGCTTGTCCGAACAGCCGCTCGGCGACCTCGTGCTCGATCCAGCCCTGCAACGGCACGCGGGGGTCGTCGGCACCGCGAACGATGTCGTAATTCTCACCGTTGGAGGCGTTTACCGTCGACCAGGGATAGCCGGCGCCGCCCGTGTCGTGAACGATCAGCGCCGCGGCGGCACCGCGCCTGGCGGCCTCCTCGAACTTATAGGTCCAGCGCCCGTAATAGGTCATGCGCCGGTCGCCGAACCGGCCCTTCGCGTCCTCACCCGGCTGCGCCTCGAAGTCGGGGTCGTTGACCAGGAACACCGCGACCTTGCCCTTGAGGTCCTGGTCCTTGAAGTCGTCCCACTTCGCCTCGGGCGCGGATACGCCGTAGCCGACGAACACCATCGGCGCGTTCGCGATCGCGATCCGCGGCGCGGCGCGCACGGTGGTGACCGCGATCTCCTTGCCCTGCGCCAGCACGGTCGAGCCGGCCCGCATCGTCGCGCCCGCGCCGATGCGGGTGTGGATCATCGGCACCGTCTGCGTCCAGCTGCCGTTCGTGCCGCCGGGCTCGAGCCCGAGCCCCTTGAACTGCGCTACCAGCCACTCGACCGTCACCTTCTCGCCCGCGGTACCCGGCGCGCGTCCGCCGAAGCGATCGGATGCGAGCGTCCTAACGGTGTCCGACAGTCGCGCCGGGTCGGTCTGCGCCGCGGCGGGCGCGGTGATCGCCATCGCGGCGGCACAGGCGAGCAGGGCAGTGCGCATCAACGAAGCCTCTTCACGAGTGCGCGGCCGTCGCGCCGTTCGATCTGGAAATTGGGCACCGACTCGACCAGGTCGGACAGGCGCTTGAACCCGTAGTTGCGGACGTCGAACGACGAGCGGTTGGCGGCGAGCTGCCCCATCGCCGACAGGCTGACGTAGCCCTTCTCGTCGCGCTTCGACGCGTCGTAAGCGTCGATCAGCAGCTTGAGCAGTTCCTGATCGACCGGCGGCTTGGTCTTGCGTGGCGCGGGTGTGCGGGCGCCGATCGCCGGCGGCAGCGTGTCCGACAGCGGCGCGTCGACTGTTGGCTCGGTCGCCGGGGCGGGCGCGGCGTCGCTGCCGTTCGCCTGCTCGAGCGCCGCGACGTCGATGAAGCGGCTGCACGCTTGCCGAAATCCCTGCGGCGTCTTGGCGGTGCCGAAGCCGTAGACGGGCAGCCCGTCCTGCCGGATGCGCGTGGCGAGCGGCATGAAGTCGCTGTCCGACGACATGATCCCGAACCCCTGCACCCGTCCGCGGAACAGCAGGTCCATGGCGTCGATCGTCATCTTCATGTCGGTCGCGTTCTTGCCCTTGGTAAGGTCGAACTGCTGCTGCGGCTCAATGCCGTGGCGCACGCTCATGTCGCGCCAGCCCTTCAGTCCGGGCTTGGACCAATTGCCGTAAACGCGGCGGATGTTCACGGTGCCGAGCTCCGCCAGCACGGTCAGCACGGGGTCGAGCGCGTGCCAAGACGCATTGTCCGCGTCGATCAGCAGCGCGATGTTGAGGGTGGGGGTGTCGTCGGTCGGCATCGCGCAGGTGTCGACCGCGGCGGCGGCGGCGTCAAGCCGGACGCTGGAGTAAACCGTGCCCGCCCGCCGTGCCGAAGCATCGCACGGACGGGCGGGCGGGGTCGGATCAGCCGTTCGAGCCGCGACGATCGCTGTCGTAGGCGACGTTCGCGTTGATGTCGTCCTGTTTGGTGGCGCGCGTCTCGCCGTCGGGATCGGTCACGGTCTTCATATCGGCCTGCGACCCGACGTCGCGCGCGAGCGCACCGCCGCTGGTGCCGGTCTGCGCCTCGCCGGCGGGGATCATGCCCTCGATCAGGTCCTTGTCGTCGTTGTCGCGCGCGGTGTCGGTGCGGGTCTGCTCGGTCATCGTTATCTCCTTCGGCCAGACAACGGACGGGCGCGCGCCCGCGTTCCTCACGGCCCAGGATAAGCGATCGACAGCACTTCATACTCGCGCTCGCCCGCGGGCAGCGCGACGCGACGCACGTCGCCGACCGCTGCGCCGCGCAACGCGCGCGCGAGCGGGGCATTCCACCCGACCAGCCCGCGACCCGCGTCCGCCTCGTCGTCGCCGACCAGCGTCAGCTCGCGCTCGTGATCGTCCTCGTCGACGATGCGCGCGGTCGCGCCGAAGAAGATGCGCGAGCGGTCGGGCGCGGCGGCGGGATCGACCACCTTCGCCGCCTTCATCCGCCGCGACAGCCAGCCGAGCCGCCGGTCGATCTCGCGCAGTCGCTTGCGCCCGTAGATGTAATCGCCGTTCTCGCTGCGGTCGCCGTTGCCCGCCGCCCAGGCGATCGTCTCTACCAGCTGCGGCCGCTCGGTCGCGAACAACTGCTCGTACTCGCGGCGCAGCACCGCGTAGCCCGCCGGGGTGATGTAATTGGGTCGATCCATGCGGGCGCGCCTAGCGCACTGCCTGAGCGCGCGTCACCCCGCCCGGCTGCGCCCGAGATACCAGCTGAGATTCGCCGGCCCGCGGCTCTTCGCCCGCGCCGGGTTCATCAGGTCGTAGACCACCGCATTCTCCAGCACGCGCTGCACGTAGTTGCGCGTCTCGCTGTACGGGATCGCCTCGATCCACTCGACCATGTCGACGCCGCCGGTGCGCGGATCGCCGTTGGCGCGCAGCCACTTGTTCACGTTGCCCGGCCCGGCGTTATAAGCCGCGATCGCCAGCGGGTAGCTGCCGTACAGCCCGAAGATGCGCTGGAAATAACTCGAGCCCAGCATGACGTTGTACGTCGTGTCGGCGGTCAGCCGGCCGGCATCGTACGGCAGGCCGAGCTTGCCCGCCTGCTCGCGCGCGGTGGCGGGCATCAGCTGCATCAGCCCGCTGGCGCCCACAGGGCTGCGCGCCTCGCGGTCGAACTGGCTTTCCTGCCGGCTGACCGCGTGGATTATCGTCCACTGGCTCTCGTAGCCGCCCGGCACCGGCACGGTGGGGAAGGCGACCGCGCTATATTCGGTCAAGCCGTTCTGCATTGCGCTGCGCCCGACGAGCACCGCCAGGTCGGGGCGCCCGAGCTGGCGCGACAGCTCGTCGGCGAGCAGGTGATCGGTGTCGCTGGTCGCGTCGGCGGCGATCAGGCGGACGAACGCGGTCTGGTCCTGCCGCTGCCCGGTCTGCCCCAGCAGCTGCGCCGCGCGCACCGTTTCGCGATTGAAGAAGGCGGCGCGCACCGTGGCGTCAATCGCCCGCGCTGGCAACGCCGGGGGTGCGACCAGCGGCTGGCGCATGTGCTCCAGCGCCAACTGGCCGTAATATTGGTCGCGATACCCGCCCGCGCGCGCGAACAGGCTCTGCGCCTCGGGCTTGTTCGCGGCTTCCGCCGCGCGTGCCGCCCAGTAGAAGCCCTTGGCGCGCGTCTGCGGCGACTGGCTTGCCTCGCCGTAGCGCTGGAACAGGAAGGCGGCGTCCGCGGGACGGTTGAGCTTGGTCAAAGCCGCTTGCCCGGCGAGCCAGGCGAGGCTGGTGTAATCGTCGCGCTCGCCGTACGGCTTGGTCGAGATGTCGGTACCCGCCGGGTAGGCGTCGTCGATCTGCCGCGCGATGTCATAGGCGGTCTGCCACTGGTTGTCCGCCGCCGCGCCGCGCGCGTTGGTCAGCAGCACCTCGTAGAATTTCTCGGGATTGCTCGGCCGCACCAATGCCTGCCGCGACCTCGCCAGCCAGCCGCGCGCGCTGTTCGAGGCGCCGCTGTTGCGCAGCCACACCGCCTTGTCGGCGATGTAACCCGCGTCCGTCGCGCCCGCCGCGTCGTTGACGGAGGCGAGCGCGGACGCGTTCGCGCCGCCGGTGCGGAACGCGAGCCGCGCCTCGAACAACGGCCGGGCCGCCGCGCTGGTCAGCGCGATCTGCCGCGCCGCCGCGCCGGTCTGCCCCTGCCACAGCAACGTGTCCATGCGTGCGTCGTGGTCGGCCGGGGTCAGCGCGCCCGCGAACCCGGTCAGCACCGCGCTCTCGTCGCTGGTCGACAGGCTGCCGCTACGCCACGCCGCGCGCGCCGCGGCATAGGCCTCGCCCTGGTTGCCGCTCGACTGATGCGCGCGCGCGCACGCCAGCCAGCCCGCACCGGTCAGCGGCGGGAACCGGCGGCAGAAAGCGATCACGCTCGCCGGCGCGGCATAGCCGCTCGCCGCCTGCTTCTCCGCGGCGCGACGGTTGGCGGTCTGGTTGGGCCAGCCGGGATGCGCCAGGAGGAAGCTGGCGTAGGTGTCGAACGGCAGCGAGTCGCTCTGCTGCAATACCTTCCACTGCGCGACCGCCTGCGCCAATCCCGCGGACTGCGCCTGATAATTCGGCTGCACGCCCTGCGGCACGGATCCGCCCTGCACCTGCGCCAGCAACAGCGCCGCTCCAACTCCCACCACGATTCCGATCAACGCGCCCGCCTTCATCACCATTTCCAGATCGGTGGACAGGATAGCGATCCAACCCGTATCTGTCCTGAACGACTTTATATTTCCACCGCGCCGGAGAGAGCGTTCAGCCCATGTTTACAGGTTCGATCCCCGCGCTGGTCACGCCGTTCGACGACGACGGCGCCTTCAACGAGCAGGTCTATAGCGATTTCATCGAGTGGCAGATCGCCGAAGGATCGTCCGCGCTGGTGCCGTGCGGCACGACCGGCGAGGCGGCGACGCTGACCAAGGAGGAGCAGTTCGCGATCGTCCGCGTCTGCGTCGACCAGGCGCGCGGGCGCGTGCCGGTGATCGCGGGCGCGGGGTCGAATGATACTCGCGTGGCGCGCGCCAACCTCGTCGCCGCGAAGGAGGCGGGCGCCGACGCCGCGCTGATGGTGCCGCCTTACTACAACCGTCCGGGGCAGGAGGGCATCTTCCGCCACTTCGAGGCGCTGGGCGCCGACGCGCCGCTGCCGATCGTGCTCTACAACGTGCCGGCGCGCACGGTGACCGACATCCTGCCCGACACGCTCGCGCGCATCGTGCAGGCGTTCCCGCAAGTGTTCGTGGCGGTGAAGGACGCGAGCGGTGTCATGACCCGCGTGTCGCAGCACCGCGCCAGCCTGGGCGATGAGTTCTGCCAATTGTCGGGCAACGACGACCTCGCGCTCGCCTTCAACGCGACCGGCGGAACGGGGTGTATCTCGGTAAGCGCCAATGTCGCGCCGCGGCTGTGCGCCGATTTCCAGGCGGCGTGCGCCCGAGGCGATTACGCTGCCGCGCGCGCGCTCCACGACCGGCTGTTCCCGCTTCACACGGCGCTGTTCACCGACGCATCGCCGGGGCCGGTCAAATACGCCGTCAGCAAGGTGCGGCCCGACTTCCCGCGCGGGCTGCGGCTGCCGATGATCTGGCCCGGCGAAGCGGCGCGGGCCGCGGTCGATGCCGGCCTGGAGAACGCGGGGCTTTGATGATGGGCGGGGAGGGAGCGATGAAGCGACCTTCCCGCTGGCGGAAAATGCGAAGGTGATCGCCGGCCTGCTCCTCCAGGCCGCCGCGGTAGCCGGACCGGTTCTGCCCGCGCCCCGCTCGGTGCTGCCGCGCGAGTGCCCGAGCGCGCAGCCGGGCGACTCCGAGGTCGTCGTGTGCGGGCGCGGTCAGGAGCAGTTCCGTCTCCGCGCCGCGCCCGAGCGCTACTCGAGCGACCCGCAAGCCTTGCCGAAGGCGCGGACCACGATCGGCGGCAACACCGTGAGCGCCGAAACCGAGCAAGGCGACGTCGGCGGCATACCAACAAACCGGATCATGCTCCGCCTCAAGCGGCCGTTCTGACCGGGGCGTAGCGCCCTCCTTCCGCGCCCAATCGTAACGATCGCCCTTTGCCGCCCGACCGCTACGTGCCTACATCGCGGCCATGTCGCGTCCCAAGCCCGCCACCTTCGACAAGAAGAAGATTGTTGCCGAGAATCGCCGCGCGCGGTTCGACTACGCGGTCGACACCGTCTACGAGGCGGGCATCGTCCTGACTGGCACCGAGGTGAAGTCGCTCCGCTTTGGCGAGGGCTCGATCGCGGAGAGCTACGCCGAGGTGCGCGGCGACGAGGTGTGGCTGGTCAATTCCAACGTGCCCGAATTCAGCCACGGCAACCGCTTCAACCACGAGGCGAAGCGTCCGCGTAAACTCCTGCTTCACGAGCGCGAGATTAACAAGCTCCACGGCGCGGTCGCGCGCGAGGGCATGACGCTCGTGCCGCTGACCGTCTACTTCAACGGACAGGGTCGTGCCAAAGTGGAGTTGGCGTTGGCGAAGGGCAGGAAGGCGCACGACAAGCGCGAGCACATCAAGGAACGCGAGTGGAAGCGCGATGCCGGGCGCATCATGCGCGATCACGGCTGATGGCGTCGCGCCCGATGACCGTGTGGGATCGCATGGCCGCGTGGAGCAGGCGCAACCTGCCGACGCGCGAGTCGATGGAGAACAGCCGCATGCTGCGGCCGGTCGCGCACCGCGTGCTCGCGCCCGAACTGTGGCGCTTCACGCGCCGGTCGGTGCCGCGCGGCGTGGCGCTCGGCATGGTCGCGGGCATCATGTTCCCGGTCGGGCAGATCGCGATCGCGGCGCTGATCGCGCTGCCGTTCCGCGCCAACGTGCCGGTGGCGGCACTCGTCACCTTCATCACCAACCCGCTGACGACGCCGTTCATCCTGTTCGCGGCCTATCAGATCGGCGCCTGGCTGCTCCGCTCGGACGCGGCCGCGGTCGCGCAGCCCGTCGCGGAAGCGGCGATGACGTGGCTGCAGTGGCTGGGGCAATTCGGGCCCAACCTGATCCTGGGGCTGCTCGTCATCGCCGCAGTCAGCGCGGTCACCGGCTACGCGGTGGCGGCGCTCGGTTGGCGATTGTGGATCGCGCGCAAATGGAAGGCGCGGCACGAGCGCATCTGATAGTCGCCGCTCTGGCGCCGGCCCGGTTGTCGGCTTAAGGCTGCATCCTTGTTCCGGCATGGGTAGCGGTTGATGTGTCGTTCGATCCTGTTTCCCGCGCAGTCCGTCGCGAACGCTGAGCTACCTACATACAGCCTCGCCCGCGCCATCGACGCGCGGCGCGGTTGAGGCGGCCTTGTCCGAAGTGAACCACTCGGTGACCGGCGGCGGGCGCGCCGCGCTGCTGATCGCGGTGGCGGCTGGCGCGGTCGCGGGCGGTATCGTGCTGTGGCTGGTCGGCAGCGTGATCGTCGCGGCGGGCTTCGTCGCGGCGGCGGTCATCCTGACCGGGGTGGCGCTCGCGATCAGGACCGCGCTCCCGACGCGAACGCAGGAGGCACCCGCGACCGACTGGTCGCTGGCCGCCGCGCTCGCGGGCGCCAACGCCGACGCGGTCGCGGTGACCGGGCAGAGCGGGCATCTCGTCTGCGCGAACGAGGCGTACGAGGCGCTCTGTGGCGGTCTCGCGACACCGCCCGGTCTCGCGCTCGCCGAACCCGACCTCGTCGCGCTGACCGCGGCCGGTCGCGACGCGTGGCGGGACGGTCGCGCAGCTCTCGCGCGCGTCGAGGTGGCCGGAACGCCGGTCGCGGTCGAGATCACGCGGTCCGGTCACGCCGGCGATCACCTCATCTGGCGCTTCGTCGGACAGCGCGCCGGCGACACCCGACAGTCGCTCGCGCGGGAGATCGACGGTCCGCTCGGTGACCGGCTCGGCGAAGCCGGTATCATGGCGGCGGTGATGACGCCGGCCGGTCGGGTGATCGCCGCCAACCGCGTGCTCGCCGCGCGCGCGACCGGGCAGCGGAACGCGTCGATCGAGGGGCAGGATCTCGCCCAGCTCCTCGTCGGCGACCCGGGCGGCAGCGTTCGTTTCGCGCGCGACGAGGAAGCGGGGCCGCTGCGCCTGCTCCAGGTCGCGCTCGGCTCCGATCAGCAATCGCCCGTGCTCGTCGGGCTCGTCGACGATCTGGCTGCCGCATCCCCGGTCGGTGATCCGCAGGACGTGCAGACGTTGCTGTCGATCATTCCCTTCGGCCTCGCGCTGGTCGACCGCGAGGGGCGCTTCACCGCAATGAATGCCGCCTTCGCGCGGATGGCGGGGGTGGAGCCGTCCGCCCCGCCGCTCTATCCGGGCGACCTGGTAGTGCGCGAGGACAAGGCGGCCGTCGCCGACGCGGTGCGTCGCTTTACGACCGGCGGCGCGCAATCGGCCGATCTCGCGATCCGGCTGAAGGATCATCCCGACGAGCCGCTCGCCTTGTCGATCGCGGCGACGCGCGGCTTCGGCGGCGCCTCCGTCCTGCTGTCGTTCAAGGACAATGGCGAGGAGAACCGATTGAAGCGCGAGGTCGCGCAGGCGACCAAGATGCAGGCTGTCGGCCAGCTCGCCGGCGGTGTCGCGCACGATTTCAACAACATTCTCACCGCGATCATCGGCCACTGCGACCTGATGTTGATGCGCCACTCCCCCGGCGACAGCGATTACGACGACATCCAGCAGATCCGCGCCAATTCGAACCGCGCCGCGAGCCTGACGCGCCAATTGCTCGCCTTCTCGCGCCAGCAAACACTCCGCCCGCAGGTGCTGCAACTGCCCGACGTCGTGTCCGAGGTGTCGACGTTGCTGCGCCGCCTGCTCGGCGAGACGGTGGTGCTGGAGGTCAAGCACGGCCGCGACCTGGGCGCAGTGCGCGCCGATCCGGGGCAGCTCGAACAGGTCGTCGTAAACCTAGCGGTCAACGCGCGCGACGCGATGCTCGCGAAGGGCCCAAGTGCTACCGGCGGCGGGCGCGTCACGATCCAGACGCGCGCCGCCACCATCGCCGAGCTGCGCGCGCGCGGCACCGATATTATGCCGCTCGGCGACTATACCGCGCTGGAGATCGCCGACACGGGGACCGGCATTCCGCCCGACGTGCTGCCGAAGATCTTCGAGCCGTTCTTCACCACCAAGGAGGTCGGCAAGGGCACCGGGCTCGGCCTGTCGACCGTCTACGGCATCGTGAAGCAGTCGGGCGGGTACATCTTCGCCGACTCGCGGCCCGGGCAGGGCGCCACCTTCACCATCTACTTCCCGGTGCACGCCGTCGGCGACGAAGCCGCCACGCCGCGCAAGGCGCCGCGCACCAAGCCCAACGACTCCTGGGGCAGCGGCACGATCCTGCTGGTGGAGGACGAGGACATGGTTCGCGCCATCGCCGAGCGCGCGCTGACGCGGCAGGGCTACACCGTGCTCGCCGCCGACCACGGCGAGGCGGCGCTGGAGCTGCTGGAGACCGCCGAGCGCCCCAGCCTTATCGTGTCGGACGTGATGATGCCGGTGATGGACGGACCGACGCTCGCGCGCGCGGTGCGCGAACGTTATCCCGACATTCCGATCTTGTTCATGTCGGGCTACGCGGAGGAGCAGCTGCGGCGCTCGATCGACCTCGACAACGTCGCTTTCCTGCCCAAGCCGTTCTCGGTCCAGCAACTCGCCGAGGCCGCGCGCGACGCGCTCGCGAGCGCTTGATCTCGATCAACTATATAAGCGTGAAGGTTGCGCTCGCCCGAACCCGCGTTATGGCACGCTTCCGATGACGATGCGCGTGCTCCTGGTCGAAGACGAACCGCTGATCGCGATGATGCTCGAGGACTTCCTCGACGCGCTCGACCGCCAGCATGCCGGCACCGCCGACAGCGTCGCCGCGGCGCTGCCGATGGTGGAGGAGGGTGCGCTCGACGCCGCGATCCTCGACGTCAACCTGCGCGGCGGCGAGAAGAGCTTCGCGATCGCGGAGGCGCTTGCCGCCAGGAACATCCCGTTCGTCTTCGCCAGCGGCGGCGGCGGCGAGGATATCGCGCCCGAGTACCGCGATCGTCCGATGCTGCCCAAGCCCTATACGATGGAAGGCGTCGAGCAGGCACTCGCCAAGCTGGGCTGAGTTGAGCTGGGCTTGGCTTGGCTTGGCCGGGCTGATCTGCGCGAACTTTTCTGTCTCTGCGCAGCTTCGAGGCTTGCCATAGCTTGCGCGCCCGCAGCATAGCCCGCGCACCATGATCACACGTTTCGACAAGAACCGCCTGCCGAGCCGCCACGTTTCGGTCGGTCCTGAGCGCGCCCCGCACCGTAGCTATTACTACGCGATGGGCCTCACCGAGGAGGAGATCGCGCGCCCGTTCGTGGCACTCGCCTCCGCCGGCAACGACAGCGCGCCGTGCAACACCACGCTCGACGCGCAGGCCGATGCCGCGCGCCGCGGGGTGGAGCAGGGCGGGGGCATGCCGCGCCGCTTCAACACCATCACGGTCACCGACGGGATCGCGATGGGGCACCAGGGCATGAAGTCGAGCCTCGTCAGCCGCGAGGTCATCGCCGACTCGGTCGAACTTTCGGTCCGCGGCCACTGCTACGACGCGCTGGTCGGCTTCGCGGGCTGCGACAAGTCGCTGCCCGGCATGATGATGGCGATGCTCCGGCTCGACGTGCCCTCGATCTTCGTCTACGGCGGCTCGATCCTGCCGGGCCGGTTCGAGGACCGCGACGTGACCGTCGTCGACGTGTTCGAGGTCGTCGGCCGCTACGCCGCGGGTACGTGCCCGATCAGCGAGGTGCACGCGCTGGAAAAGGTGGCATGTCCGGGACACGGCGCGTGCGGCGGGCAGTACACCGCCAACACGATGGCCTGCGTCGGCGAGGCGATCGGATTGTCTTTGCCGAACAGCAACATGGTGCCTGCACCTTATACCTCGCGCGAGCAGATCGCGGTCGCGGCGGGCGCGCAGGTGATGGAATTACTCGCCGCCAACATCCGCCCGCGCGACATCTGCACGCGCGCGGCGTTCGAGAATGCCGCGCGCATCGTCGCGGCGACCGGCGGATCGACCAATGGCGCGCTCCACCTGCCCGCGATGGCGCACGAGGCGGGGATCGACTTCGACCTGTTCGATGTCGCCGAGGTCTTCAAGACCACGCCCTACATCGCCGACCTGAAACCCGGCGGCAAGTACGTCGCCAAGGACATGTACGAGGCCGGGGGCGTCTACATGCTGATGAAGACGCTGCTCGGCGAAGGGTTGCTCAACGGCGACTGCCTGACCGTTACCGGCCGCACACTGGCCGAGAACATCGACGAGGTGACCTGGAACCCCGAACAGAAGGTGATCTACGACGCGCGCGCGCCGATCACCCCGACCGGCGGCGTCGTGGGGCTGCGCGGCAGCCTCGCCCCCGACGGCGCGATCGTGAAGGTCGCCGGCATGCACCGGCTCCAGTTCGAGGGGCCGGCGCGTTGCTTCGACTGCGAGGAGGACGCCTTCGCCGCGGTCGAGGCGCGCGCGATCCGCGAGGGCGAGGTCGTCATCATCCGCTACGAAGGACCGAAGGGCGGCCCCGGCATGCGCGAAATGCTGTCCACCACCGCCGCGCTATACGGACTCGGCATGGGGGAGAAGGTGGCGCTCATCACCGATGGCCGCTTCTCCGGCGCGACGCGCGGCTTCTGCATCGGCCATGTCGGGCCGGAGGCGGCGGACGGCGGCCCGATCGCGCTGGTCGAGGACGGCGACACGATCCGCATCGACGCCGAGGCGGGCACGATCGACCTCCACGTCGCCGACGACGTGCTGGCGGATCGCCGCGCGCGCTGGCAGGCGCGGCGCAACGACTATGGCTCGGGCGCATTGTGGCGTTATGCTCAGAATGTCGGTCCCGCCTACAAGGGCGCTGTCACCCATCCCGGCGCGCAGGCGGAGACGCATGTCTACGCGGATATCTAGCGCGCTCCTGCTCGCTGCGCTCGCCGCTGCCTGCTCGCCTGAGCAGACCGCGAACACTCAGGTTCTGGCCAATGTCGAGGCAATGCAGGATCAGGAGGCGGCCGACGACGGTCTGATCAACTGCGCGGTCGGCGCGGCGGCGACGCTGTCGCGCGTGTGCAGCGTCGAGCGGCAGGAGGCCGATCGCGGGCTGCTGCTGACCGTGCGGCACCCCGACGGCGGCTTTCGCCGATTGCTGGTGACCAAGGACGGCCGCGGCGTGATCGCCGCCGACGGGGCGCAGCCGGCGCAGGTGACACTGGTCGGCAACAACGAGATCGAGGTCGCGCTCGGCGACGACGTCTACCGACTGCCCGCGACCGTGAAGGGTGCGGCGAAGCAGTGAAATCGATCGAGGGTGCCGCGGTGCTGACCGCGGCCGCGACGCGCGAGGCGGAGGCACGCGCCTTCGCGGCCGGTGTCGAACCGTTCGCCATGATGCAGCGCGCAGGGCAGGCGTGCGCGCACGCGATCCGGCGCGTCTCCGTCGGCGGTGAGGTGCTGGTGCTGTGCGGCCCCGGCAACAATGGCGGCGACGGCTATGTGATCGCCGCCACGCTCGCGTCCGCCGGCCACCCGGTGCGCGTCGCCGCGCTCACCGAGTCGCGCACCGACAGCGCCAAACAGGCATGTGACGGTTGGACCGGGCCGGTCGAACCGCTCGCCTCTGCCGCTCCTGCGCCCGTGCTCGTCGACGCGCTGTTCGGCATCGGCCTGACGCGCAAGCTGGACGACGACGTGGCAGCGACCCTCAACCGCCTGTCGCGTGCGGCGCGCCTGACGATCGCGGTCGACCTGCCGAGCGGCGTCGACACCGACAGCGGGGCGCTGTTCGGCTGCCCGGCACCCGTCGACATCACGCTGGCGCTCGGCGCGCTCAAGCCCGCCCATCTGCTGCAGCCCGCCGCCGCGCGTTGCGGCGCGGTGCGGCTGCTCGACATCGGCATCGAGGCGGACGATCGCACGCGGGTGCTGGCGACCCCCATACTGCCCGCGCCAGGGCCGAGCGCGCACAAGTTCAACCGCGGCATGGTCGCGATCATCAAGGGGCGGATGACGGGCGCGAGCGAGCTTGCGGCGCGCGCGGCGATGCACGCGTCCGCGGGCTACGTCGCGTTGCTCGGCGCGACGATCCCCGCCGCACCGCACGCGCTCGTCCGCCGCGCGCTCAGCGACGAGTCGCTCGGCGACCCGCGGATCGGCGCGCTGGTGGTCGGCCCCGGGCTTGGCCGCGACGGCTCGATGCGCGCGCTGGTCGAGCGCGCGCTCGGCACCGACCACCCGCTCATCGTCGACGGTGACGCGCTCCACCTCGTGACACCCGAGCAGCTCCGCGCCCGCGCCGGACCGGTCATCCTGACGCCGCACGCCGGCGAGTTCGTCGCGCTGTTCGGCGACGGGCCGGGCAGCAAGCTCGACCGAGCGCGCGACGCCGCCCGGGCCGCCGGTGCCGTCGTCGTCTTCAAGGGCGCGGACACCGTCATCGCCGCGCCCGACGGCCGCGCGCGCCTGTCCCCGTCCGCGAGCAACTGGCTCTCCACCGCCGGCAGCGGCGACGTGCTGGCCGGCGCGATCGCCGCCTGCCTCGCCGCCGGGCTCGACCCGCTCGACGCCGCCGCCGCGGGCGTGTGGCTCCACGGCGAGGCGGCGCGCGCGCTCGGCCCGGCCTTCATCGCGGACGACCTCGCAAGGGCTCTGGCGGGGGCGCGCGCCGCTGTCGCGTGACGTGGCGCGCGAACCGCTCTAGGGCGCGGCGATGAGCATCATCACACGCGTCGCGGCGCGCGGCGAGGGCGTGGCCGAGGACGGCCGCCACGTCGCGTTCGCCGCACCCGGCGACACGATCGCGCCCGACGGCAGCATAACCCCCGGCCCGCACCACCAGACGCCGCCGTGTCGCCACTTTCCCGAGTGCGGCGGTTGCCAGCTCCAGCACCTCGACGACGAGAGCTGGTCCTCCTTCCTGACCGACCGCGTCGCCGGCGCGCTCGCCGCGCAGGGGCTCGCGACCGAGATCCGCGCAGCCCAGCTATCGCCGCCGCGCACCCGCCGCCGCGCGACGCTCCACTACGATCCCGCCGGCCGGCTCGGCTTCTCGGGCGAGAAGAGCCACCAGCTGATCGACATGCACGAGTGCCACGTGCTCGCGCCCGAACTGTTCGCGCTGGTGCGCCCGCTCAAGCGGCTGCTGCCGGTGTTCAAGCCCAGGCGCCGCCTCGACGTCCACCTGATCCTCGCCGACCAGGGCGTCGACGTGCTGGTCACCGGCGTCACGCCGTCCGGGCTCAAGCACGCCGACGCGATCGCCGACTTCGCGCAGGCGCACCGGGTCGCGCGGATCGCGTTCGACGACGGGATCGGCGCGGAAACCCACTGGGAGCCCGACGCGGTCACAATCACGCTCGGCGGCACGCCCGTCCCGCTGCCGCCCGCCGCCTTCCTCCAGGCGACGCGCGAGGGCGAGGCGGCGCTGGTGGCAGCGGTGAAGGAGGCAATCGGCACGCCGCGCATCACCGCCGACCTGTTCGCCGGCCTCGGCACCTTCGCGCTGTCGCTGCCGGGCCGCGTCTACGCCGCCGAAGGAGGGCGCGACGCGATCCTGTCGCTCAAGGCCGGTGCCGACCGCGCGCAGCGGCCGGTCTTTACCGAGCACCGCGACCTCTACCGCCGCCCGCTCACCACCGCGGAGCTCGATCGCTTCGACGCAATCGTGCTCGACCCGCCACGCGCGGGCGCGCGCGAGCAGATCGATGCACTCGCCGCGGCGCGCGTTCCGCACGTCGCTTACGTTTCGTGCAATCCCAGCAGCTTCGCCCGCGACGCGAAGATCATGTGCGAGGGTGGCTACCGCCTCCACTGGGTCGTCCCCGTCGGACAGTTCCGCTGGTCGACCCACACCGAACTCGCGGCGCGTTTCTCGCGCCAGTGACGCGCGATCAGTAATCCGCGGCGACGAAGAACAGCCCGTCGGGCGGCGCGTTGAGCCCCAGTTGCGCGCGGTCCGCCGCTTCTAGCGCCTCGCGCAGCCGCTCGACGCTCCAGCGTCCGAGCCCTACGAGCACCAGGCAGCCGACCATCGAGCGCACCTGATGATGGAGGAAGGACCGCGCGGCCGCCTCCACCACCACGCGATCGCCCGCGCGTCGGACGCCCAGCCGCGCGAGCGTCTTGACCGGGCTCGCCGACTGGCAGTGAACCGAGCGAAAGGTCGTAAAATCGTGCCGCCCGACCAGCACCTGCGCGCCCGCGTGCATCGCCGCTGCGTCGAGCGGCTGCGGCACCTGCCACGCCAGCCCGCGCTCGACCGTCAGCGGCGCGCGGCGATTGACGATGCGGTATTCATAACTGCGCCCCCGGCACGAGAAGCGCGCGTGCCAGTCGTCCGCCACCGCCTCGCACGCCAGCACCGCGACCGGCTCCGGCCTGAGCCGGGCGTTCAGCGCCTCCATCAGCCGAAACGGCGTGATCGCCTTGGCCACGTCGACGTGCGCGCGCATTGCGAGGCCGTGAACCCCCGCGTCGGTCCGCCCGGCCGCGTGCACCGTCACCGCCTCGCCCGTGATCGTGTGCAGCGCTTCCTCGATCGCGCCCTGCACGCTGGGCCCGTGCGGCTGGCGCTGCCAGCCCATGAACGGTCGCCCGTCGAACTCGACCATCAGCGCGAAGCGCGTCACGCGAGCTCAGTCCCCGACCGAACCGGAAAGCCGCGCAGCAGCTCCGCCGCGCTCGTCACCCCGCGCCCGGCACGCTGCACCAATGTCGGGCGCAGCGCGCCGTCGCCGCAGCCGATCGTCAGCGCCGCGTCGACCGTCACGCCCTCGCCGCCGGGAAAGGTGAAGGGCAGCACGTCAGCGGCGAGGATCTTCACGCGCTCGCCCGCGACCTCGAACCACGCGCCCGGCGCGGGGTTGAGCCCGCGCACCATCCGCTCGATCGCGCCGGCGCTCAGCGTCCAGTCGATCTTCGCTTCCGCCTTGCTGATCTTTGCGGCATAGGTCACGCCGTCGCCCGGCTGCGGCACCGGCGGGTGCGCGTCCACGTCGCCCAGCACCGCGACCATCAATCGCGCGCCCAGCTGCGCCAGCTCGGCGGTTAGCTCGCCCGCGGTCTTGTGGTCCACGGGCATCCGCCCCTCCAGTCGCACCGGTCCGGTGTCGAGCCCGGCCTCCATCTGCATGATCCCGACGCCCGTCTCCGCGTCGCCCGCGATGATCGCGCGCTGGACCGGCGCCGCCCCGCGCCAGCGCGGCAGCAGCGAGCCGTGGACGTTCAGGCACCCGAGCCGCGGCGCGTCGAGCACCGCCTGCGGCAGGATCAGTCCGTAGGCGGCGACCACGCCTACATCGGCGTCCAGTGCGGCGAACGCGGCCTGCTCCTCCGCGCTCTTGAGCGACACCGGGGTGCGCACCGCGATGCCGAGCGCCTCCGCGCGCCGCTGCACCGGGGAGGCGACCAGCTCGCGCCCGCGCCGTCCACCCGGTCGAGGCGGCTGGCTGTAGGCCGCGACGATCTCGTATCCCGCATCCACCAGCGCGTCGAGCGTCGGCACCGCGAAGTCTGGGGTTCCCATGAAGACGATCCGCATGGATGCGGCCTTTCCCACAACGCGCCCGCCCAGTCACCCCGCGCTGCGTCACCCCGCACGCTGGCGCTCGCCCAGGCGCATCGCCATATACCGAGCATGGCATCCCCCGAGATTGAGGCGCTGACGCAGGCGCTGTCCCGTCTGCCCGGCTTCGGTCCCCGCTCGGCCCGGCGCGCGGTGCTGCACCTGGTCAAGAAGCGCGAGAACGCGCTCGTCCCCTTGCGTGCCGCGCTGACCGCGGTCGAGGAACGGCTGTCGACCTGCTCGACCTGCGGCAACGTCGACACCAGCGATCCGTGCGCGATCTGCGCCGACTCGCGCCGCGACCTGCGAGCGCTGTGCGTGGTGGAGGACGTGAGCGACCTGTGGGCGCTGGAGCGCTCGCGGCTGTTCCCCGGCCGCTTTCACGTGCTCGGCGGGCGCTTGTCCGCGCTCGAAGGCGTCCGGCCGGAGGACCTCGCGATCGAACCGCTCGTCGCGCGCGTCGCCAAGGGCGAGATCGACGAGGTCGTGCTAGCGATGAACGCCACGTTGGAAGGGCAGACGACTGCACACTACGTCGCCGACCGGCTGGAGCGCTATCCGGTCCGTCTGACGCAGCTCGCGCACGGCCTGCCGGTCGGCGGCGAGCTCGACTATCTCGACGAGGGCACGCTCGCGCAGGCGCTGCGCGCGCGCCGTCCTGTCGCCTGACCGCATCGCTTGACGCTGCAATGACAGCGACCTAGCTGCCCCCGTCATGGCCATTCTCCCGATCGTCGAAGTACCCGATCCCGTCCTGCGCAAGGTGTGCGAACCCGTCACCCACGTCACCGACGAGGTGCGCGGCATCGTTTCCGACATGTTCGATACGATGTACGACGCGCGCGGCATCGGTCTCGCCGCGAGCCAGGTCGGCATCCTCCAGCGCATCGTCGTCATCGACCTGCAGGAGCGGCCCGAGGGTGACGCGGGCGGTGACGAGGCCGTGGAGGACGAGGCGGAAGCCGACGCCGACGGCACGCGCAACCCGCACGCCTTCATCAATCCCGAGCTGGTGTCGGTCAGCGAGGAAACCTCGACCTACAACGAGGGCTGTCTCTCGATCCCCGAGCAATATGCCGAGGTCACCCGCCCGGCGCGCTGCCATGTCCGCTGGCTCGACACCGACGGCCAGCCGCGCGAGCAGGAGTTCGACGGGCTGATGGCGACGTGCATGCAGCACGAGATCGACCATCTGAACGGCGTGCTCTTCACCGATCACATCTCGCGATTGAAGCGCGGCATGTTGATGAAGAAGCTCGACAAGATGCGCCGCAACGGCTGACGGCCCTACTCCCATCCTTGGAAGGGAGGGGCTGGGGGTGGGTAGGTTCCGCGCGGAGCATCGCGTAGGTGAGCCGAGCGTAACCTCGGACCTACCCCGCGGCGCGGCTGCTTTCCCACGGCCCACCCGCGCTTTAAATCCCCACTATCCTACCACAAGCGTTCGATCTATGTTCCGCCCCATGTCCTTACCACGGGCGGGTAGAGGCGCGGCGACGATGCGCGTTGGCCTCACCTTAGCCCCACCTTCCGGAGCGCCGCATGGCCGAGACACTGCTGATCGCCCTCGTTGCCCTAGTCATCGGCGCGGCACTCGGCTGGTTCCTGACGCGCCAGGCGGCGAGCGGCGTGGCGGCCGAGCGTGACCAGCTCCGCGGTGAGCGTGATGCCGCCCGCGCCGAGCGCGACGCGCAGACCGAGCAGTTCCGCCGCGCGATCGCCGACCTGGCGGGGGCGGAGGAACGCGCCCGTGCCGCCGAGCAGCTCCGCCTCGACCTCGCCCAGGCGCGCGACGAACGCGAGACCGCGCGGCTTCACGTCTCGCGGCTGGAGGCGGAGGGCCGTGCCGCCGAGCAGCGGATCGCCGACCTGAAGGTCGCCGCCGACGAGATGAGCCTGCGCTTCAAGGAAGTCGCGCAATCCGCGCTCGGCGACGCGCAGAAGCAGTTCCTCGAGCGCGCCGAGGCCCGCCTGCGTCAGAGCGAGGAGGCGACGGGGCAGGGCATCAAGGCGCTGCTGCAACCCGTCAACGACCGCCTGCTGCGCTACGAGGAGGGCGTGCAGCGGATCGAGGCGGAGCGCCGCGACGCGTTCGGGCAACTCCACGGCCAGATCGAGGCGATGCGCGCGGGGCAGGAGCGTGTCTCCGGCGAGGCGGCCAAGCTCGTCAACGCGCTGCGCAACGCGCCCAAGGCGCGCGGCCGCTGGGGCGAGCAGCAGCTGCGCAACGTGCTCGAGTCGTGCGGGCTCGCCGAGCATACCGACTTCCAGATGGAGGTCAGCGTCGCGCTCGACGACGGCGCGCGGCTGCGCCCCGACGCGATCGTCCGCATCCCCGGCGGCAAGTCGCTGATCATCGACGCCAAGGTGTCCTTGAACGCCTATCAGGACGCGTTCGGCGCGGTGGACGAGAACGAGCGCCAGCTCGGGCTCGCCGCGCACGCTTTGTCGATGCGCAACCACGTCAACGCGCTCGGCGCCAAGGCTTACTGGACGCAGTTCGACGACGCGCCCGATTACGTCATCATGTTCGTGCCCGGTGAGCATTTCCTCGGCGCCGCGCTGGAGCACGATCCCAAGCTGTGGGACGACGCCTTCGATCGCCGCGTGCTGCTCGCCACGCCGACCAACCTGATCGCGATCGCGCGCACCGTGTCGGCGGTCTGGCGGCAGGAGAAGCTCGCCGCGCAGGCGCAGGAGATTGCGACGCTCGGCAAGGAACTCTACGGCCGGCTAGCGGTGATGGGCGGCCACGTGGCCAAACTCGGCAAGAACCTCGACACCGCGATGGGCGCGTACAATTCCTTCGTCGGCAGCCTCGAGAGTCAGGTGCTGACCAGCGCGCGCCGCTTCGAGGCGCTCAACATCGACACCGGCACCAAGTCTATCGAATCGCTGCCGGTCGGCGAGCAGGCGGTTCGCCCGCTGACAAAGCTCAGCTACGACGCGGCGGTCGAGTAGGAGGGCAGCGAAAACAGGATCAGGACCGCATCAGCCCCATGGCAACCGTCACCAGCCGCGCCGCGATCTGCGCGCACTGGCGGTGCGGGTCGTCACGGTCGGGCACGTACTCGGCCAGGATCAGCCCGACGATCGTTCCGCGCGCGGCGAGGCCGTGGAGCAGGTCGAGGCAATCCTCGTAGGTCAGCCCGCCCGGCGTCGGCATCGCCACCGCGGGAAAGGCGGCAGGATCGATCCCGTCGCAGTCGATCGACACGACGTATCGCTCGCCCGCCGGTCTCTCGCCCAGCACCGCTTCCGCCCCGCGCCGGTGCCACTCGCGCGCGGTGACGATCTGGTCGCCGAACGCGCGCGCGTCATCGTGCTGCCACGCCTCGCCGCTGCCCAGGCCGCGGATGCCGACCTGCAGCATGCCGGTGACCCACGGCATCTCCGCCACCCGCCGCATCGGCGAGCCGTAGCCATTGTCCTCACCCTGGATCGTCCCGCCCCAGTCGACGTGCGCGTCGACCTGCACCACGGTGATCGGTCCGAACCCGTCGTAGGCGGCGAGCACCGGGATCGGCACCGAATCGTCGCCGCCCAGCACGACCGGCCGCGACCCCGCCGCCAGCACCCGCTCGACCGCAGCGGCGATCCGGTGTCGGTTGCCGCCAGAGTCGTGCAGCTTGGTGACGACGTCGCCGATATCGACCCCGACCTGCTCCCGCGGCGCGCCCTTCTCCAGCAACGTCGCGCCGAGGTCGAAATCATGCTGGAAGACCTGACCCGCGAACTGCTGCGACGCGGCGCGGATCGCACCCGGCGCGTCGGCGGAATGGCTGCGCCTCGCCGGGTCGTACGGCGTCGCCTCCGCCGCGCCCAGCACCACGACGGGCGTGTCGGGCAGGTCGTCGAGCGTGGCGGCGGGCAGGCGGAGGAAGGTGGGAAAGCCGGTGGTCACGCCGCTGCAAACCCGCGGGGACGCGCTTCGTTGCCGCTCAGCGGTGCCGGGCGAGCACCTCGTACGCCATCACCGCGGTCGCCACCGCCGCATTCAGGCTGTCGGCCTTGCCCAGCATCGGCAGCTTGACCAGCAGGTCGCACGCGGCCTCATACTCGTCGGGCAGGCCCTGCGCCTCGTTCCCCGTCAGCAGGAACGTCGGCGCGGCATAGTCGGCACCGCGGTAGTCGTGCTCGGTCTGCAGGCTCAGCCCCACCAACTGCCCCGGTCCGGCGCGCAGCCAGTCGACGAACGAAGACCATTCGGTGCGGACGATCGGCACGGTGAACAGCGCCCCCATGCTGGCGCGCACCGCCTCGACCGAGAAAGCATCGACGCACTCGCCGACCAGGATCAGCCCGCCCGCGCCGACCGCGTCCCCGGTGCGCAGGATCGTGCCGAGGTTTCCGGGGTCGCGCAGCCGTTCCGCCACCAGCCAGATCGGCGAGGATGTCCGGTCGAGCGCCGATAATGATGTCTCGAAAGCGGCGAAGACGCCGACCACCGCCTGCGGATTGTCCTTTCCCGACAGCTTGGACAGGATATCCGGCGTCGTCTCGATCGCCTCGCCGCCCGAACCTTCGACCGCGTGGATCAGCGCCGCGACGAGTGGGTGCCCGGCCGAGACCGCGGCGAAGAACAGATAGCGCGGCACGCGCCCGGTCTCGCGTGCCTCCGTCAGGATACGCAATCCTTCGGCCAGGAACATGCCCTGTTCGCGGCGATGGCGCTTGTCGCGCAGGTCGCGGACCTGCTTGATCAGCGGGTTGGAGTAAGCGGTGATCGTGCGCGGCATCGGCGAGCTAATCCGGCGGGATCAATCCTCGCCGAATTTGTCCTCCACCAGCGCGCACATCGTCGCGACCACCGCTTCGGCCTGATCGCCCTCGGCGCTGATCGTGATCGTGTCGCCCTTCGCAGCGCCCAGCATCATCAACCCCATGATCGACGTGCCGGTCACGCTGGAGCCGCCGCGCGCGACCTCGACCGCCAACGGCTGCGCGGCGGCGAGCGTCACGAACTTGGCACTGGCGCGCGCGTGCAAGCCCCGCCGATTGGTGATCTCGACGGTGCGCGAGGCGCTCACGCTGCCGCCTCGCCGAGCACTTCGGAGGCGACCGAGATGTACTTTCGCCCCGCCTCGCGCGCCGCGGCGACTGCGGCCACGACCGACATCGACTTGCGCGCCGACTCAAGCCGGATCAGCATCGGCAGGTTGATGCCCGCGATCACCTCGACCCGGCCGCGCTCCATCAGCGAGATGGCGAGATTGGACGGCGTGCCCCCGAACAGGTCGGTCAGCACGATCACGCCGCGCCCGCCGTCGACGTCGGCGATCGCCTGGGCGATGTCGGCGCGGCGCGCCTCCATATCATCTTCGGGACCGATCGCGACGGTCTGGACCTGCTTCTGCGGCCCTACGACGTGCTCCATCGCGGTGACGAACTCGTCGGCCAGGCGGCCATGCGTGACGAGCACCAGCCCGATGATCTGCATTGACTTACCGTTCATTGACCCTGCGGTCGCCCCTCAAGCATGTCATGCGGCGCCGCCGCCAAATCGCGATGCAGAATTGTGGGCGAAAAGCCCGCCTCGCGCAACCGCGCCGCCACGCGCTCCGTCACGTGCACCGATCGGTGTTTCCCGCCGGTACACCCGAAAGCGACCGTGACATAGGGCTTTCCCTCCGCCCGGTAGCGCGGCAGCAGCAGCAGCAGCAGCTCCTCGATCCGGCTCACCGCTTCCTCGTACGATGGGTCTGCGGCGACATAGGCGGCCACGGCGGGGTCGCGTCCCGTTCTGGGGCGCAGCGCCGGCTCCCAGTGCGGATTGCGCAGGAAGCGCATGTCGAACATCAGGTCCGCCTCGGCCGGTACCCCGCGAGAGAAGCCGAACGACTCGATCGTCAGCGTCGTTTCGGCGAGGTCATCCCGCGCGAACGTGGCGCGGACCTGCTGCGCGAGCGCGTTCGCCTTCACCTCGCTGGTGTCGATCAGCCGGTTCGCCCACGATCGCAGCGGCGCGAGCAGGGTCCGCTCGCGCGAGATACCGTCGCGGACGGGACGGTCCTCCGCCAACGGATGCCGTCGCCGCGTCTCGGCGTAGCGGCGCGCGAGTTCGTCGGTGGCGCAATCGAGGAACAGCGTGCCGAGGTCGATATCACCCCGCTCGCGTAAATCCGCGACGCTGTGGATAAAACCTCGTGGATCGAAGTCGCGCGTGCGCGATCCGAACCCGAGCGCCAGCGGGCGCTGCGTCGTTTCGCTGGATTGCGAGCCGTGGAGCAGGCGCGGCAGCAGGACGAGCGGCAGATTGTCGACGGTATCCCAGCCGAGGTCCTCCAGCGTCTTGAGCACGGTCGACTTTCCCGCTCCGGACATGCCGACGACCAGCAGTACCGAAATGGTCACGTCGCGCGCTCCGACAACAGCTGCGCGAGCGCGTACTCGACCTTGATGGCGGCGGACGCAGGTCGCGGGTCGATCACGAACGCGCGCACCTGCTGCTCGGCGACGGTGCACCAGCGCGCTTCCGGCATTCGCGCCACTTCATCGCCAAGCTCTACCACCATCTTGACGACGATCGTGGAGGTGAACGGAACCGCGACGATGCCGACGCCCCTGATTTCGATCTGCCCCGCGATCGTGGCCGGCGCGGTGGCGACCAGTGTCTCGCCGTGACGAGCGACGCCGGTGTAATCGTCGCTGACCAGGGTCGCACCTCGGTCGATCAGGCGCAGGGCGAGATCCGACTTGCCGGCGCCCGAGGCCCCGATCAGCATGACGCCGTGGTCGTTGATCGCCACCGTGGTCGCGTGAACCAAGGTCATTCGCCCTCGACCACGTCGGCGATCGGTAGCTTGACGACGAACCGCGCGCCGCTGAGACGATCTTCGCGGGTTTCCACCACGACGCTGCCCTGGTGCGCCTCGACGATGGTTCGCGCGATCGCGAGCCCGAGCCCCGAGTGCTTGCCGAACGCTTCTTCGCTCGGGCGCACCGAGTGGAAGCGGCGGAAGATTGCCTCGCGCGCCTCCATCGGCACACCTGGCCCCTCGTCTTCGACGCGCACCTCGATGTCGCCATCGACCCGACGCACGCCAATGGAGACGATGCCGCGATCGGGCGAGAAGGACAAAGCGTTGTCGATCAGATTGTCGAACACCCGCTCCAACCGTGCTCCCTCCGCCATGACGGGCACCTGACCCGCGGGCAGGAGGTCGAGGTGAAGCCGCACGTCCCGCACGGTGCCGCGCTGTTCCCGCTGCGCGATCAGGCCGGCGATCATCGCGGTCAGGTCGATCCGCTCGAACTTGGCCCGGCTGAGCTGCGCGTCCAGCCGCGATGCCTCCGAGATGTCGCTGATGAGCCGGTCTAGCCGGTGAACATCGTCCGCCACGATCGCGAGCAGGCGCGCCTGTGCCTCGCGATCGTCGATCCGGGCCAGCGCGTCGACCGCGCTACGCAGCGAAGCCAGCGGGTTCTTCAACTCGTGCGTCACGTCCGCGGCGAACGCCTCGGTCGCGTCGATCCGCGCGCGCAGCGCGAGGCTCATGTCGGAGAGCGCGCGCGCGAGCATGCCGATCTCGTCGCGACGATCTGGCAAGCGCGGCACGACGACCTCGCGCGCGCGACCCAGTCGCACGCGGACCGCGGCGCGCGCCAAGCGACGCAGCGGATCGACGATCGTGCGAGCGAGATACAATGACAGCGCGATCGAGATCGCCAGTGCCGTCAGCACGACGAGGCTCAGGCGATAGCGCTCGACCCGGACCCGCTCGGTGATATCACGCGCGTTGATCGTCGACAGCACGACCGCGCCGCCGGGCAGGGGCGCGGCGGCGGTGATGATGGGGGTGCGATCGGGCGCGCGCCACACCGTCGCCGACAGCGCGCGCGTCGTGCGAGCGACGCGCGGATCGATCCGAGCACGGTCCGCGTCGGCGAGGAAGGCGGGTGAGGAAGGCGCGCGCACGATGAAGTCGATTAGCGCGTCGAGCCAACGCGCCGCACGCTGCCCGACGCCGTCCGTCCGCGGATCGACCAGCGCGAAACCGGTCTCGCCCAATTGCTGGCTGTCGAGCAGCACGCGATCGTCGCGGTCCAGCAGCTGCAAGCGGCCGCCCGTGTCGCGTGCCAGCCGCGTCAGCAGTGCGGGGCGGCTCGACGGCGATGCGGCGTTCAGCGCCTCCGCCATCAGGCCGGCCTCTCGCCGGACCTGCATGACCCGGCTGTCGAGAATGCGTGTGCGGAACGAGTCGAGATAGAAGAACCCGCCGCCGAGCAGCAGCAGCGCGAAAACGTTCACCGCCAGGATACGCGGCGTCAGCGATACCTGGTCAGACCACCGCCGCGCTGGGTCGAGCGGGTCACTCCTCGGAGAAGCGGTAGCCGGCGCCATACAGCGTTTCTATCGACTCGAAGTCGCGGTCGACCTCGCGGAACTTGCGGCGCACGCGCTTGATGTGCGAATCGATCGTGCGGTCGTCGACGTAGATGTCGTCCTGATAGGCGGCATCCATCAACTGGTTGCGCGTCTTCACGATGCCGGGGCGCTGCGCCAGCGTTTCGAGGATCAGGAACTCGGTGACGGTCAGCGTCACGGGCGTGCCGCTCCACGACACGCGGTGGCGCGCGGGATCCATCACCAGCCGCCCGCGCTCGATCGGTCCGGTTGTCTCGGCGTGGTCCGGGTCGGTGCCGGCGGTGAGCTCGGTACGACGAAGGATCGCGCGGATGCGCGCGATCAGCAGCCGCTGGCTGAACGGCTTCGCGATGTAATCGTCGGCGCCGAGCGCGAGGCCGAGCGCCTCGTCGAGCTCGTCGTCCTTGCTGGTCAGGAAGATGACGGGTGTGGTCTGCTTCTCGCGCAGCCGTCTGAGCAGCTCGAGTCCGTCCATCCGCGGCATCTTGATGTCGAGGATGGCGAGGTCGGGCGGGTTCTCGATCAACGCCTTCAGCGCCGCTTCGCCGTCCGGGTACAGTCGCGTGAGGAACCCCTCAGCCTGCAAGGCGATCGACACCGAGGTCAGGATGTTGCGATCGTCGTCGACCAAAGCGATCGTTGCACTCATGGCCGGCTTGCTAGTCGAAACGCACGTCCGGCTCAATGCGCTAACGAGCGCGCCGATGTGACCGTGGCTGTTGGTTGATCCGCACCGCTGGCAGCATGGTGACCCCTACGAGAATCGAACTCGTGTTTTCGCCGTGAGAGGGCGACGTCCTAACCGCTAGACGAAGGGGCCGTGCGCGGTGCGAGGCGCGCTGATACGGTGGCGATCCAATTGCGTCAAGCACGCTTTTGCCGCCGACATGCCGAGAGGGCGGAACGAAAGGTGAGGCGAAGGTGAGGCCAACGCGCGCTCCTTCACCCCGTGCTCGCCGCCCCTCACGCCGCCTTGCGTCGCTCCGCCATCTCGGTGTTGAGCATCTCGGCCAGCAGGAAGGCGAGCTCAAGGCTCTGCCCGGCGTTCAGGCGCGGGTCGCAGTGCGTGTGGTAGCGATCGGCCAGGCTCTGCTCGGTCACGTCGATCGCGCCGCCGGTGCATTCGGTCACGTTCTGCCCCGTCATCTCGGCGTGGATACCGCCCGCGTGCGTGCCCTCGGCGCGGTGCACCGCGAAGAAGCCGCGCACTTCGGCCAGGATGCGGTCGAACGGGCGCGTCTTGTACCCGTTGGCGGCCTTGACGACGTTGCCGTGCATCGGGTCGCACGACCAGATCACCGGATGCCCCTCGCGGGTCACCGCGCGGACGAGGCGGGGAAGGTGCGCCTCGATCTTGTCGTGGCCGTAGCGCGTGATCAGCGTCATGCGACCGGGCACGCGCGCGGGGTTGAGCGTGTCGAGCATGCGCAGCAGCGCGTCGGGCTCCAGACTCGGCCCGCACTTGACGCCGATCGGGTTGCCGATGCCGCGCAGGAACTCGACGTGCGCCGACCCCTCGAACCGGGTGCGATCACCGATCCACAGGAAGTGCGCCGAAGTGTCGTACCAGTCGCCGGTGAGCGAGTCCTGCCGCGCCATCGCCTGCTCGAACGGCAGCAGCAGCGCCTCGTGACTGGTGTAGAAGGTCGTCTGCGACAGCTGCGGCACCGTGTCGGGGCTGATCCCGCACGCTTCCATGAAGTCGAGCGCCTCACCGATGCGGTCGGCGGTCTCGGCATACTTCTTCGCCCATGGACTGCGGCCCATGAAGTCGTGGGTCCAGCGATGGACCTGGTGCAGGTTCGCGTAACCGCCTTGCGCGAACGCGCGCAGCAGGTTGAGCGTCGCCGCCGACTGCGCGTAGGCGCGCACCATCCGCTCGGGATCGGGCACGCGCGAGTCGGGCGTGAACGCGATATCGTTGACGTTGTCGCCGCGGTAGCTCGGCAGTTCGACGCCGTCGATCGTCTCCTGGTCGGCCGAGCGCGGCTTGGCGAACTGCCCCGCCATGCGGCCGAGCTTCACCACCGGCAGCTTGGACGCGAAGGTCAGCACCACCGCCATCTGCAGGATGACCCGGAACGTGTCGCGGATGTTGTTGGGATGGAACTCGGCGAAGCTTTCCGCGCAGTCGCCGCCCTGGAGCAGGAACGCCTTGCCTTCCGCCACCTTCGCCAGGTCGCCCGTCAGGTTGCGCGCCTCGCCCGCGAACACCAGCGGCGGGAAGTTCGACAGGCGATCTGTCGCGTTCCGCAGCGCCGCGGCATCGGGGTAGGTGGGTAGCTGCCGCGCCTCGTGGCGCGTCCAGCTATCGGGTGCCCAATTGGCGGCCATGTTCAATTCCATCACAAAACAAGAGCAACAAACCGTGCGTCAGTTAGCCATTCGGCGCAACGAAGGAAACCTCGCAATCCGACGAGCCGCGATCGCGCCGGTCGATCACGCGTCAGAACAGGTCCAGCGCACCGCCGCGCACGTCCGCCACGACGTAGCCGATCGCCACGATCCAGCCGATCGCGCACAGCGACCACAACATGATCCATTGCCAGCGACGCTGCATGATCCACCCGCCTGCCTGTTCTCGAGTGACGTCAGGCGCGTTCGCCGATGAACTGTCGATGACTGCGTCAGAGCACGCCGGGGAAGGCGCCGCCGTCGATCAGCAGGCTTTGTCCCGTCACGAATCCTGCCTTGTCCGAGCACAGGAAGGCGCAGGCGGCGCCGAACTCGTCGGGCTCGCCGAAACGCCGCGCCGGGATCCGCTCGCGCGCGCGCCGCGCCGCTTCCTCCACGTCGATCCCCTGCGCCTCTGCTGAGAAGGCGTGGACGCCCGCCAGCCGCCGCGTGTCGAACAGGCCGGGCAGCAGGAAGTTGATCGTGACGTTGGCGTGCGCGACCGACCGCGCGACCCCTGCGAGGAACCCGGTCAGCCCGACGCGCGCGCCGCTCGACAGGTCGAGCCCCGCGACCGGTGCCTTGACCGCGGCGGAGGTGATGCAGACGATCCGCCCGAAGCGCCGTTCGACCATGCCGTCGATCACGCGCTGCACCATGCGGATCGGCGTCACCATGTTCGCCTCCAGCCCGGCATGCATCGCCGCGCCGTCGAGCGCGCGAAAGTCGCGTAAGGGTGGCCCGGCATTGTTGTTGACCAGGATGTCGGGTGCGCCACCCGCCGCGGCGACCAGCGCCTCCTGCGTCGCGTCGGCCGCGATGTCGCCGGCGACCGTCTCCACCCGCACACCCGTCTCGTCGCGGATCGCCGTCGCCGCCGCGGCCAGCGCGTCTTCGTCGCGTCCGTTCAGCACCAGCGCGCAGCCCGCCTCGGCGAGCGCCAGCGCACAACCGCGCCCCAGCCCATGACTCGACGCGCAGACGATCGCTGTACGGCCGTTCAGTCCCAGGTCCACGCGCTTACCTTTCCAAAGTGGTGCGATCGTCGATGCGTGCGCTATCGTCCGCTACTGGGCGGCGTGTACGATTTGATGCCGCGCATCCGGCGTTGACGAGCCTTGCGCCGCTTGGCCCAGATCAGCGCCGTTCCGCTGCCGACGAACACGATCAAGGCGATCAGCGCGTAGGCTATGAGCAACCTCGCTTCCAACATCCACTCCTGACTCACTTACGGGAGCGCCCTTTACCAAATTATTGTTGACGATCAATCGGCTACGATGCGCGCCTCAGCGCCTGTGGCGTGGCCGAGCGGCAATCAGGCGTGCCTAGCGCTACTCGCCAATCAATAACCCGCGTCAAGATCGGCGACGTTGCGCAGGGCGCGGCCATCCCGGTAGGCGGTCAGATTGTCGAGGAAGAGCGCCGCGGCGCGCTGGAACATCTTGGTCTGGCTGCGGCCCGACAGGTGCATGGTGATCATGCAATTGGGCGCGCGCCACAGCGGATGGTCGGACGGCAGCGGCTCGGGATTGGTAGGATCGAGGAAGGCGCCCGCGATCCGCCGCTCGTTCAATGCGGCGAGCAGCGCGTCGTCGTTGATCATGTCGCCGCGCGCGATGTTGATCAGCCACGCGTCCCGCTTCATCGCGGCGAGCTCGTCCGCGCCGATCATCGCCTTCGTGTCGTCGGTAGAGGGCGCGGCCAGGATGACCCAGTCAAACGCGCCCAGCCGCGCGCGCCACGCGTCGGGCGTCAGCGTGCCGTCGCGGCCCGAGCGGGTGACGCCGGTCACCTCCACCCCGAACGCTGCCAGCCGATCCGCGATCAACCGCCCGATCGCGCCCAGCCCGACGATCAGCGCGCGCGTGTCGGCCAGCTCGACCTTGCCCGGCGCATCCTTCGGCCACTCTCGGCGGTCCTGCGCGCGCAGCACCTCGTCGTAGCGCTTGGCTGCGACCAGCACGCCCATGACCGCGTACTCCGCCACCGCGATCGCGTTGATGCCGACGCCGTTGGTCAGCGTGACGCCGCGCTCGCGCAGCAGGTCGAGCGGGAAGGCGTCGAGCCCGGCGTAGATCGTCGATACCCATTTGAGCGCCGGCCCCGCCGCGCGGATCGCCTCGGCGACGTGCTCGGTCGGTTGCATGTCGACCCAGGCGATCTCGGCGTCGGCGATCATCGCCTTGGCCTCGGCAGGCGAGGTGAACCAAGCCACCTCCACCTCGTCAGGCAGCCTGTCCTGAAGCAGCGGACGCGCGATCGCGGGGAGAACGGCCTTCATGACGTCACCTTCCAGTCCCAGCCGAGCGGATCGCCGTCCATCACCTCGACGCCCGCCGCCGCCAGCTCGTCGCGGATCGCGTCGGAGCGCGGGAAGTCCCTGGCCGCGCGCGCGCTACGTCGCTCGGCCAGACGCGCCTCGATCTCGTCGGCGGTGATCGTCGCGGTATCGGGGCGCACCCGCAACGCCTCGCGCGTCAGGTCGGCGAGCCCGAGCCCGAGCACCGCGTCGAAGTCGGCGAGCGCGGCGAGCCGATCGCCCGGCGTCACCTTCTTGTCCGCCAGCATCGCGTCGAGCACCGGCAACGCGCGCGCGGTGTTGAGGTCGTCCGACACCGCCGCGTCGAGCTGCGCGCGATACGCGTCGGTCGTCGCGCCGCCGTCCTTCGCCGGCCGGTCGCGCAACGCGCCGACCGCGTGGACCAGCCGCTTCAATCGCACCTGCGCGGCGGATAGATTGTCCCAGGAGAATTCCAGCTCCGACCGGTAATGCGCCTGAAGGCACATCATGCGGTACGCCAGCGGGTGGAAGCCGCGCGCGACCAGCACGTCGAGGGTCAAGAACTCGCCGGACGATTTGCTCATCTTTCCCGTGCGATCGACCAGGAAGTTGTTGTGCATCCAGAAGGATGCGCCGGTGTCCGCGCAGCCGCAATAGGCCTGGTTCTGCGCGATCTCGTTGGGATGATGGATCTCGCGGTGGTCGATGCCGCCGGTGTGGATGTCGAACGACGCGCCCAGATACTTGCGGCTCATCACCGAGCATTCGAGATGCCAGCCCGGCGCGCCGCGACCCCAGGGCGAGTCCCACTCCATCTGCCGCGACTCGCCGGGCGGCGTCGTGCGCCAGATCGCGAAATCCTGCGGGTGGCGCTTGCCCGCGACCGTCTCGATCCGGCCGGCCGCGGCGTCGTCCGCCGCCCCCGCCAGCGCGCCGTAATCGGGCACGGTCGTCACGTCGAAGTAGAGGCCGTCGTCCAGCCGGTAGCAGTGCTTCGCCTCGATTGCCTCGCCCCACGCGATCATCTCGGCGACGTGATCGGTCGCGAGCGGGAAGCGGCTGGGCTCGCGGATGTTGAGGTCGGCCAGGTTGCGCTTGAACGCCCGCGTGTAATGCCGCGAGATGTCCCAGATGTCGCGCCCGCTGGCGCGCGCCGCCGCCTCCATCTTGTCGTCGCCCGCGTCCGCGTCGGAGGTCAGGTGTCCGACATCGGTGATGTTGATGATGTGCGTCAACGGCCAGCCCTTCCACGTCAGCACGCGCGACAGCGTGTCGGTGAAGACGTAGGCGCGCAGGTTGCCGATGTGGGCGTAATGGTAGACGGTCGGCCCGCACGAGTAGACGCGGACGTTGTCGGGATCGATCGGCACGAACCGCTCGGTCGCGCGGGTCAGGCTGTTGTAAAGGAAGAGGGGGGCGCCGGTCATGCGGCCTCTTAACCGCACGCGCGCGCGTGCGCCAAGCCGCTCGGCATCCAGGCGCGAAAGGACGCGCGTTCGCGCGACCGGCGTGGCACAAGCGATTCGATGAAGATCGCGCTCGCCCAGACCACCACCGGGATCGACCCCGCCGCCAACGCCCACGCCCTCGTGGCCGCGATTCAGGAAGCGGGAAGGGCGGGCGCGGCGATGCTGTTCACGCCCGAAATGTCGGGGCTGCTCGACCGCGACCGCGCGCGCGCGGCGACCAGCATCCGAACCGAGGCGGACGACGCGGTGCTCGCCGCGGTCGCCGAGGCGGCGCGCTCGGCTGGTATCTGGGTCCATCTCGGCTCGCTGGCGCTGCGGCGCGACGACGGGATGCTCGCCAATCGCGGCTTCGTGATCGACGCGCGCGGCGCTGTTCGCGCGCGCTACGACAAGATGCACCTGTTCGACGTCGACCTCCCGAGCGGCGAGCGCTGGCGCGAGTCGGCAAGCTACGCCGCGGGTGAGCGAGCGGTGGCGGTCGACACCCCGCTCGGGCGGATGGGCATGACAATCTGCTACGACCTGCGCTTTCCCGACCTGTTCCGCGCGTTGAGCGACGCCGGCGCGCGGGTCCTGTCGGTTCCCGCCGCCTTCACGCGTCCGACCGGGGCGGCGCACTGGCACGTGCTGCTGCGCGCCCGCGCGATCGAGGCGGGTGCGTTCGTGGTCGCGGCGGCACAGACCGGCGTTCACGAGGACGGGCGCGAGACCTACGGCCACTCGCTCGTCGTCGATCCCTGGGGCGAGGTGCTGCTCGACATGGGCGCGGAGGCGGGTGTCGGGTTCGTCGAGCTCGATTTGGGGCTGGTCGATCGTGTGCAGGCGCGCGTGCCCGCGCTCAGACACCGTCGCGCGATCGGGGCGGTGGACGTGGCATCCTGATTGACGCGCCTTGTTCGCGGGTTGCGGATCGGCGACCTAGCTGATAGACGCGACGCGTTCGGCGCAGGCCTGCCTGCCGCCGCTGTAGCTGTTTTCCCGGAGTTCATTGGTTTTATGCAGATCATCGTTCGCGACAACAACGTCGACCAGGCCCTTCGCGCGCTCAAGAAGAAGCTGCAGCGCGAGGGTGTGTATCGCGAGATGAAGCTGCGTCGCCACTACGAGAAGCCGTCGGAGAAGCGCGCGCGCGAGCGAGCCGCCGCGGTCCGCCGCGCGCGCAAGCTGGAGCGCAAGCGCGCCGAGCGCGACGGCGCACGGTAAGCGATCGGCTCGCATCGCGTTGATATGACGCGGTGCGGCCTTGATGATTTTACGGACGATCGCGAGCCCCAAGGGGTCGCGCCAAATGCAGGTGTCCTGATCCATGTCGACCGTGACCGCCGTTCCGATCGCCCCGGTGAAGCGCGCCTACGTGCTCTGGTTGTGGATCGGCCTCGCCTTCGCGCTGGTCGCCGGCGTCGCGCTCGCCAAGGTGGGCGCGACCGGCATCCAGACGACGCCCTCGGGCCTGCGCTACAAGGTGCTCAAGCAGGGTACCGGCCCGCATCCGACCGACAGCGACGTGGCGCTGGTCCGCTACGAGGGCAAGCTGATGAACGGCACCGTCTTCGACAAGTCGGACCAGCCGACCCCGCTGCCCGTCGCCCGCATGATCCCCGGCTTCACCGAAGGGCTCAAGCTGATGAGCAAAGGTGCCAAGTACCGTTTCTGGATCAAGCCCGAGCTTGCCTACGGTGCCGAGGATCGCGGGCCGATTCCGGCGAACTCGACGCTGCAGTTCGACGTCGAGCTGATCGAGTTCATGTCCGAAGCGCAGATCCGGGCGATGCAGCAGATGATGCAGCAGCAGGGCGCGATGCCGGGCGGCGCGATGCCGGGCGGTCGCTGACACCGCTACCCGAGTAAGCGCTGACAGTTATGGGCGGGGCCGAGTATTCGGCTCCGCCTTTTTCATGTGCGCAGTTTATTGAACAACGCAACGCTACAGGTGCGTGCGGAGCTTTGATGCGTGCTTAGCTGGTTGGCGAAAGCGGACTACCAGCGGTGCGAAAGGGCGCTTCGCCCTACGATGGCGCGGCCCACTGAGACGGCCGTTCGCTGATCCACTTGCCTAATCACGACCTGAGGCAGGCAAAAAAATAGCGGCCCAAAGGCCGCTACCTTTTCTCAGCTCTCGCTGAACGGACTTAGTTGCTGTCCGGCTCGTCGTCGCTGTCGGCAACCACGATGATGCCCGCGATCACGGCAGCCGCCGCGATGATCGCGACGATGAAGCCGCCACCGGCGAGCTCGTTCTTCTTGGCCGACGGCGCGGCAGCGCGCGACACCGACACGCTGCTGGCAGCGTTCACCGGAGCGGCGATCGCCGGAGCGACCGAAACCGACGCGGCGGCGGCGGCGAGCATGTACTTAGCAAGACGCATGTGAAACTCCCTTTGCTTCCCGAGTGCCGATATAGGCGCCAAGCGTTAAAATCAAGCCGCTGCCGCGCCTGGCTGTGACATTTCGCCACCACCTGCATCGTTGATATCACACGAAAGGTGCCCGGTCAGGCGAACGCCTGCACTATCCAGGTAGCGCCGCCTTCGATGCCGAGGGCAGTGAGCGGACCACCCGCGTAGGCACCGGTGTCGATGCCGATCCGCCCGGCGCGGCGGTCCACCTCGGGCGTGATGGTGTGGCCGTGCACGATCATCTTCTCGTATCGGCCGGCATAATCGAGGAAGCCACCGCGTATCCAGCGCAGGTCGGTCGTCTTCTGCAACGCGAGCTCGACGTTGGGGCGGATGCCGGCGTGGACGAAGGCGTAATCGCCGATCGTGACGACATCCTCGAAGCCTTCAAGGAAGTCGCGGTGGGACTCGGGGACGACGGCCGCCAGTCGCTCGGCAAGTTCGCCGTAGTCGAGCCGCTCATACTCGGCAGAGCCGACACCGTAGCTCAGGATCGTCTCGCGCCCGCCGATACGGCAGAACATGCGCAGCGCTTGATCGTCGCCCGCGATCGCGTGGAGGAAGACCTCCTCGTGGTTGCCCTTGAGGAAACGGGTGTTCGGGGCTTCCGCCTTGAGCGCGATCAGCCGCTCGATGACCTGCGCCGAGCCAGGGCCGCGATCGACCAGGTCGCCGAGCAGGACCATCGTCGTCCGGGCGGGGCCACGCTCGACCTCGTCCTGACGGATCATCGTCAGCAGGCTGTCGAGCTGCGCGAGGCACCCGTGTACGTCGCCGATCGCGTACACGCGCTCGCCCGGCGGGATCGTCGACAGGGGAAGGGCGGACGCCCGGGCGCCGCCGCGGAAGAGTTTGCGCAGCATGATCGTGAGCGGCACCGCTTACGATCCGCCACGCTTGGCCGCAAGCCTCGTTACGCCGAGCCTCCATGCAGGCCAGGCCGCACGCTTGTACGTCATGCGATTTGCGGGCGCTTGCCGTCGCCGCTAGAGCGTGGCGATGACCGATCCGACAGGGAAAGCGATGACGATCAAGAAGGTGCGCAAGGCAGTGTTCCCGGTTGCAGGGCTGGGCACGCGGTTCCTGCCGGCGACGAAGGCGATGCCCAAGGAGATGCTGACGGTCGTCGACAAGCCGCTGATCCAGTACGCGGTCGAGGAAGCGCTGGAAGCAGGCATCGAGCAGATCATCTTCGTGACCGGGCGCGGCAAGGGCGCGCTGGAGGATCATTTCGACATCTCCTACGAGCTCGAGGCGACGATGCGCGAGCGCGGCAAGAGCCTGTCGCTGATCGAGGGCATCCGCCAGCAGCCGGGCTCGCCCGTCTACGTCCGCCAGCAGGAACCGCTCGGGCTCGGCCACGCGGTGTGGTGCGCGCGCGAGATCGTCGGTGACGAGCCGTTCGCGGTGCTGCTGCCGGACGAGCTGATGGTCGGGCAGCCGAACTTCACCGCGCAGATGGTCGACGCGTACAACCGCGTCGGCGGCAACGTCATCGGCGCGCTGGAGGTCCCAGACGAGGAGACGAACAAGTACGGCATCATCTCGCCCGGCCGAGTCGACGGCCGGCTGACCGAGGTGACCGCGCTGGTGGAAAAGCCGGCGAAGGGCGAGTCGCCGTCCAACCTGATGATCCCCGGCCGCTACATCCTCCAGCCCGAGGTCATGCACATCCTCGACCGCAAGGAGACCGGCGCGGGCGGCGAGATCCAGCTGACCGACGCGATGGCGCAGCTAATCGGCGAGCAGCCGTTCTACGGCTTCACGTTCGACGGCGACCGCTACGACTGCGGCGACAAGGCCGGCTTCATCCAGGCGAACCTGGCACTCGCGCTGGCACGATCGGACATCGGGCCGGCGGTGCGCTCCTTCGCGAGCAAGCTGCTCGGCTGATCGCGGTCAGGGAGGGAGCGGCGGCTCAGCCGCTCGCCGCTCCCGCGCCGCAGGCCGGGCACCCCGGGTCCTTGGGCAGCCGCAATGTGCGAAAGCGCAGCGCGAGCAGGTCGACGAGCAGCAGGGTTCCCGCCGTGTCGTCGCCGAACGGGGTCACGGCGCGGATCGCCTCCAGCGCGGCCAAGCTGCCCAGCACGCCGGTCACGGGACCGAGCACACCTTCCTCGGCGCAGGTCAGACCTTCGCGCGCGGGGTCGCTGCCGACGAAGCAGCGATAGCACGGCTTGTCGTTCTCCCAGCCGCGGAACACCGCGACCTGCCCTTCGAAGCGGCTGACCGCCGACGAGACGAGCGGGATGCGCTGCGCGAGCGTCGCGTCGGCGACGGCCAGCCGCGTCGCGAAATTGTCGCTGCCGTCGATCACGACGTCGGCGCCGGCGAGAAGGCGGGCGGCATTGTCGGCGTCGATCCGCTCGACGCGGGCGCTCGCCTGTACGTGCGGGTTGATGCGCGCCACGGCCGCGACCGCGCGCTCCGCCTTGGACTGGCCGCGCTCGTCGCCGGAGAACAGGGTCTGGCGGTGCAGGTTGGACGTGTCGACGACATCGTCGTCGATCACCACGACGCGCGCGAAGCCGGCGCCCGCGAGATACTGCAGCGCGGGCGACCCGATCCCGCCCGCGCCGATCACCGTCACCTGCGCGCGACGCAGGCGCAGCTGGCCGGCGCCGCCGATCTCGGGAAGGATGACGTGGCGGGCGTAGCGGGCGAGTTCGTCGGGCGACAGCGCCACCGTCACGCGCCTGCTACCGCCATGTGAAGGTCACCGCCATCCGGTGCCAGCCCGCGCTCGCCGGCGGCTCGACCTTGCCGCTGATGCTGCGCAGCGCGACGCCGGAGGCATATTGCTCGACCGTCGGGCAATCGATCGCGCGCGGCACGATGCGGCGCACCTGACCCTGTTCGGTGACGTAGACGGCCAGGTCGACGGTGACGGACGCCTGCTGCGGCGTGGCGCAGCGTCCAGCCCGCACCTCCTCGTGGACGAAATCGGCGACCGGCGGTCTCGCCTCGACGCGCGGGACGCGCAGCGGCGGCAACCCGCTCCAGTCGAACGGCGGGCTCGCGATCGCCACTGCGGCCTGCAAGGCGAGCCCGAGCAGCATCAGCGTCCGGTGGACCCGAAGCCGCCGGCGCCGCGCGTCGTAACGTCGAGCACGTCGACCTCGGCCAGCTGCGCGCGCAGTACCGGTGCGGGCACCATCTGCGCGATCCGCTCGCCGCGACGGACGGGGAACGGCTCGTCACCCAGGTTGGCGAGGATCACCTTCACCTCGCCGCGATAGTCGCAGTCGATCGTGCCGGGCGTGTTCAGGCACGTGACGCCGTGTTTGAGAGCAAGACCGGATCGCGGACGCACCTGCACCTCATACCCGTTCGGGATTGCAAGTGCAAAACCGGTCGCGATCGCGGCGCGCGCGCCCGGATCAAGCGTCGCGTCCTCCGCTGCGACCACGTCCATCCCCGCGGCGCCCGCGGTGGCGTAGGCCGGCAGCGGCAGGTCGGCGCCGTGCGGCAGGCGCAACACCGCGATGGTGATCGGGTCAGAGGGCATCGGCAATCCTTCGGGCAAGCCGCGTCGCGACATCGCGCTTGGGCAATCTGGTCCAGCTCTCGACGCCGTCTCCGGTGACGATTTGGATCGTGTTCGCGTCGCCGCCCATCACGTCGCCCGACACGTCGTTGGCGACGATCCAGTCGGCCCGCTTGCGCGCGCGCTTGGCGGACGCGTGCTCGACCACGCGCTCGGTTTCCGCGGCGAAACCGATCAGCAGCGACGGGCGCCGCGCGCTGCGCCCCAGTTCGGCGAGGATGTCCGGGTTTTCGGTAAGCGTCAGCGCGGGCGCGGCATCGCCCTTCTTGATCTTCTGTCCCGCGGCCAGGTCGACGCGCCAGTCGGCGACCGCCGCCACCATCACTGCCACGTCGGCGGGTAGTGCCTGATCGACCGCGTCCGCCATCTCCCGCGCGGTTTCGACATCGACGCGCGTGACCCCCGCGGGCGTGGGTAGCGACACCGGCCCGGCGATCAACCGCACCTCGGCGCCCAGTTCGGCCAGCGCCGCCGCGATCGCGAAGCCTTGCTTGCCCGAGGAGCGATTGGCGATGTAGCGGACCGGGTCGATCGGCTCGTGGGTCGGGCCGGCGGTGACGATCGCGCGCTTGCCCGCGAGCGCGCGCGCGGCGGTGGGCGTCAGCATCGCCTCGATCCGCGCGACGATCGCGTCGGGCTCGGGCAGGCGGCCCGCGCCCCACTCGCCACACGCCATCGCGCCCTCGTCGGGCTCCATCACCGCGACGCCGTCGGCGCGCAGCTGCGCGACGTTGCGCTGCGTGGCGGCGTGATGCCACATCCGCACGTTCATCGCTGGCGCGACGAGCACCGGCTTGTCGGTCGCGAGCAGCAGCGTCGTCGCCAGATCGTTGGCGAGCCCGCCCGCCATGCGCGCGAGCAGGTCGGCCGATCCCGGCGCGACCACGACCAGATCGGCCTGCCGGCTGAGCTGGATATGGCCCATCTCCGCCTCGTCCTTCAGGTCCCACAGCGTCGTGTAGACCTTGTCCTCCGACAAAGCGGCGAGCGTCATCGGGGTGACGAAATGCGCCGCGGCGTCCGTCATCACGCAGCGCACCGAGTGGCCGCGCTTGCGCAACGTGCGCACGATCTCGCACGCCTTGTAGGCGGCGATCCCACCGCCGACGATCAGCAGGATACGGCTCATGCGTCGCTCCTCTCGGCCTGTCTCACCCGCGTCACCGTGATCCGCCGCCGCGTGCCTTCCGCTCGGACCAGCGTGATAGCAGCGCTCGCCGCGAAGATCAGCCCGAGCGGAAGCAATGGCGTGGTCAGCACCGCCGCCCACAGCATGCCCGGCGCGTGGGCGAGCAGCAGGCCAGCCAGGACCAGCGCCGACACGCGCCGCGCCAGATCGCCGCGGACGACGCTCCATCCCGCAATGCCGGTGATCAGCAGCGCGCCACCCAGCCACGCTGGCGCGCCGGGCAGCAGCGCCGCGGCGGCGACGTCGAACGGCGCGGGCGCGGCGCCCTCACCGATCGAGCCGATGCCCAGCCCCGCGAGCGCGACGCGGTGCGCCAGCCAGCAGGCCGCGGCGACCGGGGCTGCGGCCGACCATCCGATCGCCTCGCGGCGTTCGCCGTCGATCCAGGCCGTGCCCGCCATGACAATGGCGAGCAGGGTCGCGCCGGGCTCGATCGTTCCGGCCGCGCACGCGATCGCCGCGGCCTCGACCCAGCGCCCGCGCCGGCGCAGCAGCAGCGACCAAGCGGCCAGCAGCGCGGCCCAGCCGCCGTGGGGCTCGACGATCGCCAGCAGCGCGCCGACGGTCGTGCCGCCCAGCAGCATCGCCGCACCCAGCAACCGTCCGCTCGCGTCGGCGAACAGCTCGGTCAGGCGATCCCATCCGACCAGCAGGATGCCGGCCAGCACGCCGCACAGCAGGATCGTCGCGCCGAGCGGACCCATGGCCGACTCGATCAGCGCCAGCGTCGGCGGCGGAATCAGCCGCCCGGCAAAGGCACCCGCGGGCACGATGCCGCCGATCAGCCGGTAATAGTCGCTGTCGTCGCGCATCGCCGCGACAACCGCGGCGTGGTCGCGGTCGCCGAGCGACGCGCCCGGTCCGCCGACCAGCGCGCCGGCGACGACCGCCGCGACGAACAGCGCCAGCAGCCAACGGGCAGCGATCGGTCTGATGCCGGTCACCCGCATCGGTTCGCGCAGCCACGTGCGGCTCGCCGCTACCACGCGGTCCCGACCAGCGTCGCCGCGACGGCGAGCACCGTGCTCGCCACTGCGACTGCGACGTAGCGCCAGCCGCCGCCGATCCGCACCACCTCGATCTCGCGCAGCGGCGGGGCAGGGGGCGCGCCGCCCGGCGCGGGGAAGCGTGCCTCGATGCGGCGGACGAGATCGGGCAGCCGCGCGAGCGTGCGCACGTCGGCGACCAGCCGGTCGGCGATCGCGGCCTCGGGCCCCAGTTCGGTGCGGATCCAGTCCTCGACGAACGGCCCCGCGGTCTCCCATAGGTTGATGTCGGGATCGAGGCTGGTGGCCACACCCTCCACCATCACCATCGTCTTCTGCAGCAGCAAGAGGTGCGGCTGCGTGATCATGTCGAAGTCGCGGGTGATCGAGAACAGCGAGTCGAGCATCATCCCGATCGACATCTCCTTGACCGGCAGCCCGCGCATCGGCTCCCCGACCGCGCGCAGGGCGGTGGCGAACTCGCCGACGTCGTGGTGCGCGGGCACGTAGCCCGCCTCGAAATGGATCTCCGCCACCCGCCGGTAATTGCCGGTGATCAGCCCGTAGAGGATTTCCGCCAGCCACACGCGCGCACGTCGGTCGATCCGACCCATGATGCCGAAGTCGATCGCGACCACCCGGTTGCCCGGCACCGCGAACAGGTTTCCCTGGTGCATGTCGGCGTGAAAGAAGCCGTCGGCGATCGCCTGTCGCAGAAAGGCGTGGACCAGCACGCGCGCCAGCTCGGGCAGGTCGTAGCCCGCCGCGATCAGCGCCGCGCGGTTCGACAGCTTGATCCCGTCGATCCACTCGCTGGTCAGCACCTTGCCGGTGGTGCGCTGCCAGTCGATCGCAGGCACCAGGAAGCCCGGCTCGGCCGACATCGTCTCCGCGAGTTCGGATGAGGACGCGGCCTCGCGGCGTAAGTCGAGCTCGCGCGCGGTCCAGCGCTTGAACGTCTCGATCACCAGCCGGGGTTGCAGCCGCGCGAGTTCGCCGCCCATCGGCTCGATCTGCGCCGCCGCCCACTCGTAGGTGTCGATCGCGCGCGCGAAATCCTCCTCGACGTTGGGGCGCAGCACCTTGACCGCGACGCGCCGCCCGTCGGTGGTGAGTGCGCGGTGCACCTGCGCGATCGAGGCGGCGCCGACCGGCACTTCCTCGATCTCGGCGAACAGATCATCGAGCGGGCGGCCGAAACTCGCCTTCATCTGCGCGCAGACGAGCGCGAAGGGGATCGGCGGCACCGCGTCCTGCAAGCGCAGCAGGCTGGTCGCCGCATCCTCGCCGACGATGTCGGGCCGCGTCGCCAGCGTCTGCCCAAGCTTGATCGCCGCGGGCCCCAGCGCCTCGAACGCGTCGGCGTAGCGCGGCACCGCGGGCACGCGCGCGCCGAACCGTGCGACGCGCAGCAATCGGCGCAACCGCGCGGGCGTGTTGGGATCGCGCTCGATCCCGCGCAGCGCGCCGTGCCGCGCGAGCGTGCGGCCCCATATCAGCAGCCGCCATGTGTGAACGATCGGGGAGGTCAAATCTTCCAGCCGCTGTGGATCGCGACCAGCCCGCCCAGCATCGGCTCGACCCGCGTCCGCACGAATCCCGCTTCCCCGATCATCCGCTCGAACGCGGGCATGTCGGGGAAGCGGCGGATCGACTCGATCAGGTAGCGGTAGCTGTCGGGATCGTTCGCCAGCAGCTTGCCGAGCTGCGGCACCACCTTGTGCGAGTAAGCGTCGTAAACTTCGCCGAACCCCGGCCAGGTCGTGGTCGAGAATTCGAGGCAGAAGAACCGCCCGCCGCGCCGCAGCACGCGGTGCGCCTCGCGTAGCGCCTTCGGGATGTCGGTCACGTTACGGATGCCAAACGCGATCGTGTAGGCGTCGAAGAACTTGTCGGGAAAGGTCAGCGTCTCGGCATTCGCCTCGGTCCACACCAGACCCGTGAGGCCGCGCTCCTGCGCGCGGCTCATGCCGACGCCCAGCATTTCCGGGTTGATGTCGGCGACCGTGATCGCCGCGCCCGACGGCGCCATGCGGAACGCGATGTCGCCGGTGCCGCCCGCCATGTCGAGGATCTGCTCGCCGGCCCACGGTTTTACCCGGCGCACGAAGCGGTCCTTCCACAACCGGTGCATGCCGCCCGACATCGCGTCGTTCATCAGGTCGTAACGGCTCGCCACGTTGGAGAAGACGCCGCGCACGCGCTCGGTCTTCTCGGTCGGGGACACGTCTTCGTAGCCGAAGGAGACGGTTTGTTGGTCGCTCAACTCTCACATCCGTTCATCACCGCGGCCACCGGGACGGTGTTGGCACGCGCGCCGCCCGCGCGAGGCGGAACCCCGCCGCTCTAGCCAAGCCTTGCCGGGCGGGCAAACCCAACCTAGCTCGCCGTCGTGCCAGAACTTCCCGAAGTCGAAACAACCGTTCGCGGGCTGCGCCCCGTTCTCGAAGGACAGGTAATCCGCAGCATTGAGACGCGCCGCGCCAATCTGCGCCGCGCCTTCCCCGACGACCTGCGCCAGCGGTTGACCGGCGCGCGCGTGACCGACCTCGATCGCCGCGCCAAATACGGGCTGATCGGCACCGACCGCGGCGACACGATGATCTTCCACCTCGGCATGTCGGGCCGCTGGCGCGTCGATCCGGCCGAGCTGCACCTCCACGACCATCTGGTGATCGAGACGGGCGAGGGACGCCGCCTCGCGCTCAACGACGCGCGTCGGTTCGGCTCGGTCGATCTGGTGGCGACCGACACGCTGGCGGCCTTTCCCGCCTTCCAGCTGCTCGGACCCGAGCCGCTCGACCGCTCATTCGACGCCGCCTACCTGCGCGCGGCGCTGGCGGGCAAGCGGACCTCGATCAAGCTCGCGCTACTCGACCAGCGCATCGTGGCGGGGCTGGGCAACATCTACGTGTGCGAGGCGCTGTACGACGCGCGCATCGATCCTCACCGCGCCGCGGGCGACATCGGTTACGACGCGCTCGCCCGGCTGGTCGACGCGGTTCACCTAGTGCTCGAGGCGGCGATCGCGGCGGGCGGGTCGACCCTGCGCGACTACGCGCGGCCAGACGGCGAGCTCGGCTATTTCTCCAAGCAGTTCGCGGTTTACGGGCGCGAGGGCGAGCCGTGCGCGTGCGGCGGGCTGGTGGCGCGCTACGCGGAGGGCGGGCGATCGACCTTCTGGTGCCCCGCCTGCCAGGGCGCCAAGCCGCGCGCGCCTCGCCGCAAGAGTTGACGCTGCGCCTGCGCATCGCTATGCGCGGCACCTTCAACAGGATGGCGGGCCGTTCCCGCGCCCTTTGTCAACGTTTTCAGCAGATCAGAGGACCTACATGGCGAACACGCCGCAAGCCAAGAAGCGCATCCGCCGCAACGAGCGTCGGGCCGAAGTCAACGGTGCCCGCATCGGTCGCATTCGTACCTTCGTGAAGAAGGTAGAGGCAGCGCTCGCGTCCGGCGACAAGGCCGCGGCGACGACGGCACTGGCCGCGGTGCAGCCGGAACTGGCGCGCGGCGTGGCCAAGGGCGTGCTTCACAAGAACACGGCGTCGCGCAAGTTCTCGCGCCTGACCAAGCGTCTGTCGGCGCTCGCCTGATCTGATTTTCACCGAAAATTAAAGGCTCGTCGGGACCCACCCGGCGGGCCTTTTTTCTTGTCCGACGGCGATCAGCGGAACATTCGAGCACCGCCGAGAGCGCTCGATTTCGGCTTTTCAGAAAACCCAGTTTAATCCGCGATTCGTGCCACCCCTTAGTTGGCACTGGGTGAGTAGAGCGAGCGTTATCAACGACTTATAAGATTTTCGACGCGTTTGCGCGCCGGAATCCGTGTCAATCCGCTTTATTTCATTCTTGTGTCCGCGCCCGGACTTGATCGACTCACGCCGCTGTTCCTATCCCTGTCCCTCCAGGCCGACGTGTCGTTCGACTGGGGCAGTACGGATCAGCTTGGCGACCCGATGCGGTGGGGACCGCGTGACGGGGAGTTCTGACCTTCGTGAATGTCGATCCGCGAACAGCCCGTTCGCGGAACCGGGAGAGTGTTGTGTGACGCAGGCCGACGGACAGACAGGGTTGAGCGACGCGGGCCGAGCATGGTCCCGCGTGCGCGCCAACCTGCGCCTGTCCGCGGGCGCGCGGCTGTTCGACCAGTGGCTCGCGCCGATGTCGCTGGTCGAGCCGTGCGACGGCGAGGACGTGCGGCTCGCGCTGCCGTCCGCTTTCATGACCGACTGGGTCCGCAACCATTACGCCGAGCGGCTGGTGCACGAGTTTCGCGCGCTGCTGCCGCGGGTGCGCAGCGTTGCGATCGAGACGCGCCGCGCGACGCCCGCTCCCGAGGTGTTGGCGATCGCGGTCCCGGCCCCCGCCGCCGCGCGCCCTGTCGCTGCCGCCGCGCCGCTGCTCGACCTCGTCGCCGCGACGCCCGCGGGTGCTGCGCGCGCGGCCGCGCCCGAGCCCGCGTCGTTAGTCGAGCGGCCGCAGCTCGACCCGCGCTATACCTTCGAGCGCTTCGTCGCCGACCCGTCGAACCGCGTCGCGCTGAACGCCGCGCGTGCGCTCGCCGAGCCGGGTCCGGTGCGCTTCAGTCCCTTGTTCATCCACGGCGGCACGGGGCAGGGCAAGTCGCATCTGATGCACGCGATCGGCCACGCCTTCCTCGACGCGCGTCCCGACGCGCGCGTGCTGTGCATGTCGGCCGAGCGGTTCATGTTCGACTTCGTCGCCGCGATGCGCGCGCGCGACACCCACGCGTTCAAGTCGCGCCTGCGCGGCTGCGACCTGCTGCTGATCGACGACCTCCAATTCATCGCCGGCAAGGACGCGACACAGGAGGAGTTCTTCCACACGATCAACGAGATCATGGCCGCGGGCAAGCGGCTGGTGATCTCCGCCGACCGCGCGCCGCAGGCGCTCGACGGGGTAGAGACGCGCATCCTCGGCCGCATGAGCGCGGGGCTAGTCGCCGACGTCAAGGGGTCGACGCTGGAGCTGCGCCGCGCGGTGCTTGCACAGCGGCTGGCCGAGCTGCCCGACGCGGTCGTGCCGGCGGAGGTGGTCGACATGATCGCGTGCCGCATCGCCTCGTCGATCCGCGAGGTCGAGGGCGCGCTCAACCGCGTCGTCGCCTACGCCTCGCTCACGGGCGAGGTGATCGACCTCGGCTTCGCGCAGAGCGTGCTGGGCGACACGCTGCGCGGGGCACAGCGGCGCGTCACGATCGACGAGATCCAGAAGCTCGTGTCCGAGCATTTCGACATCAAGCAGATCGACCTGCTCTCCGCCCGCCGCGCCCGCGCGGTGGCGCGCCCGCGCCAGATCGCGATGTACCTCGCCAAGCGGATGACGACCCGCTCGCTGCCCGAGATCGGGCGCAAGTTCGGCGGCCGCGATCACAGCACGGTGATCCACGCCGTCCGCCGGATCGAGGAATTGCGCGACACCGACCGCGACGTCGATGGTGCGGTGCGCACGCTGATCCATCAGCTCGAGGCCTGACGCCGCTCAGGCGGCGCGGGGGAGCGGCACTTCGTCCAAGTCCTGCTCGGACGGAACCGGGGTGGTGGCCTCGCTCACGGGCAGCTGGCGCGGCTTGGCATCGGGCGCGGCGAGCCGGCTGATCAGCACGATCACGCCCAGCACCACATAGGCACCCAGCGCCGCCTCCATGTCCACCATCAGCCCCGCACCGATCGCGAGCCGCAGCCACAAGGGATTGAACCCGAAGTCGCTCGCCAGCGCCGCGCACACGCCGAAGATGCTCTCGCGCGCCGGTTTACCGCTGCTGCTCGCCTGATCGTCCATCGTCTTCGCTCCGCGTCTGGAAGGGCCGCAGCCCCGATACGCGTTGCTCAGCAGCAATCGTGCCAACCGGCTAAGTCATTGACTTCGCGTTGCTCGCCAACGGTTGCAAACAGGCGAACGGCACGGTTCGCCAACATCTGGCGCGGCACGCCAGCGTCAGACGAGCAGCCCCATCGCCTCCTGCGCGCGCCGCAGCAGCGGCGCCGCGAGATCGCGCGCGCGCTCGGCCCCGCGCTCCAGAATGGCGTCGATCGAGCCGCGGTCGGCCAGCAGCCGAGTCATCTCGTCGCGGATCGGCGCGAGCTTGGCCACCGCCAGATCTGCGAGCGCGGGCTTGAACTGACCGAAGCCCTTGCCGGCATATTCCGCCACCACGTCGGCGGTCGTGCGATCGGCGAGCGCGGCGAAGATGGTGACGAGGTTGCGTGCCTCGGCGCGGCCTTCCAGCGCCTCCCACGTGTCGGGCAGCAGGTCGGGGTCGGTCTTCGCGCGACGGAACTTGTCCGCGATCACCTCATCCGAATCGATCAGCTTGACGACCGACTGCTCCGACGGGTTCGACTTCGACATCTTCGCGTTCGCGTCGCGCAGGCTCATGATGCGCGGAGCCGCTTGGCTGACCAGCGGCGCGGGGAGGGTGAACAGTTCGGTCGCGTAATCGACGTTGAACTTGGTCGCGATGTCGCGCGCGAGCTCCAGGTGCTGCTTCTGGTCCTCGCCTACCGGCACGTGCGTCGCATTGTAGAGCAGCACGTCGGCCGCCATCAGCACGGGATAATCGTAAAGCCCGACGCTCGCGCCCTCGCGGTTCTTGCCCGCCTTGTCCTTGAACTGCGTCATCCGGTTGAGCCAGCCGACGCGCGCGACGTTGTTGAGCAGCCACGACAGCTCGCTGTGCTGCGGCACGCGCGCCTGGTTGAACAGGATCGAGCGCTCGGGATCGATCCCGGCGGCGACCAAAGTCGCGGTCATCTCGATCGTGTTCGCGCGCAGCTCCGCGGGCGCGATCCACTCGGTCAATCCGTGAAGGTCGGCGATGAAGTACATCGTCTCGCCGCCTTGCGACAGTATCTGGTCCTGCATCGCGACCCACTGCTTCACCGCGCCGAGATAATTGCCGAGGTGGAGGTTGCCGGTCGGCTTGATGCCGGACACGACGCGCATGCCGGTAGGAGTGTCGGGGTTCATCGGGCGGAGGCTCTGCGGCGAAGAAGGGAACGGAGGTCGGACACGCGGAACGCGCCGGTCGCGAAACAGGCGAGCGCGTAGACGAGTACGCCCGCGCCGACCAGCACCGCGAGCGCGAGGCCGCGCGTCACGATGCTGCCGGTCAGATAGGGATCGATCCGCGGCGTGACGAGCAGCAGCGTCGCGCCCATCAGCGCCGCGGCGGCCGCGAGCCGCGGCACCTTGCGCCGCACCTGCACGTCGAGCGTGAAATGCCCGCGCCTGGCGAGCGTCACGTAGAGCGAGGCGACGTTGATCGTCGAGGCGAGCGCGGTGGCGAGCGGCGGGCCGACCTGCCCGACGCCGTAGCGGCCGAGCAGCGGGATCAGGATCAGATTGCCGACCAGGTTGATCCCGACCGACCACAACGCGAGCCGCACCGGCGTCTTGGTATCGGCGCGCGCGTAGAAGCCGGGCGTCAGCACCTTGACCAGCACGTAGCTGGGCAGGCCGATCGAGAAGGCGGACAGCGCCAGCGCGGCGCGCGTCGTGTCCGCGGCATCGAACGCGCCGTGCTGGAACAGCCCGCGCACGATCGGCTCGGCCGCAAACACGAAGGCGGCGGTCGCGGGTAGCGTCAGGAACAGCGCGAGTTCGAGCCCGCGGTTCTGCGTCTCCATCGCCTCCGCCTCGCGCCCCTCGCTCAGCAACCGCGAGACAACGGGCAGCAGGATGGTGCCCAGCCCAATGCCGATCATCCCGAGCGGCAGTTGGTTAAGGCGGTCGGCGTAGTAGATCGCCGAGATCGACCCCGCCGACAGCAGCCCGCCCGCCAGCGCGGTCGAGATCGCGAGATTGATCTGCGCCGCGCCCGCGCCCGCCGCAGCGGGGACGATCAGCTTCATCAAGCGTTTCACATCGTCGTCGAGCTTGGGAAAACGCAGCCGTAGCGTCACGCCCGCGCGGCGGCACGCCCACACGAGCCAGAGCAGCTGGAGCGCACCGCCCGCCGTAACCGAGATCGCCTGCGCGCGCGCGGTCGCGTAGGCGTCGCCGCCGTGGAAGAACACGAGCCCTGAGATCATCGCCACGTTCAGCAGGATCGGCGCGGCGGCGTTGACCCAGAATTTATTCAGCGAGTTGAGGATGCCGCCGAGCAGCGACACCAGCGAGATCAGCATGAGGTAGGGAATGGTGAAGCGCGACAGCGTCACCGCGAACGCGAACTGCGCCGGCGTCGGGTGCTGCCGCTCGAACCCGCCCGACAATCCCCAGGTGATCGGATAGGCGGCGAGGAGCATGATCGCGGTGAACGCGACCAGGATCGGGAACAGCAGCGCCAGTGCGCGCTCGGCGAAGTCGACCCCGGCCGCGGTTCCGCCGCCCTCCGCCACCTTGCGGTTGAACAGCGGAATAAACGCGGCGGAGAAGGCGCCCTCCGCGAAGAGCGCCCGGAACATGTTGGGCAGGCGAAACGCGACGAAGAACGCGTCCGACGCGAAACCCGCGCCGACGTAGGTCGCCTGCAAGGTATCGCGCACCAGCGCCAGCACGCGGCTGGCGAGCGTCAGCCCGCCGACCGAGCCGAGCGCGCGGGCCAGGTTCATCGTCTACGCCTTGCCCGCGCGTCGAAGATCAGGCGTGGCCGACCTGGCCGTCGCCGAACTGGATACCCTGCTGCTGCGCCTGCTGGAGGAACAGCGCGTTGAAGTCGATCGGCTCGAGCACCAGCGGCGGGAAGCCGCCGTCGCGGATCGCGTCCGCCACGACACGGCGCGCGAACGGGAACAGCAGGCGCGGGCCCTCACCGAGCAGGAACGGCTGGACGTGCTCGGCGGGGATGTTGCGCAGCCCGAACAGCCCGGCGTAGCTCAGTTCGGTGATGAACGCGGTCTGCCCGTTGGAGGTCGCGCGCACCTCGATCTTCAGCACGACCTCGTGCACTTCCTCGCCGACCTGGTTCGCGCCGATGTCGAACTGGACGTTGATCTCGGGCGAGGTCTCGTTCTGGTAGATCGCGGGCGCGTTCGGGTTCTCGAACGACAGATCCTTGACGTACTGCGAGATCAGACCGGCCGCTGGCGCCTGATCGGCACCGTTCGCGAATGCGTCGTCGCCCTGCGTGCCGGCGTTGTCCTGCTCGTCCATCGTCCTGTTCCTCGTGATCGAAGGCGCGGTAGCGCCAAATGGGGCGCGACTAGCAGTGCGACCCGACGGATACAACGTGCCGGCTCGGCGATTTGAAGTTCCGACAGGCTGAGACTATGTTGTGCGTCTGCTGATCGGAGGCCCGGTGTTCTACGTTGTCCTGCTCGCGATGGTCGCCGCGTTTCTGGCGCTTCGCTTATATTCGGTGCTCGGCAAGCGAGGCGGGCACGAGCAATCGTTGCCGCGCGCCGCGGAAGAGCGCGTGGTCGCCGCGGCGCCCGCGCGAACGGTCGAGAACGTGCCCGACGTGCGCGGTGCCACGGTGCGCCCGTTCGACAGCGGGGCGGAGGCGGGGTTGCGCGCGATCGCCGCGGCCGAGTCCGGTTTCGATATCACCCGCTTCGTCGACGGCTCTCAGGCGGCGTATCGCATGATCCTGGAGGCGTTCTGGCGCGGTGACGAGGACGCGCTCGCCGACCTGGTCGTGCCCGACGTCAAGCAGGCGTTCGTCGAGGCGATCGAGGCGCGCAGCGACGCGGGCCACGTGCTCGACAACCGGCTGGTGACGATCGAGCGTGCCTCGATCGTGTCGGCCTCGGTCGACGGGCGCCAGGCGCAGATCGCGGTCCGCTTCGACGCGGACATCGCCGCGGTGACGCGCGACAACGAGGGCAATCTAGTCGCGGGTTCGCTCAGCGACGCGGTGCAGACGCACGACGTGTGGACGTTCACGCGGACGCTCAAGAGCGCCGATCCGAACTGGATGCTCGCGGACACCGACGAGGCGTGAGGTACCGCAGGGGGGTAGCCGCGCTGGCCGGTGCGCTGGCGCTGTCGGCGTGCGTCGGCGGCGTCGCGCCGCCGCCACGCGTTATTGGCGACGCGATGCCGCCGCCAGCGCGCGACCGTGAGGGCGAGCGCGAGCAACTTAGACCGTATAACCAGGCGGAGCCGCGACAGCCGGTCGCCTCGACCCCGATCCTGCCGGTACCCGCGGTCGCGGTGCCCGGTGCGGCGACCGCCGCGCAGGCGGGTACGACGCGCGGGGTCGACTGGGACGCGCTGCCGCTGTCGCCCGCCAACGCCGCCGCGGCGTTGCAGGCGTTCCGCTTGTCCTGCCCCAGCCTCGTGCGCCGCGCCGATCAGTCCGGGCTGACCGCTCCGACCGACTGGCAGCCCGCCTGCACCGTCGCCGCGACCACGCCCGCGGGGCAGGCCACCGACTTCTTCCGCCGCTATCTCGAACCCGTGCAGGTCGGCGACGGCCGCGCCTTCGCGACGGGCTATTACATTCCGGAGATCCGCGGCGCACGCGAGGAGCGCGCCGGCTACGCGCCGATCTACGCGCGGCCGACTGACCTGATCGACGTCGACCTGGGCGCCTTCTCGACCGACCTCGTCGGCAAGAAGATCCGTGGCCGCGTCGTCGGCACCAAATTCGTGCCCTATTACGATCGCACCGAGATCGAGCAGGGCGCGCTCAGCGGCCGCGCGCGCGTGCTCGGCTACGCGGTCGACCCGGTCGAGTTCTTCTTTCTTCAGGTCCAGGGTTCGGGCAACGTCCGCATGTCCGACGGATCGCTGCTGCGGATCGGCTACGACACGCAGAACGGCCGCGCCTATACCGGCATCGGCGCGCTGATGCGATCGCGCGGGCTGATCGGCGCGGGGCAGGCGTCGATGCAGGGGATCGTGCAATGGCTGCACGACCATCCCGACGAGGGTCGCGAGATCATGCGCGAGAACAAGAGCTTCGTATTCTTCCGCGTGCTCGACGGCCCGCCGCTCGGCGCGCTCGGCCTGCCGGTGACGGGGGGCGTGACCGTCGCGGCCGACCCGAAGTTCATTCCGCTCGGCGCGCCGGTGTTCCTGTCGATGGACCGCACCGACGCGAACGGCATCTGGGTGGCGCAGGACACCGGCGGCGCGATCAAGGGGGCGAATCGCTTCGACACCTTCTGGGGCGCGGGGGACGAGGCGCGCGCAATTGCGGGCGGAATGAGCGCGCGCGGGACCGCGTTCCTGCTGCTGCCGGTCGGTACCGCGGATCGCCTGCGTAGCGGGGGAGCGGCCGGTGGGACGACGCCTCGCCCCTGAGGAAGCGAGCGCCTGGGCGCAGATCCGCGCCACCGTGCGCCCGCTGCGGCCGGTGACGCCGCTCGCCGCGCCCGCCTCCGCGGCACCCGTCAAATCACCTAAGGCGAAGGAAGCGATCAAGCCGACCGCCGCGCCGCCGCCGCCCTCGCGCATCGTCGTGCCGGCCGCGCGCCCCAGCGCGAACACGCTCGATCGCAGCTGGGATCGCAAATTGTCGAACGGCATGGTGTCGCCCGACCGCACGATTGACCTGCACGGTCACACGCTCGCCTCGGCGCACGCGATGCTCGACCATCAGCTCGATCAGGCGATCAGGCACGGCGAGCGGACGATCCTGCTCGTCACCGGCCGCCCGCCGCGCAAGGAGAGCGAGCGACCGCACGCGCGCGGCGCGATCCGCGCGGCGATCGCGGACTGGCTGCACCTGTCGCGCCACACTGACGCGATCGCGGCGGTGCGCAACGCGCACCCGCGCCACGGCGGCGCGGGTGCCTTGTACGTCATCCTTCGCCGCAAGCGCTAACGTAAGACTCTAACTTCAGGCGTCCTCGACCTGGTCGAGGTAGTCGCCGTAACCCTCCGCCTCCATCTGCTCCTTGGGCACGAAGCGGAGCGCGGCGGAGTTGATGCAGTAGCGCAGGCCACCGCGGTCGCGCGGGCCGTCGTCGAACACGTGGCCCAGGTGGCTGTCCCCGCCCGCCGAGCGGACCTCGGTGCGCACCATGCCGTGCGTGCGGTCGGACAGTTCGTTGACGCGCGCGGAATCGATCGGCTTGGTGAAGCTCGGCCAGCCGCAGTGCGACTCGTACTTGTCCGCCGACGCGAACAGCGGCTCGCCCGAGACGACGTCGACGTAGATGCCGGCCTTCTTGTTGTAGAGATACTCGCCCGTGCCCGGCCGCTCGGTGCCGCTCTGCTGCGTCACGTAGAATTGCTCGGGTGTGAGGCGCGCGATGGCTTCCTCGGTCTTGGTGTAATCGGTCATGGTCGCTCCTTCAGACCTCCGGCGTGCGCTCCCGACCCCGCCCGGGCGTGCTCAGGCGCTGAGCGTGTCCGCGACTTGCCGCCGCACCAACTCGCTCGTCGCGCCGAACACCAGGTGCGAGGCGTAGGAATAGAGGTTGGTCGATAGATCGGTACGCCACGGCGCGCTGCCAAGCCCCACCACGGGCACCGCGACCTCGTCGAGGAGCGTGGCAGTGGCGACGCCGAAGCCGGTGCCGTAGCCCGCGGTCAGCGACGGGCGGAACTCGGCCGCGACGCCGTAGGCGATGCCGAGCCCGACGCCGAGCGCGTAGTGGATCGCCTGTCCGGCGAGCGGCTTGTCCTCGTTCGCCACCGCGCGCCCCGCCACCTGCTGCGCGATCGCGTCGGCCGCTTTCACGGTCGCGGGTTCGGACTGCTGCTGCTGCTCCTCGTCGCCGTCGTCGGACGAGATGAGCGCGGTCACCGCCGCCTGGAAACGATCCATCGCGAACGAGGCGACGACCCCGGCGATCGCCCCCGCGACGACGCCGCGCAGCACCTTGGTCGTATCGCTGTCACCCTGTTCCGCCACGCGTCGTTCCTCGCTTCTGTGTCGAACGGCTGAACGAGCGATGCCGGTCGAGGTTGCGCTACGCGGCCGCGGCTAGCGCGCGGCGTAGCAGGTTGGCGTAGATGCGAGTGAGCGCGTGCAGGTCGTCGACCGCCACCGCCTCGTCGCGCTGGTGCATCGTCGCGTTGAGCAGCCCGAACTCCACCACGGGGCAGAGCGCGCGCAGGAAGCGCGCGTCCGAGGTGCCGCCGGTGGTCGACAGCTCGGGGGTCAGCCCCGTCTCGTCGAGGATCGCGGCCGACAGCATCGCCGAGAGCCGGCCCGGTTCGGTCAGGAATGCCTCGCCCGAGACGCGCGGGGTGACGACCGCGTCGGGGGCGTGACGGTGCACGATCCCGGCCACGCGCGCCGCGAGTTCGTCGCCGCGATGCTCGTCGTTGAAGCGGATGCTGACGCGCGCCGTCGCCGCGGCGGGGATAACGTTGGTCGCCGGATTGCCGACAGTGATGTCGGTCACCTCCAGGTTCGACGGCTGGAACCAGGCGTTGCCCTCGTCCAGCACCAGCGCGTCGAGCTCGACGAGCGCAGCGACAAGCTTGGGGATCGGGTTGTCGGCGAGGTGCGGGTAGGCGACGTGTCCCTGCCGACCGGGCACCGCGATCGAGATGTTGACCGACCCGCGCCGCCCTATTTTGATCGTATCGCCCACTTGCCTGGCCGACGTGGGCTCGCCGACCAGGCACAGCTCGGGGGCGATCCCGCGCGCGCGCATCCGCTCGATCAGCGCCACGGTGCCGTAGGTCGCGGGCCCTTCCTCGTCGCCGGTGATGACCAGCGTGACCTGACCGGCGTGCGCCGCAGCGTCGGCGGCGGCGATGAAGGCGGCGACCGCCCCCTTCATGTCGACAGCGCCGCGCCCGTAGAGCAGCCCGTCGCGCACCTCGCTGGTGAACGCCGGGCTGGTCCAGCCGTCACCCGCGGGCACGACGTCGACGTGGCCCGCGAAGGCGAGATGCGGTGCGCCCGACCCGCGCGTGGCGAGCAGATTCTCGACCGGCCCGTCCGGCGCCTCGCCGACCGTGAAGCGATCGACCGCGAAGCCGAGCGGCAGCAGCGCCGCCTCCAGCACGTCGAACACGGCACCTTGCGCCGGCGTCACGCTCTCCACGTCGATCAACGCGCAGGCGAGCGCGACCACGTCGACCGTCGCGGGCGCGCTCACGCCGCGGGCTGCTCGAATTGTTCCAGCACCCAATCCTCCGCCTGTGCGGCTCCGATCCAGTCCTGCAGGAACGGGTGCGACAGCACCGCGGCGATATAGGCGGCGGCGAAGCGGGGGGCGGGCAGCGAGTAGGTGACGATGCGCGTGCACACGGGCGCGTACATGATGTCCGCCGCGCCGAACTCGCCGAACAGGAAGTCGCCGTCGCCGCCGAAGCGCGCGCGCGCCTGCGCCCACAATTCCATGATCCGTGTGAGATCCGCGATCACGTCGTCGTCGGGCCGCTTAGTCGGAAAGATCTGGCGGATGTTCATGCTGTGCTTGCGGCGCAACGCCGCGAAGCTCGAGTGCATTTCCGCCGCCATCGACCGCGCCATCGCGCGCGCCGCCTCGTCCTCGGGCCAGAAGCGGTCACGCCCGACCTTGTCCGACAGGTACTCGACAATCGCGAGGCTGTCCCACACCACCGCGTCGCCGTCCCACAGGATCGGCACCTTGCCCGACGAGGGTGCGAACTCGTCACCCTCGCGGCGCTTGTCCCATTCCTCGTCGTAGAGCGGGACCACCACTTCCTCGAACGCGAGGCACGACTGCTTGCACGCGAGCCAGCCGCGCAGCGACCACGATGAATAGGCCTTGTTGCCGATGATGAGCTTCATGGGCAGGAGCGATACGGGCGCGGGCAGGGGACCACAAGCGCCCGCTAGCCTGCCCGCCCGCTCAGGCAGTCAGCCGTTGACCGCTTCCAGCACCGCCGCGCGCAGCTCGGGAATGCCCATGCCGCCCTCGCTCGACGTCTGGATGATATCGGGGTGCGCGGCGGCGTGCTTGCGCGCCTCCGCCGCGGTCGCCGCGGTCACGTCGGCGAGGTCGGTCGCCTTGACCTTGTCCGCCTTGGTCAGCACCAGCCGGTAGCTGACCGCCGCGCGGTCGAGCATCTCCAGTATCTCGCGGTCGACGTCCTTGATCCCGTGGCGGCTGTCGATCAGCACCAGCGCGCGCTTCAACGCCTGCCGCCCGCGCAGGAAATCGTTGACTAGGTAACGCCACTTCCTAACCATGTCCTTGGGCGCCTTGGCGAAGCCGTAGCCCGGCATGTCGACCAGGCGAAAGGCGAGCGGCTGCCCGACGTCAAAGAAGTTCAGCTCCTGCGTCCGCCCCGGTGTGACCGAGGTGCGCGCAAGCGACTTGCGCCCGGTCAGCGCGTTCAAGAGCGACGACTTGCCGACGTTCGAGCGCCCCGCGAACGCGACCTCGGGCACCACCGCGTCGGGCAGGAAGTTGAGCGCGGGCGCCGACTTCAGGAACTCGACCGGGCCGGCGAACAATTTGCGCGCCGCCTCGATCTGCTCGGCGTCGAACGCCTCGGCCCCGATGTCGGAGGGGTCGTCGCTCACTTCGCCCCACTCTTCGCCGGAGCCTGCTTCAGCTGGGGATGCCGGCTGTACAGCCACTTCTGCTGTAGGATCGAGATGCAGTTGGTCGTGATCCAGTAGACCTGCAGCCCGACCGCGAATGGCGCCATCACGAACATCAGCACCCAGGGCATGATCGCGAACACCTGCTTCTGCGCGTCGTCCATCGGCGCCGGGTTCAGGCGGAACTGGAAGAACATCGAGATGCCGAGCAGGATCGGCACCACGCCGATCGCGATCACGTGCGGCGGGGTGAAGTCGAGCAGCCCGAACAGGTTGAGCGGGGTCAGCGGATCGGGCGCGGACAGGTCCTTGATCCACAGCACGAACGGCTGGTGGCGCATCTCGATCGTCAGCAGCAGCACCTTGTACAGCGCATAGAAGATCGGGATCTGAATCAGCGTCGGCAGGCAGCCCGCCAGCGGATTGACCTTCTCCGCCTTGTACAGCGCCATGATCTCCTGCTGCTGGCGCTGCTTGTCGTCCTTGTAGCGCTCCTGGATCGCCTTCATCTTCGGCTGGATCGCGCGCATCGCCGCCATGCTGCGGAACTGGCGCTGCGCGATCGGGAACACCAGCAGGCGAATCGTCAGCGTCAGCAGGATGATCGCGACGCCGAAGTTGCCGACGAGGTGGAACAGGAAGTCGAGATAATAGAAGATCGGCTTCTCGACGATTCGGAACCAGCCCCAGTCGAGCGCGTAGTCGAGCATCGTCGCGGTGCCGTTGTCGGTATATTGGTCGAGCAGCTTCACTTCCTTCGCGCCCGCGAAGAAGCGCGTGGTTTGGCTGGTCTGCTGCCCCGGCGGTAGCAGCTGCGCCGCACCGGTGAAGTCGCCCTGATAGGTCTTGTTCGCGCCGGCGCGGAACTGGCCGTCGAAGCTGCGCGACTGGTCGGGGATCAGCGCGGTCAGCCAGTATTTGTCGGTGAAGCCGAGCCAGCCGCCCTTCGAATCGAAGCGCTGCGGTCCCTCGTCGACTTCCTTGAAATTGGGGCCGTAATGCGCGGCGTTGTCGTACACCGCCATCGGTCCGGTGTGGATCGTCCAGCTGTCCGGGTCCTTCGACACGCCAGCCCGGTTGACCAGCGCGTAGCTCGCGACCGGCACCGCGCTCTGCCCGGCGTTGGCGACCGTCTGGCGGATCGTGAACAGGTAATCGCTGTCGATCGACAGGTCGATGCGGAAGCGTTGGCCGCGCGCGTTCGCCGCGGTCAGCGTCACCGGGCGGCCGGGCGCGAGTACGTCGGAGGACGCGCTCCAAACCGCATCGGGTCCGGGCGGCGTCAGCCCGCCGTCGCGCCAGCCGAACTGCGCGAAATACGCCTCCGGCGCGCCAGCGGGCGACAGCAGGCGGATCGGGGGCGAGTTCCTGGCGACCGTTTCCTTGTAGTCGGTCAGCACCAGGTCGTCGATCCGCGCACCCTTCAGGTTGATCGAGCCCTGCAGGTGCGGCGTCTGGATGCGCACGCGCGGGCTCTCCGCCAGCACCGCGCGGCGATCGCGCACCGCGGCCGGGCCGTCGGCGGTCGGATCGGCACCGGGCTGCGGCAGCGGCTTCGACTTGCCGTCGACGATCTTCGTGACGGGCGGGTTGGCGGTCGGGAAAAAGCGGCTCTGCGCCAGCGGCCAGCCGAACAGGATCAGCGCCGCGAGCACCGCGAACAGGATGAAGTTCTTGTTGTCGTTGTTCACCTGGCGCCCCAAATCGTCATCACGGTACCGGATCGGGTCCGTGTCCGCCCCATGGATGGCATCTGGCGATCCGCTTGACCGCCAACCATCCGCCCTTCGCCGCTCCATAGCGGCGCAGCGCCTGTATTGCATAGGCCGAACACGACGGTTGGAACCGGCACGACGGCGGCAGCACCACGCTCGGCCCCAATTGCCACGCGCGCGCGAGCAGTATCAGCGCGCGCGCGATCATCGGCGCTTGCGCCGCGGCGGCCTCGTGTCGCCTTCCGGTGCCTTGGCGGCACGTTCCAGCGCGCGCACCAGGTCGTGCCTGAGCGCGGCGTAATCGCACGTCATCGCGGCATCGCGCCCGATCAGAACGTGGTCCGCCCCCGCGCAGCCCACCTCTGGCAGGACCTCGCGCGCCAGCGCGCGGAAACGCCGCTTGATGCGGTTGCGGACCACCGCATTGCCGACCTTCTTGGTCACGGTGATGCCGATCCGCATCGCGGGATCGTCGTCGCGCCGGTCCTTGACCAACAAAACGAAGCCGGGCGTCGGAGCCCGGCGCCCGGCGTTCGCGGCCAGATAGTCCGGCCGCTTCGTCATGCGCCCCGGCGTCACGCGCGGGGAGCTCCGATCACTGATGGTGTCGCTTACGCCGACAGCTTCTTGCGGCCGCGCGCGCGACGCGCCCGGATCACCGCACGGCCGCCGACCGTCGCCATCCGCGCGCGGAAGCCGTGACGGCGTGCACGCACCAGGTTGCTCGGCTGAAAGGTCCGCTTCATCGTTCATGTCCCGAATACAAATACCAAGGGGCCACCACACGGGCAGCCCCAACGCTGCGCCGCTTACGGGCAGACGCTGCTGAAGTCAACGTTACGGTAAGTCTTGCCGGCTTCGCAGCAGGCAATGCTACGCTATGAGACGGGGCAGGGGGCAGCAACATGGTCGCGATCGTATCCACCGTGGCGTATCTGGGACTGGAGGCGCGCGCGGTCGAGGTGCAGGTGCAGCTGATCGCCGGGCTGCCCGCGTTCAACCTCGTCGGGCTCGCCGACAAGGCGGTGGCGGAAAGCCGCGAGCGCGTGCGCGGCGCGATCGCCAGCATGGGGCTGTCATTGCCGCCCAAGCGGATCGCGGTGAACCTGTCGCCCGCCGACCTGCCCAAGGAAGGCTCGCACTTCGACCTCCCGATCGCGCTCGGTCTGCTGGCGGCGATGGGCGTGGTCGATGCCGAGGCGCTCGCCGAGTACGTGGTCGTCGGCGAGCTGGGGCTGAACGGCCGGCTCGCGCCGTCGCCCGGCGTCCTCCTCGCGGCGATCCACGCGGCGGAGCTAGGCAAGGGCCTGATCTGCCCCGCCGCGCAAGGACCTGAAGCCGCCTGGAGTGCGGGCATCGAGGTGGTCGCCGCCCCCGACCTGCTCGGCCTGCTCAATCACCTGAAGGGCGAGCAACTGCTCGCCATGCCCCGCCCGGGGGAAGTGATCGACGCCCGCACCGGCCCCGATCTGCGCCAGGTGAAGGGACAGGAAGTCGCCAAGCGCGCGCTGGAGATCGCCGCCGCCGGCTCGCACAACCTCCTGATGGTCGGTCCGCCAGGCGCGGGCAAGTCGCTGATGGCCGCGTGCCTGCCCGGCATCCTGCCCCCGCTCGACGCGGCCGAGGCGCTGGAGGTCAGCATGGTGCAATCGGTCGCGGGCACGCTGACGAACGGGCAGCTCACCCGCGTCCGCCCGTTCCGCCAACCGCACCATTCCGCCTCGATGGCGGCACTCACCGGCGGCGGGTTGCGGGTCAAGCCGGGCGAGGTCAGCCTCGCGCACCTGGGCGTGCTGTTCCTCGACGAGCTGCCCGAGTTTCAGCGCGCGGTACTCGATTCTCTGCGCCAGCCGCTGGAAACCGGCACGGTCAGCGTCGCGCGCGCCAACGCGCACGTGACCTTTCCGGCGCGCGTCCAGTTGATCGCCGCGATGAACCCTTGCCGCTGCGGGCATCTGGGCGACGCGAGCCTCGCCTGCGCGCGCGCGCCGAAATGCGCCGCCGACTATCAGGCCAAGGTGTCGGGGCCGCTGCTCGACCGCGTCGACCTGCACATCGAGGTGCAGGCGGTCTCCGCCGCCGACCTGACGCTGCCGCCGCCCGGCGAGGGATCGGCGGAGGTCGCCGCGCGCGTGGCGGAGGCGCGGGCGATCCAGGCGGACCGGCTGGCGGGCAGCGGCGCGCGAACCAACGCCGAACTCGACGGCGACACGCTCGATCGCTTCGCCACGCCCGACGAGCCTGGGCGCCAGCTGCTCGCGCAGGCCGCCGCGCAGCTACGCCTGAGCGCGCGCAGCTACACCCGCGTGCTGCGCGTCGCGCGCACGATCGCCGATCTTGCGGGCGCGGAGGCGGTCGGCCGCATCCACGTGGCGGAAGCGCTCCGCTACCGCCGCCAGGCGCCGCGCAACTAGATCTCGCGGAACGACGTCACCGGATCGGCGGGACCGTGCCCGCTCGGCGCGCGCGGCGGCTCGATCGCGACCGGCTCGGGCGCGTCGAACCCGCTCTCCCATTTCGCCACCACCGCGCTCGCCACCGCGTTGCCGATCACGTTGGTCGCGGTGCGCCCCATGTCGAGGAAATGATCCACCGCCAGGATCAGCAGCAGCCCCGCCTCGGGAATGTTGAACATCGGCATCGTCGCCGCGATCACCACCAGGCTCGCGCGCGGCACCCCCGCGATTCCCTTGCTCGTCACCATCAGCACCAGCAGCATGGTGATCTGCTGTCCGATCGACAGGTCGATGCCGTACGCCTGCGCGACGAACAGCGACGCGAATCCCATGTAGATCATCGACCCGTCGAGGTTGAACGAGTAGCCCAGCGGCAGCACGAAGCTGGCGATCCGCGGCGGTACCCCGAACCGGTCGAGTGCCTCCAGCATTCGCGGATAGGCAGCCTCCGACGACGCGGTCGAGAAGGCGACCAGCAACGGCTCGCGCACGTGGCGGATCAGGTCGAGGATGCGCCGCCCGATGAACAGCGTACCGACGCCCAGCAGCACCGCCCACAGCGTCAAGAGCGTCAGGTAGAAGCTGCCCATGAAATAGGCGAGCTGCCCGATCACCCCCGCGCCGCGCTCAGTCAGTGTGCCGGCGACCGCGGCGAACACCGCGACCGGCGCGACGCGCATGACGTAGTCGGTGACCTGCAGCATGACGTGGACCAGCGCGTCGATGCCGCGGACCAGCGGCGCGGCCTTGTCGCCGACAGCGGTGATGCCGACGCCGACGAACAGCGACATGACGACGATCTGCAGGATCTCGTTCTTCGCCATCGCGTCCACCATCGAGGCGGGCACGATGTGCGTGACGAAGTCCTTTAGATTGAACCCCGCCGTCTCCACGCCCGACGCCGCGGTCGCGGCGGGCAGCGCCAGGTTGATGCCGACGCCCGGCTGGAACACGTTCACCAGCACCAGCCCGAGCCCGAGCGACACCAGGCTCGCGCAGACGAACCAGCCGAGCGCGCGCCCGCCGATCCGACCCAGCGCCGCGGTATCGCCCATCTGCGCGATGCCCGACACCAAAGTCGCGAAGACGAGCGGCGCGATGATCATCTTGATCAGCCGCAGGAACAGCCCCGTCACGATTGAGAAATAGCCCGCGATCTCGGTCAGCCGCGCCTGCGCCGCGGGCGTGCCGTCGTCCAGCCAGCCGTTGAGCGCCAGCCCGACGACCAATCCGGCGATCAGCCCGATCATGATGTAGAGGGTCAGCCGCTTGGCCAAATCATTGCTCCCGCGTGGTTGGGCAGAGGGAAGGGGATTGCGGCGCCTCGGTCAAGCACCCTATCGTTCGCCGCCTATGCCGACCTCCTTCAGCCGCCGCAACGTCCTCGCCGCCGCGACCGCGCTGCCGTTCGCGCCGTACGTGCTGCGCGCGGCCGAGCCCGACCTGGCGGGCTTGCAGGACATGACGCGCGGCACCAGGCCGATCGACGCGGCCGAGCGCGCACGCCGACTGTCGCGCGCGCAGGCGCTGATGAGGGCGAACGGCATCGGCGCCGTGCTGATCGAGCCCGGCGCCTCGATGATCTACTTCACCGGCGTGCGCTGGCATCTCTCGGAGCGGCTCACCTGCGCGATCCTGCCGGTCGAGGGTGAGCCATGCATCGTCACGCCGTTTTTCGAGGAGCCTTCGGTGCGCCTCAGCCTGTCGGTGCCCGCCGACGTCAGGACGTGGAACGAGGACGAGGACCCGCTCAAGGTCGTCGCCGGCTTCCTGCGCGATCGCCGGCTCGCCGCGCGGCCGATCGGGGTGGAAGCGAACGTCCGCTTCTTCGCCACCGACCGCCTGCGCGCAGCGCTGCCGGGCGTGCGGCTGGTCACCGCCGACCCGGTCGTGCGCGCGTGCCGCATGGTCAAGTCGTCGGCCGAGATCGCGCTGATGCAGGCCGCGACCGATGTGACGATTGCGGCCTATCGCTGGGTCCACCCGCGGGTCGAGCCCGGCATGACCGGCCGCGACGTTGGCGCGCTGATGGACGCCGCGACCCGAAAGCTCGGCGGCGCGCCCGAATTCTCGATGGCGCTGGTCGGCCCCGACGCGGCGCTGCCCCACGGCGGCACCGCGCCGCGCACCATTGCGCGCGGCGACGTGGTACTTATGGACTGCGGCTGCACCGTGCAGGGCTATCAGTCGGACGTGTCGCGTACCTTCGTCGCCGGCGCTGCCAGCACGGCGGTGCGCCGCGTCTGGGACCAGGTCGCGCGCGGGCAGCAGGTGGCGTTCGCGGCGGCGAAGCTCGGCGCGCCCGCGGGCAGCGTCGACGACGCGGTGCGTCGCTACTACGAGTCGCTCGGCTACGGTCCCGGCTATCGCCTGCCCGGCCTGTCGCACCGCACCGGGCACGGGATCGGCATGGAAGGGCACGAGCCGGTCAACCTCGTGCGCGGCGAGACGACGCCGCTCGCCCCCGGCATGTGCTTTTCCGACGAGCCCGGCCTCTATCTGCCCGGCAAGTTCGGCGTCCGTCTGGAGGATTGCTTCCACATGACCGAGGCCGGACCGAAGTGGTTCAGCACGCCGCCGGCCTCGATCGATCGCCCGGTGTGAGCCATCGCTCGGCGCGAGGCCGGGCTGACACATGCGGCAGCTGATACCGACAGAGCAGTCCCGATCCCGTCACAGCAACCTTCGTCATCCCAGGCTCGACCCGGGAACCCGCTTCTTCCGCTTTCGCCCGTGTTGCACCGTCGTCGCGAACGCCCACGCCAAACGCCAGCGGCGCCCGCGCGGGGGAGTTCCACGCGGGCGCCGCATCGACGGCGACCGCGACGCCGCCGGAGTCGTGAAGGGTCAGGCGTTCGCCAGCCGCTGCTCCAGCGCCTGCTGCTGCCGCATCAGCGCGGGCGGGATCGGCGCGCCGAACTCCTCCAGGAAGGTGCGGTTGCGCGCGGCTTCCTCGCTCCACGTCGCCGGATCGACCGACAGCAACGTCTCGACCGCGTCCGGCGACAGGTCGAGCGCCGCAACGTCGAGCGCCTCGGCGGTGGGCAGGTGGCCGATCGGCGTCTCGACCGCGTCGGCCTCGCCCTCGATCCGCTCGACGATCCACTTCAGCACACGCGAATTCTCGCCGAAGCCCGGCCAGACGAACTTGCCGTTCTCGTCCTTGCGGAACCAGTTGACCATGAAGATGCGCGGCAGGACCGCGGCGTCGGACTGCGCCTTCGCCCCCATGCGGATCCAGTGGCTGAAATAGTCGCCCATGTTGTAGCCGCAGAACGGCAGCATCGCGAAGGGATCGCGGCGCAGCGCGCCGACCTTGCCCTCGGCCGCGGCGGTGCCCTCCGACGCGATGTTGGCGGCCATGTAGACGCCGTGCTCCCAGTCGAACGCCTCGACCGCCAGCGGCACCGCGCTCGCGCGGCGGCCACCGAACAGTAACGCGCTGATCGGCACGCCCTCGGGCGACTGCCACTCGTCGGCGATCGACGGGCATTGCGCCGCCGGCGCGGTGAAGCGTGCGTTGGGGTGCGCGGCGGGCTTGCCGCTCGCGGGATCGTACGGCTCGCCGGTCCAGTCGGTCAGCCCCTCGGCCGGCGTCTCCGACAGCCCCTCCCACCACACGTCGCCGTCGGCGGTCAGCGCGGTGTTGGTGAAGATGCATGTGCCCGACAGCGTGTCGATCGCGTTCTTGTTGGTCGCAGGGCCCGTGCCCGGCGCCACGCCGAAGAAGCCCGCTTCCGGGTTGATCGCGTAGAGCCGCCCGTCCTTGCCGAACCGCATCCAGGCGATGTCGTCGCCGACCGTCTCCGCGCGCCAGCCCGGCACCGTCGGCTCCAGCATCGCGAGGTTGGTCTTGCCGCACGCGCTGGGGAAGGCGGCGGCGACGTAATGCGACTTGCCCGCCGGACTGGTCAGCTTGAGGATAAGCATGTGCTCGGCGAGCCATCCCTCGTCGCGCGCCATCACGCTCGCGATGCGCAGCGCGAAGCACTTCTTGCCGAGGAGCGCGTTGCCGCCATAGCCCGAACCGTACGACCAGATCTCGCGCGTCTCGGGGAAGTGAACGATCCACTTCTCCTCGTTGCACGGCCAGGCGACGTCCGCCTGACCGTCGGTCAGCGGCATGCCGACCGTGTGGATGCAGCGCACGAAGAAGCCGTCGTCGCCCAGCATGTCGAGCGCGGGCGTGCCGATGCGGGTCATAATCCGCATGGAAAGAACGACATAAGCGCTGTCGGTCAGCTCCACGCCGATCGCGCTCTTGTCCGACCCGATCGGCCCCATGCAGTACGGCACGACGTAGATCGTGCGACCCCGCATCGAGCCTTCGAACAGCCCGTCCAGCTTGTTGCGCATCTCTGACGGCTCGACCCAGTTGTTGGTGGGCCCCGCGTCGGCCTCCGCGTCCGAGCAGATAAAGGTGCGGCTCTCGACGCGCGCCACGTCGCGCGGATCGGAGCGGGCGTAGAAGCTGTCGGGGCGCAGTTCGGGGTTCAACCGTACCAGCGTGCCCGCCTGCACCAATTGATCGGACAAGGCGTCCCACTCCGCCTGCGACCCGTCGCACCAGTGGACCTGGTCGGGCTGCGTGTGCGCCGCGATCTGCTCGACCCATTCGATCAGCGCGCGGTGACTGGTCGGCGGCGTCCCGGTCCGGCTCGTCGTCTCGCCGGCGGCTTGCATCAGCATGGCGTGTCCCTCTCCGCCCGTTCGCGGGCAATATAGTGCAACGTTAAAGCTGGAGCGGCGCCTTGTTCAAATCTGAATAGCGGAATGGTATAAGCCTGGGTTAAAGGACAACGGTGACAGTCGCGCACGATCTCAACCTGCGCCACCTGCGGCTGCTGCTCGGCATCGCGCAGGCCGGCAGCCTCAGCGTGGCCGCGCGCGCGTCGGGCGTGTCGCAGCCCGCGCTCAGCCAGGCGCTCGCCAAGCTGGAGGTGGCGTTCGGCACCGCCTTGTTCGATCGCACCGCCTCGGGCGTGTCGCCGACCGCGGCGGGTCGGCGCATCGTTCGCCGCGTCGACCACGCGCTGCAGCGCATCTCGCGCGCGTTTCGTCGCTCCAGCGCGACGCCGCAGAAGGGCGACCCCCACAATTACCTGACCACCGCGCACGTCCGCGGGCTCATCAACCTGGCCGAGGCCGGCAGCTTCATGCGCGCCGCCGAGAGTGCGGGCGTGTCGGTGCCCGCGCTCCACCGCGCGGTGCGCGACCTGGAGCAGTTGAGCGGCACCGCGCTGGTCGAGCGGCGCGGCCGCGGCGTCGGGCTGACGCGCGCGGGCGCGACGCTGGCGCAGGGGTTCAACCTCGCGCACGCCGAACTCACCACCGCGCTGGAGGAATCGAGCGGGAAGGGCGGCCGCCTCGCGATCGGCGCAATGGCGCTGTCGCGCTCGCTGCTGCTGCCCGCGACGCTCGCCGACCTGCTGCGCGACCACCCCGCCGCGCGCGTCGACGTGGTGGAGGGATCGTACCTCGAACTCGTCGAGTTGCTGCGCTCGGGCCGGATCGACATGCTGATCGGCGCGCTGCGCGATCATCCCGGGCGCGAGTTGCTGCAGGAGCCGTTGTTCACCGATCGCCTGACGATCATCGGCCGCGCCGAGCACCCGCTTGCAGTCGGGGAGGCCGGGTTCGAGGACCTCGCTGCCTATCCCTGGATCGTCGCGCGCCGCGCCTCCGGGCTGCTCGACCGCTGGCAGCAGATGTTCGACCACGCCGACAAGCCGCGCCCAGACGCGCCGATCCAGTGCGGCTCGGTCGCGCTCATCCGCGGCGTGCTGGTACGCAGCGATTTCCTGACGCTGCTATCCCCCGATCAGGTCAGCGCCGAGATCGAGTCGGGCTCGCTGGTCACGATCCAGTCGTGCGTGCCCGACACGATGCGCACGATCGGCGCGATCACCCGGCGCGACTGGTACCCAACTGCGCTGCAGGAGCAGTTCATGGCGGTGCTGCGCCACCACGCCACCGTCGGCCGCACTCAGCCGGGCGACTGAGCGAGCTGCTCGACCGCGCGGACCAGCGCGCTGCCGCGCAGTGCCGCCGCGTCGCGGTGCGGCGCGTAGACGAGCCCCAAGGTGCGTGTCAGGTCGAAGCCGTCGAGCCGCGGGCACGCGACCCCGTCGCTCGCGAAACTCTGCGGCACCAGTGTCACGCCCAACCCCTCGCGCACGTAGCGCAGCGCGCGCTCGTCGCTTGCGGTCCGCGCGGCGAAGAACGGCCGCACCCCGCGCGCGGTGAAGTGCCGGCTGGTGTCGGCCAGCGCCTCGCAGTGGCGCCGCACGATCATCGCCTCGCTCGCCAGCTCCTCCGCCGCCACGCGCGCGCGGCCGGCGAGCGGGTGGAACGCGGGCAGCGCCATCGCATAGCCTTCCTCGGCCACCACGTCGTGTGCGCCCGCACCCGCCCGCACGATCGTCAGCGCCACGTCGATCCGCCCGCTCGCCAGCCGATCGCTTAAGTCCCGCTCGCGCCCCTCGTACAGCTCCAGCCGCTCGCCACCCGTGACGCGGTGCGCGCGCAGCACCCGGCTGATCCAGCCCGGCGCAATCGTGCCCAGCACCCCCAGCCGGATCGTCTCCGCCGCCGCGCTGCCCGCCACCGCGCGCTCGGCGGCGAGGAACCCCGCCTCGATCCGCCGCGCCTGCTCGGCGAGCAACGTGCCCGCCTGCGTCAGCTCGACCCGCCGGTTGCTGCGCCGGAACAGCGGCTGGCCCAGCATCTTCTCCAGCTTGGCGACGCCGACCGACAGCGTCGGCTGCGACACGTTGCACGCCTCCGCCGCGCGCGAGAAAGTGCCGTGGTCGATCACCGCCAGGAAGTAACGCAGGTGGTAGCGGTCGATCATAGACCCTTTCTATGATGTAAGCCGTGAAACTTCAATTTTGCGCAGGGTTCCCGCGACTGGTACACGATGCGCGAAGGAGAGACCCGTGGCAGAAATGGATTTCGCGCTCGGCGACAATGCCGAGATGATCCGCGAGAGCACGCGCCGGTTCGCGACCGACAAGATCGCACCGCTGGCCGCGAAGATCGACGCCGAGGACTGGTTCCCGCGCGACGAGCTGTGGCCCGCGATGGGCGAGCTAGGCCTCCACGGCATCACGGTCGCGGAGGAGGACGGTGGTCTCGGGCTCGGCTACCTCGAGCACGTCGTCGCGCAGGAGGAGGTCGCGCGCGCGTCCGCCTCGATCGGGCTCAGCTACGGCGCGCACTCCAACCTGTGCGTCAACCAGATCCGCCGCTGGGCCAGCCCCGAGCAGAAGGCGAAGTACCTGCCCAAGCTGATCAGCGGCGAGCACGTCGGCAGCCTCGCGATGTCGGAGGCGAACGCGGGCTCGGACGTCGTGTCGATGAAGCTGCGCGCGGAGCAGGTGCAGGGTGGCTACGTGCTGAACGGCACCAAGTTCTGGATCACCAACGCGCCCTATGCCGACACGTTGGTCGTCTACGCCAAGACGGGCGAGGGTTCTCGCGGCATCACGACCTTCCTGATCGAGCGTGATATGCCGGGCTTCTCGATTGGGCAGAAGATCGACAAGATGGGGATGCGCGGCTCGCCCACCGCCGAGCTGGTGTTCACCGACTGCGAGGTGCCCGAGGCGAACGTGATGGGGCCGGTCAACGGCGGCGTTGGCGTGCTGATGAGCGGGCTCGATTACGAGCGCACCGTGCTCGCGGGCATCCAGCTCGGCGTCATGCAGGCGTGCCTCGACGTCGTGCTCCCCTACGTGCGCGAGCGGCAGCAGTTCGGCCAGCCGATCGGGGCGTTTCAGCTGATGCAGGCGAAGATCGCGGACATGTACGTCGCGCTTAACTCCGCGCGCGCCTACGTCTACGCGGTGGCGCAGGCGTGCGACGCCGGCAAGACAACGCGCTTCGACGCGGCGGGCGCGATCCTGCTCGCCAGCGAGAGCGCGTTCAAGGTCGCGGGCGAGGCGGTGCAGGCGCTGGGTGGTGCTGGCTATACCAAGGACTGGCCGGTGGAGCGGTTCCTGCGCGACGCCAAGCTGCTCGACATCGGGGCTGGCACCAACGAGATCCGCCGTATGCTGATCGGGCGCGAGCTGATCGGCCACAACCCGCCCGTCGCGCAGTGACCTCGCGCGGCGCCGGCGGTCTGGCAAGCGTCACTTGCCCGAGAACATGAACGCGACCGCTCCCATCAGGCACGCGAACGCGGCGGCGTGGCGCCAGTGGAGCGGCTCCTTGAGCACCGCGACCATGAACACGCCGAAGACGAGCAGCGCGATCGCCTCCTGTGTGACCTTGAGCTGCCCGGCACTCCAGCCCGCCGCATATCCGATGCGGTTAGCGGGCACGGCCAGGCAATATTCGAACAGCGCGATGCCCCAGCTGATCGCGATCACCAGCGGCAGGGGTTTGTTCATCCCGCCCTTCAAATGCCAGTACCAGGCGGTGGTCATGAACACGTTGGACGTGACGAGCAGCAACAGCGTCGGCATGAGTGCCGCTTATCGTGGATTAGGAAAGACGCAATGACTGCTCCGCCGCTGACGACCTCACTGGCGCGCGACGGCGCCGATTACGCCGCCAACGCGCAGCACAATCGCGCGCTCGCCGAGGAACTGCGCGACCGCGTGCGCGAGGCCGCGCTCGGCGGCGACCAGCGCGCGCGCGACCGCCACACCGGTCGCGGCAAGCTGCTGCCGCGCGACCGCGTCGAGCGCCTGCTCGATCCGGGCACCGCCTTACTCGAGATCGGGCAGCTCGCTGCGGGCGGCCTGTACGACGATCAGGTGCCGGGTGCGGGGCTGATCTGCGGCATCGGCACCGTCTCCGGGCGGCAGGTCATGATCGTGTGCAACGACGCCACCGTGAAGGGCGGCACCTACTACCCGCTGACCGTCAAGAAGCACCTGCGCGCGCAGGAGATCGCGCAGGAGAACCGCCTGCCGTGCATCTACCTGGTCGATTCGGGCGGCGCCAACCTGCCGCACCAGGCCGAGGTCTTTCCCGACCGCGAGCATTTCGGGCGCATCTTCTTCAACCAGGCGAACATGTCGGCGCTGCAGATTCCGCAGATCGCCTGCGTCATGGGCAGCTGCACCGCCGGCGGTGCCTACGTGCCCGCGATGAGCGATGAGACGGTGATCGTGCGTAACCAGGGCACGATCTTCCTCGCCGGGCCGCCCTTGGTGAAGGCGGCGACGGGCGAGGTCATCTCGGCCGAGGAACTGGGTGGTGCGGAAACGCACGGCCGCCGCTCGGGCGTGGTCGATCACGTCGCACAGGACGACGATCACGCGCTCACGATCGTGCGCGACATCGTGTCGACGCTGCCGCCGCCGCCCGCACCGACGATCAACCTGGCCGAGCCGCGCGAGCCAGCTTTCCCCGCCGACGACCTGTACGGGATCGTGCCGCAGGACGTGCGCGCGCCCTACGACGTGCACGAGGTGATCGCGCGGCTGGCCGACGCCAGCGAGTTCCACGAGTTCAAGGCGCTCTACGGCACCAGCCTCGTCTGCGGCTTCGCGCACATCCACGGCGTGCCGGTCGCGATCCTCGCCAACAACGGCGTGCTGTTCAGCGAATCGGCGCAGAAGGGCGCGCACTTCATCGAGCTCGCCTGCCAGCGCCACGTCCCGCTCCTGTTCCTCCAGAACATCTCGGGCTTCATGGTCGGCGGCCGCTACGAAGCGGAGGGCATCGCCAAGCACGGTGCGAAGCTCGTCACCGCGGTCGCGACCGCTAGCGTGCCCAAGATCACGATCCTGATCGGCGGCAGCTTCGGCGCGGGCAATTACGGCATGTGCGGCCGCGCCTATTCCCCGCGCTTCCTGTTCTCCTGGCCCAACAGCCGCATCAGCGTGATGGGCGGCGAGCAGGCGGCGAGTGTGCTGGCCACCGTCCACCGCGACGCCGACAGCTGGACGCCCGACCAGGCGGAAGCGTTCAAGGCACCCGTGCGGCAGAAATACGAGGATGAGGGCAACCCTTATTACGCCACCGCCCGCCTGTGGGACGACGGCGTGATCGACCCCGCCCAGACCCGCGACGTCCTCGGCCTCGCGCTCACCGCCTGCCTCAACGCGCCGGTAGAGCAGGCCCCACGCTTCGGCGTGTTTCGGATGTGATGGGAAACCAGCAAATACCTCCCCGGAACGGGGAGGGGGACTGCCCGGCGAAGCCGGGTGGTGGAGGGGTGTTCAACGCCACCGCCGCCGCTAGGACGTTGGCGCACAGTCAACGCCGCAGTGGGAACCTCTCCGAGGTTCTGCTCTGGCGCGCGCTGCGGACCCGTCCGGGCGGGTTCAAGTTCCGGCGCCAGCATCCACTCGGCGACTACAGTCTCGATTTTGCCTGCCTGTCCGCACGCCTGTGCATCGAAGTTTACGGCGAGCATCACGCGCGCTGCGACCAGCCGGCTCGCGACGCCGCGCGTGACCTGACGCTCGCTGCGCTCGGCTTTCGCGTTCTCCGAATGCGGGCCCGCGACATCCTGGCCGACATCGACGCTGCGGTGCGCGGCAGCGTCGCCGCCTGCCATCAACCCCTCCACCATTCGGCTGCGCCGAACGGTCCCCCTCCCCGTGCCGGGGAGGTATTCAACCGGGAAGCATCATGATCCAATCGCTCCTCATCGCCAACCGCGGCGAGATCGCCTGCCGCATCATCCGTACCGCGCGCGCGCTCGGCATCCGCACGGTGGCCGTCTTCTCCGACGCCGATTTCGACGCTCTCCACGTCCGTATGGCCGACGAGGCGGTCCACATCGGTCCGTCAGCGGCGCGCGAGAGCTACCTCGTCGGTGACCGCATCATCGCCGCCGCGCGTGAGACCGGGGCAGAGGCAATCCACCCCGGCTACGGCTTCCTCAGCGAGAACGCCGACTTCGCACAAGCCGTGCTCGACGTCGGGCTCGTCTGGGTCGGCCCAAACCCCGACAGCATCCGCGCAATGGGGCTGAAGGATGCCGCCAAGCAGCGGATGATCGCCGCGGGCGTGCCCGTCACCCCCGGCTACCTCGGCGGCGACCAGTCACCCGAGCGGCTGCGCGCGGAGGCCGACGCGATCGGCTATCCCGTGCTGATCAAGGCGGTCGCGGGCGGCGGCGGCAAGGGGATGCGCCAGGTCGGCGACGCGGCCGCCTTCGCCGACGCGCTGCAATCGTGTCAGCGCGAGGCGGCGTCCTCGTTCGGCGACGATCGCGTGCTGATCGAGAAATACATCCAGAGCCCGCGCCACATCGAGGTGCAGGTGTTCGGCGACCGCTACGGCCACGTCGTCCACCTGTTCGAACGCGACTGCTCGCTCCAGCGCCGCCACCAGAAAGTGATCGAGGAAGCGCCTGCGCCCGGCATGGACGCGGCCACCCGCGCCCAGGTCTGCGCCGCGGCGGTCAAGGCGGCGCAGGCGGTCGACTACGTGGGCGCGGGCACGATCGAGTTCATCGCGGACGCGAGCGAGGGCCTGCGCGCCAACCGCATCTGGTTCATGGAAATGAACACCCGGCTCCAGGTTGAGCATCCGGTGACCGAGGCGATCACCGGGCAGGACCTCGTCGAGTGGCAGCTCCGCGTCGCGAGCGGCGAGCCGCTGCCGTGCACGCAGGACGAGCTCACCATCACTGGCCACGCGATTGAGGCGCGGCTCTACGCCGAGGACCCGGCCAAGGGCTTCCTGCCCTCGATCGGCACGCTAGAGGCGTTCGACCTCGGCGATGACGTCCGCGTCGACAAAGGGGTGGAGCAGGGCAGCGTCATCTCGCCCTTCTACGACCCGATGATCGCCAAGCTGATCGCGCACGGGCAAACCCGCGACGACGCGCGCGAGCAACTCGCCGACGCGTTGGACGAGGCGGTGGTGTGGCCGGTCCGCTCGAACGCCGGCTTCCTGGTCGAGACGCTCGACCACCCCGACTTCGCCGCCGGCCGCGTCGACACCGGGCTGATCGCGCGCGAGGGCGACGCGCTGATGCCACCCGCTTACCCGAGCGAGGAAGCGCTGACCGCCGCCGCCGCCGAGCTCGCCGGCCCCGCGCCGCTCGCGGGCTTTCGCCTGAACGCGCCGCCGCGCCGCGCCGCCCGCTTCCTGCTCGACGGTGAGGGCGTCGACATCGACTTCACCGACGCCCCTCAAGCGGACGAAGCCGTCACCACCAGCGTCCTCATCAGCGAGGGCGGACAGACCTGGGCGCTCGCCCCGTTCCGCGCGAGCGGCGCGGCGGAGGGCGGGGCGGGCGACGGCGCAATCCTGTCGCCGATGCCCGGCCGCGTCATCGCGGTCGAGGTCGCCGCGGGTGCGCGCGTCGCCAAGGGGCAGAAGCTGCTGACGCTCGAGGCGATGAAGATGGAGCACAGCCTCGTCGCGCCGTTCGACGGCATTGTCGCCGAACTCAACGCCGAGGCGGGCGGGCAGGTGAGCGAGGGTGCGCTGCTCGCGCGGATCGAGGCGGCGGCCGACTGAACCCGTCGTCCCGGAATCCTTCCGGGACGGCGGAACCACTCACCCGTCCAGCGGCTCCACCACCAGCACGCCCGCGTCGACCGCCACCACCCGCGCCCGCGCGCCCGCGTGCAGCGCCGGGCCCCGCGCGGGCCACGCGCCGTCGCCCAGCGTCACCCGCCCCCCGCCATGCTCGATCGCGCGCTCCACCGTGACCACCGCGCCGACCAGCCGCGCGGTCGGATCGTTCAACCGCGCCGCGTCGCCCGCGACCGGATAGTCGCGGTACCAGCGCCGGCCGATCAGCACCGCCGCCGCGCTCCACGCCGCGAACGCGCCGATCTGCGCGGCCAACGGCAGGTCGGGCAGCGCGAGCACGGTCACCCCGACGATCGCCGCCGCCAGCGCGACGAAGACGAGGAACACGCCCGGCACCACCAGCTCGGCGATCCCGAGCAGCAGCGCCGCGATCAACCACGCGCCCGCCCCGCCGATCCCGCCGATCAGGTCGCCCCAGAACCCGCCGACGTTCATTCCTCGCTCGCCGCGCCCCCGCCGATCCGCGGCACGCTGGCGGTCGCGTCACGCGGCGGAGCCTTGTCCTTCTTCGCGCCGGTCGGGTTCTTGGGCGACAGCGCGTCGCGCGCCAGCTCGCCGATCCCGCCCAATGTGCCGATCAGCTGCGTCGCCTCGACCGGGAACAGGATCGTCTTGGCATTGGGGCTGGTGGCGAACTTGCCCACCGCCTCGACGTATTTCTGCGCGATGAAATAGTTGAGCGACTGCGTGCCGCCGCTCTCGATCGCCTCCGACACGACCTGCGTCGCGCGCGCTTCCGCCTCGGCCGCGCGCTCGCGCGCCTCGGCGTCGCGGTAAGCCGACTCGCGCCGCCCCTCGGCCTCCAGGATGCGCGCCTGCTTCTGCCCCTCGGCGCGCAGGATTTCGGAGGCGCGGCTGCCCTCCGCCTCCAGGATGTTGGCGCGCTTCTCGCGTTCCGCCTTCATCTGGCGCCCCATCGCGCTGACGATGTCGGCGGGCGGGCGGATGTCCTTGATCTCGACGCGCGTGATCTTGACGCCCCACGGCACCGTCGCGTGGTCGACGACCGACAGCAGTCGCGCGTTGATCTCGTCGCGCTTCGACAGCGTCTCGTCCAGGTCCATCGACCCCATGACGGTGCGCAGGTTCGTCGTCGTCAGCTGCAGCAGCGCGACGTACAGGTCCGACACCTCGTACGCCGCCTTTGGCGCGTCTAGCACCTGGAAGAACACCACGCCGTCGGTCGAGACGATCGCATTGTCCTTGGTGATGATCTCCTGCCCCGGAATGTCGATCACCTGCTCCATCATGTTCACCTTGCGGCCGACACGGTAGAAGAAGGCAGGATAGAAGTTGAACCCGGGCGAGGCGGTGGTGGTGTAGCGCCCGAAATGCTCGATCGTGTACTGGTATC
>NZ_JBELMJ010000003.1:125855-128169 GCF_042095875.1 Sphingomonas sp.
CCGGGCGAGGCGGTGGTGGTGTAGCGCCCGAAATGCTCGATCGTGTACTGGTATCCCTGGCGCACGATCTTGATGCTGCTCATCAGGTAAAACAGCACCAGCACGAGCAGCAGCGCGGCAATCGTCGTCAACATCACCATTTCCCCCGGTGTACCACCCGATCATAGCGCCCCCGTCAGCCCGGACCTAGCGAAACCGGACGAACGCGGTTACATGGCCCGCCACTCCTCCCCCTCAACAGGAATCGGCGCTTCCATGGACATTCGCCTCGGGCTTACCTTCGACGACGTGCTGCTCGTTCCGGCGGCATCCGAGGTGCTGCCGACCGACGCCGACACCCGCACCCGCGTGACGCGCGATATCGCGCTCAACATTCCGGTGCTGTCCTCGGCGATGGACACGGTGACCGAGGCCGACATGGCGATCGTTATGGCCCAGCTGGGCGGTATGGGCGTGCTCCACCGCAACCTGACGGTCGAGGAGCAGGTCGCCGCGGTCCGCGCGGTGAAACGCTTCGAGAGCGGCATGGTCGTTAACCCGATCACAATCACGCCGCAGGCGACGCTCGCCGAGGCGCAGGCGCTGATGGCGGCCAACCGCATCAGCGGCATTCCAGTGGTGGAGGACGACGGCAAGCTCGTCGGCATCCTCACCAACCGCGACGTGCGCTTTGCCGAGAACCCGAAGCAGCCGGTCGCCGAGCTGATGACGCGCGACAATCTCGCTACCGTCTCTGTCGGCGTGGGGCAGGAGGAGGCGCGTCGCCTCCTCCACCAGCGCCGGATCGAGAAGCTGCTGGTCGTCGACGACGCTTATCGCTGCGTCGGCCTCATCACCGTCAAGGACATCGAGAAGGCGGTCACCTATCCCGACGCGACCAAGGACGCCGCCGGCCGCCTGCGCGTCGCCGCCGCGACCACGGTCGGCGACAAGGGCTTCGCGCGTACCGAGGCGCTGGTCGATGCCGAGTGCGACCTCGTCGTCATCGACACCGCGCACGGCCACAATCGCGACGTCGCGCGCGCGGTCGAGCGCGTGAAGAAGCTGTCCAACTCGGTCCAGGTGATCGCGGGCAACGTCGCCACCGCCGAGGCGACGCGCGCGCTGATCGAGGCGGGCGCGGACGGGATCAAGGTCGGTATCGGACCGGGCTCGATCTGCACCACCCGCGTCGTCGCCGGCGTCGGCGTGCCGCAGCTGACCGCGGTGATGGACTGCGCGGAGGCCGGCGAGAAGCTCGGCGTGCCCGTCATCGCCGACGGCGGCCTGCGCACCTCGGGCGACCTCGCCAAGGCGCTGGCGGCGGGGGCCGCGACCTGCATGGTCGGCTCGCTGCTCGCCGGAACCGAAGAGGCGCCCGGAGAAACCTTCCTTTATCAAGGGCGTGCGTACAAATCCTATCGCGGGATGGGAAGCGTCGGCGCGATGGGGCGCGGCTCGGCCGACCGCTATTTCCAGGGCGAGGTACGCGATCAGCTCAAGCTCGTGCCCGAGGGGATCGAGGGGCAGGTGCCCTACAAGGGCCCAGCGCGCGAGGTGATCCACCAGCTCGTCGGCGGGATCAAGGCGGCGATGGGCTATACCGGCTCCGCGACGATCCGCGACCTGCAACAGCGCGCGAACTTCGTCCGCATCACCGGCGCGGGACTGAAGGAAAGCCACGTCCACGACGTGACGATCACGCGCGAGGCACCCAATTACCCGACGCGGTGAGCCGCTGTCCTACGCGGCGGCATCGTGGCATGGCGGACGCGTGCGCATGCCCGAACCAAGATCGTCCGACCGGCACGACGCTCATCGTGCGACGGCGCGCAGCCGCGAACCGCGCGAGCGCCGCGGCACGCGGCGTGCGAGCAACGTTGCTGCCGGCTCGACCGACGCGTTGGTCGGTCTGAACGCAGCAACTGGCGCGGTCGGTTGCGTTGACGTCACGTCCCAAGCCCAGTCCTCCACGGCACGCGACGCTGCTCCTTGGCTTCACCTTAGCCTGAACTTCCAGCGTCAGGCGCCGGCCGGCCTCGACGATTGCGGCGCGTCTTGGCCTCACCTTAGCCTCACCTTTGGCCGTCAGGCACCGGCCGGTTCCGGCGATCGCGTCGCGCCTTGGCCTCACCTTAGTGTGACCTTCCGCCATAAGTGTTCGCCCGACGTTCCCAATTGCGGCGAGCGTTGGACTGACCTTAGCCTTACCTTCCGCGCCGCCGGGCGGGCCGCCGCCTGTTCACCGATGCCTTCGCGTCCTCTCTCACTCCGCGCCAGCCGGCCTGTCTACGAGCAACAGCCATGACCCCCGCCGCCCGTACCCAGGCCGCGA
>NZ_JBELMJ010000003.1:128269-137469 GCF_042095875.1 Sphingomonas sp.
CCGGCCTGTCTACGAGCAACAGCCATGACCCCCGCCGCCCGTACCCAGGCCGCGATCGACCTGCTCGACGCGATCGTCGCCGCCGCCGCCGATAACGGTGCCGCCGCCGACACGCTGATCGCGCGCTACTTCGCGCAGCGTCGCTACGCCGGCTCGAAGGACCGCCGCGCGGTGCGCGAGCTCGTCTACGCCGCGATCCGCCTGCTCGGCGAGCGGCCCGCGACCGGACGCGCCGCGATGATCGCGCTCGCCCGGACCGACCCGGCGATCGCCGCTACCTTCGACGGCTCGACTCACGCTCCCGCGCCGATCGCGTCCGATGAGGTCGCTGCCGCGCCCGGCATCGCGCCGGCTTGGCTGATCGAGCGGCTGGCCGCCTCCGGGCTCGACGACGCGGAACAGCGCGCGCTCAGCGGTCGCGCGCCGCTCGACGTGCGCGTCAACACGCTGCGCACCACGCCCGACACGGTCGCCGCCGACCTGTCCGAGCCGCAACCGATCGCCGGCTTGCCCGACTCGTTCCGGTTGCCCGCCGGCACCGATCTCGCACCCTTCGCCGGCCGCCTGGAGGTGCAGGACGCCGGAAGCCAGGCAGTGACGCTCGCTGCTCGCGCGCAGCCGGGACAGACAGTGATCGACCTGTGCGCCGGGGCAGGGGGCAAGAGCCTCGCGCTCGCCGCCGCGATGGAGAACCGGGGTCGGATCGTCGCCGCCGACGTCGACCGCGCGCGGCTGCGCCGGCTCGAACCGCGCGCGTCCGCCGCCGGCGCGACGATCGTCGAGCCGCTGCTGCTCGACGCCGGGCGCGAGGCCGAGGCGCTCGCCGATTTGGGGGGTGCGGCCGACACCGTACTGATCGACGCGCCCTGCTCGGGCACCGGCACGTGGCGCCGCAACCCGGAGGCGCGCTGGCGGCTGACCCCGGCGCGGATCGACCGCTTCGTCGCGACGCAGCGCCACGTGCTCGCGCTCGGCGCGCCGCTGGTGAAGCCCGGCGGCGCGCTGGTCTACATCGTCTGCTCGCTGCTCGACGCGGAAGGCCGCGATCAGGTCGACGCCTTCCTCGCCGCGCATCCCGGCTGGCAGGCGGAAGACCTGTCGCTCCCGCTCGGCCGCCCGCACGGGCACGGCGTGCGGCTCACTCCCGCGCACGATGGCAGCGACGGCTTTTTTGTCGCGCGCCTGCGGGCCCCGTGCTAATCCGTTGAAACAGTGCCGAAGCTGGAGCCGATCATGCGTTTTACTTCCGTCGCCGTCGCGCTCGGGCTGGCAGCGGCCTCGATCTCTACCTCGCTCCACGGCCAGCGCCCTGACGATCAGATTGATCCGCGCAGCACCGCGCTGCTGAAGCAGGCGGAGGCCGCGCGCGCCTCGGGCAACCTCGACGGCGCGACCGACCTGCTGGAGACCGCGCTCGCGGTCGATCCGCGCAACCGACAGGCGTTCGTCGTGCTCGCCGACGTGTCGGAGACGCGCGGGCTGCCCGGCAAGGCGATCCGTCTCTACCGCGAGGCGCTGCTGCTCGACCCCAACGACCTGGACGCGCTCAGCGGGCAGGGCGAGGCGATGGTAGCGAAGGGCGCGGTCGAGCGCGCGAAGCAGAACCTCGCGCGCGTCCGCACGCTCTGCAAGGGCCAGTGCCCGCAGGCGACCTCGCTCGCCGCGCGCATCGCCAAGGGGCCGCCGCCGATCGCGACCGCGCAGGTCGGCACCCAGGTCGGCGTCAACACGACCACGTCGAAGGATTGAGCGGCTAACTCAGCCGTCGCGCGACCGACACGAACTCGGGCACCGACACCGTCTCCGCCCGTCGCGTCGCGTCGATGCCCTCCGCCTGCAACGCATCGAGCGCACCGGGCACGCCGCGCAGGCTCTGGCGCAGCATCTTGCGCCGCTGCCCGAACGCCGCGGCGGTGACCCGCTCCAGCACGTCGAGCCGGACGCCCGCGGGCTCCTCGGTCGGGGTGATGTGCACCACCGCCGACATCACCTTGGGCGGCGGGGTGAAGGCGGAGCGGTGCACCGGCATCGCCAGCTTCGCGCTCGACCGCCACTGCGACAGCACCGCCAGCCGGCCGTACGCGTCGCTCGACACCGCCGCCACGATCCGGTCGGCGACCTCGCGCTGGAACATCAGCGTCAGCGACTGCCACCACGGCACCCATCCGGCCGACAACCACCCGACCAGCAACGGCGTACCGACGTTATAGGGCAGGTTCGACACGATGTGCGGCTTGCCCTCGAACAGCGCCCGCGCATCGATCTCGGTCGCGTCGCCCTCGATCACCCGCAGCTGGTCCGGATAGGCCTCCGCCAGTTCGGCGAGTGCCGGAATACAGCGCCGGTCGCGCTCGATCGCGGTCACGCGCGCGCCACTCCCCAGCAACGCCCGCGTCAATCCGCCAGGCCCCGGCCCGACTTCCAGCACTTCCTGTCCGTCCAGATCACCCGGCACCCGCGCGATACGCCCGAGCAACTGCGCGTCGAATAGGAAGTTCTGCCCCAGCGCCTTGGACGCGTTGAGCCCAAAACGCGCGATCACCTCGCGCAGCGGCGGCAACTCGACCGCGGCGGCCGTCACCGGCACGCCGCGGCGTAACGCTGCCGATTGGTCGCCGCCATGTCCGCCATGGCGATCGCCGCGATCATCGCGCCGGGATGTGCCTTGTCCTGCCCGGCGATCCCGAATGCAGTGCCATGGTCGGGCGAGGTACGCACGATCGGCAGACCGAGCGTCATGTTCACGCCCTCGTCGAAGTGCAGGGTCTTTAGCGGCACCAGCGCCTGATCGTGGTAGCAGCAGATCGCGGCATCGTAGCGTGCACGGGCACGCGGGTGGAACATCGTGTCGGCGGCGAGCGGCCCCTCCACGTCGATCCCCTCGTCACGCAGCTGCGCGATCGCGGGTTCGATCATCTCGATCTCCTCGCGCCCGAGCGCGCCGCTCTCCCCGGCATGCGGGTTGAGCCCCGCGAACGCGAGGCGCGGCTGTGCGATCCCGAAGTTGCGCTTCAGCCCCCGCACCGTGACCTGCGCCTTCGCGACGATCAGCTCGACGGTGAGCAGCCCCGGCACGGCAGCGAGCGGCACGTGCGTCGTGATCGGCACGACACGCAAGCTTGGCCCAGCCAGCATCATGACGGCGTTCTCGCGCGACACGCCGCAGCGCTCCGCCACGAACTCGGTCTGCCCGGGATAGGTGAAGCCGATATCGTAGAGCTGCGTTTTTCCGACTGGCGCGGTGACCAGCGCGCGTGCCGCGCCCGAGCGTGCGAGACCGGTCGCTGCTTCCAACGCCTGGAGTGCGCAGCGCGCGCCATCGGCATCGGGCCGCCCTGGCAAGATCGCGGCCGCAGCCAGGATAGGCAGGACGGGCAGCGCGTCGGCGAAGGTACGAGCGACTTCAGCCAGGTCGCCGATCTCGGCGATTGGACCGTCCCACACCACCGCTATCGCTCGCGGGTCGCCGATCGCGACGAAGGGCGACAAGCCGTGCTCGGTGCGCTGCGCCCACGCCTTCGCGATCGTTTCCGGGCCGACCCCCGCCGGGTCGCCCATGGCGACGACGAGCGGAGTCATGCCGCGATCAGCGATAATCGATCACCGCGTCGCGGCGAAGATCGCGCAGCGCCTGCTGCGCGCGCAGGTTGACGCGCTGCTGCTCCAGCTGGCTCTGGATCTGCTCGGCACCGGGCAATTGCCCGGACACCGGATCGTCGCGACCGCACAGCACCAGCGTACGGACGCCTTCGGTCGGCGACCCGAACGGCGGCGACGCCTGACCGACCTGCAACTTGGACATGATCTCCTGCAGCGGACCCGGCAGATCGCGGACGCGCACCGTGTCATTCTGCACGACCTCGGCATTCAGGTCGGCGCCGACCTTCTCCACCGATCCGCAACCCTGCAGTTTCTGGATCGCGGACGCGAACTGCGCGGTTCGCGCCGATGCCTGCGCCTGCGTGGTGTTCGCCGGAAACTTGATCGTCATCTGCTTCAAGCTCAGCCGCGCATCACGCGGATCGGCGGTCAGCACCTGTCGCTTGTCGACGAGATACAGAATCGAGTAGCCGCCCGGCACCGGGATCGGGCCGGCGACCTGGCCGACCTGCATCTGCTGGCTCGCCTGCGACAGCTCCGCCGGCAATTGCGCCGCGCGTACCCAGCCTAGGTCGCCGCCGACTGCGCGCGTTGTCGCGGCGGAATAGTTGCGCGCGAAATAGCTGAACGGCGCCTGCGCCTTCTGGATCTCGCCGATGATCTGGCGACCTTGTGCCTCGACCTGCGCCTGCTGATCGGGCGTCGCGTTCAGGTAGATCTCGGCGAGGTGATATTCCTCGGTGCCCTTCGCCGCTTGCAGGCGATCGATGATCGCCTTGACCTCCTCGTCGCCGACGTTGACGAACGGCTCTACCCGCTTGCGCAGATAGCGGTTCCAGGCGAGCTCGCCCTCGATCTGTCGACGCATCGACCGATCGGACGAACCTTGTTCGCGCAGCCAGGCCGCGAACTCGGCCGGCGTCTTGTTGAACTGCTTGGCGACGCGCGCCAGGCTCTGGTCCATCTCTTCCTTGGTAACGGTGATGTCGGCGGTCTTCGCCTGCTGAATCTGAAGCGTCTCGTCGATCAGCTGGCGCAGCACCTGCAGACGCAGCCGCTCGCGATCCTCGTTCGAGAGTTTGGCGTTGTTGGCCGCCGCGATCAGCGCGACGCGCTGGTCGACGTCGGTGCCGGTGATCACGGTCTCGTTGACGATCGCGGTGGCCTTGCGGACGTTCGGATCGACCTTGCCGAAGATCTGCAAATTGGCGGGAATGTTGAGCCCGGTGTTGTCGGGCACCGACTGATCATCCACGGTCTGCGCGACTGCTCCGCCTGCGATCGCCAGACCCAGCAACGATGCCATCGCACGACGCCTCAGCAGCGCGCCCCTCGTCTTCGTCATCACAAGCGTCTCGAATTCCCATCACGGCCGTCATCGGCCTAGCCGCGGCTTTGCCCCGACCTTGCTGAACCTCGGCTTAGCGTCCGAGGCCCTTGAACGCCAGCGTCAACAGGTAGCTGTTGCCCGCGCGCACATCGCCGGTGGTGCGATAATCCCGGCGCCAGGTGAGCCCGAGCTCCAAGCAATCGTCCTCGTATGCGACACCCAGCCGGTGGCGGATCGGGTCGAAGCCGTCGCTGGACGACAGCACGTCCTCCTCGCGATCGGTGAGGTCGACTACCGCGGAGCCGAACACCGACCAGAAGCGCGCGAAGGCGGCACGTCCCGCGAAGCGGACTTCCTCGCGGTCCTGCAAACCGACAACGGGATCGATGTCGCGGTTGAGGCGCAGGTAACCGACCGTCGCGTAGGTCGTGTATGATCCCACTGTTGCATCGATCTCGTTGCGACGCACATCGAGATTGTCCTTGTCGAGGCGATACCGATGCGTGAACGTGATGAAGTCGCGCAAGCGCACGTTGGTGCGACCGACGAGGTCGGAGAAGCTGTCAGACAGACCGGTGCCGACCGGCAGGATGGTGGGTCGCGAGTCGAGGCGGTAACTCTGACCGATCGTCGTGTCGATCGACAGGCCGGGTCGATCGAATGCCCATTCGCCGCCGTAGGTGACCCGCGATGAGTCCTCCCAGCGATCGTAGCCTGGGAAGCGATTGAGCGCGAACAGGTTCGAGTCCGCCAGGTCGACCGCGCGCGAGTCCTCATTTGGTACCCGCAGGTTGGCGACATGCGGCGAGGCGACGATCTGGACGCGCGGTGTCCAACGCTGCGTGCCGCCGAACAACTCGCCGATGAACGGCCATTTCACGTCGATCGCCGCCGCACCGATCGCACGGGTCTGAAATCCGTCGAGGCCGCGGTAGCTCGCCACCGCTGTCGCGGCGCTGTCGCTGGTGTTGTACGCGTCGCCGCGCGCGAACGCGGTCAGCGTCACCTCCTGACCCAGGTTGGTCAGGCGGCGCAGGTTCCACTCGGCGCTGGCGAAGGCGCGCTGCGTGTCCTGTCCCGCCTTGCGCCCGATCGCGAGCGTGTTCGCCTGCAACGAGAGTATGCCGCCCGCCACGTCCTGCACCCGGCGGCGATAGTCGATCTCGGGCAGCGCCACCGGCTGCAACGACTGACGATCGCCGACCCGCAGTGTCTGCGTCGCCCAGCCGCTGATCGCGAAATAACTGTTCGCGTCGACATGTTCGAGCGCGAAGGTGCTGCGCAGTCGATCGTCGTCCGAGATGTCGTAGCGCCGCGTGAAGGTACGATCAGTCGACAGCCGCAGCGAGCCAGACAGGCTCCACTCCGGCGTGAACTGGAACTTCATCGACCCATCGAGGTAACCGCGGAACGCGCGCTCGGTCGCGGTGGTGAAGCCGAGCGAAAGATCCTCGCTTCGGCGCCCCGAGGTCGCGTAGCCCGCGATCGAGAACGCACCCAGCGTGTTCACCTCACTGTAGCGCGCCTCCAGCAAGGGCAGCACATCGGTGAAGATGTGCGGTGCGATCACCAGCGAGCGGTTCTGACCAAGCGCGATATTGTACGGCAGCGTCAGCTCGCCGCCGTTCAACCGGTCGATGCCCAGACCGGGCGTCAGCAGCCCGGTGCTGTTCGACTCCGCGGTGCTGGTCGAGAAGCGTGGCAGTCGCGGGCTGGCGAGACCGAACAGGTTGAAGCGCGCGCCTTCGAAATAGACGCGGTCCTTGTCGGGGCGATAGGTGACGCGCACTGCGGTGATCTTCCACGTCGGCTCCTTGGGGCAGCCGCTGGCGTCGGTGACCGGGCAGGGCGAATAGGCTGCGCGGTTCAGATAATAGGTGCCATCCTGATCGCGGCGACCATCGACGGCGGCGAGCCGCCCGCCGCGCTCCAGGACGACGAGCAGATTGTCAATGACGCCATCCTTCAGCGTATCGGTCAACTCGATCGAGTCGCCGTAGGCGACGTCTCCCTGCGGGTTGGTGACCGCGACGTTGCCGTTCGCGACCACGCGCCCGGTCTTGCGGTTCCACACCACCTTCTCCGCACGCAACTTCTCGCCGCTGCGCCTCATGCGCACGTCGCCGAGCGCGGTGACGATGTCCGCTTCGTAATCATACTCGAGCGACGAGGAGCTGAATTGCACCTGATCGTCGTCTGCCGGAGGTGCTGGCTGCGTCGCATCGGTTGCGATGCTCGGCGCAGGATCCGGTGTTCGTGCGTGGTCTGCCAGCGACTGTGCTGCCGCGGGTGCGGCGCACAAGCCGAAACCCACGGCAGCGAACGGCAGCACGCACCCGGCGAGAAAATCAGAACGCGTCACGTTGCTCCCGTTACCTGTCGCTCGCGAGCGGCCGGAAGAGCACGGCGCTGCTGATGCGCCCTATCGCATCGCCCGCGCGTTGCTGCAACGCTTTGCCAGCGCGCGCGCTGGTGCCTATCAGGCATGCCTGAAAATGAGGAAATAGGTTGACCATGAAGATCACGTTCGCCGCTACTCGCCCAACTGATCCCGCGGTGCTCGCGCTCGCGGTGCGCAAGGGCGCGGAGCCCGCGAGCCTGGGCGCCGAGCACGATGCGCTCATCAAGGGTGCGCTGTCGGCGCAGCAGTTCGTTGGCGAGCCGGGAACGATCGCGGACGTGTTCCTACCGGCGGCGGGAGGCGCGCAGCGCGTCGTGTTGCTGGGTGTCGGTGCGGGCGATGACGCTGCATATGAGCGCGCGGGCGGCGCGCTGGCGGCCAAGCTGCTCACCGCTGGCGCCGGAACAGTCGTCGCCGACCTGTCGGACACCGACTCGGCGAGCGCCGCGCGCTTCGCCGCCGGAGCGTCGCAGCGCAGCTGGCGCTTCGACGAGTACCGCACGCGCATGCCTGCCAAGCAGAAGCCGACGCTGGAAGAGCTGGTGGTCGTCAGCGACGCTGACGATATCAACGCCGCTTGGATGAAACGCGATGCCGTCACCCGCGGCCTCGGTCTCGCGCGCACACTCGCGACGCTGCCACCGAACATCCTCTATCCCGAGAGCTTCGTCGAGCGGGTGACGGAGGCGGTCGACGGGCTCGGCCTGGAGGTCACCGTGCTGGACGAGCCGCAGATGAGCACGCTCGGTATGGGTGCGCTGCTCGGCGTCAGTCAGGGTTCGCGACGCGAGGCGCGCATTCTCGCGTTGAAATGGAGCGGCGGCGATGCCGATGCGCCGCTCACCGCATTGGTCGGCAAGGGCGTGACGTTCGACTCCGGCGGCATCTCGATCAAGCCCGCGGCCGGCATGGAAGACATGAAGTGGGATATGGGCGGCGCGGGTGCCGTCGCGGGCGCGATGCTCAGCCTGGCCGCGCGCAAGGCGAAGGCGAACATCATTGGCGTTATGGGGCTGGTCGAGAACATGCCCGACGGCAACGCGCAGCGTCCCGGCGACGTCATCACCAGCATGTCGGGTCAGACGATCGAGGTCATCAACACCGATGCCGAAGGGCGCTTGGTGCTGTGCGACGCGATCACCTGGGTTCAGCGCGAGCACAAGCCGGCGACGATCATCGACCTCGCGACGCTGACCGGCGCGATGATCGTCAGCCTGGGTAACGAGATGGGAGGTCTGTTTTCGAACGACGATGGGCTGGCCGAGCAGATACTGGCGGCGGGGCGTGCCAGCGGTGACCTGTTGTGGCGCTTCCCGCTGGCGGACGGCTACGACAAGCTGATCGACTCCGCGATCGCCGACATGAAGAACGTGGGGCCGCGCGGCGGCGGTTCGATCACCGCGGCGCAGTTCATCAAGCGCTTCGTCGACGAGGGCGTGAATTGGGCGCACCTCGACATCGCGGGCATGGTCTGGTCGGAGAAAGACGGTGCGACCTGGGGCAAGGGCGCGACCGGCTACGGCGTGCGCGTGCTCGACCGCTTCATCGCCGATAACCTCGAAGGCTAAGGCAAGACTTACGCGACGTGAAGGTCGACTTCTATCACCTGACTACCAGCCCGTTGGAGCGCGTGCTGCCGCGCATCGCGGAGCGCGTTCTCGCCGAGGGCGGGCGGTTGCTGGTGGTTGAGGCCGACCCCGCGCGTCGTGCCGCGCTCGACAAGTTGCTGTGGTCCTACGCGCCTGATAGCTTCCTGCCGCATGGGGTGGCCGGCAGCGCGCAGGATGCGGAGCAGCCGGTGCTAATCGGGCCGGAGGTCGCCGCCACCAACCAGGCGCGCAACGTCGCGCTGGCGGACGGCGCGTGGCG
>NZ_JBELMJ010000004.1:0-5700 GCF_042095875.1 Sphingomonas sp.
GCGATGATCACCGGCGCGGGGCTGACCGGCACCGGCGCGCGGCTGCCGTGGGAGGCGGTGCGCGACTGGTTCCACGACGCGGGCAATTACATCGACGCGCTCGACCGCGCCGCCGAGACGCTCGCGAGCCATGGCACGATCGAGCAGCAACTCAGCCAGCACCGCGTCGCGCTCGCGCTCGATCCCGACGACGCGGCCCCGCTCGCGCGCTTCGACGGCCGGGTGCTCACGCTCGCCGCCGCCACCCCGCCCGAGACGCGGCGTTTCCTGGTCGCGCATCGCCTCGCCGCGATCGCCTTCGCCGCGCCGATCGCCGACATCGTCGCGGCCGCCCCGCTCGCGCACGACGAGGCGCGACGGCTGCTGAGCATCGGCCTCGCCAATTACGCCGCGGGCGCACTGGTCATGCCCTACGCCGCATTCCGGGCCGAGGCGAAGGCAGTGCGCCACGACATCGACCGGCTGTCCAGGCGGTTCGGCGTCAGTTTCGAGCAGGCGTGCCACCGCCTCTCGACGCTCCAGCGCCCGGGCGCGGAGGGCATCCCCTTCTATTTCTGCCGCGTCGACATGGCGGGGAACATTACAAAGCGGCACTCGGCGACGCGGTTGCAGTTCGCGCGCTTCGGCGGGGCGTGCCCGCTCTGGCATGTCCACGAGGCGGCGGCGATCCCCGACCGCATCCTCGTCCAGCACGCCGAGACCCCCGACGGCGTGCGTTACGTGTCGATGGCGAAGGGATTGGTGAAGCCGTCGGGCCGCTTCGCGCGCGCGCCCAGGCGCTACGCCGTGGTGCTTGGGTGCGAGACGACCCACGCCGCCGATTTCGTCTACGCCGACGCGCTAGGGATATTGCAGGGGGGCGTCTCGCACGGTCAGGCGGGTGCGCCGACGCCGATCGGCATCTCGTGCCGGCTATGCCCGCGCAGCGACTGCGACCAGCGCGCGTTCCCGCCGACCGATCGCGCGATCCGCGTCGATCCGGCGACGCGCCGCGTCGTGCCCTACAGCGTCGTCTGACGCCGGAACCGCTCGTTCGCGGCCGCCATCCAGCCGGAGGTCGGCGTCGGCGGCGCGCTGTTGCCCGGGCGGCGCTGCCGCGCGGCGTCGAGGTCGATCGGCGCGTCGAAGCGCAGCCCGGCGCGGTCGCCGCGTACCCATTTGACCCGCGCTTCGACGTGGTCGACCCGGCCGATCGACACCATCACCGGCATGTCCGCGACCAGTCCGACCGGCTTGGCGATGCACACGCCCGACACCGACACGTTCAGCACGCGGTGCTGGGTCGGCTGCGACCCTTCGCTGCGCACCACATCGGCGCTCAGCATCACGCTGGTGCGTGGAGCGCGGGCGGCGGCTGCGTCGGCGGCGAGCGGGGAAATCGTCTGCATGGCGCTTCGCGCCTAGCCAGAGAAACGTTACCGTTGTGCTAATGAACGGCCCAGCGAGCGCGATGCTGGGAGCGCGTTGTGGCGGGTGCGATGCTTGCCCTCGCCGGCCGCCCGGCGCATGCAGCCCGCTATCAGGAGAAGGAGCTACCAGCGCGTGTCCGATAACGACCTGTTCCCCGTTCCCGAACACTGGCGCAGCAGCGCGCGCGTCGACGCCGCGGGCTATCGGGGGCTGTACGATCGCAGCGTAACGGAACCCGACGCCTTCTGGCTCGAGCAGGCCGAACGGCTCGACTGGGTGACGCCGCCCACGACCGCGGGCGACTGGTCGTTCGACGCCGACGATTTCCACATCCACTGGTTCGCCGACGGATCGCTCAACGCCAGCGCCAATTGCATCGACCGACATCTCGCCGAGCGCGCCGACCAGGTCGCGATCATCTGGGAACCCGACGTACCCACCGAGGAGCCGCGCCGCTTCACCTACGCACAGTTGCACCGCGAGGTCTGCCGCTTCGCGAACGTCCTGAAGGCGCAGGGCGTCGCCAGGGGCGACCGCGTCACGATCTACCTGCCGATGATCCCCGAAGCGGCGTTCGCGCTGCTCGCCTGCGCGCGGATCGGCGCGATCCACTCGGTCGTGTTCGGCGGCTTCTCGCCCGACGCGCTCGCCGGGCGGATCGAGGATTGCGGCTCCAGGATCGTCGTCACCGCCGACGAGGGCCGGCGCGGCGGCAAGGCGATCCCGCTCAAGGCCAACGTCGACGCGGCGGCGGCGAGCGCGCCGACGCTGGAGCGCGTGCTGGTCATCCGCGCGACCGGCGGCGACGTCTCGATGAACGCGCGCGACACCTGGTACCACGAGGCGGCGGCCGACGTGTCCGACGATTGCGCGCCGGAGCCGATGGCGGCGGAGGACCCGCTGTTCATCCTCTACACCAGCGGCTCGACCGGCAAGCCCAAGGGCGTGCTCCACTCGACCGGCGGTTACCTGCTGTGGGCGGCCTACACCCACGCGCTCGCGTTCGATTACCGTGCGCCGAACGTCTACTGGTGCGCCGCCGACATCGGCTGGGTCACCGGGCACACCTATATCGTCTACGGCCCGCTCGCGAACGGCGCGACGACGCTGATGTACGAGGGGCTGCCGACCTGGCCCGATGCCCGCCGCATCTGGCAGGTGGTCGACCGCCATCAGGTGCACACGCTCTTCACCGCACCGACCGCGCTGCGCGCGCTGATGAAGGAAGGCGACGCGCCGGTGAAGGCGACCAGCCGCGCGTCGCTCAAGCTGCTCGGCACGGTCGGCGAGCCGATCAACCCCGAGGCGTGGCGCTGGTACCACGACATCGTCGGCGAGCGCCGCGCCCCGATCATCGACACCTGGTGGCAGACCGAGACCGGCGGTGCGATGATCGCGCCCCTGCCCGGCGCGACCGACCTTAAGCCCGGTTCCGCGACCCGTCCGCTGCCCGGCGTCCAGCCGCAGCTGGTCGACGAGCAGGGCACGGTGCTGGACGGCGCGGCCAGCGGCAATCTGTGCATCACCGCGTCGTGGCCGGGGCAGATGCGCACTGTCTGGGGCGATCACGATCGCTTCTTCCAGACCTACTTCACCACCTACCCGGGCAAGTATTTCACCGGCGACGGCTGCCGGCGCGACGAGGACGGCTATTACTGGATTACCGGCCGCGTCGACGATGTCATCAACGTGTCCGGCCACCGCATGGGCACCGCCGAGGTCGAGAGCGCGTTGGTGCTCAATCATCAGGTCGCCGAGGCCGCCGTCGTCGGCATGCCGCACGACGTCAAGGGTCAGGGCATCTACGCCTATGTGACGCTGAAGGACGGGGTGGAGCCCAGCGACGCGCTCGCCGCCGAGCTGAAGGCGTGGGTCAGGAAGGAGATCGGCCCGATCGCCACCCCCGACGCGCTGCAATTCGCGCCCGGTCTGCCCAAGACGCGCTCGGGCAAGATCATGCGCCGCATCCTGCGCAAGATCGCCGAGGGCGACACCGGATCACTCGGCGACACCTCGACGCTCGCCGACCCGGCGGTGGTCGACGACCTCGTCGCCAACCGCGTCGGATAGTTGCAACGGATACGTTGGTGTCCTAAGTCAATGACACACTGTTGGGGAAGGGGATCGATGAACGTCTCTGTATTTACGCACCTGTCGTTGGGCGTCGCAGCACTTGCCATTGCCGCGCCCGCGTTCGCGCAGACCGCCGCTCCCGCCGCTGCGACCGCGCCGGCCGGCCCGCGCTACGGCAGCTTCGGCGTCGACCTGACCGCCGAGGACAAGACGGTGAAGCCCGGCGACGATTTCTGGACCTTCGCCAACGGCAATTGGGACAAGCGGACGCAGATCGCGGCCGACCGCACCTCGGCCGGTTACATGGTGACGCTCGCCGACCAGGCCGAGGGTCAGGTGCGTGATATCCTGAGCGACGCCGCGCGCGACCCGAACGCGGTCGGCGCCGGTGGCAAGCAGATCGGCGACCTCTACGGCAGCTTCATGGACGAGGCCGCGATCGAGCGCGCCGGCACCGCGCCGCTCAAGCCCTATTTCGCGAAGATCGACGCGGCGAACGACAAGACAAAGCTCCAGACGCTGTTCGCCAGCGTCGGCTACGCCTCGCCGGTCGAGATCGGGCAGCTGCCCAATCCGGCCGACCCGACGCAATATATCGCGATCGCCAGCCAGAGCTCGCTCGGCATGCCGCAGGATTACTATCTGCTGCCCGGCGCCAAGTATGACACCTATCGCGCCGCCTATCGCAAGTACGTGGAGCAGATCCTGGCGCTGTCGGGCGTCGCCGACGCGTCCGCCAAGGCCGATCGCATCGTCGCGCTCGAGACTGCGATGGCCAAGGTGCAGTGGACCCCGGTCCAGCAGCGCAATCTTCAGGCGATGATCAAGCCGATGAACGCCGCGCAGCGCACCGCGCTCGCGCCCGAGTTCGACTGGCCGCTGATGCTCAGGACCGCGGGGTACGAGCGCTTCCCAGTCGTCGTGATGGGCACCTCGACCGCGCTGACTTCGCTCGGCAAGCTCTACGCCGCGACGCCGGTCTCGACGTGGCAGGATTGGATGAAGTTCCGCTTCGCCAGCGCGAATGCCTCGGTGCTGCCGAAGGCGTTCGACACCGCCAATTTCGACTTCTACGGCCGCACGCTCTCGGGTCAGCAGGAGCAGCGCGCGCGCTGGAAGCGCGGCATCGCGCTGGTGAACAACGCGATGGGCGAGGCGGTGGGCGAGGTCTATGTCGCGCGCCACTACCCGCCCGAGTCCGAGGCGAAGATGGCGGAGCTGATCGCCAACCTGCGCGCGGGCTATCAGGAGCGTATCTCCGCCAACACCTGGATGGACGCCAAGACCAAGCAGGCGGCGCTCGCCAAGCTCGCCGCGTTCGATCCGCGCGTCGGCCACCCGGTCAAGTACATCGACTATTCGACGTTCAAGGTCGTGCGCGGCGATCCGCTGGGCAACAACATGCGCGCGGGCGAATTCCAGCATCAGCTCGACCTGTCGTACCTCGGCAAGCCGGTTGACCGCACGCTCTGGGGCATGACGCCGCAGACCGTGAACGCCTACTACAACCCGCTGTCGAACCAGATCACCTTCCCGGCGGCGATCCTGCAAGCGCCCTACTTCGACCCGAAGGCGGATGCGGCGGTCAATTACGGCGCGATCGGCGCGATTATCGGCCACGAGATGGGCCACGGATTCGACGACCAGGGCAGCCAGTTCGGCCCGACCGGCAAGTTCGAGAATTGGTGGACGCCCGAGACCCGCGCCGCCTTCACCAAGCGGACCGGCGAGCTCGTCAGCCAGTATGACGCCTATGAGCCGATCCCGGGCACGCACGTGAAGGGGCAGCTGACGCTGGGCGAGAATATCGGCGACCTGGGCGGGCTGGAGGCGGCGTACACCGCTTACCAGAAGTATCAGGCGACCCACGGCAAGGCGCCGGTGATCGGCGGGCTGACCGGTGACCAGCGCTTCTTCCTCGCCTACGCGCAGGCGTGGCAGTCGAAGATCCGCGAGGACGCGCTGCGCAGCCGCCTGCTCACCGACCCGCACTCGCCGCCCTACAACCGCGTCAACGGCGTCGTCCGCAACGTCGACGCGTGGTACAATGCGTTCAACGTCAAGCCGGGCGACAAGCTGTACCTGGCCCCGGAACAGCGCGTGAAAATTTGGTGAGGCCGACGCGAGGCGCGTAGCCCCGCTACGCGCCGGTCCGCACCGCGGACGCGCCGGCCCGGCCGACGTGGCGCAACCGCGCCACGTTCGACGGCGCGGGAT
>NZ_JBELMJ010000004.1:5800-70804 GCF_042095875.1 Sphingomonas sp.
GACGCGCCGGCCCGGCCGACGTGGCGCAACCGCGCCACGTTCGACGGCGCGGGATTAACTCCCGCGCCGCGGCCGCCTGAGCGAAACAGACCAAAGATAACCTGCCGCTCCTCGTCACAAACCTCACCCGATCCGCCCGCGCCGCATTCCCCCCTCGCATCCGATACCGGCGAGCCCCGATCCAACCCCTTTTCACACCACGTAATCGCGTCCCCGACACGACAACGCCTCCGCCCCGGAACGCCCCCGCTCACGCGCCGTTCGTTGCCACCATGAGGCAAGCGAACCTGACCCGATACTGGCGCGACCTGCCCGACGTCCCGACGTGGCTCGGCGACGTCGGCATCGTCGCGCTGGCGGTGCTCACCGCGATCCTGCTCCACGCGGCGGGCTTCGCGCTGCTCGCGCGCGCCGCGCGTCGCGGGGACAGCGAGGGTGGCGCGACGATCATCGAGCGTTCGCGCGGACTGGCGCGCTGGATATTGATCGCGGTGGCGCTCGCCTCGATCCAGCCGCTGCTCCACCTCACCCGCTCGGAGGCGACATTGTGGGGCCGCGTCGCGGGGCTCGTCATCCCGGGACTGGTCGGCTGGTTCGCGGTGGTGACGCTCGGCAATGTCGTCGATATCCTGTCGCGCAAGGCCGACATCAGCGTCGAGGACAATCTGCGCGCGCGGCGCCGGCGGACGCGGCTGGGCATCCTGCAGCGCATCGGCGCCTTCGCGATCGTGATGGTGACGATCTGCATGATGCTGATGAGCATCCCCAGCGTCCGCGCGCTCGGCGTGACGCTGGCGGCATCGGCAGGCGTAGCGGGCATCGCGGTCGGCGCCGCCGCGCAGCCCGCGCTCAAGAACCTGATCGCGGGCGTGCAGATGGCGATCACCGAACCGATCCGGCTCGACGACGTCGTCATCGTCGAGGGAGAATGGGGGCGGGTCGAGGAAATCCGGCTGACCTACGTCATCGTCAAGATCTGGGACGAGCGCCGCCTGGTGGTGCCCGTGTCCAAGTTCCTGGAGCACAGCTTTCAGAACTGGACGCAGCAATCCGCCAAGCTGATGGGCAGCGTGTTCTGGTACCTCGATCCCGCCGCTGACATCGCACAACTGCGCGAGCAGGCGGGCGCGATCATCACCGCGAACCCGCGCTGGGACGGACGCTTCTGGAACCTGCAGGTGACCGACACCAAGCCCGACGGGTCGATCGAGGTGCGCGGGTTGATGACCGCCAAGGACGCCGCCACGGCGTTCGACCTGCGCTGCGACGTGCGCGAAGCCTTGCTCGACTACGTGAAGCGCGAGATGCCCGACGCGATCCTGCGCCGCCGCGCCGACGTTGCGATCACGCCGGCACGGTCGGACGCGCCTGCTTGAGCGCGTCGAGGAAGCGCGACGCCCACCACGTCACGTCCTCGCGCTGCACGCCGTCCATCAACGCCTGCCAGCGCTGGATGCGCTCCTCCTTGGGCATCCGCAGCGCCTGCTGGATCGCGTCGGCGATCTCCTCCGCGCTGTACGGATTGATCAGCAGCGCCTCGCCCATCTGCTCGGCCGCGCCGGCGAACTTGGACAGGATCAGGACGCCGGGATCCTCCGGGTTCTGCGCCGCGACATATTCCTTGGCGACGAGGTTCATGCCGTCGCGCAACGGCGTCACGAGCCCGATCTTCGCCGCGCGGTAGATGCCGGCCAGCACGTCGCGCGGGTAGCCCTGGTTGACGTAACGGATCGGCACCCAGTCGACGTCGGCATATTCGCCGTTGATCCGCCCCGCGAGCCCTTCCAGCGAGTTGCGGATACGGCGGTAGGTCTCCACCGACACGCGGCTGGGCGGCGCGATCTGGAGCAGGAACACTTCCTTGCGCTCCTCCGGATGCTCGATCAGGAAGCGCTCGTAGCCCGAGAAACGCTCCTCCAGCCCCTTGGAGTAATCGAGCCGGTCGACGCCGACGATCATGTCGCGCCCGTCGGCGGAATCGCGCATGCGCCGGTACGCGAGCCGCGCCTGCACCCCGGCGGACGCTTCGGCGAACTCCTTCGCGTCGATCCCGATCGGATCGGCGATCAACCGCACGCGCCGGTCGCCGAGCGTCGCGCACCCGTCCTCGATCGTCGCGCCCATCTCGTGCGTCGCGTAATCGCAGAACGACTCGAGCCATTCCTGCGTGTGGAACCCGATCAGGTCATACTCGAACATCGACGCGACCAGCGCCTGCGCCCCCGGCAGCGTGCCGAGCAGGCGGCGCGGCGGCCACGGGATGTGGAGAAAGAAACCGATCTGGTTCTGGCACCCCCGCTTGCGCAGCTCGGCGCCGAGCGGGAACATGTGGTAATCCTGTATCCAGATCAGGTCGTCGGGCTCGATCAGCGGGCGCACCGTGTCGGCGAAACGCTCGTTGGTGCGCTGATATCCGCCCGCGAACTCGCGCTCATATTCGGCAAGGTCGATGCGGTAGTGGAACAGCGGCCAGAGCGTCCGGTTGGCGTAGCCCTCGTAATATTCCTCGACGTCCTGTTCTTCCAGGTCGACCACCGCGGTGGTCACCCCCTGCTCGCGCTGGAAGTTGATCTGTCCGGTGAACTGGTCGGTCACCTCGCCCGACCAGCCGAACCAGATGCCGCCATTCTCGCGCAGCGCCGCCGCCAGCGCGACGGCCAGTCCGCCCTGCGATCCCGAATTCGACCCCTTGGGCGCGCTGACGCGGTTGGAGATGACGATCAGGCGGCTCTCGGTCGATCGCGTCATCGTATCGCACTCCACGGCTTGCTGAGCATCCCCGCGCAGTTGATCATGCCGACCAGCGAGTAGGTTTGCGGATAATTGCCCCACAACTCGCCGCTGACGGGGTCGATGTCCTCCGACAACAGCCCGGCGGCGGTGCAGCGCGACAGCATCTCCTCGAACAGCGCGCGCGCCTCGTCGTGGCGGCCGGTCAGGAACAAAGCCTCGATCAGCCAGAAGGTGCACACGTTGAACGCGGTCTCGGGCAGGCCGAAATCATCCTCGGTGTCGTAGCGCAGCATCGTCGAGCCGCGCCGCAGCCCCTTCTCGATTGCCTCCAGCGTGTCGACGAAGCGCGGGTCGTCGGCGGCGAAGAAGCGCAGGTCGAGCAGCTGCAATACGCTCGCATCCAGGTCGTCGCCCGAGAAGGTCGCCGACATCCGCCGCGTGTCCTCGCGCCACGCCGACCGCTCGATCACGTCGCGGATGGTGTTCGCGCGCTCCGCCCACAAGGTCCGGCGCTCGGCGAGCCCCAGCCGCTCGGCCGCGTTCGCCAGCCGGTCGCACGCCGCCCAGCACATCGCGGAGGAATAGGTGTGGACGCTCTGGCGCGTGCGCAGCTCCCACAGGCCGGCATCGGGCTGGTCGTAGAACTTCCACGCGCGCTCGCCGACGTGCTCCAGCCGCTCGAAATCGGCGGCGTCGGCGGGACGGAACAGGCGGTGGTCGAAGAAGGCGTGCACGCTGCACAGCACGATCTGCCCGTAGGCGTCGTGCTGGATCTGCTCCGCCGCCTGGTTGCCGACGCGCACCGGCCCCATCCCGCGATAACCCGGCAGCAGCGGCGCGACGCGCTCGGGCAGGTTGGGCTCGCCGAGCACGCCGTAGAGCGGCTGGATGTGGCCGTCGTCGTCGCCGTCACCGGCCGCATCGACGATGTTGCGCAGGTAGCCGAGATACCCCTCCAGCACGTCGAGCGCGCCCAGCCGGTTGAGCGCCTGCACCGTGTAATAGGCGTCGCGTATCCAGCAGTAGCGATAGTCCCAGTTGCGCTCGGACCCGGCGTGCTCGGGCACCGACGTCGTCAGCGCGGCGACGATCGCACCCGTTTCCTCGTGCTGGCACAGCTTGAGCGTGATGGCGCAGCGGATCACCACTTCCTGCCATTCGAGCGGAACGGCGAGCCCGCGCACCCACTGCTGCCACTCGCCCACCGTGTCGTGCAGCATCAGGTCGAGCGTGCTGGCGAACTCGCCCGCAAAACTCTCGTCGGGGCCGAGGAAGAAGTGCAGCGGCCGCTCGACGCGGAACGAGCGTTCGCCCTGCACCATGCCGATCGGCGCGTCGGTGGTCAGCCGCATCGCCATCGCGTCGAGCAGGAAGCGGACGTGGTTCGATCCGCCCACCTGCTCGCGGCAGGTGCCGCCCCAGCCGCAGGTCGGGCGCAGCCGCATCCGCAGTCGGGGACTGCCCGAGATCGGCTTGACGGTGCGCGCGAAGGCGACCGGGCGATAGGTGCGGCCGTTGCGCATGAAGCGCGGGCAGAAGTCGGTCACCTCGATCACGCCGCCGTGCTTGTCGGTGTGGCGCGACACGAGCACGGGTGTGTTGCGGATGAAATGCTGCTCGACCGACACCGAGTCCTCGACCGCAATGTCCCAGAACCCGCCTTCCGGTTCGTCGCCGCCGAGCAGCGCGGAGAACAACGGGTCGCCGTCGACGCGCGGCACGCACGCCCACACGAAGCGGCCGGCGCGATCGACCAGCGCGCTGACCTGGCAATTGCCGATCGGCCAGAGGTCGAGATCGCTCATGCCAGTGCCTCCGCGCCGGCGCGCAGCCAGGCGAGCGTGGCGGCCACGTCGTCCAATCGGTAGCGCGCGTGCGTCTCGCGCGCCGGGCCGACCAGGATACCGGCTCCACCAAGCTCGCGTGCGGCGGCGAACGCCGCCTCGTCGGTTACGTCATCCCCCATGAACACAGGACGCGTGGCCGCACGTCCGGGTTCCGCCATCAACGTCTTCAACGCGCTGCCCTTGTCCGCGCCGGGCAGGCGCAGCTCGGCGACCATCTTGCCGAGCTGCAGGTGCAGATCGTGCTCAGCGGCCAGTTGCCGTGCCAGCTCGCATGCCTCCGCCTCCTCGGTGGGCGCCTGACGATAGTGCAGCCCGACGCCGAACGGCTTGTCCTCGACCAGCACGCCCGGGCGATCCGCGGCGAAGGCGTTCAGCCGCTCCAGTGCCGCGTCGATCCCGGCGGTCCGCTCGGGCTTGACCGGTGGCTCGCCCGCCGCCGCGATCTCCAGCCCGTGACTGCCCGCGACCGTCAGCGCGACCGGGTCGATCAGCGCGCCGATCTCCGCCACCGACCGCCCGCTGACGATCGCGACGCGGCCACCCATGCGCGCGGACAGGTCGCGCAGCAGTTGCCGCAGCGTCTCGGACACGTCCACCGCGTCGGGTGTCGCGGCGATCTCGACCAATGTGCCGTCGAAATCGAGGAACAGGCTGGCATTCAGCAACAGGTCAGCGGGCGGCGGCGGCAGGATATCGGACATGCGCCGCGCCGTGGCGGCTTCGCGGGCGTGGTGCAAGAGGCGCCTGACCGCGCCCTTCTTCCCCCCCCTCCCTAGAAGGGAGGGGTCGGGGGTGGGTCGGCCCGACACGAAACATCACCGCCGCACTCTCAGCCCCTCATCAGGGGGAGCAGGTCAGCGTCTCGGGCCGATCAGGTCAGGCAGGCTCCGCGAAGCACAGGATGGAGAGGCCGATCGGCATCGGAACGCGCCCGACCAGGTGCCGCTCGACGCGGAAGACGCGCTCGAACAGCGCGTTGACCGGCGCGGCGGGGGGCGAATCGTCGCTGTCGTCGCGGCCCGTCAATCGCCCCGCGATCCGCGCGGCGGCCGCGAGCGGGAACAGGATCGAGTTGAAGTAACCGAGCTTGCGCGGGCGCAGCCCCGCCGCGCGGATCGCCGCGATCAACGTCTTCTTCGAATATCGCCGTTCGTGATGGTTCACGACGTCGTGCGCGCTCCACATCCACTGGTGCGCGGGCACCGCGATCAGGATCTTGCCGCCCGGTGCCAGGCAGTCGCGCATCGCCCTCAGCGCGCCGACGTCGTCGGCGATATGCTCCACCACGTCGAGCACCGCGACCATGTCGTACCTGCCCCGCTCGACGCCGGGCAGCACCGGCAGCGGCGCGTCGCCGACCGGCCGGCCGAGCCGGGCGCTCGCGATGTCGCGCGCGGCGGGATCGATCTCGATCGCTTCCACTTGCCCGAACTGCCCCAGCATCGGCAGATTGTGTCCGGTGCCGCAACCGATCTCCAGGATGCGTGCGTCCTTGGGCAGATGCCCCTCGCGCGTGACGTAGTCAGACAGGATGTCGCGGCGCGCGCGGTACCACCAATGGGTGGAATCATGCTCGGCCATGCGGTCGTAGACGCGGCGATCCATCAGACGAACACCAGATATTTGTTGAGCAGAAAGGTGACGATCGTCGCCAGCGCGACCGCGGGCAACAGCGGCACCCACGGGTCGAGCCCCATCAGCGCGGTGCCGATCCAGGTGACCAGCGCGTTCAGCGCCATGCCGCTCGCCTGCACGCAGAGGAACTTGGCCTGCTGCGCCGGTCCAGCGGACTGCGCGCCCTGGCCCCTGAAGCTCCACCGGCTGTGGAGGAAGAAGCCGCACGTCACCGCGACCAGGAACGACGGCGGCACCGCCCATACGGCCTGCGCGTGCGGCAATACCCACGCGGTCAGCGGCAGGTAGACCGCGGCGTAGATCAGCGTCGAGATGCCGCCGGCGATACCGAAGCGGATCAGTTGCAGCAGCGCCTCGCGCGATCCCGCGCCGCGCCCGTCCGATCCGCCGTCCAACCCGTTGTTCAACCGATCGATGCCCGCCGCCACCATCTTGCCCTTTGTGCATCCCCGCGTCAGGAGCGCGGCGGCGGACCTACTAGCTCCCGTCCGATGAAGGAAGCGTTTTGACCATCCTGCCCCGTGCGCTGCCGCCGCGCCTCGCCACCACGCTCGATCGCCGCTGGATCAACCTCACGTTGATCGCTTGGATCATGATCGCGGCCTGGTACGTCGGGCAGCGCTGGACCGCGATCCAGTGGCTCAGCCTGGGCGACACCGACGACAACATGCGGTTGATGCAGGTGCGCGGGCTGCTCGCCGGTCAGGGCTGGTTCGACTTGACCAACTATCGCCTCAACCCGCCCGCGGGCTTCAACATTCACTGGAGCCGGCTGGTCGACCTGCCGATCGCCGCGCTGATCCTGTTGCTGCGCCCCTTCGTCGGCACGCTCGAGGCCGAGCGGCTGGCGTGCGGCATCGCGCCGCTGATCCCCTTGTCGCTCGCATTACTGGGGCTGGGCGCGACCGTGCGGCGGCTAGTGTCGCCGCTCGCCTGGCCGCTCGCGATCGCGGTGGTGCTCGTCACCAACGTCGCGCTCGGCATGTACATGCCCGATCGGATCGACCACCACGGCTGGCAACTCGCGATGCTGTGCCTGACGGTCGCCGGGCTGTGCGATCCCCAGGGGCCACGTGGCGGGCTGATCGTCGGGCTCGCCAGCGCATACTCGCTCACCATCGGGCTCGAACTGCTGCCCTACGCGGCGATGGCGGGCGCGATCACCGCGCTGCGCTGGATGTGGGACAGGGGCGAGCGCACGCGGCTCGCCGCCTACGCGCTGTCGCTCGGCGGCGGCACCGCGGCGGGGTTCGCGGGCTTCGCCTCCTACGCCAACCGCGTGCTGCGCTGCGACGCGCTGACCCCGGTGTATCTCTCCACGGTCGTGGTCGCCGCGGCGCTGCTGCTCGCGCTCTCCGTCTGGTCGCCGCGCAGCCGGGGAGTGCGGATCGCCGCCGCACTCGCCGCCGGGGGCGTCGTCGCCACCTTCTTCGCCAACACCTACCCCCAATGCCTCGCCCGCCCCGAGCAGGTGTCGCCCGAACTCTACACCAGCTGGCTCGCCAACGTCCGCGAGGCGAAGCCGATCTACCAGCACCCCTTGCGCAGCGCGGCGCCGATCGTCGCGCTGCCGATCATCGGCCTCCTCGGCGCGCTGTTCGCCACTTGGCGCGCGCGTCGCACCCCTGCGCTGCTCGGCTGGACCTGCGTCGCGTTGTTCACCACCTTCTCGTGTCTGATGCTCTTGTGGCAAGCCCGCGCAGGACCCGCGGCGCAGTTGATGGCGGTGCCCGGCGCGGTAGCGCTCGCCGTCGCGATGCTGCCATGGATCGCGTCACCGCGCTGGTGGCCGGCGAAGCTCGCTGCGGCAGCGATGGCCTACGTGCTCGTGTCGGGCTGGTTCATGACGCTGGCGGTGCGCTATCTGCCGATCGATCGGCCCAACGCCTATGTCACGCGCGTCAACCGCGCGACCGGGCGCTGTTTGACGGTTCCTGCGATGGAGCCGCTCAACGCGCTTCCCCGCCAGACCGTGTTCACCTTCGTCGACCTGGGGCCGCGGCTCATCACGCTGACGCATCACGACGCGATCGCGGGTCCGTACCACCGCAACGGCGATGCAATCCTCGATGTGCAGCACGCTTTCAGCCGATCCCCGCGCGAAGCACGCGCGATCATGAAACGCCACGGCGCGACGTTGCTGCTGGTGTGCCCCAACATGGCGGAATCGACCAATTACCGCGCCAAGGCACGTGGCGGATTCTACGACCTGCTGGCGCACGGCAAGGCGTTCGACTGGCTCGAACCCGTGCCGTTGCCCGCCCGGTCGCCGTTCCGCGCCTTCCGCATCAGCTAGGCGGGTCGCGTCTTGCGGCCGTCACGCGCGCGGCTTATCGCCCCGGCATGACAGAAACTCGCGTACCCAGCCGCGTCTTCCCGCGCGCCAAGCAAGATGCCGACGCCGCCCGCCAGAGCGTCTCCACCCCGCAGACCGAGAGCCCCGCTTACTCCCTGGCATTCCAGGACATGGACTTCCTGCTGCGCGAGGACCTGCGTCCGGTCCGCTTCCAGCTCGAGCTGTTGAAAACGCAGCTGATCCTGGAGGAAGCGCACATCGGCTCGACCTTCGTCTTCTACGGCTCGGCGCGCATTCCCGAGCCCGCCAAGGCGCAGGCATTGCTCGACATGGCGACCGACGAGAAAAGCCGCCGCATCGCCGAGAGCCTGGTCGCCAAGTCGAAATACTACGACATGGCGCGCGAGCTGGCGCAGCTATGCTCCAATTTCCCGCGGGACGAGGAGGGGAAGCGCCACTTCGTCGTGTGCTCGGGCGGCGGGCCGTCGATCATGGAAGCGGCCAACCGCGGCGCGACCGACGTGCACGCGGAATCGATCGGGTTGAACATTGTCCTGCCGCACGAGCAGGCGCCCAACCCCTACGTCACCCCGTCCTTGTCGACGCAGTTCCATTATTTCGCGCTCAGGAAGATGCACTTCCTGCTCCACGCGCGCGCACTGGCGGCGTTCCCGGGCGGGTTCGGCACGTTCGACGAATTGTTCGAGCTGCTGACGCTGATCCAGACCGGCAAGATCGAGCCGATGCCCGTGCTGTTGTTCGGGCGCGAGTTCTGGGAGCGGGTCGTCAATTTCGACGCTCTGGTCGAGGAGGGCGTAGTGTCGGAGCGCGACCTGGGCATCTTCCGCTACGTCGAGAGCGCGGCCGAGGGTTGGGCCGTGGTGCAGCAATTCTACCGCGAGCGGCAGGAGAAGGCACCACAGACGGCGCGCTGAGCGCCGCGGGCGGGCCCCTCTCTGCCGCGGGAGGGGCGATGCTACCGGACCGGCTGGACCTGATCGTAGGTGGTCTGCGTCGTCAGCACGCCCGACTTGCCCATCAGCGATCCCGCGGTCCGGCTCGCCACCTCGGCGGGGACGATCGCGCCGCCCGGCATCGCCGCGTAGCGCGCGGTCGCGGTGATGTTCTGCACCGACGCGACCAGCATCATGCGGAACGGCTTGGTGGTGGTGAAGCGCACGCGCTCGACGAACGGCGTCGAGCCCCGCGTGTTGACGATCGCCTCCGCCTGCGCGTCGGCCGACGCGTCGTGCGACCCGATCTTCATCGCGCCCGCGGGCAGCCGCGCGAAGCGGTAGGTGGTGACGCCGTTCGCGTCGACGCGGGTGGCGGGGCCCGCGAACCATTTCGCGTTCTCGGCGTAGGACGGCACGCGATCGCGCTTGATCTTGCGCCATCCCGCCAGGTCCTTGGCCGTGGGCGCGCGCCCGTCGACCGAGACGAGCGACCAGCGCGCATCCGCGGGGCGGCGCGGGTCGAACTGCTCGACCAGAGTCTTGCGCGCCGCGCCGGTGCGCTCGACCGCCGTGGTCTGCCGGAACGCGAAGCCATCGGACCGGGTCGCGCGCATGTCCGCGAGCAGGCGCTCCTGCAACGCGTCGGCGCCGGAAACGCCAGGAAGCGCGAGCACGATCGCCGCACCAACGATGCGCCCGATCACCAAATTGGAGCGCATCAGCGGGGTCAGGGTGCGGCTCAGCGCTCGGCGGCGGGCGGAGTCACGCCCAGCGCCTTCTCGTCCTTGGCGTTCGGGTCCATAGACGGCGCGCCCGACGCGGGGGTTCCGGTGTTGGCGAGGTCGGCGGTATCGCCCTTCACCGCCTCGGTCACGTTGGCGACGGCGGCATCGTTGCCGGCGGGCTCCGCGCCCGGTGCGGGGGCGGCGGGCAGCGGCAGGTTCGATCCCTGCTGGTTCAGATAGGCGATCACGTTGGCGCGGTCCTCGGGGTTGGACAGGCCGGCGAAGGTCATCTTGGTGCCGTTGGCGAACTTGCGCGGGGACGTCAGCCACGCGTTCATGCGCTCGAAATCCCAGTTACCGCCGACCGACTTGAGCGCGTCGGAGAAGGCGTAGCCGCCCTTGCCCTGCGCGATCCCCTCGCCCAGCGTCGCGTACAGGTTCGGGCCGACGCCGTTCGCGCCACCCTGGTTGATCGTGTGGCAGGCGGCGCACTTCTTGAACACCTCGGCGCCCTTCGCCGGGTCCGCGGTCGGGAGCAGCGACGCGATCGGCACCGCCTTCGCCTCGGCACCGCCGCCGGCCTCCTCGACGCCCTCGATCGCGTAGCCCATCTTCTCCGGACGCTCGCCGTGGAAGATCATGCCACCCACGATCGAGAGCCCCAGCGCCGCACCGCAGCCCGCCAGCACCCAGCCCGCAATCGTGTTGTTCCGATCGTCCATGTCGTGAAACCGCCCCTAATTGTGGCCAACCCATAGAAAAGCGTTGGCGGCACCGCAAGCGCACTTGAGCGATGCGCCCTCGCCCCCTACCCGCGGGCCCCGAGCCCATGCAGGATTACGCCGCCCCCGCCCGCCCGATCGTCGAGGCGATGATCGCCGCCGCCGCCGCCGAGCCCGAGCGCGCGGTCTCGTTCCAGGGTGCGCCGGGCGCCAACAGCCACGTCGCGGTGGCCGAAGCGTTCCCCGACGCGCTGCCGCTGCCGTGCTTCGCGTTCGAGGACGCGCTGGACGCGGTGAAAGACGGCCGCGCCGCCCACGCGCTGATCCCGATCGAGAACTCGCTCCACGGCCGCGTCGCCGACATCCACTTCCTGCTGCCCGAATCGGGGCTCGTCATCACCGCCGAGCACTTCCTGCCGATCCGCCACGCGCTGATGGGCGTAGGCAGCCGCGACGAGGTGGCGGAGGCGATGAGCCACCCGCAGGCGCTCGGCCAGTGTCGCCACTGGCTGAAGGCGCACGGCATCCGGCCGGTCAATTATCCCGACACCGCGGGCGCCGCCGCGATCGTCGCCGAACTGGCGGACCCGCGCGTCGCCGCGCTGGCGCCGCCGGGTGCCGCCGCGCTCTACGGGTTGAACCTGCTGGGCGTCGACATCGCGGACGCGGACCACAACATGACGCGCTTCGTCGCACTCGCGCGCGGCAGCCGGCCGGCGGTGGGCGCGGACGCGTGGATGACGACCTTCATCTTCGAGGTGAAGAACGTGCCCGCCGCGCTCTACAAGGCGATGGGCGGGTTCGCGACCAACGGCGTCAACATGACCAAGCTGGAGAGCTACCAGCGCGGCGGCAGCTTCGCGGCGACCGAGTTCTTCTGCGACGTGGAGGGAAAGCCGGGCGAGCCCGGGTTCGACCGCGCGATGGAGGAACTGGGCTTCCACTCCAAATGGGTGCGCGTGCTCGGCACCTACGCGCAGGCGCGCCGCCGCGGCTAGACCGCGGATAAGGGAACGTTGCGCCGCCGCGGCTGAGGCGTCGGCGCCGCGGCGAGGCGCTTCACGGCAGCAGGAACGTGCCCTCGATCACGGTGACGCACGCGCCGCCGAGCACCACGCGGTCGCCGTCCAGTCGGCACGACAGCCGCCCGCCACGCGCCGACGCCTGGTACGCGCTCATCCGGTCGCGGCCGAGCCGCTGGGCCCAGTAGGGCACCATGACTGCGTGGGCGGAGCCGGTGACGGGGTCCTCGTCGATGTCGAACGCGGGGACGAAGACGCGGCTGACCACGTCGGTGGTCTCACCGGGCCCGGCGACGATGATGACGTAGGGACCGAGCGGCGCCAGCGCGCGCATGTCGGGCGCGCACGCGCGCACCTGCGCCTCGTTCTCCACGACCACCAGCGCGTAGCCCTTGTCGTGCCATAGCGTCTCCTGCACCGCACCCTCGGGCAGCTCCAGGCCGGCGACGATCTCGGGCAGCGGTTTCGGCTGCGGTACCCAGGCGGGCAGCGCCATCGCGTAGCGGTGCCCGTCGCGTGACACCTCCAGCACGCCCGCCTGCCGCGTGCGGAAGCGGACGTGCGCGCGGTCGGTGTCGGACGAAAGCACGACGTGCCCGCTCGCCAGCGTCGCATGGCCGCACAGCGCGACCTCGGCGCCGGGCGTGAACCAGCGCAGTTCGTAATCCGCCTCGCCGCTCGCGTCGGGGACGAGAAAGGCGGTTTCCGACAGATTGTTCTCGACCGCAATGGCGAGCAGCGTGTCGTCGTCCAGCCACTTGGTGAGCGGCATTACTGCCGCCGGATTACCCTTGAACGCTTCATCGGCGAAGGCGTCGACCTGGGTGAAGGGGATGCGCATGGGATGTCCTTACGGTCGCTCGGCGGGGAGGTGCTTGCCGCCGCTGACGGCTGACGAGTTTACAGCCGCTTGCCGAACCAGTGCGGCGTCGCGTCGGCCTCGACCAGCGGATTGTCGGTGTCCTCGTGCCCCTCTGGATCGAGGTGGATCAGCGTCTCGACCTTGGGAAAGGTGCGGCGGAGCGCGATCTCGACCGACTCGACGATGTCGTGCGCGTCGCGCACGGTCAGGTCGGGGTCGACCTCCATGTGGAATTGCGCGAAATCGTGGCTGCCGGCGCGGCGCGTGCGGAAATCGTGAATGCCGCGGATGCCGGGCTGGCGCGCGGCGACCTCCATGAAGGCGGCGCGCTGGTCCTCCGACCATTCCTTGTCCATCAGCATGTCGATCGCCTGGCTCGACGCCTGGAACGCGCCCCACACCAGCCACAGCGCGATCGCGATGCCGAACACGGGGTCGGCGCCCGTCACCCCGACATATTGGTCGAGCACCAGCGCCGCGATCACCGCCACGTTGAGCAAGACGTCCGACTGGTAATGGACGTTGTCGGCGAGGATCGCGACCGAGCCGGTCCTGCGGATAACGCTGCGCTGATAGGCGAGCAGCGCCAGCGTCGCGGCGATCGCCAGCACCGACACGCCGATGCCTAGCCCCGCATCCTCGTTGACCTGCGGATTGGAGAAGCGCTCCACCGCGCGCCACGCGATGCCGATCGCGGAGGCGGTGATCAACACCACCTGGAACAAGGCGGCGAGCGCCTCCGCCTTGCCGTGGCCGAAACGGTGGTCGTGGTCGGCGGGCTCGGCGGCGAGCTTGACGCCGTAGAGCGTGACCAGGCTGGCGAGCAGGTCGAGCCCGGTGTCGGCCAGCGAGCCGAGCATCGCGACCGAGCCGGTGGCCCAGGCGGCGTAGCCCTTCACGATCAGCAGGCTGAGCGCCATCGCGACGCTCGCCAGCGCGGCGCGCATCGCGATCGGCAGGACGCGGCGGCGTTCGCTCTCCGTCATGGGAACAGCAGCCCCTCGCTCCACGCGTCGCCCGCCCGGGTGAACAGGCGACGCTCGTGCAGGCGGTGCGCGCGGTCCTGCCAGAACTCGATGCGGTAGGGCGTCACGCGGTAGCCGCCCCAATTGGGCGGGCGCGGCACGTCCTGCCCCTCGAAGCGCGCCTTCATCTCGTCGAAGCGCGCCTCGAACGTGCTGCGCGCGTCGAGCGGGCGCGACTGGTCTGACGCCCAGGCGCCGAGCTGCGAGTCGCGGCCGCGCGTGGCGAAATAAGCGTCGCTCTCCGCGTCGCTGGCGAGGCTGACGGAACCGTCGATGCGTATCTGGCGGCGCAGCGACTTCCAGTGGAAGAGCAGCCCCGCCTGCATGTTCTCAGCAAGCGCCTCCGCCTTGCGGCTGCCGCGGTTGGTGTAGAACACGAAGCCGTCGGACCCGTGGCCTTTCAGCAGCACCATGCGCACCGACGGGCGACCCGCGGCGTCGGCGGTGGCGAGCGCCATCGCGCCCGGATCGTTGGGTTCAGTCTCCTTCGCCTCGGCGTACCAGGCGTCGAACAGGGAGAAGGGATCGTCGGCCATGCGGCATCCCTTAGCGCAAGTCGCGCCGACGCGGAACGACTCCTTCGCCCGCGATTTGAATCGCTTACGCAACGAGAGGGGTGGAGCATGGCCGCGCGCGCTTACTGGCAGGGGCAGATACGGCTCGCGCTGGTCTCGATCCCGGTGGAAATCTATCCAGCGACCAAATCGGGCGCGCAGATCGCGTTTCACCAAATCCACGAACCCTCGGGCGAGCGGATCAAGTACGAGAAGGTCGCGCCGGGCATCGGACCCGTTGACGCCGACGAGATCATCAAGGGCTTCGAGGTCGAGAAGGGCGAGTACGTGCTGCTGGAGCAGGAGGAGATCGACGCGGTGAAGCTCGAGTCGAAGAAGACGCTGGAGCTGACGCAGTTCGTCGACAGTAGCGAGATCGACGTCCTCTATTACGAGAAGCCGTATTTCGTCGTGCCCGCCGACGATCTGGCGGAGGAAGCGTTTGTCGTGCTGCGCGAAGCGCTCAGGCGGACCAAGAAGGTCGGCCTGGGGCAGCTGGCGATGCGCGGGCGCGAGTATATCGTCAGCCTCAAACCATGCGGGCGCGGGCTGATCCTGGAGACGCTCCGCTACGCCGACGAGGTCCACCGCGCGCAGGGTTATTTCCGCGACATACCCGACAGCAAGCCCGACGCCGAGCTGCTCGACCTCGCCGAGGCGCTGATCGACCGCAAGACCGCGGCGTTCGACCCGCAGGAATTCCACAACCGCTACGTCGACGCGCTGAAGGAGCTGATCGAGCGCAAGCGCAAGGCGAAGGGCAAGACCCGGATCATCGAGGAGAAGGACGAGGGCGGACGATCGGCCTCGAACGTCGTCGACCTGATGGCGGCGCTGAAGAAATCGATGGAGGGCAAGTCGGGCAGCGCGCCGGCGAAGAAGGCACCGGCCAAGGCGGCAGCGAAGAAACCCGCCGCCAAGAAGCCGGCGGCCAAGAAGGCCGCGCCGGCGAAGAAGCGCGCCTGATCCGACCATGTCCGAGGCCGACCCGCTCGCCCGCTACAACGCCAAGCGCAATTTCACGCGCACCGCCGAGCCGGCGGGGACGCTGGCGAGCGGTCACGGCAACAGCTTCGTGGTGCAGAAGCACGACGCGACGCGGTTGCACTGGGACTTCCGGCTGGAGGTCGACGGCGTGCTGAAGAGCTGGGCGGTGACGCGCGGGCCGAGCCTCGACCCGGACGAGAAACGGCTGGCGGTCAGGACCGAGGACCATCCGCTCGAATATGGCACGTTCGAGGGGACGATCCCCGCGGGCGAATATGGCGGCGGCACGGTGATGCTGTGGGACCGCGGCACCTGGTCGCCGATCAAGGGCAAGAGCGCGCGCGACTTGGAGGCGGGGCACCTGCACTTCGTGCTGGAGGGCGAGCGGATGCGCGGAGAGTGGCTGCTGATCCGCCTCAAACCGCGCGCGAAGGAGAAGCGCGAGAACTGGCTGCTGCGCAAGATCGGCGATGCGGAGGCGGGTGGCACCGACACGCTGGTCGAGACCGCGCTGACCAGCGTGTCGACTGGGCGCACGATGCAGCAGATCGCCGAGGGCAAGGCACCCGCGAAGCGGAAGCCTGCGCGCAGGAAGGTCGCCAGGAATGCCGCCCCGCCCGCCTTCACCGAGCCGCAGCTTTGCACGCTGGTCGACACGGTGCCGAGCGGATCGGCGTGGCTGCACGAGGTCAAGTACGACGGCTACCGCGCGCTGGTGGCGGTGGCGGGCGGCACGGCCCGGGTGTTCACGCGCAGCGGGCTCGACTGGAGCGACAAGTTCCCCGGCATCGCCGCGGCCGCGGCCGAGCTCGACGTGCAGTCCGCGCTGATCGACGGCGAGATCGTTGCGTTCAAGGACGGGCGTCCCGACTTCTCGACGCTCAAGGACGCGATCTCCTCGGGCGGCGACATGACGATGTTCGCATTCGACCTGCTTTCCCAAGACGGTGAAGACCTGACCGCGCTGCCGTTGACGACACGCAAGGCGCGGCTCCAGGCGATCATCGGCGACGACGCGCGGCTCCATTATGCCGAGCACGTCGTCGGCAGCGGCGAGCAGTTGCTGGACAAGATGTGCGCCGAGGAGCTGGAGGGCGTGGTGTCGAAGCGCGCCGACGCGCGCTACCGCGCCGGGCGCTCGTCCGATTGGCTGAAGATCAAGTGCACGCGGCGGCAGGAGTTCGTCATCGTTGGCTGGCTGCCGTCGACCAAGAAGCGCGGGTTCAAGTCGCTGCTGCTCGGCGTCTACGAAGATGGCAAGCTGCGCTACGCCGGGAAGGTCGGCACCGGGTTCACGCGAGGATTGATGAACGACCTGCGCGCGAAGCTCAACGCCCGCGCGCGCAAGACCGCGCCCGTCGAGGCGCCGCGCGCAATGGTGCGCGGGGCGCACTGGGTCCGCGCCGATCTGGTCGCGGAGATCGCCTTCACCGAGAAGACGCCCGACGGGCTGCTGCGCCACCCGAGCTTCCTCGGCCTGCGCGGCGATAAGCCCGCGCGCGAGGTGGTGGTGGAGCAGCCGCGCGCCGTTCCCGACACGCCCGCCACGGAGGTGGTCAAGATCACCAACCGCGACCGCGTCATCGACCCCGCCGCCAAAGTGACCAAGGGCGACTTGGCCGATTACTACACCGCGGTCGCCGCAATAATGCTGCCGTGGAGCGGCCACCGTCCGATCAGCCTGGTGCGCTGCCCGCAGGGGCGCGCGAAGCAATGCTTCTTCCAGAAGCACGACGCGGGCTCGTTCGGCGAGGCGGTGCACCGCGTCGCGGTCGAAGAGAAGGACGGGTCGAGCGAGGATTACCTGTGGGTCGACGACGCCGCGGGGCTGCTGACCTGCGTACAGATGGGGACGATCGAGTTCCACGGCTGGGGCTCGCGTATCGACGCGCTGGAGCGGCCCGACCGCATGGTCTTCGACCTCGACCCCGACGAGGGGCTCGACTTCGCCGACACGAAGAAGGCGGCGGAGTTCCTGCGCGACCAGTTGGGCGAGATCGGGCTCGCGAGCTTCCCGCTCCTGTCGGGCGGCAAGGGCGTCCACGTCGTCGTGCCGCTGACTCCGCAGGCCGAGTGGTCCGCGGTGCGTGACTTCGCCGAGCGGTTCGCGCGCGCGCTGGCGCAAGCCGAGCCGGAGCGCTTCACCGCGACGATGAGCAAGGCGAAGCGCAAGGGCCGCATCTTCATCGATTACCTGCGCAACGGACGCGGCTCGACTGCGATCATGCCCTATTCCGCGCGGGCGCGCGCCGGTGCGCCGGTGGCGGCCCCCGTCACGTGGAGCGAGCTGCGCGACCTCGACAGCGCGGCGAACTGGCACGTCGGCGACGCGGACGCGCTGATCGCACGCGCGAACGACCGCGCACTGTCGGGCTGGGGCATCGCCGATCAGGTGCTGCCCGACGTTTGAGGCCGGACGTGGTTTACCGCGTGGAAGTGGAAGGAACCGACGCTGCCGCCGGTGCCGCCGCCTGCCCCGGCGCGCCCGGTCCGCGGTAACGGTCGAACCAGGCGAGGATCGCCGACGCCTTCGCCGCCGACTGGCTCGGCCGGGCCGCGATGCCGCCGTGGCTCGCGCCCGGCACCTTGACCAGCGCGGTCGGCACGCCGCGGATCTGCAAGGCGGCGTAATATTGCTCCGCCTCCGACACCGGCGTGCGATAGTCCTCGCTGCCGACCACGACGAGCGTCGGGGTGCGCACGTTGCCGACGAGGCTCAAGGGCGAGTGACGCCAGTAATCCATCGGGTCCTCCCACGGCAGCTTGTTGAACCAGTAGCGTGAGGTGAACAGCGTCGCGTCCATCGTCAGCGCCTCGCTGATCCAGTTGATGACCGGCTTCTGCGTCGCCGCGGCCTTGAAGCGATTGTTCTTGCCGACGATCCACGCGGTCAGCACGCCGCCGCCCGAACCGCCGGTGACGAACAAATTGTTCGGGTCGGCGGTGCCGTCGGCGATCGCGGCGTCGACCGCGGCCATCAGATCGTCGTAGTCGGCGCTGGGGTAATCCTTGTCGATCAGATTGGCGAACTCGGCGCCGTAGCTGGTGGAGCCGCGCGGGTTGGTCCACAAGACCGCGTAGCCGTGCGCGGCGTAGAGTTGCATGTCGGTCGCGAAGCTGGGGCCGTAGGCCGAGTGAGGACCGCCGTGGATCTCCAGGATCAGCGGCACGCGGGTGCCCGGCTGCCAACCCGGCGGGGTGGCGAGCCAGGCGTCGACCGCGCGGCCGTCGGGCGCGGTCACCGCGAGCCTGCGGATCGGCGCCAGCGCCTTCGCCTCCAGCATCGTCGCGTTGAGGTTGGTCAGCCGCCGCTGCTTGCCGCCCGCCGCGACCCAGACATCGGCGGGTGCCTGGCCGTCGCCGCCGGTATAGGCGACCACCCCGCCGCGCGAGACCGAGAAGTCGCCGCCGGTGTACGGCCGGTCGAGCCCGCCGCCCTTCAGATTGTCGGCGAGCACGGTCATGCCGCCGCCGTCGCCGACGCGCGCGACCTTGCGCAGGCCGTGGTCGTCGAAGGTCGCGTAGAGCGTGTTGCCCGCCCACTGCACGTCCTCCACCGAGCGGTCGAGCGCGCGGGTCAGCGCACGCGCGTTGGCGGCGTCGCGGTCGCCGACCCAGATTTCGCTGTTCTCGTAGCCGCGGCGGCGGTCGTCGAAGCCGAGCCAGGCGACGCGCGAGCCGTCGGCCGAGAAGCGCGGGGAGGCGTCGGGGCCGTCGCGCGTGGTCAGCTGCGTTAGCGTGCCCGTGTCGGCGTCGACCGCGTAGAGGTTGCTGTCCATGACGCGGCGGTCGGCGTCCTTGCCGCGGATCGCCGCGAACAGGATGCGCGCACCATCGGCGCTCCACGACAGCGGGCCGGCATCGTCGTAACCGCCGAAGGTCAGCTGCCGCGCGGCACCGCCGTCCGCTGAGACGACGAAGACGTGGTCGCGGCCGGGCTTGATGTAGCCGGGACCATCGGCGCGGTAGGTGATGCGGTCGATCACCTGGAGCGGCTCGGCCCATTTCGCGCCCTCGGGCTTGTCGGGCGCGTGGCCGAGGCGCGTCCCCTCACCCATCACGGTCGCGGTAAAGGCGAGCCGGCGGCCGTCGGGCGACCAGCTGAGCGCGCCCGGGTCGCCGGGCAGCGCGGTGATCCGGGCACTCGCGCCGGTCGCCAGCCAGCGGACGAACAGCTGGCTGCCCTCGCTATCGGAGGCGGCATAGGCGATCCGGGTGCCGTCGGGCGACCAGCGCGGCGAGGAGCCGTTGGCGGCGAAGGGCGACTGGCGACCGGTCGCGACGTCGACCAGCCACAGCGACGATTGCATCCGGTCGGTCATCACGTCGCCCGAGCGGCGGACGTAGACGATCGTGCGCCCGTCCGGGCTGATCTGCGGATCGCTCGCCATCTGCAACCCGAACAGGTCGTTGCCGGTGAAGGCGGGATTGGCGGCGTCGGCGGCGGGTACGGGCCTGTTCTGCGCGAGCGAGGCCGAGGCGAGGGACACGGGGGCGAGCAGCAGGGCAGTGGTCGCGAGCGCGAGGGCGGAGATCGGGCGCAAGGGAGGCTCCATGATGGCGGCTGGCGCGACCATGCCCGAACCACGGCGACGTGCAAGCGCGGTGATGGAGGCCGCGCGGGGTGGTCAGCCGCGGCGAAAGGTGAGGCTAAGGTGAGGCCAACGCGCATCGCACGGCAATGCTGAACGGGTCGCGCCAGTCGGGGCGGGTCGCGATGTGAAAGAGCTTGCCGCACCCTAGCCCGAGAGCGACGCTGTAGGACAGCGGTCGCGCGGGTGATGCCTGGCCAATGCAAGTCGCGGCGGTGTCAGCCCTCGGCGCGAGCGTGGTCGGCGACTGCGCGCCAGGCCGCGACCTCGTCGTCGTAGCGGCGCAGCACCGTCACCTCGCCCGCGCGCTCGGCTGCGAGATCGACCTCGACCTCGCCGTCCCACTCCCAGGTGGCGTTGCCGTGGAGCGTGATCATCGCGTCGACCTCGGCGCGCGCGCGCACCATACCGCCGCGGTTGAGCACGGTGATCTCGCGTCCGAACTCGACGCGCCCGGTGACGCAGGCGGCGTAGGTCGAGGCCGCCATCGCGCTGCCGCAGCTATTGGTGAGGCCGACGCCGCGCTCGAAGGTGCGGACGAACAGCGTATCGGGCGCGCGTACCTCCACGAACGAGACGTTGGCGCGGTTGGGCAGCCAGTCGGGTGCGGCCTCGCACGCCTCGCCCACCGCGACGAGCTCGGCCTCCTCCACCGCGTCGACGAAGGTGACGAAATGCGGGTTGGGGATCGTCACCGCGGTGAACGCGCGCGCGCTCGGCAGGCCGGGGACGACCGCGTCGATCAACCGGTCGGGTACACCGCGGATCGGCCAGTCGGCGGTCGCGAGCGAGGCCGGGCCCGCGGTCTCCGCCACCGTGTACACGCCGGGTGCGAGATCGCCGACGTGCTCGACCTGCGCGTGCGAGGTCATGAGCCGCGTGGTCGCGGTCTCGGCACCCGTCGCGGCGAAGCCGGCGCGCGCGACGCAGCGCAGCCCGTTCAGGCACGTCTCCGCCTCCGAGCCGTCGCTGTTGAACATCCGCATCCCGAACGCCGCGGCGTCGTCGCCCGCGACCAGCGCGAGGATGCCGTCGCCGCCCACGGGCCCGCCGCGCGCGGCGAGCACGCGCGCGAGGCTCGCCCACTCGCCCTCCGAAAGCGACCAGTCGCGCGCGTCGACCAGCGGGAAGTCGTTGCCCGATCCGTGGCACTTGGTGAAGCGCACCAGCATCAGCGGACGGAATCGGTGAGGAACGGAGCGTGCATGACGCTTCCTATCGGCGCGAACGGTCGGTCGGTGCAAGCCGCCTCGGCGCGGCGGTCAGTTCACGGCAGGCGGTAATGGTCCGCGAGCCGGTCGAGCGCGAGGCCGAGCACCAGCCGACCGCTGCGCGCCGGCCAGCCGAGGTCGCGCTCGGCCGCGGGCAGCCCCTCGCCCGCGCAGATCACGCGCCACAGGATGTCGGACAGGCCGCGCCCGGCGCCCGCGATCGCCGCGTCGAAGCGGCGCTTGGCCGCGACCTGCCGCTCGATCGGGGAGAGGCCGTCACCCCCGCCGCCGTCGACGCGCGCGTCCCAGCGCATCGTGACCGCGGGCGTGATCGCCGCGCGTTCATAGTCCGCGCGCAGCCGCTCGCCCGCCTCGCTCTGCCGCGGCGTCACCAGCCCGCGCGCGGCGAGCCACGCCAGCGGCGATTCCGCGACGTTGACGCGGACGCTGCGCCCGCGCGGACGCGTGCCCGGCGCGGGCGTGCTGCGCCGGCCGTTCGCGTCGATCACCTGTTCCATCAATTCGCGCATGTCGCCTCCGCCTCGCTGTCCGGCCGTGCGGTGGCACGGGGACGGGCGTGTAGGACAGACGCGGGTCAATCCGCGCGCGGGACGACCGAGCCGTTCTTAATCACCAATTGCACGCGGCCGAGCGCGGCGAGATCGCGGGTCGGATCGCCCGACACCGCGACCAGGTCGGCGAGCAGCCCCGGCTTCACTGCGCCGAGACGATCGCCCTGCCGCATCCAGCGCGCGTTGCCCGACGTGGCGGCGATCAGCACCTGCGCGGGCGTCATGCCGGCCGCCGCCATCAGCACCATCTCGCGCGCGTTGTCGCCATGCGCGTAGACGCCGACGTCGCCGCCCATGCAGATCGGCACGCCGGCCGCGCGCGCCAGGCGGAAGCTCTCGCGCGCGGCACGGACCGCGGGTGGCGCGGGCTCCGCTCCGCTCCAGCCGCGGTAGCGCGCGCTGGCGTCGGCGGCGGCGAGCGTCGGGCACAAGGCGATCCGCTTCGCCGCCATGGCCGCGAAGACCGCGGGCGTCCCGCCATAGCCGTGCTCGATCGTGTCGACGCCCGCCTCCACCGCGCGGCGCATCCCCTCCGCGGTCGAGGCGTGGACCGCGACCGGTCGCCCGGCGTCGTGCGCGGCGGCGACCGCGGCCTGCATCTCCGCCAGGCTGAGCGTCGCGCGCGCGTCCTCGCCGCTGCGCCAGCGGTAGTCGGCGTAGAGCTTGATCCAGTCGGCACCGGCCGCGATCTGGCGGCGGACCGCGGCGACCATCTGCTCGGTTCCCGACACCTCCTCCGCGCCCTGCGGGATCGTGACGCCGGGTTCAAAGCCCTTGGGACCGTAGGCGCCGAGCGCGACGATCGCGCGCGTCGCGACGCTCAGGCGCGGCCCCTCGACGATGCCCTGGTCGATCGCCTGTTTCAGCCCGACGTCGGCGTAGCCCGCCCCCTCCGTGCCGAGATCGCGCTCGCTGGTGAAGCCGGCGCGCAGCGTCGCGCGCGCGTTGGCGACCGCGCGCGCGGTGCGCAGCGCGAGCGGTTCGTGCAGCACCTGATCGTCCCACGTCGCCTCGTCGTACGGGTGGAGGAACAGGTGGCCGTGCCCCTCGATCATGCCGGGCATCAGCGTGGCGCCCGCGAGGTCGATGACGCGCGCGCCCGCGGGTACGGCGAGCGCGGGGCCGACCGCCGCGATCCGGTCGCCGCGCACCAGCACCTGCCAGCCGGGGTGGACCTGCCCGTCGACCGCGTCGAACACGCCGGCGGGGCGCAGCAGCAGCGGCGCGGGGTCGGCCGGGGGAGCGGTCGCGCCGCCCAGCAGCAGCGTCGCCGCGATCAACAGCCAGCGCATGGTCATCGCCCCTTCCCCGTCCTAGACCGTCGGACATGGATAGGCTCCTTCGCCGCGCGCGCAATCCGCTGCTTCTCGCCACGCTGGCAATCGCGACCGCGGCCGCGCCCGACCCGGAGCTGGCGCGCTGGCGATCGCAGGCCGCGCGGGTTACGATCACGCGCGACGATTGGGGCATCCCGCACATCCGCGGGCGCAGCGACGCCGACGCGGTGTTCGGCATGAGCTACGCGCAGGCGGAGGACGATTTCGCGCGCGTCGAGGCCAATTACCTGACCGCGCTGGGACGCAGCGCGGAGGCGGACGGCGAGACGGCGATCTGGGCCGACCTGCGCCAGCGATTGTTCGTCGACGAGGGTGAGCTGCGCCGCCAATATGCTGCCAGCCCGGATTGGCTGCGCGCGTTGATGCAGGCGTGGGCGGACGGGCTCAACTTCTACCTGGCGACGCACCCGGCGACGAGGCCCAAGGTGCTGACCCGGTTCGAGCCGTGGATGGCGCTGAGCTTTACCGAGGGCAGCATCGGCGGCGACATAGAGCGGATCTCGCTGTCCGAGCTCAAGACCTTCTACGGGCAGCCAACCCCGCCGACGCCCGAGGAGCGCGGCGCGAGCCCGCGCGAGCCGTCGGGATCGAACGGTATCGCGATCGCGCCGAAGCTGACGCGGAACGGCCACGCGCTGCTGCTGATCAACCCGCACACCAGTTTCTACTTCCGGTCCGAAGCACAGGTGACGAGCGACGCGGGGCTGGACGCCTACGGTGCGAGCACCTGGGGGCAGTTCTTCGTCTATCAGGGGTTCAACGCGCACGCCGGGTGGATGCACACCTCGTCCACCGTCGACAACGTCGATCAGTTCGCCGAAGGCGTGACGCGCCGCGCGGGCGGCTGGGCGTATCGCTACGGGCAGGAGACGCGTCCGCTGGTGCAGCGCATCGTCACCGTCCGCTTCCGCCGCGCCGACGGCGGCATGGGGGAGCGCCGCTTCACCACGTGGCGGTCGCACCACGGGCTGATCGTCGCGGCGAAGGACGGGCGCTGGATCGCGACCGCGCTGATGTGGCGACCGATCCCGGCGCTGGAGCAGAGCTGGCTGCGCACCAAGGCGACGAACCTGGCCGATTACCTGACGGTCGCCGAGCGGAAGGCGAATTCGTCCAACGACACGTTGTTCGCCGACGACCGCGGCGAGATCGCGTTCCTGATGCCGCAGTTCATGCCGGTGCGCGACGACCAATTCGATTATACGCGCCCGGTCGACGGCAGCGATCCCGCGACCGATTGGCGCGGGCTGCACACGCTGGCGAGCCTGCCGAGCGTCGCCGACCCGCGCGTCGGATGGGTGCACAACACCAACGACTGGCCGTGGAGCGCGGCCGGGCCGGATAGTCCCAGGGCGAAGGATTACCCGCGCTACATGGACCAGGTCGGCGGCAACGCGCGCGGGGAGCACGCCGACCTGCTGCTGACGGGCAAGCGCGGCTGGACGGCAGAGCGGCTGCGCGCGGCGGCGTACGACCCGTACCTGCCCGCGTTCGCGCGGTTGCTGCCGGGGCTCATTGCCGCGTGGCGCGCGCTGCCGCCGGGCGATCCGCGGCGGGGGCGGCTGGCCGCGCCGATCGCGGTGCTCGAGCGGTGGGATCATCGCTGGAGCTATGCTTCGGTCGCGACCAGCCTGGCGGTGTTCTGGGGCGACGAATTGTGGCGCGAGGTCGGCAGCTTCGCGCAGGCCGAGCGGATGAACGTGGCCGATTACATCGCGACGCGGGTCGATGCCGCGACCAGGCTCGCCGCACTGGACGCGGCGGTCGCGCGGCTCACGCGCGATTTCGGCGATTGGCGGACGCCGTGGCGCGCGATCAACCGATTCCAGCGGCTGGACGACGCGATCCAGCCGCACTTCGACGACGCGCGCGCCTCGACGCCGGTGCCCTTCACCTCCGCGCAATGGGGCAGCCTCGCCTCGTTCGGCGCGAAGGCGTGGCCGGGCACGAAGCGCTATTACGGCACCAGCGGCAACAGCTTCGTCGCGGTGGTCGAGTTCGGCCAGCGGGTGAAGGCGAGCGCGGTGATGGCCGGCGGGCAGAGCGGCGACCCCGCCTCGCCGCATTTCGCCGACCAGATCGACCGCTACGCCACCGGGCGGTTGCGGCCGGTCTATTTCTACCCCGACGAGCTCGCCGGGCACGTCGAGCGGCGATATCACCCCGGCGAGTAGCGCGTCAGCGGCGTTCGGCGTCGGTCTTCGCGCGCTCGGCGAGGAACGGCTCGGACGCGTTCCACGTCGGCCAGCGCGTGCTCTCCGCGATCTCGCGGCCGAGCGCGTAGGCGACGCTGCCCTCCTGCGCCGCGCCGGTCATGTCCCAGCCGGCGTCGAACTCGTCGCAGGTCTGATGGTAGCACTCAGCATTGTAGCGCGCTCGCTTCCGCTCGCCCGCCGCCTTGCCGCCGTTCACCAGATCGCGGCCGGCACGGAAGTAGACGCCGGGCACGCCCTTCTGCGCGAACGCGTAATGGTCGGAGCGATAGTACCAGCCCGCCTCGGTATTCTCCTCGGGCACGATCCTGAGCCCCTGCGTCGCCGCGACGCGGGCCAGGTCGGCCTCCAGCGGCGTGCGCCCGACGCCGATCAGCTCGAGGTCGCGCGTCCGCCCGAGCACGACGTGCGGGTCGAGGTTGAACTGCGCCGCGGTGGTGGCGAGCGCGCGCGCGGGATGGTCGGCGTACCAGCTCGCGCCGAGCAGCCCCTTCTCCTCCGCGGTCCACAGTGCGAACACGACCGAGCGGCGCACCCGCGGCGCGTTGGCGAACGCGCGCGCGATCTCCAGCAGCGTCGCGGTGCCGGTGCCGTTGTCGACCGCGCCGTTGCGGATTCGGTCGGCAGGCGGGTCAAACGCATTCTCGCCGTACGCGTCCCAGTGCGCGCCGTAGAGGATGCTCCCCGCCTTCGGGTCGGTGCCCGGCAGCACGCCGACGACGTTGTGGCTGGTCGCGCGATCTAGGCTGGTGCGCACCTCGGCGGAGAAGGTGACGCCCTTCAGCTCCACGCCGCGGAACGTCGCCGCCTGCGCGGCGCGCTTCGCGGCGGCATAGTCGAGCCCGCCCTGCCGCAGCATCGCGACGCCGACGTCGCCCCGCAGCGTGCCGCGAATACCGAACGCGGGCGGGACGGTCCCGGTGTCGAGCGCGTAGCCCGGCACCGCGTCGCCCTTGGCGAGCTGGAGCCACGGGTAGCTCGACGGGAAGGTGTCGTGAATCTGGAAGAACGCCGCCGCGCCGCGCTTCTGCGCCTCGGCCAGCTTGGTGCGCGCGGCCGGGCTCGACGCGCGGCCGCCGAAGCCCAGGTCGCGCCCGGCCTCCACATCCGGATCACCCGCGAGCGCCACCACCACCTTGCCGCGCACGTCGAGCCCACGATACGGATCGTAGCCGAGCCGGGGTTCGACCACGCCGTAGCCGACGAACACGACGGGCGCGCGGTCGAGCGTGGTGGTGCCGACGATGCGCGACGAGGCCGCGATCTCGGCACCGGGCTCGAGCGCGCGCGTTTCGCCGTTCAGCGACACTCGGAACTGCGCGGCGTCGCGCGTCCAGCGCAGCAACGGCACCGTCTGGCGATACCCCTGGTCGCCCGCCGGCTGGAGCCCGAGCGCCTTGAAGCGCTGTTCGAGGAACGCGAGCGTGACGGGTTCGCCCGGCTGCGTCGGTCCGCGGCCGTGGAAGTCATCGGCGCTGAGCGTCTTCACGTCCGCCTTGATCCGCGCGGGCGAGAGCAGCGGCGCGCGCGGATCGGCGGGGGCGGCCGGAGCGGTCGCGGTGGTGGCGAGGAGCAGGAGCGGGAGCCAGCGGATCATGCGCGCAGCGTGACGCGTCGCGCTGCTCGGCGCAAGCGAGCCGCCCAGCATCGCGCTGAAAAAGCCGCGCGCCTTGCCGTTGGGGCAAGGCACTTGGCACCCACGCGGCGCAGGCTATTGTGAGACAATGTTTCATCATCCTCGATCCACCCCGGCCAATCCGGCGAATGATCCCAGCGCGCGCTTCTTCGGCAGCATCGGCATCGCGCCGGGTGCGCGGGTGCTCGACGTGGGTTGCGGTATCGGCGACCTCAGCCGCTACGTTGCAGCGCTGGCGGGACCGGACGGCGAGGTCGTCGCGATCGACCGGAGCGACGAGGCGCTGGCCGCGGCGCGCGCGAGCGAGGCGGACCCACGCGCCGCGCCGATCCGCTACCGCGCGGTCGACCTGTCGGGCGACCTGCCCGTGCTGGGCCGGTTCGACGCGATCGTCGGGCGGCGCGTGCTGATGTACCTGCCCGACGTGGCCGCGACGCTGGCGCGGCTGGCGGCGATGGCGGCGTCCGGCGGCATCGTGGCGTTCCAGGAGCACGCGCGCGCCGATCTTCCCGCCGCGCCGGGCGACCTCCCGCTGCACCGCCGGCTGTACGATTGGAACTGGCGCACCGTCGCGGCGGAGGGGGGCGACGTGACGCTGGGATTCCGGCTCGCCGAGATGATGCAGCGGCTCGACCTCGACATCGCGGAAGCGCGGGCGGAGGCGATCCTGCTCCACGCCGACCAGCCGTCGTTCGTGCCGATCCTGGCGCAGGCGATGCTGCCCCGCATCGTCGCGCGCGGCGTCGCGACGGTGGCGCAGGTCGAACCCGACACGCTGGCACAGCGGATCGCCGACGAGCAGCGCGCCGCGGGCGGCGCGATCGTATGGGATCTGGCCTTCCTGGTGGCCGCGCGCGCCGCGTCGATTCAGCGCGGCTAGGCGCGCGACCCGAGCATCAGATCTTCAGCCGAAGCGTCGCGCGCGCCGTGCGCGGCGCACCGGGCATGACCCACACGCGCGAGTAGCTGTTGGCGTAGTAACGCTCGTCGAACAGGTTGGTAATATCGCCCGACAATTGCACCCGCTCGGTCAGGTCGATCGCGCCGTGCAGGCGCACGTTGGTGTAGGCCGGAAGCTCGAAGAACGAGCCGTCGGGAAAGCGATAGCCGGTCTCGCCCAGGCGCCGCCCGACGTAGGTGACGCCGGCGCCCAGCGTCAGCGTGCGCGCACCCAGCGCGACGTCCTTGAGCAGCAGCGCGGAACCGCTCGTCTCGGGTATGTTGATCAGCGGATCGCCGACGCGCAACGCGAATCCGAAATTCGGCTCGACCGCGGCCTCGCGGACCTCGGCGTCGATATAGGCGAAGGTCAGCGACACGCGGAAGTCGGCCGGCAGCGACAGATCGGCGTCCGCCTCGATCCCGCGGCTGCGCGCGCGCCCCAGCGAGCGCGAGAAGCCCGGGTTGAGCGGATCGGCGGTGAGCACGTTGGTCTTCCTCGTCTGGAACGCGGCCAGCGTTCCCGTCAGCCGATCATCGAACGCGGCGAACTTCGCCCCGACCTCGTAGCTGTCGGTGTATTCGGGCGCGAACAGCGTGGACGCGCCGTTCGCGTCGGGTGCGCCGGTGCCGGTGTTGGCGCGAAAGCCCTTGCCGTAGCTGGCGTAGAGCGTGAGCGGCGGCGCCACCTCCCACGACAGGCCGACCTGCGGGCTGAAGCGGCGGTTGTCCCGTTGCGCGGCCAGCGGCGTTCGCCCGGCCGCGTCGCGGATGCGGAAATCGACGCGCCGGTCGAGGTGGTCGAAGCGCCCGCCCAATCGCAGCTTGAGCGTTCGTGTCAGGTCGATCAGGTCCTGCGCGTAGATGCCGTAGCTCCACTGCCGCTCGCGCTGGTCGGTGAAGGGAGCGACCGCGGGCAGATTGCCGTAGACCGGATCGAAGACGTCGATCGCATTGCCTGCGCGCAGCTGTGCGGGCGTTGCCGCCGGGGTGAGCGCATTGGCGCTCGCCGCCGGGCGGACGCGGTCCTCGCGCCGGTCGAGCACGAATTCGTTGTAGTCGGCACCGAGGAGGATGTGGTGCGTGAGCGGTCCGGTATCGAAACGCCCGCTCAGCTCGCCGCGTAACACCAGATCGTCGGTCCGATAATCGCGCAGTCGCCGCTGCCGCGACAGGATCGGCGTCGTCAGGGTCGCGTTGTTGCTGAAATACGGTTGGCGCGCGTCGGCATTCTCCGCCTCGGTCGAGTAGCCGCCGAAGCTGGTGTCGCGGTAGGACGCGCCGAGCAGCAGCGACCAGCGACGCGAGAAGTCGTGCTGGAGCTGCACTTGATGGCCGAGCGCGTCGACCGTCACGTCGCCGTCGCCCGGCTCGCCCAGGAAGCGCGAACGCGGCAGCCCGCGCGCACTGCCGTTCACGCTGGCCACGCCGCGGTCGAACGGCAGTTCCTGACGGACATATTCCAGTTCGTACGACAGATTGGTGTCGGGCGCGGGATGGAACAGGATCGACGGGGTGACCGTGTACTTCTTCGTGTGGACGAAGTCGCGGAAGGTGTCGCCTTCCTCGAACGCGCCCGTGACGCGGATGCCCAGCCGGTCGCTCAACGGCGCATTGACGTCGACCTCGCCGCGGAAGCGGTCGAAGCTGCCGTAACCGGTCGTCGCCGCCGCGGCGAAGCGGTCGAGCAGCGGCTTCTTGGTGATGATGTTGATCGTGCCGCCCGGCTCGCCGCGCCCGAACAGCGCGGAGGCGGGGCCTTTCAGTATCTCGATCCGCTCGACGTTGGAGGTGTCGCGCGCGCCGCCGTAACCGCGCGACGCATTGAAGCCGTTCAGCAGGTAGGCACTGGACGTGTTCTCGTCGCCGGCGAAGCCGCGGATCGCGAAACTGTCGAACAGCCCGCCGAAATTGTTCTGCCGCGACACGCCGCTGGCGAAATCGAGCGCGTCGTCCAGCCGGGTCACGCCCGCCTCGGCGAGCTTCTCGGCCGACAGGACCTGCACGCTCTGCGGCAGTTCGCGCAGCGGCACGTCGCCGCGGTATTGCTGGCGCAGGCCGGTGACGGTGATGTCGCCGTCGGCCGTCACCACGTCGGGCGCGTCGCCCAGCGCCGCGTTGGCGGTCTGCGCCCGCGCTGCTCCGGGGGGCAGGAGCCCCGCACCAGCGAGCGCCATCCCGGTCAGCGCGATGCCGCCCAGCGCACGCGCGCGCACCACCTTCTTCATGTTCATGCCCCCAAGATTACGTGACGCAACCGCCGCGATGCGGGATACAAGATCTCATGACAGACCATCGTCGCGTGGCCCTTGGCGGAACACGCGCAGCGACGCAAACGAAATGTTACACTATATCGCGAGCGTTGGTGTAGCAGCGACCAGAGCCGATCACCCGCAACCAGCGGACAACAGGAACTGACACCGTGCGACCGACCAATCCCCACCGCTCCGCCTTCCTGGCCGCCGTCACAGTCGCGCTCGCCAGCCCCGCTCCGGCGCAGCAGGTGCCCCCAGGCGCCCTGTCGCAGGCGATCCTGCCGCCCGCGCTGCCCTGGTCGGGCGCGAGCGAGGCGTTGATCGTGCCGGCGGGGGACGCGTGGATCACACCGGCGGAGGCGTCGAACTTCGCCACCACGCCCCGCTACGCCGAGGTGCGCGCCTGGCTGGAGCGGCTCGACGCGGCCTCCCCGCTCGTCAGCGTGGAAACGTTCGGCCGTACCGCGGAGGGGCGCGAGATGATCTACGTCCGCGCCAGCAAGGATACGGCCAAGCGCGGTGCGAGGAAGCCGGTGGTGCTGGTGCAGGGCGGCATCCATTCGGGCGAGATCGACGGCAAGGATGCGGGGCTGATGCTGCTGCGCGACATCGCGCTGCGCGGCAAGGACAGCCTGCTCGACCAGGTCGATCTGGTGTTCGTGCCGATCTACAATATCGACGGGCACGAGCAGATGAGCCCGTACAATTTCCCGCACATCCGCGGCCCCGCCAACAAGGGGCGCGACGCCAACGCGCGCAACATCGACCTGAATCGCGACTATGCCAAGCTCGACGCGCCGGAATCGCGCGCGATGGTGGCGCTGATCCGCGCACTCGACCCGATCCTGTACGTCGACTGCCACGTCAGCGAAGGCTTCGACATGCAGTATGACGTGACCTTCACCTATGCCGGCTGGGGCCGGTACGCGCGGCACCGCGCGACCGCGGGGTGGCTGGAGCAGCGCTTCGGTCCGGCGGTGTCGCGCGCGCTGACCGCGGCGGGGCACGTGCCGACGATCTATCCCAGCCCGGTCGACACGCGCCATCCCGAGCGCGGCATCCGCTACGCGCCCGAGGGGCCGCGCTACTCGACCGGCTACGGCGACTTCATCGGCGTGCCGACGGTGCTGGTCGAGAACCATATGCTCAAACCCTATCGTCGGCGCGTGCTCGGCACCTACGTGCTGCTGGAGGCGGCGCTGAGGGTCGCGGGCACCGACGCCGCGCGGATCGCCCGCGACAAGGCGACCGACCGCGCGAGCCGCCCCGCCGAGCTGCTGACGCGGTGGACGCCCGCCGCGACGCCGATCGGCTGGATCGACGACTTCAAGGGCGTGGCGTTCGACACCTATCTGTCGCCCGCGTCGGGCAGGCAGGAGCAGCGCTGGACGGCGAAGCCGATCACCTTTCGCATGCCGATCATCGGGCAGACGCCGACCGAGCAGGTGCGCCTGCCCAGGGCGTGGTGGGTGCCGCGCGAGCAGACCGAGGTGATCGAGCGGCTGCGGCTGCACGGCATGGCGTTCGAGGCGATCGCTGCGCCGCGGACGCTCGCCGTCGACCAGGTGCGGCTGATCGACCCCGAGCTGTCGCGGCCGATCGAGGGCCGCTACCCGATCACCGCGCGCGTCGCGCACGCGCGCGCCGAACAGGTGATGCCCGCGGGCAGCGTGCGCGTGCCCGCCGACCAGCCGCTCGGGCTGCTCGCGGCATCGCTGCTGGAGCCGGAGAGCCAGGATTCGTTCCTCGCCTGGGGGTTCTTCCCCGAGATGCTGGCACCGCCGCCGAGCACCGACGCCTTCGTACTGGCCGCACTCGGCGAGCACGTGCTGGCGACCGATCCTGCGACAAAACGTGCGTTCGAGGCCAAGCTGCGTGCCGAGCCCCCCTTCGCCGCCGACCCCGACGCGCGCCTCGCCTGGCTGTACGCGCGTGCGGGGCCGGGGCATCCCTATCCGCTGCGCTACCCGATCACGCGCGAGGTGGACTGAACGGCGCGGGTGGAGATGGGTGAGAGATCTGCACCCGGTCCGCGGATGGTGGGCGCTGACGGGTTCGAACCGCCGACCTACTCGGTGTAAACGAGCCGCTCTACCAGCTGAGCTAAGCGCCCGTCGCCATCGCGACGCGAGCCGGGCGTGTACGGCGGCGCGGCCATGTTCGCAATAGCCGCGGAACGTGGCACGCCGCGGTGTCGTTGATGGCGGACACGCCAGATAAGGATCCGAGCGCGATGAACGACGACGCGAACAAGCCGACGACGGAGACCGAGCGTCCCAATCTGTCGACCGAGCATCAGCGCGGCGGCGACGCGCGCCGGCCGAGCGACACGCTGGACAAGGGACAGCCGAGCCAGGAGACGATCCCGCGCAAGTCGTCGCTGCTGGGCGAGGACTGACGCGCGCGCGCCGTTCATCGTTCGATCGAGCGATGCGGCGTTGAAGGCCCGGTGATCTCAACGAGAGCGTAAGGCTTTACTGGCATCAGGCTCCTTCAGGAGGAGCCGGTGCGACTTTCCATTGCAGCACGCGTGTCGATCGCCTGCGGCGCCGTGATCGTGATGGCGATCATGGTGCTCGCGAGCGGTTTCGCGGTCAGCGACGCGATCGTCCGCGCGGAAGCGCGGATAGTGCGGCTGAGCGAGACGCTGCACGTGCTCGACCGGCAGGATCAGGCGCAGCAGCGACTGCGGCTCGCGATCGGCGAGGCGACGCGCGCGGCGGAGCGCGGCGTGGCCTTGTCGCCCGCGCGCTGGGCGGCACTGACGCGCGAGGCGGATGCGTTCGCCCGGAGCGCGCGCGAGGCCCTGCCGCTGTCGGCGGGCGACGTGAACAGCGCCGAGGCGGCATCGATGGCCGAAACGCGCAACGACGCGCGCGCGTTCGCCGCGGCGGCGACCCGGCTGCTGGTGGTCGCGCGCGACCGGCCTTCGACGATCGGGACCGGACTGCCGCCGTTCGTGACCGCGTTGAAGGCATTGGAGGTCAGTCGCGGGCGGACGCGCGATGCCCTGATTCGCGCGATCTGGCAGGCGGCGGCGCGCAACGGGCGCGAGAGCCAGCGCAACACGCTGGCCGTGCTGCTGGGCGGCGTGGCGATCGCCGCGATCATCGCCGCGCTGAGCGCGTGGCTGCGGCGGCGCGTGCTGACGCCGATCACGCAGGTCGCGGCGCGGTTGCGCGAGTTTCGCGCCGGCGGCAGCGACGATGACGTCCCCGGCCTGTCGCGCGACGACGAGCTTGGCGACCTGGCGCGCGGCCTGTTCGAGTATCGCCGCGCGGTGGAGAGCCGCCGGGCGGCGGAGCGTCGCGCCGATTTCCTGGCGCACCACGACATGCTGACCGGGCTCGCCAATCGCTTGTTGTTCGAGAACCGGCTGGCGCACGAACTCGCCCGCAGCGCGCGCACCGGCGACACGGTGGCGGTGTTCGCGATCGACCTGGACGGCATGAAGGCGATCAACGACCGACTGGGTCATGCCGGCGGCGACCGGGCGTTGCGCCGCGCGGGCAAATTGCTGTCGCGCTGCGCGCGCGGCGACGACCTGGTCGCGCGCGTCGGCGGCGACGAATTCGCGATCATCCAGGTCGCGCGCGCGCAGCCCGCGGCAGCCGAGGCGCTGCTCGCGCGCATCTACAAGGAGGCCGAGGCCGGCGACGCGGACGACGACGAGGCGGCGCTGCGGATGAGCGTCGGCGTGGCGCTGTCCGACGCCGCGCGATCCGACGCGGGTCAGGGTGACGCGGGGCAGAGCGGCGAGCGCCTATACGAACTGGCCGATCTCGCCTTGTACCGCGCCAAGAACGACGGGCGGCACACCGCGCGCTTCTTCAACGACCGATTGAAGGCGGAGGAGAGCCTGCGGCTGCAGCTGTCGCGCGACCTGGAACAGGCGATCGCGGGCGATCAGCTGTGGCTGGCGTTCCAGCCGATCGCGCAGCTGGATGCGCGGCCGGGCGTAGACGCGCGGCCGGACGCGTCGCGCGTGACCGGTTACGAGGCGCTGCTGCGCTGGCATCACCCGGCGCTTGGCGAGATCGGTGCCGAGACGCTGATCCCGATCGCCGAGTCGACCGGGCTGATCGCGCCGATCGGCCAGTGGGTAATCGAGCGCGCGCTCGCCGAGGCGTCGACCTGGGCACCTGATCTGTCGGTCGCGATCAACCTGTCGCCGCTGCAGTTCCGCGCGGGCGACCTGGCCGCCGACATCCGGCGCGCGGCGGCGCGGCACGGCATCGCGCTGGAGCGGATCGAACTGGAGGTGACGGAGAGCGCGACGCTGCTGGAATACCAGCGCGACGACGTGCTGGCGACGTTGAAGGCATTGCAGGCGGACGGCGCGCGCGTCGCGATGGACGATTTCGGCACCGGCCACTCGTCGCTGAGCAACCTCAAGGATTTCTCGTTCAACAAGATCAAGATCGACCGCAGCTTCGTCGCGGCGATGCGCGACCACCCGCCCTCCGCGTCGATCGTCCGCGCGATCATCGGGCTGGGCAAGAGCCTGAAGCTGACGATCGTCGCGGAGGGCGTCGAGACCGAGCAGCAGCTGGCCGATCTGCGACGCTGGGGCTGCGATCAGGTGCAGGGCTATCTGATCGGGCGCCCCTGCGCGCACGTATGCACCGACGGCCGCCCGGCGGCAGCGGCGCAGCGGGTCGGCTAGGCGGGCACCGTCCGACGAGGCGGCGGGCGACCGAGATCGCCCCCCCTCGCCCCACCGCACGCGCCGGCCCGTCGCGAACGGTTACGGCCCGACGTCGGTGGCACCGCTCTCGACGCGGAGCGCTCGGCCAGCCTTGAAACCGAGCGCGGTGCCGACGCGGTCGTCCCAGCCGTAGGGATCGTTGCGCACGATCGGCTCGCCCGCGTCGTCGAACAGCACCGTCTGGTAGAGCATCCGGACCGGGATCTGCCTGGGCAGCTTCACGAACGTTTCCTCGCCGGTCCCGCGCGCCTGCTGCCACTCGCCCGTCACGCCATTGTCGCGTGCCAGCATCTCGGCGAAGCCGAGCGCATCCTCGACGCGGACGCAGCCGTGGCTGCGCTGGCGCTGGATCATCGCGAACAGCGCCTTGGCCGGGGTGTCGTGCAGGTAGATCGCGTGGTCGTTGAGCATGTCGAACTTGACGAGGCCGAGCGAGTTCTTCGGGCCGGGCTGCTGGACGATCCAGCCGTCCTCCCACTTCATGTTGTTGGCCTTGAGATAACCCGATCCCTTGTTCGCCAAGTCCTTTTCCTGGATCGAGCGCGGCACCGTCCATGTCGGGTTGGCGACCAGCCGGAAAATCGGCGAGCCGAGCTGCGGCGTCTCCGTGTCGGGTTCGCCGACCACCACCTTGCGGCTGTCGGCGATCTTGCCGTCGCGCCAGTAGGTCAGCCGCGCCTCGGCGAGGTTGACGTCGATCCGGGTCGCGGGCGGCGTGCGCTCGAGCCAGCGCAACCGCTCCATCGCGACCGCCACCGCGCGCGCGCGGTCGACGTCCGACATGTTGAGGATCGCCAGCGCCTCGCTGCCGATCACGCCGTCGGGCTTCATGCCGTAATCGGCCTGGATGCCCTGCACCGCCTTGACCATGGCGGGGGTATACTGTTGCCCCTGCGCCGCGCCCCCATCGAGATAGTCGAGGATCACCAGCTCGCGCGCGATCGTCGGGATGCGTGGGTCGGTCGCGCCGGGCTTGATCGCGTCGCCGGTCACCGGAATGTTCGCGTGCCGCGCGGGCGGATCGGTGCGCAGCGCGACATAGGCCTTCGACAGGCGCTTGTAATTGTCGTCACCGGGCGTGAGGCTTTCGAGCCAGCCGCGCACGTCGCCCGCGCGCAGCGCGCCCGCCAGCCCGGCGCGCAGGTCCGGGTTCGGGCGCGGCACGGTGTAGACCTCGTACAGCTTGGTCGGATCGGTCGCGCCGCGCGCCAGTGCGCCGGCATAGGCCAGCGCCTGCTTGGTCAACCCGGCCTCGTCCTTGGCCGAGGCGTCGAACGCCATCTGGTCGAGCCCGTGCGCGCCGCGCGCGTTTATCGCGTCGCGCAACTGCTTGGCGGTCGCGTCGCTCCAGCGCGCCGGTCCCGCTGGCTCGCTCGCGGTCGCGGCGGCCTGGTTGTCGGGTGCTACCTCGACGCTGCATCCGGCCAGCAGCAGAACCATTACCGAGGCTTGTCCCCAAGTTTTACGCACACATTACTCCCGTTCTCAAAGAGATCGAACGCGTCGCGGCGCGAACCGCTCCGCCGCGCGGCATCCGAGACCAGTGCGGCGCGCGTGGCAAGCACAATCGGGGCGGCGCATCGGCGCCGGCGACGATTGCTGTTACCCGGACCGAGCGCGCTTGCTACAGGTTATGCAACAACGAGCCGGGAGCAGGCATGGCAGGCGAGGACGGGGAGGACGGCAGGACCGGCGGCATCACGAAGCTGGCCGATGGCCCGCTGCGCACGCCGCGCGGCACGGGTCGCCGTCTGCACGGCGCGATCGCGCACAAGCTGGGCACCGCGATCGTGTCGGGCGAATATGCGCCGGGCGACGTCCTGACCGGCGAGGTCGCCTTCTCCGAAGCGCTCAACGTGTCGCGCAGCGCGTACCGCGAGGCGATGCAGGTGCTCGCCGCCAAGGGCATGGTGGAGAGCCGGCCCAAGGCGGGCACGCGCGTGCTGCCGCGCGAGCGCTGGAACCTGCTCGACCCCGACGTGCTCGGCTGGGCGTTCGCGGGCGAGCCCGACGTGAGTTTCGTCCGCTCGCTGTTCGAGCTGCGCGCGGTGGTGGAGCCCGCCGCCGCGGGCTTCGCGGCGGAGCGGCGCGGCCGCGGCGACCTGAAGGCGATGAAGGACGCGCTCGACGCGATGCACCACCACACGCTGGCGACCGACGCCGGGCGCAGCGCCGACCGCGACTTCCACGCCGCGGTGCTGCGCGCGACGGGCAACGACGCGCTGATGGTGCTGAGCGCCAGCATCGGCGCGGCGGTGAACTGGACCACGCAGTTCAAGCAGCGGCAGCGCGCGCTGCCGCGCAATCCGCTGCCCGACCACGTCAAGGTATTCGACGCGATCGCCGCGGGGGACGCCGCAGCGGCGACGGCGGCGATGCGCGTGCTGGTCGAGCTGGCGCTGGACGACACGCGCAGCGCGATGGCGCGCTGAGCCGCCCCGCGCCGCTACCCCGCCCGACCCGCGTCAGTCGGTGAAGGCGTCGACCTGCACCTGACGGCAGCGCAGGAACGCGTCGGCGACGAGGCGCAGCGGCGTCCGGTCGACGTCGGAGCGCCCTTCCCCGATCAGCCCGGCGAAATGCGCGTAGAGCGCGGGATACTCGCCGCCCGCGCCGACCGGGCGCGCGGTGCCGTCGATCGCCAGCTGCGCGCCGCCGTGCGACAGCGCCATCGTGCCGTCGTCGGTGTCGACCGTGATGTCCCAGGTCTGCGGCCCCTCCTGCCGCCAGTCGAACACCGCGTTGACGGGCGCGCCACCCACGGTGACCATGTCGAGTTCGGCCGCGATCGGCGCGGCGCGGTTGGCGGGCACCTCCAGCGTGCCGTCCCGCAGGAAGAACAGGTCGGGGAGGATCCGCGTCGCGATCGACAGCGCGTTGATGCCGGGATCGAACACGCCGAGGCCGCCCGGCTCCCAAATCCACTGCTGCCCGGGATGCCAGCGGCGGACATCCTCCTTCCACACGATCCGGACGCGGTCGATCCGCCGCTCGGCCAGCCAGGCGCGCGCGTCCGCGACGCCGGATGCGAAGCGCGAGTGCCAGGCGGCGAACAGCGTCGTGCCGGCGCCTTCCGCCAGCCCCACCAATGCCGCCACCTCGGCGAGCGTCGTGCCGGGCGGCTTTTCCAGTAGCACGTGCTTGCCGGCGCGGATCGCCTTGGCCGCGGCGTCGAAGCGGACCTGCGGCGGCTGGCACATCGCGACCGCGTCGAACGCAACGTCCGAGCCGAGCAGGTCGTCGACGTCCCGGAACATCGCGATTCCGGGATAGCTGCCCGCGTGACTGGCACCGGCGACCAGCGCGAACGCGTCGGAGCCGAGGATCGCGGGGATATGCTGGTCGTTGGCGATCTTGCCCAGGCCGACGATGGCGATGCGGAGCGTCACCGCCTAGATCGCCTTGACGCGGACGTTGGCCGCGGCGGCGACGTCGGTCGCGCGGCCGATCGGATTGCGCACCGGCAGCGTGAAGGGCGCGGCCTCGATCTCGAACACGTCGCCACCCTGCGTGCGCACCTCGTCGCTGAACGACAGGGTTGCGGTGCCGAAGAAGTGGACGTGCAGGTCGCCGGGACGGCGGAACAGCGCGTACTTGAAGTGGTGGTGCTCCAGATTCGCGATTGCGTGCGACATGTTCGCCTCGCCCGACACGAACGGCTTCTCCCAGATCGTCTGCCCGTCGCGCACGATGCGGCTGGTGCCCTCGACGTGCGCGGGCAGCTCGCCCAGCAGCAGTTCGGGGCCGAGTGCCGCGGGGCGCAGCTTGGAATGCGCGAGCCACAGGTAATTGCCGCGCTCGGTTACGTGGTCGGAGAATTCGTTGGCGAGCGCGTAGCCGAGCCGCACCGGCGTGCCGTCGGCGGCGATCAGGTACACGCCTGCGATCTCCGGCTCCTCGCCCGCGTCGAGCGCGAAGTCGGGTGACGGCAGCGGCTCGCCGGGTGCTACCAGCGAGGAACCGTCGCCCTTGTAGAACCACTCGGGCTGCGCGCCGACCGCGTCGCCCGCCGGCTTGCCGCCCTCGACGCCCAAGAGGAACATCTTCATCGAATCGGTCTGCTGCGCGGCGTCGTTGATCGCGCGGTGCATCTTGTCGCGGCCTTCCGCCGAGCCGAGATGGGTGAGGCCGGTGCCGGTCAGCAGCAGGTGCGCGCTGTCGGGATGGTCGACCGGCGCGAGCAGGGTGACGCCCGCCAGGTCGATCGGCGCGCCCGCGGCGGCCTGCGCGGTCGCCGCCAGCGTTCGCTCGTCGGCGAGCGCGCGCTCGGCCAGCGCGAGCACGGTGTCGGCGCCCGCGACCACGCGCGCCGCGCCGTCGTGCAGCAGCGCGACCCCGCGTGCGCCATCGGGAGCGCGGAACTGAACCAGCGACAAGGTCATCTTCTCATCCTCTCCCATTCACGCCGGCTCTAGCGGCCGGACCGTGTCAGGCCTGCGTCATGGCTCCGTCGACCCGACGCGCGACGCCGTAAGGGTTGTCGCTGCGCAGCGCGGGCGGGAGCACGCGGTCGGGCAGGTTCTGGTAGCAGACCGGGCGCAGGAAGCGCGCGATCGCGAGCGTGCCCACCGAGGTGGTGCGTCCGTCGCTGGTGGCGGGGAACGGCCCGCCGTGGACCATCGCGTGGCTGACCTCGACGCCGGTCGGCCAGCCGTTGCCGAGCACGCGGCCCGACCGTTCGGCGAGCAGCGGCACGATCTCGGCGACCAGCTCCTCGTCCTCTTCGTCGAACAGCACGGTGGCGGTCAGCTGTCCTTCCAGCCCGCGGATGATGCGCTTGACCTCGTCCATGTCGCGCGCGCGCACCACGATCGAGGACGAGCCGAACACCTCGTGGCCGAGCACCGGATCGCTCGCGAACGCCTCGGCGCTGGCGGCGAAGATTGCGCCCTGCGCCTGGTTGACGCCCTCTCCCACCGGGCCGCGCGCCACCGTTTCCACCGCCGCGTGCGCGGCGAGCGCGTCGACGCCCTTGCTGTAGAGGCCGTGGATCGCGGGGGTCAGCATCTGCCCGGCGGGCGTTTTGCCCATCGCGGCGGCGGCCGACGCCTCGAACGCGGCGAGGTCGCTGCCCTCCAGCGCGATGACGAGACCGGGATTGGTGCAGAACTGCCCGGCGCCCTGCGTCAGCGAGGCGACGTAGGCCTCACCCAGCGCCGCGCCGCGCGCCTTGGCGGCGGCGGGGAACAGCACCACGGGATTGACGCTCGACATCTCGGCATAGACCGGGATCGGCTCCGCGCGTTCGCTCGCGATCTTGACCAATGCGAGGCCCCCGCCGCGCGAGCCGGTGAAGCCCACCGCCTTGATCCGCGGGTCGGCGACCAGCGCGCCGCCCAGCTCGTTGGTGGTGCCCGGCAGATAGGAGAAGACGCCCGTGGGCAGCCCCGCCTTGGCGACCGCGGCGCGGACCGCGCGCGCGACCAGCTCGCCGGTGCCCGGGTGCGCGGGGTGGCCCTTGACGACGACCGGGCAGCCGGCGGCGAGCGCGGAGGCGGTGTCGCCGCCCGCGACCGAGAAGGCGAGCGGGAAGTTCGACGCGCCGAACACCGCGACGGGGCCGAGCGGAACGTTCACGCGGCGCAGGTCGGGGCGCGGCAGCGGCGCGCGGTCGGGCATGGCGGGGTCGATCGTCACGTCCATCCAGCTGCCCTCGCGCAGCACGGCGGCGAACAGCTTCAGCTGCCCCATCGTACGCCCGCGCTCGCCCTCCAGCCGCGCGCGCGGCAACCCGCTCTCGGCCATCGCGCGGACGATCAGGTCGTCGCCGATGGCGGCGATCTCCCCCGCGACACTTTCGAGGAACGCGGCGCGCGCCTCGGGTGCGAGGTCGCGAAAGGTCGGGAACGCCTCCGCGGCGAGCGCGCAGGCGGCGTCGACGTCGGCGGGTGAGGCCTCGTGGAAGGCAGGCGACAGCGTGTCACCGCTCGCCGGGTCGACGGCCTGGAAGGTGGTGCCGCCGGTGCGGTCGTCCGCGCCCACCATTATCGCGCCCGTGATCTGCATCGCTCACCTATTTAGTCGGACAAGTAGTGCGCGCCGGTTCGCACGTGCCGCCCGACGCGTCAAGGAAGCTGCGCCCGTCCGGCGCCCGGCCGTACGTCGGTTCAGCGCGCGGGTGCGTGCGCGCCCGACACCACCGGCTTCGACCCCCAGAGCGCGTAGAACAGGATGTAGAGCTCGCACAGCGCGGTCAGGATGAACGATTGCTGCAGGCCGTAGGCGTCGGCGAGCCAGCCCTGCACCGCGACCAGCGCGCCGCCCGCGATCGCCATGATGAGCAGCCCCGAGCCTTCCTCGGTCAACGGGCCCAGCCCCTTGATGCCGAGCGTGAAGATCGTCGGGAACATGATCGAGTGGAACAGCCCCACGGCGATCAGCGACCACATCGCGACCGGTCCGCTCGCGACCACGGTCACGCCCATGACGACGAACGCGCCGACCGAGAACACCGCCAGCACCAGCCCCGCGTCGACCTTCTGCATGATGGCGGAGCCGACGAAGCGGCCGACCATCATCCCGCCCCACAACAGCGTCAGGTAGCGCCCGGCCTGCTCGGTGGTCATGTTGCCGATGTCGGGGCGGCTGACGAAGTTCACGAACAGATTGCCGACGCCGATCTCCGCGATCAGGTAGATGAAGATCGCGGGGATGCCCCAGACGAGATTGCGGTGGCGCCACAGCGAGTGGCCGCGCCGCTCCTCCTTCGCCAGCCGGCTGGTCGCCGCGCCCATCGCGGGCAGCGGGAAGCGCGCGATCACGACCGCGAGCACGATCAGCACGCCCGCGACCAGCGCGTAGGGCAGCATCACCGATTGCGCGTCCGCCAGTCGCTCGGCCGGGGTCAGCACGGTGCCCGCGACCGCGGTGCCGCCCTTCGAGCGGCCGAGGATCAGGTAGGCGCCGAACAGCGGCGCGAGCATCGTGCCCGCGGAGTTCATCGCCTGCACCAGGTTCAACCGCGACGAGGCGGTCTCGGCCGGGCCGATCACCGCGACGTACGGGTTCGCCGCGACCTGCAGCAGCGTGATGCCGCTGGCGATCACGAACAGCATGAACAAGGTGACGCCGTAGGACGGCAGGCTCGCCGCCAGGATCATGCCCAGCGCACCCGCCGCCATGACCAAGAGCCCCGTCACCAGAGATTTCTGATAGCCGATCCGCTCGATCAGCTTGGCCGAGGGGATCGAGGCGACGAAATAGGCGATGAACCACACGCTCTCGATCAGCGCGGCCTGAAAATAGCTCAGCTCGAACACGCTGCGCAGGTGCGGCAGCAGCGTGCCGTTGATGACGGTGATGAAGCCCCACATGAAGAACAGGCTGGCGAGCAGCGTCAAGGCGGGGCGGTAGCTCGCCGAACCGGCGGGGTCGGACGTCGCCGCACCCCCTGCGGTCGACACGGCGGTTGGCGTGACTGCCATGAACCTCTCCTGAGAACATCGCGTGACCGGCGCCAACTGGCGGTTGCTCCGGCGGTATTTGTCCGACTATATAAAGCCCAAGCGGCGCGTCAACGCCGTTGGAGGGGACTTTCTATGCGCCGACACGCACGCCTGACCACCCATTTCGTCGCCGCCGCGTGCGCGCCCGTGCTGGTGGGCGGGTTCGTCTCCGCCGCTGAGGCCGCGACCGCGAAGCGCGAAGCGTTCGGCGCCTTGTCCGACGGTACCCGGATCGACGCGGTGGTGCTGACCGGCAGGAACGGCGTCAGCGCGCGCGTCATCACGCTGGGCGCGACCTTGCAGGCGCTGAACGCGCCCGACCGCGCCGGGAAAGTCGCGGACGTGACGCTCGGCTACGACGACGCGGCGAGCTACATCGACCGGCCCAACTTCTGGGGGCAGACGGTCGGGCGCTACGCCAACCGGATCGCGGGCGGGCGCTTCACGCTCGACGGCAAGCAGTTCCAGCTGCCGCTCAACGACAAGACCAATTCGCTCCACGGCGGGACCACCGGCTTCGACAAGCGCGTGTGGCGGATCAGCGACGTGTCGGAGAAGAACGGGGTCGCGCGCGTCGCGATGACGCTGACCAGCCCGGCGGGCGACCAGGGTTATCCCGGCACGCTCGCGGTCACCGTCACCTACATGCTGGACGACCGCGGCGCGCTGACCATCGACTATGACGCGAGGACCGACGCGCCGACGATCGTCAACATGACCAACCACGCGCTGTTCAACATGGCGGGCGAGGGACAGCCGGGCGCGCTGGCGCAGCGGATGACGATACCCGCGAGCCGCTACACCCCCGTCAACGCCGCGCTGATCCCGACCGGCGCGCTCGCACCGGTGGCGGGCACGCCGTTCGACTTCCGCACGGCCCGCGCGATCGACGAGGTGGTGCGCGACGGGCGCGATCCGCAGATCGTCATCGGGCGCGGGATCGACCATAATTTCGTGCTCGACGGCGGGCGCAGCGCCGAGCCGAAGCTGGCGGTCCGGCTGGAGGACCCAGGCTCGGGCCGCGTGCTGGAGGTGTTGACCGACCAGCCGGGGGTGCAGGTCTACACCGGCAACTTCCTCGACGGCGCGCTGGTGGGCAAGAGCGGGCACCTCTACCGCATGGGTGACGGCGTCGCGCTGGAGCCGCAGCTGTTCCCCGACACGCCCAACCAGCCCGCGTTCGGCTCGGCGCGGGTCGATCCGGGCAAGCCGTACCACCACCGCATGATCTACCGCGTCTCCGTCGCGCGCTGATCCGCACCGTTTCACGCGAGAATATTCTTCGATGACCGACAAGCCCGTCACCAAGCTGCGTTCCCGCGCCTGGTTCGACAATCCCGACAACATCGACATGACGTCGCTGTACCTGGAGCGGTACCTGAACTTCGGGCTCAGCCTGGAGGAATTGCGCTCGGGCAAGCCGATCATCGGCATCGCGCAGACCGGCAGCGACCTGTCGCCGTGCAACCGCCACCACCTGGTGCTGGCGGAGCGCGTGCGCGAGGGCATTCGCGAGGCGGGCGGCATCGCGCTAGAATTCCCGGTCCACCCGATCCAGGAAACGGGCAAGCGCCCGACCGCCGGGCTCGACCGCAACCTCGCCTATCTCGGGCTGGTCGAGGCGATCTACGGCTACCCGCTCGACGGCGTGGTGCTGACCACCGGCTGCGACAAGACGACGCCCGCGCTCTTGATGGCGGCCGCCACCGTCAACCTGCCCGCGATCGCGCTGTCGGTCGGGCCGATGCTCAACGGCTGGCACAAGGGCGAGCGCACCGGGTCGGGCACGATCGTGTGGAAGGGCCGGCAGATGCTGGCGGCGGGCGAGATCGACGACGAAGGCTTCATCAAGCTGGTCGCCTCGTCGGCGCCGTCGACCGGTTACTGCAACACCATGGGCACCGCGACGACGATGAACAGCCTCGCCGAGGCGCTGGGCATGATGCTGCCGGGCTCCGCCGCGATCCCCGCACCCTACCGCGACCGGCAGGAGGTGGCGTGGCGCACCGGCAAGCGCATCGTCGACATGGTGCACGAGGACCTGAAACCCTCCGACATCATGACGCGCGAGGCGTTCCTGAACGCGATCGTGGTCAATTCGGCGATCGGCGGGTCGACCAACGCGCCGATTCACCTGGCGGCGATCGCGCGCCACGTCGGCGCGGAGCTCGCGCTCGAAGACTGGCAGACGCACGGCCACAAGGTGCCGCTGCTGGTCAACCTGCAACCCGCGGGCGAGTATCTGGGCGAGGATTACTACCGCGCCGGCGGCGTGCCCGCGGTGGTCGCGCAGCTGATGCGTCACGGGCTGATCCACGAGGGCGTGATGACGGTCAACGGCCAGACTATGGGCGACAATTGCCGCGACGTCGCGATCGAGGACGAGCGCGTCATCCGCCCGTTCGAGCAGCCGCTGGTCGAGGAAGCCGGCTTCATCGTGCTGCACGGCAATCTGTTCGACGCCGCGGTGATGAAGACCAGCGTGATCGGGCCGGAGTTCCGCGAACGCTACCTGTCCAACCCCGACGATCCCAACGCGTTCGAGGGGCCGGCCGTGGTGTTCGACGGACCGGAGGATTACCACCGCCGCATCGACGACCCCGCAACCCGCATCACCGCGGACACGCTGATGTTCATGCGCGGCGCGGGGCCGATCGGCTATCCGGGCGCCGCCGAGGTCGTCAACATGCGCCCGCCCGCCTATCTGATCCGCGAGGGGGTTCACGCGCTGCCGTGCATCGGCGACGGGCGGCAGTCGGGCACCTCGGCCTCGCCGTCGATCCTGAACGCCAGCCCCGAGGCGGCGGCGGGCGGCGCGCTGGCGCTGATCCGCAGCGGCGACCGCGTGCGGATGGACCTGAACACGGGCACCGTGAACGTGCTGATCGGCGACGAGGAGCTCGCCGAGCGGCGGCGCCGGCTGGAGGAAGCCGGCGGCTTCGCCTACCCGGCCTCGCAGACGCCGTGGCAGGCGATGCAGCGCGCGGTGGTGGGCCAGATGAACACCGGCGCGATCCTGGAAGGCGCGGAGCAGTTCCAGCGCATCGCGCAAACCGCCGGGCTGCCGCGCGATAACCACTGATCGTTGACCTGGCCGCGCGACGCGGCATCCATTGCGTCGCGCGGCGAAGCCTCGCATGATGCTGGCGCAGGGGGGGACGGAACATGCGGGAGATCTGGGCGGGCGCGATGATGCTGGCGTGGCCGGTGGCGGCGGACGCGCAGCAGCCGCCCGCGACCGTTCCGCCGCCCGCCGCCGCACCCGGCGCGAACAGCGCGCAGGGAGATTTGTCCGTCGCGATCTACAACAACGACGTCGCGCTGATCCAGGACGTGCGCACGCTCAACCTCGCCAACGGACGCGTGCGGCAGGACTTTCCCGACGTGTCGGCGCAGATCCGCGCGGAAACGGTATCGCTGTCGGTGCCCGACGCGACGATCGTCGAGCAGAATTTCGACTACGATCTGCTCAGCCCGACGAGCCTGATGGAGAAAGCGGTCGGCGAAACGATCACCATGATCCGCACCAACCCCGCGACCGGCGCGGAAACGCGCGAGCGCGCGCGGGTGCTGGCGGTCAACGGCGGCGTGGTGCTCGACATCGCGGGCCGGATCGAGGTGCTGCGCGACGACGGGCTGCCGGTGCGCGCGGTGTTCGACCGCGTGCCCGACAGCCTGCGCGCGCGCCCGACGCTGTCGGTGACGCTGGCGAGCACGCGCAGCGGCGCGCGGCCCGCGCGGCTGTCGTACCTGAGCCGAGGGCTGGGCTGGAGCGCCGATTACGTGGCGCTGTTCGACGACAAGAGCGGCCGCGTCGACGTGCAGGGCTGGGTGACGCTGCGCAACACCAGCGGCACAACGTTCAACGATGCGCGTACCCTGCTGGTCGCGGGCGAGGTCGGCGGGTCCGACGACGGCGACGATTACCGCCCGCGCCCGCGCCGTCCGGTCAGGATGCAGGCGGGCACCGAGGCGTCGTCGCGCGAGCAGCTCGGCGACTTCTACCTCTATCCGCTAGCCGAGCGGACCACGATCGCGGACAAGCAGACCAAGCAGGTCAGCTTCCTCGACGTGAAGGGTGCGGCGGCGAGTTCGGGCTACCGGTTCGAGAACGCGTGGCTCGGCAGCAGCGACGAGCCGCGCGGCGCGCAGAGCGTGCTGCGCTTCGCCAATTCGGGTGCGGCGGGCCTGGGTGATGCGCTGCCCGCGGGTGTGGTGCGCGTCTACGTCCGCGACGCGCGCGGGCAGCCGCAGTTCATCGGCGAGAACCGCATCGACCACACGCCGCAGGGCTCGACGATCGCGCTGCCGACCGGCGACGCGTTCGACGTCAAGGTGCAGCCGACCACGTTGTCGCGCACGCGCCAGGGGAGCGGGCGCTGGCGCACGCAGGTCCGCTATCGCCTGACCAACGCGCGGGCGCGCGGCGTCACGGTGGAGCTGGTGCAGAACGGGCTCGACTGGGCCGACACCCGCGTGATCGAGGAGAGCCGACCGAGCGAGCGCCCCAGCGCGGGTAGTGCGCGGTGGCAGGTGCCGGTGCCCGCCAACGGGGAAGCGGTGGTGACCGCGACGTTCGACACGCGCTACTGATGCGCCGGCTGCTCGCGCCGTGGCTGTTCGCGGCGGCCTGGCCCGGCGCCGCCGCGGCGCAGGCGGTGGTGACCTCGCCCGCGCCCGACCGCGTCGCGCTGACCGTGTACCGCGCGCCCGATGCCCGCGGCGCGATCGACCTAGGCCAGCTCGGCGGGTTCGCGCTGGTCACCGAGCTGCGGCGCGTGCGGCTGCCGCGCGGCCCCGCGGTGCTGCGGCTGGAGGGCGTGGCCGACGGGATCGTCCCGGTCAGCGCCTTGGTCGAGAATCTGCCCGGCGGCGTGGCCGAGAAGAACCGCGACGCGCGGCTGCTGTCGCCCGCCGCGCTGATCGACGGAACGCTCGGGCGGCAGGTGACGCTGACCCGCACCGACCGCGCCACGGGAGCCGTGACCAGCGAGCAGGCGACGATCGTCGCCGCGCCGGCGAGCGGTGCGGGGCCGCGCACCAGGGTCGGCGGCGTGGTGCTGCGCACCGCGGCGGGCATCGAGACGTTGCGCTGCGCCGGCCTGGCCGAACGGCTGAGCTTCGCGGGCGTGCCGGCGGGACTGTCGAGCAAGCCGGTGCTGAGCGTCGCGACGAACAGCCCGCGCGCGCGCACCGTGACGGTGCGGGTCAGCTATCTGGCATCGGGGTTCGACTGGCGCGCGAGCTACGTCGCGACCGTCGCCGCGGACGGCCGCGCGCTCGACCTGTTCGCGTGGCTGACGCTCGCCAACGGAAATCCGGAGACGTTCGCGCGCGCCGAGGTGTCTGCGGTCGCGGGGCGGCTCAACCGTGTCGCCCCGCCGTCGCTGCGGCGCGCGATGGAGACGCTGTCGCTGCGCTGCTTCCCGCTCGGCACCACTACCTCCGACCTGCCCGAGGAGACGTTCGAGCCGGCGGAGGAGATCGTGGTGACGGGCTCGCGGATGGCCGCGATGTTCGCGCCGCCGCCACCTCCCCCGCCGCCGGCACCGCCACCGCCCCCGCCACCCGAGGACCTGGGCGACCTCAAGCTGTACCGTGTGCCGGAGGCCGTGACGGTGTCGCCGCGCGGGCAGAAGCAGGTCGCGCTGCTCGCGCGGACCGCCGTGCCGTTCGAGCGACGCTATCGCCTGCATGTGTTACCCTATCAGGCGATCGCGTCGTCGCCGACCGCGATCGTGCTGCGCGTGCGCAACAGCGAGGACGACCGACTCGGTATCGCGCTGCCATCGGGCAGCGCCGCTACCTACGCGCAGGGGGGCGGCGAGCGGCTGCTGCTCGGGCTCGGTGCGCTGGGCGACCGCGCGGAGGGCGAGACGTTCCGCCTCGCGGCGGGCACCAGCGCACAGGTGCTGGTCGAGCAGGTGACCACCGCGCCCAAGGAGGCGGTGCTGCGCGCCAGCAACGCCGGCCGCGCACCCGCGACGCTCGACGTGCCGATCGGTGTCGCCGGGCAGAAGATCACCAGCGACGACTCCGGCCTCGCGCAGGTCGACGGGGTCGCCACCTGGACGGTGACGCTGCCGCCGGGCGGTCGCGCCGAATTGCGCTACCGCTTTTGACGATCGAGGCGAGAACCACGCGGCCTCTGGATCGTTGAGCGCGCACCAGGCGAAGCGGGGAGTGACGATGGACTATACCAAGCTCGGCCAGACCGGCCTCGACGTGTCGCGCCTGTGCCTGGGGTGCATGACCTTCGGCGTGCCCGATCGCGGCAACCACGCCTGGACGCTCGACGAGGAGGCGAGCCGCCCGATCCTGCGCCGCGCGATGGAGGCGGGGATCAACTTCTTCGACACCGCCAACGTCTATTCCGACGGCACGTCGGAGGAGATCGTCGGGCGCGCGCTGAAGGAATTCACGCGCCGCGAGGAGGTGGTGATCGCGAGCAAGGTCCACGGCCGGATGCGCCCGGGTCCGAACGGCGCGGGGCTCAGCCGCAAGGCGATCATGACCGAGATCGACGCGAGCCTCACCCGGCTCGGCACCGACTACGTCGACCTCTATCAGATTCACCGCTTCGATTACGACGTCCCGATCGAGGAAACGCTCGAAGCGCTGCACGACGTCGTGAAGGCGGGCAAGGCACGCTACATCGGCGCGTCGTCGATGTACGCATGGCAGTTCGCGACCATGCTCCACGTCGCCGAGGCGAACGGCTGGACGCGGTTCGCCACCATGCAGAACTACCTCAACCTGCTCTACCGCGAGGAGGAGCGCGAGATGCTGCCTTTGTGCGACGCGGAAGGCATCGGCGTGATCCCGTGGAGCCCGCTGGCGCGCGGGCGGCTGACGCGCGACTGGGACGACACGACCGAGCGGTCCGAGACCGACGAATTCGGCAAGACGCTGTACGCGCACACCGCCGACGCCGACCGCCGCGTCGTCGAGGAAGTCGCCGCGATCGCCGCCGAGCGCGGCGTGCCGCGCGCGCAGGTCGCGCTCGCCTGGGTGCTCGCCAAGTCCGAGGTGTCCGCGCCGATCGTCGGCGCGTCGAAGGCCGCGCACCTGGACGATGCGATCGCCGCGCTGGAATTGGGGCTGACCGAGGGCGAGATCGCGCGGCTGGAGGCGCCCTACGTTCCGCACGCCGTGGTGGGGTTCAGGTGATCGCCGCGACCGACGCGCTCGTCATCGTCGACCCGCAGATCGACTTCTGCCCCGGCGGCAGCCTGGCGGTGACGGGCGGCGACGCGGTGATGGCGCCGATCGCCGCGCTGTCGCGGCGGTTCGCGCACGTCGTCGTGACGCAGGACTGGCACCCGGCGGGGCACTTGTCGTTCGCGAGCAGCCAACCGGGCAGACAGCCGTTCGAGACGATCGCGATGCCTTACGGCGAGCAGGTGCTGTGGCCCGACCATTGCGTCCAGGGCACGCCCGGTGCCGACTTCCACCCGGCGATCGCCGACGCGGTGGCGCGTGCCGACCTGATCGTGCGCAAGGGAGCGAACCCCGTGGTCGACAGCTATTCCGCCTTCTTCGAGAACGATCGCGCGACGCGTACCGGTCTTGCGGGCGCGCTGCGCGACCGCGGCGTGACGCGCTGCGTGTTCGTCGGGCTCGCCTACGACTTCTGCGTCGCCTGGTCCGCGCTCGACGCGCGCGCTGAGGGGTTCGAGGCGGTGGTGCTGAGGGAGCACGCGCGCGCCATCGCGATGCCGCGTCCACGCGGAACCAGCGTCGACGCGGCGGAGGAGCAGTTCGCCGCGCGCGGTGTCGCCGCCAGCATGTGATTGCGCGCGGGGACGCGGGCGGTAAAGCAGCGGCGTGCGCTCGCTTCTCTCGCTCGCCGCGCTGCTGTTCGCCGCGCCCGCCGCCGCGCAGGGCAATGCATTCGACCTGACCGGGCCGTCGCTGCGCGTGACGGTCACGCACGCGGGCGCCACGCTGCCGCTATCGCAGGTGCCCAATCTCTCCGCGGGCGACCGGCTGCGCGTGTCCGCCGCGCTGCCCGCCGATCAGGGCGCGCACTACCGCATGGTGCTCGCCTTCCTGCGCGGCGCGACCAACCCGCCGCCCGAGCAGTGGCTGAGCGAGGCGCGCACCTGGAAGCCGAAGGAGGCGACCATCGACGCGGTCGTGCCCGCGGGCGCGCAGCAGGCGGTCGTGTTCCTGGTGCCCGACACCGGCGGCGCCTTCTCCGCGATCAAGTCGGCGGTGCGCCAGCGCCCCGGCGCGTTCGTGCGCGCGTCGCAGGACCTCAATCAGGCGATGCTCGACCGTACCCGGCTGGAGGCGTTCGTGTCACAGCTGCGCCACCGCTCGGCCGACGAGGTCGCGCAATTGTCGCCGGTGCTGGCGCGCAGCTTGGCGGTGAAGCTCGACCCCACGTGCGTGCAACCCGGCGAGGACTCCCGCGCCGCCTGCCTGACGCCGGGGCAGAGCGCGGCGGTGCTCGCCGACGCGCAGACCAGCTCGATCGCCCAGACGCTTTCGGGCGCGCCCGCGAACATCGCGCTGCAACTCGCCGCCACGCCGCAGGCGGGCTACGGTTACTACAGCGCCTATATCGGCGTATTCCGCGACCTGGCGCGGATGCTGGGCGCGTTCCAGTCGGCGCAGCTGCAGTTCATCCCGGCGCTGAACGTGCAACGCGGTGACACCACCGACCTGCTGCTCAACACCGTGCCGTCGTTCCGCAAGCCGCAGTCGGTGCTGGTCGCGGCGCTGCCCACGGTGTCGCCGCCCGCGCGTCCGCCGCTGGAGGCGGGCACGCGCGACGCCTTGTGCCTGGCGCGCCCGCAGCTGGTGTTGCCGGTGACGGGCGCGCCGCTGCTGTTCTCGACCAGCTACGCGCGCGACATGCGGCTGCGCGTGACGACACAGGCCGGCGCGGTCGACCTGCCCGTCACCGCCGACGCGGCGCGCGGCGGCTTCGTGGTCGGCGACGATCGCCCGGCGATGACGCCCGAGGCCGCCATGACCGGCCGGCTGCACGGATCGTGGGGGTTCGCCGCGTTTGACGGCCCCGAGTTCCGGCTCGCCGCCGCGACCGCGAGCAACTGGAGCGCGGGCGACGCGACGTTGGTGGTCGGGCGCGACACGCCGCTGACGCTGACCGGGGGCGCGGCGGCGTGCGTCGCCGAGGTGCGGCTGGAGCGCGGCGGCGCCGAGCGCGCGGTGCCGTTCGAGGGCACGGGCGACGCGCTCGCGCTCAAGGTGCCGCTCGTCGGCCTCAAGCCCGGGCCGCTGGTGCTGAGCATCCGCAGCCACGGCGTCGCCGAGCCGCAGCGCCTGACGCTCAGCGCCTACGCCGAGGCGAGCCGGATCGACGGATTCGTGCTCCACGCGGGCGACCGCGCGGGCGTGCTGCGCGGCACGCGGCTCGACCAGGTCGCCGCGCTCGACGTCGCCGGCACCATGTTCCGCCCCGGCGCGCTGACGCGCGAGGGAAGCAGCGACCGGCTGACGCTCGGCGCCGAGGCGGCGTCGTTCCGCGCCGGTCAGACGCCCGCCGCGCGCGCGACGCTGGCGGACGGGCGCAGCGTGGCGGTCGCCGTCACGATCGCCCCGCCCCGCCCCGCCGCGACGCTGATCGGCCGCTCGGTCGCGCCGGCCGCGTCCGCGGTGCCAATCCGATTGTCGGGCGATCGCGTCGCGCAGGACGCGCGCGTCACCTTCTCGCTGCGCGCCGACGCGGGCACCGGCTTCGCCGCGGGTGACATGGTCGAGGTCAGGGCGGGCGCGAGCAGCGTGCGCTTGCCGCTGCGGTTGCAGGACGCGCGGGTCGCATTGGCGACGCTCGATCCGGCGGCGCTGGGCGACGCGGCGCGAGGGAGCCTCGACTACCGCGTGGTGCGCGGCGACGTCGCGGGCGACTGGCGCGCGCTCGCCACGTTGGTCCGCCTGCCGCAGTTGCGCGCGCTCACCTGCGCGGACGCAACGTGCCGGGTCAGCGGCGACGGGCTGTTCCTGCTGCGCAGCATCGGCGGGGTCGACCTGCCCGACGGCTTCACCGGCGCGACGATCGAATTTCCTCGCGCCGAGACAACGGCGCTGACGCTGCGCGACGATCCCACCGCCACCGCGACGATCGACCTGCCCGCGGCGAAGGCGTCGGGCGCGGACTGACGATCGCCCGCGCCCAGCGCGGTCAGCGACGCGCCTTCTTGCCCGCCAGCGCGGAGAGCACGCCACGCATCGTGCGCACCTCCTGGCTCGACCACGCGGGCTTGGTCAGCATGGTACGGATCGTCCGCTTAGAGGTCGGCACGCGGTCTGGCGGGAAGAAGAAGTTCGCCTCCTCCAGCATTGCGTCCAGCTGCCCGATCATGCCCTCCAGCTCGCCCTGCGGCGCGGGCGGGTCGAGTTCGACGTCGGGCGGGCTGGCGAGCGCGACGTGCTTCGACCATTCGTAGGCGACCAGGATCACCGCCTGCGCGAGGTTCAGGCTGCCGAACTCGGCGTTGATCGGCACCGTCACGATGGTGCGCGCCAGCGCGACGTCGTCCGTCTCCAGCCCCGAGCGCTCGGGACCGAACAGGATCGCCGAACCGCCCGGCTCGGCGTGGATGGCGCGCGCGGCGACCTCGGGCGTCACGACCGGCTTGGTGACGCCGCGCTTCCTCACCGTGGTCGCGTAGACGTGCGCGCGGTCGGCGACCGCGTCCGCCACCGTGTCGAACACGCGCGCGCGTTCCAGCACCACGTCCGCGCCCGACGCGGCGGGACCGGCGGCGGGGTTGGGCCAGCCGTCGCGCGGGGATACGAGCCGCAGGTCGGTCAGCCCGAAATTGAGCATCGCGCGCGCGGCCTTGCCGATATTCTCGCCCAGCTGCGGGCGCACGAGCACGATCGCAGGAGGCGGTACGGTACCGCCGGCCGCAGGCGGGGACACGTCGCTCATCCGCGCGCCGCTTCCTCGACGCTGCCGGCGAATTCCTCGAAATCGCGCGCCTCGCTGAAATCGCGGTACACGCTCGCGAAACGGATATAGGCGACCGAGTCGAGCACCTTCAGCCCATCCATCACCATCTCGCCGATCCGCTTGGAAGTGACCTCGCCGTCGCCGGTCGTCTCCAGTTGGCGCTGGATGCCGCTGACCAGTTTCTCGATCCCCAGCGCGTCGATCGGGCGCTTGCGCGCGGCGATCGAGACCGAGCGGAGCAGCTTCTCGCGGTCGAACGGCTCGCGCCGGTGCTCGCTCTTGACCACCACCAGGTCGCGCAACTGGATCCGCTCAAACGTCGTGAAGCGCGCGGCGCAGCCCTCGCACTGGCGACGGCGCCGGATCGCGGCGCCGTCGTCGGTCGGGCGACTGTCCTTTACCTGGCTGGCCTCATGGCCGCAGAACGGACAGCGCAATCTTAGCCCTTGCGCTTCGCATAGGCGACCGCGGCGCCGGCGAGCGCGCCAAAGATCGGTCCGACCACCGGCACGGGGATCGCGATGATCGCGCCCACCGCGCTGTACTTCGCCATCTTCTTGCCCAGCCCCGGCGTGGTCTTGATCTCGCCCTGGATTTCATCGAACTTCGACACGTGCATCACCCTTCGTAGATCGGAAAGCGTGCGCACAGGTTGCGCACCCGGTCACGAACGTTCGCCTCGACGTCCGGGTCCCCGTGCTCGCCCTTCTTCGCCAGACCGTCGAGCACGTCGGCGACCATGTGGCCAATCTCGCGGAATTCGGCCGGGCCGAACCCGCGCGTGGTGCCCGCGGGTGAGCCGACGCGGATGCCGCTGGTCTTGACCGGGGGCAGCGGATCGTTGGGAATGCCGTTCTTGTTGCAGGTGATGCCCGCACGCTCCAGCGCCTCGTCCGCGTCGCGCCCGGTGACGCCTAGCGGGGTCAGGTCGACCAGCGCCAGATGCGTGTCGGTGCCGCCCGAGACGAGGTCGGCGCCGCGCTCCTTCATCGTCGCGGCGAGCACCTTGGCATTCTCGACCACCGCCGCCGCATACGCCTTGAAGTCGGGGCGCAGCGCCTCGCCGAACGCGACCGCCTTGGCGGCGACGACGTGCATCAGCGGACCACCCTGCAGCCCCGGGAACACCGCCGAGTTGATCTTCTTGGCTACGCCCTCGTCATCGGTCATCACCATGCCGCCGCGGGGCCCACGCAGCGTCTTATGCGTGGTGGTGGTGACGACGTGCGCGTGGCCGAACGGCGTCGGGTGGACGCCGCCCGCGACTAAACCGGCGAAATGCGCCATGTCGACCATGAAGGTCGCGCCGACCTTGTCCGCGATGGCGCGGAAGCGCGCGAAGTCGATGTGGCGCGGATAGGCCGATCCGCCGGTGATCAGGATGCGCGGCTTGTGCTCAATCGCCAGCGCCTCGACCTGGTCGTAGTCGATCAGGTGCGTGTCGGCCGACACGCCGTACTGTACCGCGTTGAACCACTTGCCGCTCATCGCCGCGCGCGCGCCGTGCGTCAGGTGTCCGCCCGCATCGAGGCTCAGCCCCATGATCGTATCGCCCGGCTTGGCGAGCGCAAGCATCACCGCGCCGTTCGCCTGCGCGCCCGAGTGCGGCTGGACGTTGACGTAGCCGCAGCCGAACAACTGCTTGGCGCGCTCGATCGCCAGCATTTCGACCTCGTCCGACGGCGCACAGCCCTGGTAGTAGCGCTTGCCCGGATAGCCCTCGGCGTATTTGTTGGTGAAGACGCTGCCCTGCGCCTCCAGCACCGCGCGGCTGACGATGTTCTCGCTCGCGATCAACTCGATCTGCGTCTGCTCGCGCGTCAGCTCGTGCTCGATCCCGGCGAACACCGCCGCGTCGGCGTCGGCCAGGCCGCGGGTGAAGAAGCCGTCTGGCTGGACGTCGTTGGCGACGATGGGATTGCTGCTCATGCGGGGTCCTTCAGCTTGTCGACGCGCGCGCAGTGGCGGCCGCCGAGAAAATCGGTGGACAGGAACGCGGACACGCAGGCGCGCGCCATCTCGGGGCCGATCAGCCGCGCGCCCATCGCGATCGCGTTGGCGTCGTTGTGGCTGCGCGCGAGGCTCGCCGACATCGGCTCGGCGACGAGCGCGCAGCGCACCGCCGGATTGCGATTGGCCGCGATCATGATGCCGATCCCCGATCCGCACAGCGCGATCCCGCGCTCGGCGCGCCCGTCCGCCAGTGCGTCGGCCAGCGCGTAGCCGTAGTCGGGATAGTCGACGCTGGCCTGATCGTGCGTGCCGAGATCGAGCAATTCATGCCCCTCGTCGCGCAGCCACTGGACGAGATCGGCCTTCATTGAGACGGCCGCGTGATCGGATGCGATGACGATGCGCAAAGGAGGTGGACGCCTTCGTGGTCGATAGGATCGGGATGCGCCGCCCTTTACCCCGGCGCGCGCGCGAGCGCTACCCGGAACGCTTGCCCGCGCCGCCGTGTTTGGGACGGCGATGAAACAGTTCGCTCCGACCGCCGCCCTCATCCTGTCGCTCGCCGCCTGCAACGGCGCGCCGCCGTCGACGACCGCCAACAGCATGACCAGCATGGGTGCGATCGAGCCCGCGGCGGACAATATCGCCGCGCCTGTCGCGACGCCGGCACCGATCGCGGCGCCCATGCCAACTGCGTCTCTCACCATCGCGAAGACCGCGCGCGATTATGCCGGCCGCTGGATCGGAGTCGAGGGCACGATGCTGACGGTGAAGCCGACCGGCGCGGCGACCGTCGACCTCGACATGCGCTGGGGCCTCGACGCCGACATGGCCGGCACCTACCCCGCGACCGTGACGCCCGACGGGCTGCGCTTCACCCGCGGTGGCGAGACGCTGCTGCTGCGCCCGAGCGACGGCGACGCCACCGGGCTCAAGTGGCTCGCGGGCAAGAAGAACTGCCTGACCGTGAAGCCGGGCGAGGGTTACTGCCGCGCCTGAACCGCGGCGGCGAGCGCCAGCGTGCGACGCGCCTCCTCCAGGTGGAGCCGCTCGACCATCTTGCCCTCGACGCGGATCGCGCCGCGCGGGGCGTGCTCGGGGAGGTCGAAGGCGGCGACGATCTTCTCCGCCCAGGCGACCTCCTCGTCCCTGGGCGAGAACACGCGGTTGGCGGCGGCAATCTGCGCCGGGTGGATCAGCGTCTTGCCGTCGAACCCCCATTCGAGCCCCTGCGCGCACTCCGCCGCGATCGCGTCCTGATCGTCGAGCACGTTGCTGACGCCGTCGAGCGCGACCAGCCCCGCCATCCGCGCGGCGAGCACCACCTGCGCGAGGATCGGCAGCAGCGGCGCGCGCGTCGCACCTGGGCGGCAGCGCAGTTCCTTGGCGAGGTCGTTGGTCCCGACCACCAGCGCGGCGAGCCCGACCTCGCGGCTCGCGTCGACGATCTCGGGTAGATTTACGACACCGCGCGCGGTCTCGACCATCGCCCATAACGGCGTGTCGTCGCCCAGCGCCTGCCGCGCCGCGCGCAGCGTCGCCACGTCGGACACCTTGGGCAGCAGCACCGCGTCCGCCCCGCTCCCCCGCAGCGCCGCCAGATCGTCCGCGCCCCACTCGGTGTCGAGCGCGTTGGCGCGCACCACCAGCTCGCGGTGCCCGAACCCGCCCGCGCGCACGGCGGCGACCGCCGCATCCCGCGCGGCCGCCTTCTGCTCGGGCGCGACCGCGTCCTCCAGGTCCAGGATCACGACATCGCACGGCAGGTCGCGCGCTTTCTCCACCGCGCGCGCGTTCGACGCGGGCATGTAGAGCGCGCTGCGCCGCGGGCGGATCGACGCGGCGGGATCGGTCATCTGCTGTCTCCGTCATGGCCGGCACGGGCGGGATCGCCCGCGCGGCCGGTCACCGTTCGGAGAAGCCATCGCCCCGGTCAAGCCGGGTGGGCCTCACGCCGGCGCGCGCCGCCACACGGACACGTCGCCCGCGCGCGCGATCTCGCCCGGCTGCCCGACCGGCTCGACCACGCCGTCGGTCAGCCACGCGATCAGCGCGAGATCGTCCGCGGGCACGCTGGCGAGCGTGCGCTGCCCCGCGGGCGTGCGCGCCACGACAACGCCCCCCTTCGCCGACCCGCCGCGCGCGTAGAAGACCGTGTAGGTCTCGATCGTCGCCGCGCCGGCGTAATCCTTGTCCAGCGCGGGCACGACCCCGCGCGCCGCGTCGGCCGCCGCCTGCACGTTGAAGTCGTGCGGCGCGCCCGCGCCCGGCAGCGGGTGCGTCGCGAGCACGATCGCGTGGTTGTGGGTCGCGTAGCCGCCGTTGGCGTAGAGCAGCCCGGTCGTGCCCTCGCCGCCGCGCAGGCTGTCGACCATCGCGGCGACCGCATGGCTCATGTAGTTTCCGATCGGCCCGCCGCCGAAGGTCAGCCCGCCGAACACGGTCGCCGCGCCGTCGAGCGGCCAGCCGATCACGCGCCGCGCCATCTTGGGCACGCACGGGAAGCAGGAGTAGAGCTCGACCAGGTCGAGCGTGCCCGCGTCGACCGCGTTCCACGCCAGTGCGTGCTGCAGGCACGCGGTCATGCTGGGCGACGCGTCGTAGCGGTCGCGAGCGAGGAAATCCTCCGGCTCGTGCGCGCTCGCGCCGCGCCCGACAAAGACGATCCGCGCGTCCGCCACGCCGCGCCGCCGCGCCTCCGCCAGGCTGGTGACGATGAACCCCGCGCCCTGGTTGACCGACGAATTGGCGACGGTCAGCTTGGTGTAGGGAAAGGCGATCGGCCGGTTGTCGGCGCCCGGCGTCACGATCTCCTCGGGGGTGCGGCGCGCGTGAAGCCACGCCGCGGGCGTGCGCGCCGCCACTGCCGCGAAGCGCGACCAGAGCTCGCCGGTCTCGCGCTGCCCTTCCGCCAGCGTCTGTCCCCAGGCGGCGCGCGCGGCATTCTCGTACAAGGGGTAGACGTCGACGGGGGCGCTCAGCCCGTACTGGCGGCGATAACCCGGCTTCGCGGCGTCGGTCAGCGTGCGTAGCGGGTTCTGCGACGCGACGTCGGTCCGCGCCGCCGCCGCCGCGCGCGCGCTGGCGGTGCGCAGCGTCTCCGCGCCGACGACGACGGCAATCCGCCCCTCGCCGCGCGCGATCCGGTTCGCCGCTTCGTTCAACAGCAGCACCGGGCTGTCGCCGTTCGGGCCGACCGATTCGTACGCCAGCGCCGGGTGCGCGCCGATCGCGGCGGCGACCTTTCTCGCCAGCGGGTTGTGCGCGCGAAAGCTGATCTGCTGCACCACCGCGACCGAGTCGGCATCGCGCAGCCACCCGCCACCCGCGTCGCGGTCAGCCTCGTCGAGCGCGGCCTGCATCAGCGCGAGCGGCTCCCGCCCATCGGCGGGGTCGTGCGGGCGGTCGTTGACCTGCCCGACGCCGACGATCACCGCGACGCGCTCGGGATCGGCGTTCACGAGGCCGTCCACTCCGGCGCGCGCTTCTCGGCGAAGGCGCGCGGCCCCTCGCGCGAATCGGCGCTTGAGAACACGATGCGCGCCTCCGCCCGGTTCTGCGCCCACGCCGCTTCCTCGTGCGCGACGCGACCGTCGACGATGCCGAGCGCCATGCGCTTCGACGCCTGCACCGATACCGGCGCGTTGGCGACGATCCGCGCGGCGAGCGCCAGCGCGGTGTCGAGCAGCGCGTCGGCTGGGGCAAGCGCGTTGACCAGCCCGAGCGACATCGCGCGCTCCGCGCTGATCGGGTCGCCGGTCAGGATCATCTCGGTCGCGATCTTCTGCGGGATCTGCGCGGGCAGGCGGAACACGCCGCCCGCCGCCGCGAACAGCCCGCGCTTGGGCTCGGGCAGGCCGAAGGTCGCGGTGTCGACCGCGACTACCAGGTCGCAGGCGAGCGCGATCTCCAATCCACCGCCCAGCGCCGACCCGTTGACCGCGGCGATGACCGGGGTGGAGATCGCGTGGCTGACGATCCCGGCGAAGCCCCACGCCTGCTTGGCCACGTCGTCGGGCGCCAGCCGTTCGCCCCGCGACAGCGCGACCAGGTCAGCGCCGGCGCAGAATGCCCTGTCGCCCGCGCCCGTCACGATGACGCAACGGTTGTCCGGGTCGGCGTCCGCCGCCTCCAGCGCGTCGCCCAGCCCCTCGTGCACCGCGGCATTGACCGCGTTGCGTGCCTCGGGCCGGTTGATCGTGACGATCATGACGTGGTCGCGCCGCTCTACCAGCACCGCGTCACCGCCGGATGTCGTCATTTCGCTCCCCCTCACGCCGCGATCTCGATCGTACCTGCCGCGGCGAGCGCGGCGATCTCCGCGTCGCTCAGCGCCAGCCAGTCGGCGAGCACCGCGGCGCTGTGCTCGCCCAGCCACGGTGCCGGGCGCTGCTCGGGTGCCGCCAGCCGCGAGCGCGCGGGCGCGGCCTCGACCGTGATCGGCTGCGCGATCAACGGGTGCGTCGCGTGGCGGAACGTGCCGAGCGCGCCGAACTGCGCCTGCTCGGGCAGCTCGACCACGCGCAGCATCCGCCCGGCGGGCACGCCCGCGCGCTGGAGCAGCGCGGCGGCCTCGTCCGCCGTGCGCGCGCTCGTCCAGGCGATGAGCACGGCGTCGCGCGCCGCCGGATCGGGCTCGTCGATCAGCTCGTCGCGATCGATCGCGCGCGCCAGCGCGTGCCACTCGGCCTCGTCGCGCGCGGTGACGACGACCCACTCGTCGTCGCCCGCGGCCGGGTAGATGCCCCACACGCCGGTACGCTCGGGCTCGGGCTCGGTCACCTCCACCCCCGCCGCGGCGGCGGCGCGGGCGGCGAACTGCGGCGCCAGATGCGCCATCATTACCTCCATCTGGCTGACGCTCGCGCGCCCGCCCGCCCCCGTTCGCATCCGCCGGATCAGCAGCGCCAGCGCGCCCAGTGCGCCCACCCGCGCCGCGACGTGGTCGGGGTAGACCGTCACCGCGTCGGCGAAGCTCGCCGGATCGGCAGGATAGACCCACAGCTTCGACAGCCCCGCCGAGCAGCGCACCAGCGGGCCGTAGCCGCCGCGCCTGCTCCACGGCCCCGTCGCGCCGAACGCCGAGCTGTCGACGCTGACCAGCCGCGGATTGAGCGCGCGCAGCCGATCCGGCGCGAAGCCGAGCGCGTCGAGCGTGCCGGGCTTGAAGTTGGACAAGAGTACGTCGGCCTCCGCCACCAAGCGCGCGAACAGCGCCTGGCCCGCGTCGGCGCGCAGGTCGATCGACAGGCCGCGCTTGTTGCGGTGCCCGGCGGCGAAGGTGATCGAGACCGCCGCGTTGTCGCGCGACTGGCGCTGCCCGTCGGGGAAGGCGCCGTTCTCCACCTTGACCACGTCCGCGCCCAGGTCGGCGAGCAACCGTCCCGTCTCCGCGCCGACGACGATCACCCCCATGTCGAGCACCTTGAGCCCCGCGAGCGGCCGGTCGGCGGCGGGCGGCGGCGTCCAGTGGCCGCGCGGGTGATCGAACGCGACCGCGCCCTCGCTCGGCGTCGGTACGCCGCCGCCCGGTCCCGCGCGTTGCCCGTCGATCTCCAGCGCGCCGTCGGGCATCGGCACCGCCACGCCCGCCATCGAAACGGGCTTGAACGCGCCGCGCGCGACGACCTGCGCGTTTGCGATCCCCTCGTCCAGGTCGAGCAACGCCGCGGCGGGAACGCCGTGCGCCGCCGCTTCCGCCTCGACCTCGGCGCGCGTCTTGTTCGCGAGCAGCGCGGCGATCGCGGGGATCAGGTCGGGCGAGCGGAAGCGCGTCTGCAATTTCTCCCACTCGGGCCCGGCGAACGCCTCGGGCCGCCCCATCCATTCCCACATCCCGCGCCACTGCCGCGGCGCCATGATGCACAGCCGGACGTGGCCGTCGGCGCACGCGACGATCGGATAACGGTGCCGCTCGTCGAAGCGGCCGCGCAACATCTTCCACAGCGGCACGCCCGATTGCGCACTGCCCGCGATTCCGAAACCGGGGTCGAGCGCCGCCATCCCCGCCTCGACCAGCGCGACGTCGACGTGGTCGCCGCGCCCGTCACGCAACCGCTGGATGAACGCCGCCAGCGTGATCACCGCCGCCTGCGTCGCCGCGGCGTGGAGGAACAGCTCGCCCGGCGGCAGCAGCGGCGCGCGGTCGGGCAACCCCGATCGGGACAGCCCGCCGGTCAGCGCGTGGAACACCGGATCGCTCGCGCGCCACGTTCGCCACGGCCCGACCTGCCCGAAGTCGCTCAGCGAGACGACGACCAGCCCGGTGTGACGCGCGGCGCGGCCTGCGGGATCGAGCGCGGCGTGCGCGTCGCTGCCCGGCGCGCTGTTCTCGATCAGGATGTCCGCCGCGGCGAGCAGCGCGTCGAACCCCGGATCACTCACCGCCATCGCCACCGCGCGCTTGCCGAGGTTCGCCGCCGCGAACGACAAGCTCTCGCCGCCCAGCATCGGCCCTTCGCGCCGATCCGCGCCGCCGCCGGCGGGTTCGACGCGGATCACCTCCGCACCCAGATCGGCGAGCAGCCGCGCGGTGTGCGCCATCGTGCCGGACACGCACTCCACCACCCGCACGCCCGCGAGCGGACGGTCGAGCGCGTCCGATTCGCCTGCAACCGGGCGGCTCACCGCGGCCACGCAACTTCGCGCCGCCCGGCGCGCTCCCGACGCAAGGCTAACGCTACCCGGCGGATTGGGTCGTCGTCACCCTTGCTCAGCACCATCGCCGGCTCCTCTCCGCGGCGATCTGGCGTCACCGTGGGCGCGAAACTGGACCAACCGCGGCGACGCTGTCAACGCCTGGATAACAAAAGTTACGCGGGACGACTCCGCGCCACTTTCACCAGCACCGCGTCGAGCGCGTTCAGGAAGCGCGAGCGGTCCGCGGCCGAGAAGGGCGCCGGCCCGCCCAACTGGTCGCCGCCCGCGCGCAGGTCAGCCATGATCGCCCGCGTCGCGATCGCGCCGCCGATCGAGGCGGAGGTGAACGGCTTGCCGGTCGGCGCCAGCACGCTCGCGCCCCGTTTCAGGCAGCGGTCGGCGAGCAGGATGTCGCTCGTCACCACCACGGTCGCTGTGTCGGCGGCCTCCGCGATCCAGTCGTCGGCGGCGTCGAACGCGTCGCCCACCACCACGCGCCGTACCTGCGGATGCGTCGGCACGCGCAGCCACTGGTTGCTGACCACCACGACCGACGCGCCGGTGCGATAGGCGACGCGGTAGATCTCCTCCTTGACCGGACACGCGTCGGCGTCGACCAGGATCGTGACCGTGCCCGCGCTCATCCGCCTGCCCGCCGCGTCGCTTCCGCTGCCCGATGCATCACGCTATCACCCCGCCCTCGCGCCGCCGCTTGCGGCCACTGTCATATCGCTGTAAGTCACCAAGTAAGACATGGACCCATACGACTCAGGCCGCGTCCGGTACAATCACTCGCCGGCCGACGCGCCCCGCGATCCCTGGCGCCCCGCCCCGCCGCCGCCCTCCCCCAACCCGCTGCCGTCGTTCGACGCGTGGCAGGATGAGCCGTCGCGAGGGTATGGCGCCTCAGGCGATGGGGACGGTGGCGGGAACGAGCCGCCGCGCCGCCGCCGCATCCGCTGGGGCAGGTGGCTGGTGCGCGGCACCGCCGCGGGGATCGTGCTGTTCATCCTGGCGGTGATCTGGCTCGCGGTCACCGCGCCCTTGTCGCAGTCGTTGAAGCCGCCCACCCCGCCCTCGATCACGCTGACCGACGCCGGCGGTCAGCCGATCGCGCGACGCGGCGCGATCATCGGCGCGCCCGTCGACGCGTCCACGCTGCCGCCGCACGTGCGCGAGGCGTTCGTCGCGATCGAGGATCGTCGCTTCTTCTCGCACTGGGGCATCGACCCGCGGGGGATCGCGCGCGCGGCGTGGCACAACATGCGCGGCGGCGGGGTGCGCGAGGGCGGCTCGACCATTACGCAGCAGCTGGCGAAGAACGCCTTCCTCGATTCCGACCGCACCGCCGCGCGCAAGATCCGCGAGGTCGCGATCGCCTTCTGGCTTGAGGCGTGGCTGTCGAAGAACGAGATCCTCTCGCGCTATTTGTCGAACGTTTATTTCGGCGACAACGTCTACGGCCTCACCGCGGCGTCGCAGCACTACTTTGGCCGCCGCCCGCAGAACCTCAACGTCGGACAAGCGGCGATGCTCGCGGGCCTCGTCAAGGCACCCTCGCGCCTTGCCCCCACCGGCAATCTCGCCGGCGCGCGCAAGCGGCAGGCGGTGGTGATCGGCGCGATGGAGGACGCAGGCTTCCTCACCCACCGCGAGGCTGAGGCCGTGCAGCCGCAGCGCGTGCTCGCCAGAACCGCGCAATCGGTCCCGACCGGCACCTATTTCGCTGACTGGGTGCTGCCCAGCGCGCGCGACCAGGCCGGCGAGATCCGCGACGAGACCAGGGTCCGCACCACGCTCGACCGCAAGCTGCAGGCGACCGCCGAACGCGTGATCCGCCAGGCGGGGCTGAAGAAGGCGCAGGCCGCGCTGGTCGCGATGCGCCTCGACGGCGAGGTCGTCGCGATGGTCGGCGGCAAGAGTTACGCCGACTCGGCGTTCAACCGCGCGACACAGGCGAAGCGCCAGCCGGGCTCCACCTTCAAACTGTTCGTCTACCTCGCCGCGATCCGCGCTGGCATGACGCCCGCCTCCACCGTGCTCGACGAGCCGGTCGAGATCGCGGGATGGAAGCCCAAGAACGACGACGGCCGCTACCTCGGCGAGATCACGCTCGCGCGCGCCTTCGCGCGTTCCTCCAACGTCGCCGCCGCGCGGCTGACGCAGCAGGTCGGCGTGCGCCAGGTCATCAAGGCCGCGCGCGACCTCGGCATCTCGACCCCGATCGCCAACGAGGCGACGATCGGGCTCGGCACGTCGGAGGTGTCGCTGCTCGAACTCACCGCCGCCTACGCCGGGATCGCCAACGGGCGCTATCCGGTCGAGGCGCACGGCCTGCGCGAGACCGCGGGCAACAAGGGCTGGTTCGAGTCGTTGACCGGCGGGCAGAAGACGATGCCCGAGGAGCAGCGCGCGGCGATGCTGTCGCTGCTGTCCTCCTCGATCCGCGGCACCGGGCGGCAGGCGGCGCTGTCGGTACCCGGCTACGGCAAGACCGGCACCTCGCAATCGGGGCGCGACGCGTGGTTCATCGGCTTCGCGGGCGACCTGGTCGTCGGCGTCTGGGTTGGCAACGACGACAATTCGCCCAACCCCGGCCTCCACGGCGGCGGCATCCCCGCGCAGATCTGGCGCAACTTCATGCAATCCGCGCTCGACATCCAGCCGGTCGTGAAGCCCGTCGTGGTCGAGGAGAATGCGATCGATCCTGAGGCCGCGATCGGCAACGGCGATCCGGTCGGCGACCTGATCGGCGGCGCGGTCGACCAGACCGCCGATCGCCTGCGCGATCTCGGCGTCGACATCCGCCAGTCGGAGGACGGCTCGCTGATCGTCGGCCCCGCCGGCAGCCGCGGCCCGCCCCCCAGCGCGCGCGAGGACCGCCGCGCGGCCGACGAGGATGAGGACGGCGGCGGCGAGGAGTAGCGGGAGGCGGCGCAGCAACGCTCGCGCTTCCCCCTCCCGGCACCTCCGTCATTCGGACCTTCATGACATTTCTCGACCGTCACCTCGGACCTGATCCGGGGTTCCACTACCCTCGGGACGTCTGAAGCAGCGCACGAACGCCCCCCTTCCGTCATCCCGGGCTCGACCCGGGATCCCGCTACTTCTTGCCCCGGGACTCGAACGTAGCCGACGTCCCAAGCCTCGCCCTGCGGCGCCGAACCGCTTGCCGCCACCCACGACGAACCCGGACCCGCCGCCCGCACGTTA